>JANNOI010000019.1:0-109162 GCA_031398975.1 Alphaproteobacteria bacterium | reverse complement strand
ACCCCCGCAAACCGCGCCTTCACCGCCAAGAGCGTATCGGCGGTGTAGCGCAGCCCCCAGCGGGTCTCGAGGTCGCTCACCACCATGCGCGCGCCGCGCGTCATCGCCGCCGCGCTGGCCATGCGCGCCTCGAGCGGCCGGGTTTTGGGCTTTAGCGGGTTTTGCGGGGTCACCAGCCACCACACCCGGTCCAGGCGCAGGCGCTTCAGCGCCTCCTCGGCGAGGTGAGCGTGGCCCTCATGGGCGGGGTTGAACGTGCCCCCCATCAGGCCGATGCGCATGCCGGGATAGGCGAGCTCGCGACGCCGTGCGGAAAAGGCCTGCAGCGGCTCGGGGTGCGGGGGCCGCGGCGCGGGCACGGGGTTCAAGCGTCCGTCCCGCCGGGGGCCACGGCCCGCAGGAACAGGTCCGCGCACTGGGCGGCGTAGGCGCCGAGTTCGGGCCCCGGCTCGTCCTCCAGCCCCAATTGAGCGCGATAGAAAAATTGGCCTTGCACCATCGCGACATATTGCACCGCCCCGGTCCAGGCGTCAGGGCACACGATGCGCCCGGCCTTGGCGTGCTGATCCAGAATGTCGGCGAGGGTCCCGATCGAGCGGCGCACCACGAGGTCGTAGAACAGCGTTCGCAATTCCGGCCGCCTGCCCCCCTCCGCCATCATCACCGCATGCAGCGCCCGCACGTCCGGGCTGGTGATGATGGCCACGAAACTGGTTCCCAGGCGCACCAGCGCGTCCCGCAGCCCCCCCTCGGCCTGCGCCGCCACCGCCGCCACGTCAAACAGGGCGAGGCACCGCTCCCCGATGGCGGCCAGGAAAAGCCGCTCCTTGTCCGCGAAGTGGGCGTAGATCGTGACCTTCGAGACGTTCGCCGCCACCGCCACCGCATCCATGCTCACCCGATCATAAGGCTCCGCCAGGAATAGACGGGTCGCGGCGTCCAGGATCCGGGCGCGCTTGGGCGAAGTGGGCGTCTTTGGCGGCGTGTCGTGCTTTTTCTGCGGCATAGAGACCTGTTTACTTTCGCGGATTATACTGTACTGCACCGGTTAGTACAGGCTTGTCGAGGCCTTGTCGGAGCGGGTTCGGTTCGTTCCCGGGCGCCCGGTTTGAGGGCCGCGCGCGCGGGTGACGAGGGGAGGGCGGGCGATGATCGGCGTCGCGCTGAAAATGCTGATGGGGGACCGGGTCAAGTATTTTGGCCTGATTTTCGGCATCGGCTTCTCAACGCTGCTGATGAGCCAGCAGACTTCGGTATTCCTGGGCCTGCTCACCTGGGGGGCCAATCCGGTGCTGGACGTGCGCGAGGCCGCGGTCTGGGTGATGGACCCGCGCGTGCCCCAAGCCGATACGGGCCAGCCCATCCCGGACCAGGCGCTCTACCGGATCCGCTCCATCGACGGGGTGCAATGGGCGGTGCCTTATTTCCGGGGAACGACGACGCTCAAATCCGCCGACGGCGCGTTCGCCTCCATCACCCTGGTCGGCGTCGACAATCAAAGCCTCATCGGCCTGCCCCCGGTCAATCGCGCCGAGGCCGCGGCCGCCATCCGGGGCCGCAACGCCGTCGTGATCGACGAAAACACCCAGAGCCTCCTCTACCCCGACGGGCGCGACCCGCTGGGCCAGGTCGCTGAGATCAACGACAATCGCGTGTTCATCGCCGGCAAGACGCGCGCGCTCGCCACCTTCAGCGGCCTGCCGATCGCCTACATGAAATATACCGACGCGATCTCGATCACGCCGCCCGAACGCAACAAGCTCTCTTTCGTGCTCGTCAGCCCGCGCCCGGGGGTGTCCGCAGAGGCGCTGGCGGACCGGATCGAGGCGCAAACCGGCCTGCGGGCCCTGACGCGGGAGCAATTCGCGCGCGCCGGGGTGGATTACATCATCGAGAACACCGGCATCCCCCTTTCGTTCGGGCTCTCCATTTCCCTGGGCGTGGTGGTGGCGATCGTGATCACTGCGCTGACGCTGGCCATGTTCATCGCCGAGAATTTGAAGAATTTCGGGGCCCTGAAGGCGATCGGCGTCACCAACAACCAGATCCTCACCATGGTGATGAGCCAGGCATGGCTCGTGGGATTGGTGGGGTATGGCCTCGGCATCGGGGCTACGGCGCTGCTGCTGGTCCTGGGCCGTTCGGTGCCGAGCCTCTCGGGGCTTTACCTGCTCTGGCAGGTGGTGGCCGGGACGGCGCTCATCGTGTTCTCGATCGTCACGGTTTCGGCGTTCGTCAGCGTGCGGCGGGTGCTGAAGATGGATCCCGCCATCGTGTTCCGGGGCTGATCATGGGCGAGGCCCCCACCATCGCCGCCCGGGCGCGCCAGATCGTCATGGAATTCCCCAGCGGGGACGCCCGCATACGGGTGCTGCACGACATCGACCTCGATCTCGAATACGGCCGGCTGACCTTTCTGGTCGGACCCTCGGGCTGCGGCAAAACCACGGTGCTGTCGATCCTGTCCGGCACCTTGTCCCCCACCGGGGGCGTCGTCGAGGTGATGGGCGAACGCCTGGGGGAGATGAGCGACGCCGATCTCGTCAAGTTCCGCCGGCGAAACATCGGCTTCATCTTCCAGTCCTACAATCTGATCGCCACGCTCAGCGCCTGTGAGAACGCCGCCATCCCCCTCATCGCGGACGGCGCGTCGATGGACGAGGCCACCGAAAAGGCCGCCGCCGTGCTGGAGCAGCTCGGGCTGAAGGACCATCTGATGAAATATCCGCGCCAGCTTTCCGGGGGCCAGCAGCAGCGCGTGGCGATCGCGCGCGCGTTGGTGCACGAACCGGCCCTGATCGTCTGCGACGAACCCACCGCCGCGCTCGACGCCGCCGCCGGTAGCGCTGCGATGGAGCTGCTTGAAAAAGCAGGGAAAAATCCCAAAAGGGCGGTCCTCGTGGTGACCCATGACGACCGCATCTATCGCTTCGCCGACCGCATCGTACGGATGGAAGACGGGCGCATCGTCGGCGAAGGCGCGCCCTCCGACCAAGAGAGGATCCCATGAAACTGACGCGTCGCCTGCTCGCGCGTGCGGCCCTGCCGGTGACAGCGATCGTGGCGATCGGCTACGCCTTGGTCACCATCCAGCGCCCGGAAACGGACGCCGCCGACCCCGCCGCCGCCCCGCCCAGCCCCAGCGCCTCAATGGCTACGGCGGTGGCCGCGCTTGGCCTCGTGGAGCCCTCCAGCGAAGTGATCGCGGTGGCCACCGAGGTGTCGGGCGTGGTGCGGGAGGTGCTCGTGCGCCCGGGCCAGTACGTGGCGCGCAACGCGCCGCTGTTCCGCCTCGACACCCGCGCCGTCGAGGCCGAGATCCGCGCCTCGCGCGCGGCGCTGAAAGTGGCCGAGATCGAGGCGCGCGATGCGCAAGCGCGCCAGCGCCTGTTCACCGCCGTGGCCGATCCCCGCGCCGTCAGCGCCGACGAAAAGGACCGCGCCCGTTTCAATGCCGAGCGTGCGGCGGTCTCCGTCCAGCGCGCCCGCGCCGAGACCGCCCAATTGGAGACCGATCTGGCGCGCCTCACGGTCCGTGCGCCGATCGCAGGCGAGGTGTTGCGGCTGAACGTGCGGCCCGGGGAATTCGCCCAGGCGGGCCTGGCCGAGGACCCCCTGGTCGCGCTGGGCGAGACGCGCACGCTGCATGTGCGGGTGCAGATCGATGAGGAGGACGTCGCCCGGGTGGATGCCGGGGCGCAGGCGGAAGGCGCGCTGCGCGGCGACGCGCGCCGGAAGGTCCCGCTCAAATTCGTGCGGTTCGAGCCCCAGGCCCAGCCGAAGCAAAACCTGAACAGCGGCGCCGAGCGGGTGGATACCCGCGTCGTGGAGGCGCTCTACGCCTTCGACCCCCGCGCGCTTCCCGCCTTTGTCGGACAGCAGATGGACGTGTTCATCGCCGCCCGCCCAGTGGTGCAGGTGGCGGACGCGCGCGGGGCGGAGCGGTGATGGGCCGCGCGGTCGCCGCCGGCTTGCGTCGCGCCGCCCGCGGGGGAGCGCGCGCGGGCGGATGGCTCGCGCCGGCGCTGCTGGCCGCGTGCGCCTCCGCGCCCGATCTGCGCGCCCCGCCCGCCCCGCCGCAGACGTGGTTGGATGGGGAGGAAACGGCGCAAGCCGCGCCGGTGGACGCCTGGTGGCGGGCGGGCGCGAGCGACGCCGCACTCCAGGACCTGCTGGCCCGGGCCGCCGAGGTCGAGGACGTCGAGGCCGCGCGGGCGCGGCTGCGCGAGGCGGAGGCGCGCGCACGGGCCGCCCGCAGCGCGCTCCTGCCTTCGCTCGAGGCTTCGGGCGAACAGAGCACGGCTGCGCCGCGGGACGCCATCGGGTATGCGAGCACCACCGGCTCGTTGTCGGCCACGCTGCCGCTCGACCTCGCCGGCGGCGAGCGGGCGCGCGCGGCGAGCGCGCGGGCGAGCGCAGCGGAGCGGCGCGCGCTGCTGGCGTCGGCGCGGCTGGAGGCCCGGCGCACCGCCGGGGACCTCTACATCACGATGCGGACCGCCCAGGCGCAGCGGATCGCGGCGGAGAAGGCCCGCGCGGCGGCGGAAAACACCTATTCGCTGGCGTTCTCGCGCGTTCAGGCAGGGCTGGAAAGCGGGCTCGACGAGGCTCAGGCGCGCTCGGCCCGCGACGCCGCGCGCGCCAATCCGCCCGATTTCTCCCGCGCGGAGGCGGAGGCGCGGTTCGGGCTCGAAGCGCTGCTGGGCCTCCCGCCCGGCGCGCTGCGCGAGCCGCTCGCCGCGCCCGCGCCCGTGCCCACGCTCGACGCCGCCCAATATCTCGCCCAGCCCGCGACGATCCTGGCGCGCCGGCCGGACCTTTCCGCCGCCGCCGCGCGGCTCGAGGCTGCCGGCTTAGACGCGCGCGCCGCGCGCGCCGATTTATGGCCCCAGATTTCGCTCCAGGCGCTTTACACCACGATCGACGCCACCTCCGGGGCGGTGAACACCCAGTCCGGGCAAACCGCGAGCGGGGGCGTTTCCATCACCGCGCCGCTGTTCAATTTCGGCCGCCTGCGCGCGCTCGCCAAGGCGGCCGGGGCCGCGGCGGAGGCCGAAGCCGCCCTCTACCGCCAGGCCGTCACCGAGGCGCTCTCCGAGGTCGAGACCCAGCGCTTCCGCATCGCCCGCGCCGCCGAGACGGTGGAGGCGCAGACGGCGGCGCTCAACTCGGCCCGCGACCAGGCCGAAATCGCGCTCGCGCGCTACACGTCGGGGCTCGCGGATTTTATCGACGTCCTGTCCGGGCAAACCGCGGTCTATGAGGCCGAAAGCGCGCTCGCCGGCGCCCAGGGCGAAGCCGCCCGCGCCCAGGTCGCGCTCGCCGACGCGCTGGGCCTGGGCCAAGAGGAATAGGGCAGGGCGGGACGGGTTAAGGCCGGATCTGGCCGGTCCCGCGGACCTTGTATTTGAACGTCGTCAATTGCTCCGCCCCCACGGGGCCGCGCGCGTGCATGCGCCCGGTGGCGATGCCGATCTCGCCGCCGAAGCCGAACTCGCCGCCATCGGCGAATTGGGTGGAGGCGTTATGCACCACGATCGCGCTGTCGACTTCGGCGAGGAAAAGCTCCGCCGCTTCCTTGTTTTCGGTGACGATCGCCTCGGTGTGGCTCGATCCGTAGGTCGCGATATGGGCCATCGCCTCTTGCAGGCCGCCCACCACCCGCACCGACAGGATTGGCGCCAGGTATTCGGTGCGCCAGTCTTCCTCGGTCGCGGCCGCCATCGGGGTAAGCGCGCGCGCCTCTTCGTCTCCGCGCAGCGCGCAGCCGCGCTCTGTCAGGGCCGCGGCGATCGGGGGCAGGAGGCGGGGCGCGACCGCGCGGTCGATCAGCAGGGTCTCGGTCGCCCCGCATACCGAAACGCGCCGCATCTTGGCGTTCACGACGATCGCCAGCGCCTTCTCGGGGTCGGCGTCGGCATGGACATAGGTGTGGCAGAGGCCCTCCAGGTGCGCGAACACCGGCACCCGCGCCTCGGCCTGCACCCGGGTGACCAGGCTTTTGCCCCCGCGCGGCACGATTACGTCGAGACAGCCGTCAAGGCCCGCAAGCATCATCCCCACCGCCGCGCGATCCGTGGTCGGCACGATCTGGATCGCGTCCGCCGGCAGGCCCGCGTCTTGAAGCCCCCCGCGCAGCGCAAGCCCGATCGCGGCGCAGGAGCGGTGCGAGTCCGAGCCCCCGCGCAGCACCACCGAATTGCCGGCCCGCAGGCACAAGGCCCCCGCCTCGGCGGCCACGTTCGGGCGGCTCTCGAAAATCACCCCGATCACGCCCAGCGGCGTGCGCACGCGGCTCATGGCGAGCCCGTTAGGCCGTTCCCATTCGGCCATCACGGCCCCTACCGGATCGGGAAAAGCGGCGGTCTCCTCCACCGCGCGGACAATCCCGGCCAGGCGCTTTTCATCGAGGGCCAAGCGGTCGATCAGGCTTTCGGCCAGCCCGTCCCGGCGGGCGGCGGCGACGTCCTCGCGATTGGCGGCGAGAATGGCCGGCGTGCTCGCCGCCAGGCGTGCGGCCATGGCCTCCAACGCGCGCGTGCGCGTGGCGGGGGTGGCGTCGCGCACCGCCGCGGCGGCGCCCCGGGCGCGGGCGCCGAGGGCGCGCATTTCCGCCTCCAGCGGGTCTTTAAGCTCTTGGCGCATCATTATTGCTCTATCCCATCCCCCCGCGCGGCGCCACCGCCGGCCAGAAGGACCAGGTCGTCGCGGTGGATCAGGGCGGGGCGGCCGCGATAGCCCAGCAGGGTTTCGGTGTCCTCGCTGCGCCGGCCGATGATCTTGGCGGCGTCCGCGGCGCTGTAGGCGGAGACGCCGTGCGCCAGCACCGCTCCCCCCGGGCCGCACACGCGCACCGCGTCGCCGCGATCGAACCGTCCCTCCACGCCCGTCACGCCCGCCGGCAATAGGCTCGCGCCCCGCGCCAAGGCGGCCGCCGCGCCGCTATCGACCACATAGCTCCCCGCCGGCGTCAGCGTGCCCGCGAGCCAGGCGCGCCGGGCCGCTTCCGGGGAGGCGGCAGGCTCGAACCAGGTGGCGCGCGCCCCCTCGCGCAGGCGCCGCAGCGGGTGGGGTCCCGCGCCCTGCATGATGGCGGTGGCGCAGCCCGCCGAGAGCGCGATCTTGGCCGCCTCGATCTTCGTGCGCATGCCCCCGGTGCCGGTTCCGGCGGCGAGATTGGCGCCTCCTGCCATCGCCTCGATCGCCGGGCTCATCGCGCGCACGCGGGGCACATGGGTCGCTGCGGGATCGCGGCGGGGATCGGCGGTGTAGAGCCCGTCGACGTCGGACAGCAGTATCAGCGCATCCGCGCCGATCATCTGCGCCACCCGCGCGGCCAAGCGGTCATTGTCCCCGTAGCGCAGCTCCTCGGTGGCCACCGTATCGTTCTCGTTCACCACCGGGCAGACATTGAGGCCGAGCAGCGTCTCGAGCGTGGCGCGCGCGTTCAGCCAGCGGCGGCGGCGCTCGGTGTCCTCGGGGGTGAGCAGCGCCTGGGCCACGCGCAGGCCGTGCTTTGCGAAGGCGGTCTCGTAGGCGGCCATCAGGCGCACCTGGCCCGCGGCGGCGGCGGCCTGCTTTTCCTCCAGCCGCAGCTTGGCCCCCGCGGCCATCGCCGGTCCCAGCACGCCGCGCCCAAGCGCCACCGCCCCCGAAGAGACGATCAGCACCTGGCGGCCATGGGCCTGCTCTTCGGCCACGTCCTGGGCTAGCGTCTCGAGCCAGGCCAAGGCCGGGCGCCCGCTGGCTTCGTCCACCAACAGCGCCGAGCCGATCTTGAGCACGAGCCGCCGCGCCGTCCCCAACGCGCCGGCCCCCTCCGCCAGGCTCACGGGGACCACGCCTCAGCGCGCGCGCGCCGGCCGGACGTGCGGGCGGCGCGCACCTGCGCAAAAACCAGCCGCAGCGCGCCCGTCACGCCGTGGCCGGCGACGCCCGACACGACCAGCACCTCCTTGCCGATCGCGCGGGAAAGCGCGGCGCGCTTCCTGTTGACGTCGGCCGGGGGGAGCGCGTCGATCTTGTTGAGGGCCACGAATTCCGGCTTCTCCGCGAGGCCTGCGCCATAGGCGGCAAGCTCGCGACGCACGACGCGGTAGGCGCGGGTGGGGCTTTCGAGGGTGGCGTCGATCAGGTGCAGCAGCGCCGCGCAGCGCTCCACATGGCCCAGAAACCGCACGCCCAGGCCCGCGCCCTCCGCCGCGCCCTCGATCAGGCCCGGAATATCGGCCAGGACGAAGCGCTCCCCCTCGGCCAGGCTCGCCACGCCCAGATGGGGGTGCAGCGTGGTGAAGGGATAGGCCGCCACTTTCGGCTCCGCGGCGCTCACGGCGCGCAGGAAGGTCGATTTGCCGGCGTTCGGCAGCCCGATCAGGCCGGCGTCGGCGATTAGTTTGAGGCGCAACCAGAGGCTGCGCGCCTGGCCTTCCAGGCCCGGATTGGCGTGGCGGGGCGCCTGGTTGGCCGGGCCTTTGAAATGGGCGTTGCCGAAGCCGCCATTGCCCCCTTGCGCCAGCAGCACGCGCTGGCCGGCCTCGGTGAGATCGGCGATCAGGGTCTCGCGGTCCTCGGCCAGCACCTGGGTGCCCACCGGCGCTTTCAGCACGATATCGGCGCCGTTGGCGCCGTGACGGTCCTTGCCCATGCCGTGGCCGCCGGTTTCGGCCTTGAAATGCTGCTGGTAGCGGTAGTCGATCAGCGTATTCAGCCCCTCGCGGGCCTCGATCCACACATCCCCGCCGCGCCCGCCATCGCCCCCGTCCGGCCCGCCGAAGGGGATGAACTTCTCGCGCCGGAACGAAACCGCCCCGGCCCCGCCATCGCCGGAGCGGATCTCGATCTTGCACTGGTCCAGGAATTTCATGGCAGGTCCTAGGAGCGGTTAGGGGGGCCGTTCTTCAAGCCCGCGCGGCCACACAGCCTGCGGGCGGCGCCTCCGCGCGCGCCTGATGCTGCATTTCCATCGCCTCCACCGCTCGCCCGCGCGCCAGGCAGAAAAGCGGGGCCCGTTCCCCGGTATAGACGAAGCCCGCCTTGGCGAGCACCCGTCCGGAGGCCGGATTGTCGATATAGTGGCGCGCGATCACGGGACCGCGCCCCATCGCGGCCCCGAGGCGGGCGGCCGCGCACGCCGCCTCGGTGGCGAAGCCGCGCCCCCAGAACGGGCGTCCCAGCCAATAGCCAAGCTCCACCCGTGCGCCTTGATAGTCGCGATCCTGGGCGTGCAGGCCGATCAGGCCGATCGCGCCCCGCCCCGGCAGGTCGATCGCGTACACGCGCTCCCGGTCCAGGGCCGCGCGCGCCTCCCACATCAGCAACAGCCCCTCCAGCGCGATCGCGGGTTGCGGGTGGGGCAGCATGGACACCATCCGCGCGACCGCCGGGTCGTTGGCGTGCCACGCAAGCTGGGCGACGTCCCCCGGCGCGGGCGCGCGCAGGATCAGACGGTCGGTGACGAGTGTGGACGCCATGGCGTCGCTCCCGACGCGCGAGGAAGAGGAAAGTTCGGCGCTTGGCCCGCCTTCCTCGCGCCTGGGCGCTTTGCGGGCCGAACGCCTCTCTGCGAGAGGGCGGCCCGCTGGCAGGGCCGCTATTCCGCTGCGATCGCCGGTACGATCGAGATGTAGGTGCGCCCGGCGCGCTTGGTCTTGAAACAGACGCGGCCCGTGGAGAGGGCGAACAGCGTATGGTCCCGGCCGATCCCGACATGATCGCCCGCATGGAATTTGGTCCCGCGCTGACGCACGAGGATATTGCCGGCCAAAACCGTCTGGCCGCCGAAACGTTTCACGCCGAGGCGCTGGCCCGGGCTGTCGCGGCCGTTGCGGGAGGAGCCGCCTGCTTTTTTGTGGGCCATGGTGGGCTTCCTTAGGCGGAGATGGCGGTGATGCGGACGACGCTTTCGAGCTGCCGGTGCCCGCGATGGCGGCGATAGGTGGAGCGGCGGCGCTTCTTGAACACCTTCACCTTGTCGCCCTTGCGCTGTTCAACGAGCTCGCCCGTCACGGCCGCGCCGTCCACGGTTGGCGCGCCGACCGTGATGGCGGCCCCGTCCGCGAGCATCAGCACCTCGCCGAAGCGCACGGCGTCCCCGGCCGCGCCGGCGAGCTTCTCGACGACGATCACGTCGTCGGCGGCGACACGGTATTGCTTGCCACCCGTTTTGATGACCGCGAACATGGCCTCTTAATCCTCGAAAACGCCAACCTGGGCGCAAGCGCGCGCCACGCCTGCGCGCGGCTGAAACAAACGCCGCCTATAACCGCAAGCGGGCGGGCGCGTCAATCGCCGGCGCTGGACGCCTAGCGCGTTTCGCCGCGCACGGGGGTGCGGGCGCGGCGGCGGGCGGGGACTTGCGCGTCGGGCGCGAGGCGGCGGACTTCTTCGCGAAATTCGGCGCGTTTGTCGTGGATGGAGGCGATCACCGGGCCCATGGGCACGCCCAGATCGACGAGCACCGCCTCGCTGAGCTGCAGGCTCGCTTCGATGGTTTCGGGCGCGACATCGGTGGCGCCGAGCCGGTAGAGGCGGGCGGCGTGGCGGGCGTCGCGGGCGCGGGCCACGATGATCAGGTCCTGGCGCTCCTGGCGGGCGGCGGAGACGACGGCCTCCACCGCGGCGGGGCTGTCCATGGTGGCGATCACGGCGCGCATCGTGGCGATGCCGATCTGGCGCAGCATGGCGGGGTTGGAGGCGTCCCCGTAATAGACGTTCTTGCCCTCGCGGCGCGCGGCCGACACGAGGTCCACGTCGGTGTCGAGCGCGAGATAAGGCACGCCGTGGCGTTCCAGCATGTCGGCCACCAGCCGGCCCACCCGTCCGAACCCCGCGATCACCGCGGGCGGGGCGCCCGCGTCGCCGCCAGGCGGGGAAAGCGCGGGATCGATCTCCGATGCGGCGCTTTTTTCGGCGGCGTTGCGGGCCAAGCGGTCGGTCAGGCGCGACAGGAACGGGATGGAGGCCATCGTCACCGCCGCCAGCACCAGGGCGCTCTCGCTCGCCGCGGCGGGCACCAAAGCGGTGGCGCCCGCCGCGCCCAGGATCACGAAGGCAAACTCCCCGCCGGGTCCCAGCAGGAGGGCGGCGGAAAGCGCGGTCTCCCGCTTCAGCCGGAAGGCGAGCCCAAGGGCGAAGGTGATCGCGGTCTTGAGCGCCACGAGCCCCACCGCCGCCAGCGCCACCCAATGGGGCTGCTTGGCAACTTCGCCCAGATCGATCGTCATGCCCGCCGAGATCAGGAACACGCCCAGCAGCAGGCCCTTGAACGGCTCGATCAGCACCTCGACCTGGCGGCGATACTCGGTTTCGGCCAGCAGCATGCCCGCGATCAACGCGCCCATGGCGGCCGATAATCCCGCCGCGCTCGCGCCCAGCGCGGTGACGAGGATCACCAGCACGCAGGCGGCGAGGAAAAGATCGGGGCTCTTGGTGCGCGCCACGTTCCGGAACAGCCGCCGCAACACCACCCGGCCCACCACGATCAGCGCGACCACCCCCAACGCCGCCTGCGCCACCGCCGTCCCGAACGCGCCCAGCAGCGAGCCCTCTTTGGTGGCCCCGAGCACCGCCACGCCGAACAGGATGGGCACCACCGCGATGTCCTGGAACAGCAGCACCGCAAAGCTCGCCCGGCCCACCGGCTTGGAGAGCTTCTTCTCGTCGGCCAACACCTGGACCAGCACGGCGGTGGACGATTGCGCCAGCGCCACGCCCAGAATCAGCGCCGGCGCGGTGTCGAAGCCCGCCAGCATCAGCACGCCCGCAATGGCCATCGTGCAGGCCGTAACTTGCGCAAAACCCAGCCCGAATACGAGCCGCGTCATGATCGAAAGCCGCTCCAGCGAGAGCTCCAAGCCGATCATGAACAGCAGCAGCACCACCCCCCATTCCGCCACCGGCGCGATGGCTTCGGGCTCGGTGATCGTGACCATCGACAGCCACCGCGCGAGCCAATCGGGGGCGAGACCCGCCAGCGCGCCGAGACCAAACGGGCCGATCGCCATACCGATGAAAATGAAACCGATAATCGGGCTGAGCTTGAGCCGGTGGAACACCGGGATGACGGCCGCGGTCGCGCCGAGCACGACCAGCGTTTCCTTGAAGGCGGAGACATCGAGCGGCGCTTCGGAAGCCATCGCCTATTGAACGGGCGCGCGCGGCGATGTGCAACAAAGGCGATGAAATTTGCGGGGCCGCGCAGGCGAGGGTTGAGCGCGCGCGCCCCGCCCGTCATGGTGGCGCGATGAAGAAGCTTTCGCCGATCCTTGGAACGGTGGCGGCCGCGGTCGCGGCGATGGCGGCGTGCTGGGCGCAACCGGTCGCGGCCCAGCGCGCGGGGCCGCGGCCGTTCTCCGGGGGGGAGGCGGTGTGGTCGGCGCCGATCGCGCTGCGTCAGCACCGGCTCCTGGAGCAATCCCTCGCCGCGCTCCAGCCCCAGCGGCCGGGCGTGCGCGACGTCTACGTGCTGACGGCGGCGCTGTGGGGCGAGCACGTGTTCGAGAGCGAGGCGTCGAAGGCCGCCGCCGTGCTGTCAGAGCGCTATTCCGCCGCCGGGCGCACGATCGTGTTGTCCAATTTCAACGCCGCGAAATCGCCCGCCTTCCCGGCCGCCACCCCCAACCATATCGAGGCCGCGCTCGCCCGGCTGGGCGAGGTGATGGACCCGCGCGAGGATCTGGCGATCGTGTTCCTCACCTCCCATGGCCAGCAGAATGTGGGCATGTCGGTGGTCGAGCCGAACCGGATGGAATACCGGCTGCAGCCGCACCATCTGCGCACGATCCTCGATGATGCCGGGCTCAAGACCCGGGTGGTGATCCTGTCGGCCTGTTTTTCCGGGCAATTCATACCGGCGCTGTCCGACCGCGGCACGCTTGTGCTCACCGCGGCCTCCGCCAGCCAGCCCTCCTTCGGCTGCCAGCCAGAGCGGGAGTGGACCTATTTCGGCGACGCCCTGTTCAACACCGCGATGAAGACGCCCGGCGGCCTGATGAGCGCGTTCGAACGCGCCAAGGCGCAAATCCTCGACTGGGAAACGCGCGACAAGCAGCAGCCCTCTCGGCCGCAAGCCTATGTCGGGCCCGACGCCGCACGCGTACTGGCCGCGATCGAAGCCCAGGGCCCATCGCCCGCCCCATCCCCCGCCGCTGGGGGCCGGTGAGCGGGCGCGCCGAAGCGCGACCCGCGCCTTCTTGCATCCCCAGGCCCGGCGTTTTATGCCACGCGTCCCAAAGGCGCCCGGACCCGAGGCCCGGCGCGCGTCGGTGGGGTAGCTCAGTTGGTTAGAGCGTGGGATTCATAACCCCAAGGTCGCGGGTTCGATTCCCGCCCCCACCACCACATTAGCCCGGCTTGGCCGCCTGGAACCCAAGGTGGGCGCGCACGTCCTCCGGGCTGAGGCCCTCGGCGCGCAGGGCGCGCAGCGCGGTTGCGCTGTCGCGCTTGGCCAGGCGTACGCCGTCGGGGCCGTGGATCAGGCGGTGGTGGCGGTAGCGCGGGGTAGGCAGGTCCAGCAGGGTTTGCAGCACGACGTGCAGATGGGCGCTGTCGGCCAAATCCTCGCCGCGGATCACATCGCTCACCCCCTGCAGCGCGTCATCCACGACGCTCGCCAGATGGTAGCTGGCGGGGAAATCCTTGCGCGCGATCACCGCGTCGCCAAGCCGGGCGGGGTCCAGCGGCGTCTCGCCGCGCTCGGTCGAAAAGCGCAGATCCGCAAGCCGGGCGCCCAATGCATCGCGCACCCGCGCGCTGGACAGCCGCCACGCGAACGCCTGCCCGGCGCCGAGGCGCGCCGCTTCCTCCGCCGCGGGCAGGGCTTGGCCGAAATAGAGCGGCTTTGGCCCATGCGGGGCGTCCGCGATCGCGGCCAGCACCTCGCGCCGGGTGCGGAAACAGCGATACGCCACGCCCTGCGCGATCAGCCGGTCGAGCGCGCGGGCATAGTCGTCCAAGTGCGCGCTCTGGCGGCGCGGCGGCTCCGCCCAGGAAAGGCCCAGCCACGCCAAATCCTCATAGATCGCCGCCTCGAAATCAGGGCGCGACCGGCCCTGGTCCAGATCCTCGATTCGCAGCAGGAAACGCCCGCCCGCGGCTTGCGCGGCCGCGTACGCGGTGAGCGCGGAAAAGGCGTGGCCTAAATGCAGATAGCCGGTAGGCGAGGGGGCGAAGCGCGTCACGAACACCCTGCGCACTTGGACCCTCGCGCCAAGCCCGGCAAGATAAGGCTTTCGCCTTAAGGTCTCGCCTATCATGGCCTTGTTGATCGACGGTCCGCGCCTCGCGCCCGCCTCCGGCGGCCGGCCGAACGCGCTGGTGGTGCTGCTGCACGGCTATGGCTCGAACGGGGACGATCTGATCGCGCTCGCGCGGCACTGGACGAAGCTTCTCCCCCAGGCGCAATTCGTGGCGCCGGACGGGCCCGATCCGGTTCCCGGCGCGCCCGGCGGGCGGCAATGGTTCCCGATCGCGCGGCTGGATCCGCGCCTGATGGCCGCCGGCGCGGCCGGGGCGGCGCCCGGCTTGGACCGGTTCCTCGATCGCGAGCTCGAGCGCTACGGGCTGGAGGATGGGCGTCTGGCGCTGGTGGGTTTCAGCCAGGGGGCGATGATGGCGCTGCATGTGGGCTTGCGCCGCCCCAAGCCGCCAGCCGCGATCCTGGCGCTTTCGGGCATGCTGGCGTCGAGCGAGGGTCTTGAGGGCCGGCCCGCGGCCAAGCCGCCCGTGCTGCTGATCCACGGCGATCAGGACGAGGTGATCCCGGTCGGGGCGATGTTCAGCGCCGCGCAGGCCCTGTGCGCCGCCGGCTATGGCGCGCAATGGCACGTCTCGTACGGCGTGCCCCACGCCATCGGGCCGGACGGGGTGGAGCTGGGCGGGGCGTTTTTGCGCATGGGGCTGGCGGGGGCGTCATAATGGCGTCACCCTGAATCGGTTATCAGCGGTCGCGGACGCGCTTGTTTTACGCTAAGCCGTTGCGGCGGCGGAGGATCGATCTTCAACCCACCCCACGCGATCACCCGGCGCGCGCTCGCCCGCTTTGAAGCGGCGCCCCTGCACAGGGGAGGCCGCCCATGCAGGTTTTGACCGCACCGCCGGCCGGGTGGCCCGCTCTGGTCCTGAACGCCGATTACCGCCCGCTCTCCTATTACCCGCTCTCCTTGTGGCCCTGGCAGGAGGCGGTGAAGGCGGTGTTCCTGGACCGGGTGGAGGTGATCGCGGAATACGAGCACGTGGTGCGCTCTCCCTCGTTCGAGATGCGCCTGCCCTCGGTGATCTCGCTGCGCGATTATATCTGCCAGGACCGCCCGCCCGCCTTCACCCGCTTCAATGTGTTCCTGCGCGACGGATTCGCCTGCCTCTATTGCGGCGCCGCCCACGACCTGACGTTCGACCACCTGACCCCGCGCTCGAAAGGCGGCCGCACGACGTGGGAGAACATCGTCACCGCCTGCGGGCCGTGCAATCTGCGCAAGGGGGGGCGGACGCCGCGCGAAGCCCGGATGTTCCCCGCCCGAACCCCGCGGCGGCCGAACATGCACGAGCTGCAAGCCATGGGCCGGCGCTTCCCGCCCCACCACCTGCACCGCTCCTGGCTCGATTACCTCTATTGGGACGTCGAGCTGGAGGCGTAAGGCGGCCGGCTCAGCTGGGCCAGTTTTCGGCGATGGCGAACAGGCCTACCGCGCTGTCGCCCAGCGCAGAGACGCTGGCGAGGATGGCGAGCACGATCAGCGCGCAGATCAAGCCGTACTCGATCGCGGTCGCGCCGTTTCGGTCGGCCCAGAAGCGGCTCATGGCAGGGCCTTGAGCTTGGCGATGAGGGGCAGATCGGCGGGGGGCATGGCGTACGCGTCGAGCGCGTCCGGGTGCGCCCAGGCGAGGGCGGCGTGTTCGCGTGGTTGCGGGCGCCCGCGCCAGCGCCGCACCGCGTAGAGCGGCATCAGCAGGTGAAAATCGCCATACGCATGGGAAGCGAAGGCGCACGGGTCCAACGCGTCGGAATCCACGGTCACGTCCAGCTCCTCCTTCAGCTCCCGCACCAGGGCGGCCTCGGGGCTTTCGCCCGCCTCCACCTTGCCGCCGGGAAACTCCCAGAGCCCCGCCAAGCTCTTGCCCGCAGGCCGCTGCGCGATCAGCACTCGGCCCTCCGCGTCGATCAAAGCGGCCGCCGCCACAAGCAGAAGCGGTCGCACTGAAACCATATCCTGCGGCATGAGGGTTAAGGGCGCGTATGAGAGGAGGGTTAAGAGGGGTGCATCAGAGCGCGCCATCAGATGCGCGCATCACCGCAAATCCTTAACGGCGACGTGCAATTGCCGCGCCTCTTGCAGCAATCGCTGGTCGCGCGTCGCCAGGGCTGCGTCGTGGCGCAGGGCCAGTTCAAGATACACCGCATCGTACACGCCCAAATTGCGCCGCCGCGCCCGATCCATGACGTACGGCCATCGGGCGGGAGATGGCGGGATGAGCGCCATCCCCGCCTCGAGTGCGCTCAACGCGCTATCCGCGGCCCCCATAGCCAGATGGCCACGCCGCTCGAGCTTGACGAGAGCGTTGCGCACCTCGACGGAAAACACTTCCGGCGCCCTTAAATCCGCAGGAAGCTCAGCGGCGAAGGCGCGGCCGGCGGCCGTCGCTTGATTAGGCGCCAGAAGGCAGAGCGCGGCGGAGGCGTCGAGGATGCAGGTGGTCAAGCCCGGTCTTCCGCATCGATATCGGCCTTCAACGCCTCCCAGGTCAGTGGGGTCAGCGTGTGAGGATCGCGGTGGGCGAGATGGTCGAGATGCGCAAGCAATAAATCGCCCAGGGCCGTATTAGACTTTGGTCGAAGCGCGTTCCCCGCCGGGGCGAGGGTGGCGGCGGGTTGGCCGTTGCGGGTCAGGAGGATGGTTTCGCCGGTGGCTTCAATTTCGGCCACCAGGTCCGCCAGCGCCGGATCGGCGGGCGCGGAGTCTGAGGGTGCGGACTGAGCGAGGGCGATTTCTCTCATGCGCGAAACCCTAAATCCGGCGGCTCAGCTGCGATAGGCCCCGTTGATCTCAACATAGCCCTTGGTGAGGTCGCAGGTCCAAACCAGCGCTTCGCCTGCGCCAAGACCGACATCCGCCAGAATGTCGATCTCCTGGCCCTTCATATGGGCGTCGACCTTGGCGGCGTCATAGGGCGCAGCCCCGCCGTCCCGGGCGGTCCATTCGCCGCCGAAGCGGATGGCGAGCCGGTCCGGTGCGATCGGCTCGCCGGCCTTGCCGACCGCCATCACCACCCGGCCCCAATTGGCGTCCTCCCCCGCAATGGCGGTTTTCACCAGCGGGGAATTGGCGATCGAGAGCGCGATGCGGCGGGCGGATGCCGCGTCCCGGGCCCCGCGCACAGCCACGCGCACCAGCTTGCTCGCCCCCTCGCCGTCGCGCACCACCTGCAAGGCCAGATCCAGCATCACCCGCCCGACGGCGTCGGACAGGGCGGGAAAGCGCGGGTCGGCCGGATCGAGGATCGGGGCCGCCTCGCTCGCGCCGGTGGCGAACAGGAGCAGGGTGTCGGAGGTGGAGGTGTCGCTGTCGACGGTGATGGCGTTGAAGGTCGAAGCGAGATGGGCGCCCACGAGCGCCTGCGCTGCCTTGGGGGAGAGCGCAGCGTCCGTGAACACGAAGGCGAGCATCGTGGCCATGTCCGGCGCGATCATGCCGGAGCCCTTGGCGATGCCGGCGATGCGCACCTCCGCGCCGTCCAGCGCGACCGTCTCGCCTGCGCCCTTGGGGAAGGTGTCGGTGGTCATGAAGGCGCGCGCCAGCGCCTCCCAATCGGGGCCGCCGAGGCGGTCCCAGAGCGCGGGCAGCGCGTCCGCCACGCGCTCCGGCGCCAGAGGCTGGCCGATCACCCCGGTCGCGGCGAGGAAGACCTCATGCTCCGCGCAGCCCGCCAGGCGGGAGACGGCCGCGCGGGTGGCGGCGTTCTTGGCGAGGCCGGCGGGGCCCGTAAAGGCGTTGGAATTGCCGGCGTTGCAGATCAGCGCGCGCGCCCGCCCCTGAGCCGCCGCCTCCCGGCACCAGAGCACGTCGGCCGAGGCGGTCTTTGAGGTGGTGAACGCGCCGCCCACGCTCGCGCCGGGGGGGAAGGCGAAGGCCAGGAGATCGTCGCGCGCCTGCTTGTAAAGCCCAAGCCGCGCGGTCCCCGCCTGCACCCCGCGCACCGCAGGCAGCGCCGGAAACGAAGCGGGAGCGAGCGGAGAGCGAACAAGGCCGGCCATGCCCGGCTTCTACCCCGCCCAATTCCCCAACGCCAGCCGCCGGCCAGCCTCAGCCGCCGCACTGCTTCAGGTGTCGCGTTCGCCTGGAAGGCGGGCGGCGGGGACGGCGGGCGCGGGGGACGCGGGATTGCGTGCGGCGGGCGCGGCCGGGGCGGAAGCGGATGGGGCGAAGAGGCCGGAATCGTTGCTTGCGCCGGCGCGAGCGGTCGTATCCGGCGTCGGCTTTGCGGGGGCGGGCTTGGCGAGCAGCGCCGAGCTTGCGGCGCCGGGCTTGGCCGGAGCGGGCTTGGCTTCCGCCGCGGCGGCCGCGTTTGGCGCGGCCGGTTTGGGCGCGGCCGGTTTGGGCGCAGCCGCAATCTGGTTGGGCGCAGCCGCAATCTGGGGGGGCGGGGGTTTTGGAGCGGGCGGCGCGGCTTCGGGCGCGGCGGGGCGTTCGTCCTCGGGCGCGGGGCTTTGGGCGTCAGCGGCGGGAGCGTCGGGCGTGTCGTCGGGGGTCGGGAGGCCGGGGCCGGCGGCGCGCGGGGTCGCGGCGCCGCCCTCGGGGGAATCGCTGATCCGGGCGATGCGGGCGCTGTCCTTCAGCTTCTCCACCACCCGGCGCTGCTCTTCGAACATGAGCCATTGCACGATCTTCGGGCGCAGGCTTTCCAGGCTCGGCGGCGCGGCCTCGCGCCGCTCCTCGATCTTTACAAGATGCCAGCCCTGCTCGGTGCGCACCGGCGCGCTCACCGCGCCGACAGGGGTGTTCTGCGCCGCTTCGCGGAACCCGTCAGGCATGGCCTCGGGCAGGAAATAGCCGATATCGCCGCCATCGGGCGCGGTGGCGCGGTCTTTCGACAGATCATACGCCAGCCGCTCGAACAATTCGCCCTGGTCGAGCCTTCTTTTCGCCGCGAGGGCCGCCTCTCTGCTGTCGAACAGGATGTGACGGGCGCGCACCTCGCGACCCTGCTTCAGGAGGCGCACTTGCTCGCGGTACATCCTCTCGATCGCCGAATTCTTGAGCGCCGTGTCGGCGATGTTTTCGTTGAGCACATTGGCGAGGATGCGCTCGCGGGCGATCTCGAGGCGGTGGCGCACCTCGGGGTCCTTGTCGAGGCCGCGGGCCTCGGCCTCCACGGCGAAGAGGCGCGTCTCGATCAGGTCTTCCAGGATCTGCTGGAACAGCGCGGAATCCGGGTCAAGGTCCTCGCCTTCCTTGGCGGCCCCCCGGGCCACCGCTTCGGCCAGAACGTCGTCGATCAGGATCGGCTTGCCGTTGACGGTGGCCGCCACCACGGGGTCGGTCAGGGGGGAGGCGGGGCCCTGGCTGTCGCGCCCGCACGCACTCACCAACAGCAGCGCCGCGAGGGCTCCAGCAACCAACCAGGGCCGCGCAAGCCAAGCGGCCGGGCGCGCGGGCGGAACGAGGCGCGCGGACAAGGTCATGGCATGGTCCCTCAAACGCGTGGGCGGGCGGCGGCGACGCAGCGCGCCGCGGGTCCAGGCGCCGGCGCGCCCGGCCGGCAGGGCGGCCTGGGCCTCGCATTGACACCCTTCGGCGCCGTCCTTAAGTCTCGCCAATGCGCGAGTCGAGGGCCTTTCCGCACGCGCGCTTCTGCGCGGGCGATGATATGCGAGGATCCGTTTCGAGCCGCGTCCGCCGGGCGCTGGCGTTCACGCCGCACTTTTTTCGCCCCCGCGCCGCCGCGCTTGTGCGTTCCGCTCTCGGTTAAGATCGCGCCATGTTGAAATTCGCCCAGAAGCTGTTCGGCTCGGTCAACGAGCGTAAGGTGCGGCCCCTGCGGGGCACG
This sequence comes from Alphaproteobacteria bacterium, assembly GCA_031398975.1. GTDB lineage: Bacteria > Pseudomonadota > Alphaproteobacteria > Caulobacterales > Aquidulcibacteraceae > JAKFWI01. The sequence continues at coordinate 89,122 of JANNOI010000019.1, read as the reverse complement.
GTGGCGCGCATTAGCGCGCTCGAGCAGAATTTCGAGGCGCTCTCGGACGACGCGCTGCGCAACAAGACGGCGGAGTACCGCCACCGCTTGGCGCGCGGCGCCACGCTCGAACAGCTGCAGCCGGAGGCGTTCGCCACCGTCCGCGAGGCCGCCAAGCGCACGCTCAACATGCGCCATTTCGACACCCAGATGATGGGCGGGATGGTGCTGCACTCCGGCAAGATCGCCGAGATGCGCACCGGCGAGGGCAAGACGCTGGTGGCGACGCTGCCGGTTTATCTGAATGCGCTCGAAGGCCGCGGCGTCCACGTGATCACGGTCAACGATTATCTCGCCAAGCGCGACGCGGAATGGATGGGCCAAGTCTATCGCTTCCTCGGCCTCTCCGTGGGCACGATCGTGCACGGCCTCTACGACAATGAGCGCCGCCAGGCCTACGCCGCGGACGTGACCTACGGCACGAACAACGAGTTCGGCTTCGATTACCTGCGCGACAACATGAAATACTCCCTCTCGGAGATGACGCAGCGCGGCCACCGCTTCGCGATCGTCGACGAGGTGGATTCCATCCTGATCGACGAGGCGCGCACGCCGCTCATCATCTCGGGCCCCACCGACGATCGCTCGGATTTCTACCGCACGATCAACGCCGTGGTGCCGCTGCTCGGGCCGGAGCATTTCGAGCTCGACGAGAAGCAGCGCCAGTGCACCTTCACCGAGGCCGGCAGCGAGCGGATGGAGGAATTGCTGCACGAGCGGGGGCTGCTCGAAGGCTCGCTGTACGACGCGGCCAATGTCTCGATCGTGCACCACGCCAACCAGGCGCTGCGCGCGCACAAGCTCTTCTTCCGCGACAAGGATTACATCGTCAAAGGCGATGAAGTCGTCCTGATCGACGAGTTCACCGGGCGCATGATGCCGGGCCGGCGCCTGTCGGAAGGTCTGCACCAGGCGATCGAGGCCAAGGAGGGCGCCCAGATCCAGCCCGAGAACCAGACGCTCGCCTCGATCACCTTTCAGAACTATTTCCGCCTCTACGACAAGCTCGGCGGCATGACCGGCACGGCCTCCACCGAGGCCAACGAATTCTCCGAAATTTACAAGCTCGACGTCGTCGAGATCCCCACCAACCGCCCCGTCCAGCGCCAGGACGAAGACGACGAGGTCTACCGGACCAGCAAAGAGAAGTACAAAGCCGTCATCGCCGACATCGAGGACACCTATAAGCGCGGCCAGCCCGTGCTCGTCGGCACCGTCTCGATCGAGAAGTCCGAGCAACTTTCCGAGCAGCTGAAGCGCCGCGGCGTGCCCCACCAGGTGCTCAACGCCCGCTATCACGAGCAGGAGGCCCAGATCGTGGCCCAGGCCGGCGTGCCCGGCGCGGTCACGATCGCCACCAACATGGCCGGCCGCGGCACCGACATCCAGCTCGGCGGCAATGTCGACATGCTGCTCAAAAGCGCGCTGAAGGGCGAGGAGACGCCCGAACAGATCGCGGCGCTGAAGCGGCGCATCGAGGCTGACGTAAACGTCAAGAAGCAGAAGGCGCTCGCCGCCGGCGGTCTCTACGTGCTGGGCACCGAGCGCCACGAAAGCCGCCGCATCGACAATCAGCTCCGCGGGCGCACCGGCCGGCAGGGCGATCCCGGCAAGTCCAAATTCTACATCTGCCTCGAAGACGATCTGCTGCGCATCTTCGCCGCCGAGCGGCTGGACGCGATCATGCGCGGCCTCGGCATCCGCGAGGACGAGGCGATCGTCCATCCCTGGATGAACAAGGCGCTCGAAACCTCCCAGCGGCGGGTGGAGCAGCGCAATTTCGAGATCCGCAAGAACCTGCTGAAGTTCGACGACGTCACCAACGACCAGCGCAAGGTGGTGTTCGAGCAACGCATCGAATTCATGAAGACGGCCGACGTCTCCGGCATCGTCCGCGATATGCGCCACGAGGTGGCGGAGAGCCTCGTCAACCGGCACATGCCGGAAAAGGTCTATGCCGAACAATGGGACGTGGCCGGCCTGATCGAGCAGGTCGACGACGTGTTCGCCATTCGGCCCCATATCGCGGCCTGGGCGCACGAGGAGGGGATCGCCAATCCCGAGATCCTGGAGCGGCTGTCGCGAGAGGTGGACCGCGCGTTCGCCGCCAAGGCCGCGACCCTCGGGCCCGAGCGTATGCGCTGGATCGAGAAGCAGGTGCTGCTGCAAGTGCTCGACGTGCGCTGGCGCGAGCACCTCGGCCAGCTCGACCATCTGCGCTCCGTCATCCATCTGCGCGGCTACGCCCAGCGCGACCCGCTGAACGAGTTCAAATCCGAGGCGTTTTCGCTGTTCGAGCGGATGCTTTTGGACCTGCGCACCACCGTCACCCGCTCGCTCATGCGCCTGCAGGTGGACGGGCCCGCCGAGGAGGTGGCCGCCGAGGTCGCCCCGCCGCGCTCGCGCGCCCAGCTCACCGAGGTGCATACCGACCCGCGCTCCGGGGAGAACGAGATGGAGGAGATCGTCGTCACCGCCCCGCGCCCGGGCGGGTTCGACGCGAAGAACCCCGCCACCTGGGGCAAGATCTCCCGCAATGCGCCGTGCCCCTGCGGCTCGGGCAAGAAGTTCAAGCACTGCCACGGCGATGTCGGCGCCACCGCCAGCGCGTGAGCGCGGCTTCAGCCCGCCCGGAAGGGCGCGGCGGGGTAAGTTCCGAGGATGCGCAGCTCGCTTGAGAAGAAGTTGAGCTCCTCGAGCGCGAGGGCGAGCGGGCGCTCTTCCGGGTGGGCCTCCACCTCGGCGTAGAATTGCGTGGCGGTGAAGCTGCCCCCGATCTGATAGCTCTCGAGTTTGGTCATGTTCACGCCGTTCGTGGCGAAGCCGCCCATGGCCTTGTAGAGGGCCGCCGGGACGTTGCGCACGCGGAACACAAAGCTCGTCACGCACCGGCCCTGGCCCGCGGGCGCGGGCGCTGGCGTGCGCGAGAGCACGATGAAGCGGGTTGTGTTGTCCGCCGCGTCCTCGACGTTTTCGGCCAGCACATCAAGGCCGTAGATCGACGCCGCCAGCGGGGGCGCGAGCGCGGCGCGGGTGCGGTCCTGAAGCTCGGCCACCTCGCGGGCGGAGCCCGCCGTATCGCCGCCCACATGCGGCTTCAGCCCCAGCCGGCGGATGATCTTGCGGCATTGGCCCAGCGCGTGGACGTGGCTCTGCACGTGCGCGAGCTCCTCGAGGCGCACCCCCGGCAGGGCCATCAGGTGAAAATGGATCGGCAGGAAGTGCTCGCCGACGATATGCAGGCCCGAATCGGGGAGCAGGTGGTGGATGTCGGCGACGCGCCCGGCGATCGAGTTCTCGATCGGGATCATGGCGAGCGCGGCAGCCCCCTCGGAGACGGCGGCGAAGGCGTCCTCGAAAGTGGGGCAGGGGAGGGGCTCGTAATCGGGCCGGGCCTCGACGCAAGCCGTGTGGGAATTGGCGCCGGGTTCGCCCTGGTAGGAGATGCGGAGTTTGTTCATCGGCGAGGGCTTAGCCGCTCGCGGGCCGCGCCGCCAGCAGCGCCCGCGCCGCTTCGAGATCGGGCGCGGAATCAACGCCCTTCGGGAAGTCCGCCACGATCCCCACGGCGATGGCGAGGCCCATCTCCAGCGCCCGCAGCTGCTCCAGCTTCTCGCGCTGCTCCAGCGGCGAGGGGGGCGCGGCCACGAAGCGGCTCAGCGCCGCGCGGCGATAAACGTAAAGCCCCACATGGCGCAGCACCGGCCCCTCCCCCCAGGGCGCAGGCGCGCGGGTGAAATAGAGCGCCCGCCCGAAGGCCGCGCCCGGTTGTAGGGCGACGATCGCCTTGACGAGGTTGGGGTTTTCGCGGTCTGCGGGGTCCGTGGAAGGGGAGGCGAGGGTGGCGATATCGGCCCCGCTCTCCGCCAGCACCCGCACGGCGGTCGCGATCAGGGCGGGGTCCAGCGTCGGCATATCCCCCTGCAGATTGACGATCACGTCCGCGTCGTCTCCGGGGGGCAGGGCGGCGTGCACGCGGTCCGTGCCGGAGGGCAGAGCGGGGTCGGTCAGCACGGCGCGGGCGCCTGCGGCGGCGGCGGCCTCGGCGATCGCTTCGTCGCCGGCGGCCACCAGCACCGCGCCGAGGCGCGCGCGAATCGCTATGTCCACCATCCAGGCGATCATCGGCCGGCCGTGCAGATCGGCCAGCGGTTTGCCGGGCAGGCGGGTGGCGGCGAGGCGCGCGGGGATGACGATCAGGGCGCTTGGTGCGTCGGTCATGGATATCGGGGGATTTGTGTGTGGCGGTTCGACGCGGGGCGCGCCCCTGCGCCCCGGGGTCGCCTTGGCGAGTAAGGATTAGCGCGCCATAAGGCGCGACAACAAGAGATGGGCGTGAGGCCCGGCCAGTGGAGAAGCGCGTTCATGTCCGATCTGAGGTTCAACACGATCGCCGGCGTGACCTTGGCTTCGCTGCTGGTGGTGATGGGCCTAGGCACGGTGAGCGAGACCGCCTTCCACCCCCATTTCCCCGAAAAGCCGGGCTATTCCATCGATATCTCCAGCCAGCTCACCCCGATCGGCGGCGGCGGCGGGCCGGCCGAGGAGGCGCCGATGGATTGGGGCGTGCTGCTGGCCAGTGCCGATGCGGCGGCGTTGGGGGAAAAGGTCGCCGCCGCGAAATGCGCGAGCTGCCACACATTCGTGTCCGGGGGCCCCAACCAGACCGGGCCGAACCTCTATAATGTCGTCAACCGGACGTCGGCCGCGCATGCGGGCTTCGCCTATTCCTCCGCCATGAAGGCCCATTCCAAGGATTGGACCTATGAGGAATTGAACGCCTTCCTCACTGCCCCCAACCGCCACATCAAGGGCACGATCATGGCCTTCGTCGGCCTGAAGCGGCCGGAAGAGCGGGGCCAGGTGATCGCCTATCTGCGCTCGCTGTCGCCGAGCCCCGCTTCCATCCCTGCGCCCTTGCCCCCGCAAGCCCCAGCCCCGGAGGGGAACGCGCCCGCAGACGCCCCGCCCGAAGCGCCCGCCGCGACGGAGCAAACCCCGCCCGCCCCTGCCGAGCCCGCCGAGGGCGCGAACGTCCCGGGCTAAAGCCTATAAGCGCTTCACCGCGCGGATCGGGCCGACGAGGGGGTGGAGGCGGGCGGCCGCTTCGCGCAGCGGCTCGATGGCGGTGGCCATGTGGTGGGCGTTGGCGTGCAGCAGCCGCGTCGCGTCCAGCATCACGCCCACATGCCCCGCCCAGAACACCAGATCCCCGCGCTGAAGCCCGGAAAGATCCTCCGCCGCCGCCACCGGGCGCCCGAGTTCACGCTCCTGCATGTCGGTATCGCGCGGGGCGGGGATGGCGGCGGCGCCCAGCGCGCTCTGGATCAGGCCCGAACAATCCAGCCCCAGGCTTTCCCGCCCGCCCCAGAGGTACGGCGCGCCGAGGAAACCCTCCGCCACCGCCACCCAATCGGGTGCGCGAGCGTCGAGGGGGCGGAGATGGCCCTCGAATACCCAGCCCTCCCAACGGGCGATCCGCGCGAAGCGGCCTTTCGTTTCCCGCGCGGTGAGTCGCGCGTTGAGGGAGAGCAGGGCGAGCGGCGCGGATTTCAGGTCGGGTTCTGAGAACACGTACGTCCGCAGCGCCGCGATCTTGTGGGTGGGCTCCACCGGGGGCGCCGAGAGCGCCTCCATGTCCACATAGCCGACATAGGAATCGAGATCGGCCTGGCCCCAACCCCAGCCGTCCGCCTCATCGTACAGGGTGAAGGTTTCGCCGAACAGGAGCTGGGTTTCCTGCATGGCGTCCGGGGCCGGGCGCCGGCGCAGCGGCGCGACGCCGGCGCTGACCTGGTAGGCTTGGCCCTGCACGTAGCGTTCCGCCGTCACCAGCCCCTCCAGATGCGCCGCCGCGACGTCTCCCCGCGCGGGCGTCCGGCGCGGATCACGCTCGCCCGCCATCCCTCACCCCTCTCCAAAGCGGCGTTGCAGCATCGCATACACCGCGCGCAGCGCCTGCGCCTCCCCGCCCGCGGGGCGCCCGGGCCTGGCCTTGGCCGCCCAGGAATAGAGGTCGAAATGGGCCCAGGCGGGAGCGTCCACAAAGCGCCGCAGGAACAGCGCCGCCGCCACGGAGCCGGCCATCGCCCCGTCTCCGGTGTTTTTCAGGTCCGCGATCGGGCTCTCGATCTCGGGCTCGTAGCCGGCCCATAGCGGCATCCGCCACAGGGGGTCGAACGTGTCGCGCCCGGCCTGGAGCAGTTCCTGCGCGAGCGCCTCGTCGTCGGTATAGAGCGGGGCGAGATCGGGGCCGAGCGCGGCGCGCGCCGCCCCGGTCAGGGTTGCGAAATCGACGATCAGATCGGGCTTGTCTTCGCTGGCGCGGGTGAGCGCATCGGCCAGGATCAGGCGGCCCTCGGCGTCGGTATTGTCGATCTCCACGCTCAGGCCCTTGCGGCTGCGCACGATATCGCCCGGGCGCATGGCGGCGCCGGAGATCGCGTTCTCCACCACCGGCAGCCACACATCGAGGCGAACCGGCAGGCGCGCCTCCATGATCAGCTCCCCCAGCGCGAGCGCGTGGGCGGCCCCGCCCATGTCCTTCTTCATCCACCGCATGCCCGCTTCGGGCTTCACGTTGAGGCCGCCGGAATCGAACGTCACCCCCTTGCCCACCAGCACGATGTGGGCGCGCGCGGGCTTATCCCCGGGCGTCCAGGCCAGGTGCAGCAGGCGCGGGGCCTCGCGGGCGGCCGCGCCCACGGCGTGGATCAGCGGGAAGTTCGCCGCCAGCAAATCCTGCCCCACCCAGGCGGTGAACGCAGCGCCCCCCGCCGCCGCCCCCGCCTGCGCCGCCGCATGGAGGGCCTCCGGCCCCATGGCGTTGGCGGGGGTGTTCACGAGGTCGCGCACCCGGAACACGGCGCGCGCGATCCGCTCCGCCTCGCCCATGTCCGCGCCCGCCAGGGGGGGAGAGGCGGGCGGGCATGCGCGCGCTCGGTTTGTAGCGGGTGAAGGAATAGCCGCCCAAAGCCCAGGCGAGCGCGGCCAGCGTTGCGTCAAACGGATGGGCCTCGAGGCGGTAGGCCCCGCCCGGCAGCAGCGCGGCCAGCGCGCTGAGCAGCATGGGGGAGGGCTTGTCCCCCAGCCCGAAGACAGCCCGCTCGATCCGCCCCTCGCCATCGGGCGCCAGCAGCAGCCGCCCGCTCTGGGCCTTGAAGTCCTGGCCCTCAGCCAAAGTGCGCAGGCGTGGGGTCTGCGCCTCGAGCCAGCCCGCGAAGTCCTGCGAAGCCAGCGCCTCCACCGGGATCGCCGCAGGCTGCGGCGCAGGGAGGAAAGCGGTGAATTCCATGCCGCCGATGGTAATCGCCCCGCCGAAAAAGCCCATCGGTTTTCGCCGCCTCCCCCCTTCGCCCCCGGGGGCCTTTACCGATTGTTGAGCATGATCGCCCAGAATGGGGCGATGAAACCAGCGCCGCCGCTCACGCCCCTCCTGGCCGCGCTCGCGCTTGGTGCGTGCGCGCATGCGCGGGGCGCCGATACCGCGAACGGAGAAACCCCCGCCGCGGCTAAAGCCGGGCAGGGGGCGCCGGCGATCGATCACGCCGCCCGCGCCGCGATCGGGCGCAAGGATATCCTGGCGCAGATGATGTATTGGGCCGGCGAGCACGAGGCCCACCCCGAGGATGCGGAGGCCACGGTCGGCTTTGCGGAGGCGCTGCGCAAGGGCGGGCGCTCGGCGCGGGCGGTGGAGGTGGCCGCCGAAGGCCTGGCGCGCTTCCCCGACGATCGCCGGCTGCTGCGCACGCTCGGGCTGTCGCTGATCGCGTCCAAGCGCAGCGGCGAGGCGTTGCGCCCGCTCACCACCCTTGCAGACGCCGATCCCCAAGATTGGCGCGTGCGCTCGGCCATCGGGGTCGCGCTCGACGAGCAGGGCCGCTTCGAGGAGGCCCGCGCGCGCTACCGCGAGGCGCTGGCGATCAAGCCGGACGAGCCGGGTGTGCTCACCAATCTGGGCGTCTCCCACCTGATGACGGGAGAAGCGCCGCAGGCGGAGGCATTCCTGCGCCAGGCCGCAGCCCTCGCCGGCGCCGGAGCGGAGACGCGTCAGAACCTCGCGCTGGCGGTAGGCCTGCAGGGCCGCTTCGCCGAGGCCGAGCAATTGCAGAGGGTCGATCTGCCGCCCGCCCTGGTGGCCAACAATATGGCGTATCTGCGCGGCCTGCTCACCGACGCGCGCCGCTGGGACGATCTGGGCGAGAAGACGCCGCGGTAAAACATTTACGTCGGACTGGGTGCTGGCTTTCGCGCTATTGCTTGTCCAGCAGCTCAAACACCCGGATCAAAGCCGGCCCCAGGATCACCGCAAACAGCACCGGCAGGAAGAAGACGATCATCGGCACGGTGAGTTGGGCGGGCAAGGCCGCTGCCTTCTTTTCCGCATGCGCGACGCGCAGTTCCCGGTTCTCCTTAGACATGACGCGCAGCGCATTGCCGAGCGGGGTGCCGTAGCGTTCGGCCTGAGTCAGCGCCATGGCCACGCCCTTGACGCCGGGGTGGTTGGTGCGCCGCGCCAGGTTCTCATACGCCATGCGACGGTCCGGCAGATAAGAGAGCTCCGCCGTCGTCAGCGACAATTCCTCCGCCAGCTCCACCGAGCCCGTCCCGATCTCCTGTGACACCCGCGACAGCGCCATCTCGATCGACATGCCGGACTCCACGCAGATCAGCAGCATGTCGAGCCCGTCGGGGAACGCGCGCATGATCGAGGCGCGCCGCTTGGAGATCAGGTTGGAGAGATAAAAGTTCGGCGCATAAAACCCCGCCGCGGCGGCGAACACGACAATCCCCATCTGCATCTGCCATTGCAGGCCAAGCTTCTCCCCCGCCGCGGAGAGATAGAGGAACGCCCCGCTCGCGAACAGGAAGGGCAGGGCGAAGCGGAAGAAGTAGAACGCCGAAACCGGCCGCGGCCCCCGCAGCCCCGCCTGAACGAGTTTGGCCTGGAGGCTTGGATCTTCGAGCAAAGTCTGAAGGTTCAGCTTCTTGACGATGTCGTTCATGAAGCCTTTGCTGCTGTGGCGCAGCGATCCCTGGCCCTTGTCGAGCGCGGCGCGGCTTTTGCGCCGCAGCTCCTCGCGCCGTTGCGCCACCGCTTTCAGCCGGCTGCCCAGGCGGTCGCCGCTCAGCATCGGGGTGGCGACGCTCAGCACCGCCGCGAACGAGGCGCCCGCCAGCAGCACGCCCGCGATCGTCGTCGGGTCCGTCAGGGTGCGGATGATATCCACGCGCGCGCCTCAGAACTTGAAGTTGATCATGTTGCGCATCACCATGATGCCCATCCCGTACATCGTCGCCGCCCCCATAAGGATAAGGTGGCCTGTCGGGTGGGTGAACAGGGTGAGGATGTAGTCGCGCTTCGTAAAGTAAACGAGGATCATCACGATGAAGGGCAGGGCGCCGATGATCATGGCGGACGCCTTCGCCTCCGAGGACAGCGCCTTGATCTTCTCCTTCAGCATCTTGCGCGAACGCAGCACGGTGGAGAGATTGCCCAGCGCTTCGGAAAGGTTGCCGCCCGTCTTTTGCTGGATGATCAGCACAATGACGAAGAAGTTCACCTCGGGCAGCGGCATCCGCTCATAGAGCTTCTGCAGGTTCTGGTCGAGCGGGGAGCCCATGCTCTGGGCGTCGACGATCGTTTTGAACTCCCCGCGCAGCGGCTCGGGGCTTTCGCTCGCGATGATGCGCATGCACTGGGCCAGCGGCAGGCCGGACTTGACGCCGCGCACGATGATATCGAGCCCGTCGGCCAGCTGGCTTGCGAACTTTTTCTGCCGTGTGCTGATCAACATGCCGAGCGCCCAGCGCGGGACCCCCAGAAACGCCGCCAGCGCCGCGAGCCCCGTCATCCACAGCGGCGCGCCGAGGATCAAAGCGATCAGCGCCGCCGCCGCGCCCAGCAGGCCGGACGCGATCCAGAACACGGCGGGTGAGAACGCAAGGCCGCTCTGGGCGATCCGCCCCTTGATCGAGAACCGAAACTTGCGCGACCGCTTCTGGCGCTCGCTCAATTCCTTCAGCGCTTCGGCGTTGGCCTGTTTGCGCTTGATGTTGGCCTGCTCGACGCCGTCGATGCGCTTGGCGTTGCGCTTGATCCCGCCCGCGAAAGCCTTGGCGCGCTTGGCCGCGCGCGCGGAGCCTGCGTCCCCGCCGCCCACAAACGCAAGGCCAAGGCCCCCGATCAGCGCGAAACAGACAAGCGCGATCAGAAGCGCCATCAGGCCTTCTCCGCTTCGTCGAGCGCGGCGGCCAATTCCTTCTCAAGGCCGTAATAGCGCGCGCGCTCCCAAAAGCGCGGCCGCCCGACGCCGGTGGAGCGATGGCGCCCGATGATCTTGCCGTTGGCGTCCTCGCCCTGGATCTCGAAGTTCAAGAGGTCCTGCGTGACGATCACGTCGCCTTCCAGGCCCATGACTTCGGTGATCGCGGTGATGCGGCGCGAGCCGTCGCGCAGGCGCGCGGCCTGGATGATCACATCGATCGAGCCCACGATGATCTCGCGGATCGTTTTGGAAGGGAGTCTGAAGCCGCCCATCGTGATCATGGATTCCAGGCGCGAGAGCGCTTCGCGCGGAGAGTTTGCGTGCAGCGTGCCCATCGAGCCGTCGTGGCCGGTATTCATCGCCTGCAGAAGGTCGAACGCCTCGGGGCCGCGCACCTCGCCCACGATGATCCGGTCCGGCCGCATCCGCAGGCAGTTCTTGACAAGGTCTGTCATGGTCACGACGCCCGCGCCTTCCAGATTGGCGGGGCGGGTTTCCAGGCGCACCACGTGGGGCTGCTGCAATTGCAGTTCCGCGGCGTCTTCGCAGGTCACCACCCGCTCGTCGGGAGCGATGAAGGCGGTGAGCGTGTTGAGCAGCGTCGTCTTGCCCGAGCCCGTGCCGCCCGAGATCAAGGTGTTGCACCGGCACGCGCCCACGATCGAGAGCACGCGCGCCCCCGCCGGCGAGATCGAGCCGAACTCGACCAGGTTCTGCAGCCGCAGCTTGTCCTTTTTGAACTTGCGGATCGTCAATGTCGGTCCGTCGATCGCGAGCGGCGGGGCGATCACGTTGACGCGTGAACCGTCCGGCAGGCGGGCGTCGCAGATGGGGGAGGCCTCGTCGACGCGCCGGCCCACCTGGGACACGATCCGCTGGCAGATGTTCATCAGCTGGCCGTTGTCGCGGAAGCGGATATTGGTCTTGCTGACTTTGCCGCTGACTTCGATGAACACCGCGCTCGCGCCGTTCACCATAATGTCGGCGATGTCGTCGCGCGCCAGCAGCGGTTCAAGCGGCCCGTAGCCCAGCACGTCGTTGCAGATGTCTTCAAGCAGGATCTCCTGCTCGGCGATAGACATGACGACGTTCTTGATCGAGATGATCTCGGCGACGATGTCGCGGATCTCCTCGCGTGCGCTCTCGGGATCGAGTTGGGCGAGCTGGGCGAGATCGATGGTCTCGATCAGCGCCGTGAAGATGGTTGACTTGACGCGGTAGAAATCCTCGGAGCGGAAATCCACGCCCTTTGCGCCGTCGTTTTGAGACTTGTTCGGGCCTGGCGGGGGTTTGGGCGGGGGCGCTGACGGCTTGGCCGGCATCGGCGGCGGGACCGGGTTGGCGCGCATCGCCGTGGCGCCCGCGGCGGGCTTGGGCGGCCCGTTTGAGGCTTGCGGCGCACGCGCGCCGGGCAGGGCGGGGCCCGGCGCGGGCGGCGCTTCGGCGGCGCTGCGTTTTCCAAACATCGTCATGGGCGGCTTCAGCGTTTGAGGATCGGGATCCGGTCCAGCAGAGAGGTCTTCTTGCGGGCCACGGGCTCACGACCCGACAGCGCCATCGCCAAAGTATCGAGCGCGACGCCGGGCTTTGACTCCGGCGCCATCTCCACGATCATCTGCCCGTTATTGGCGGCCGCGCCCACGATGGCGGGATCGAACGGGATGGTGATGGCGGGCTGCACGCCCAGCGCGTCGGCGAAATCCTTGAGCGGGATCTCGGGGCGCTTGGGCACCCCGGCCATGTTGAGAACGATCGTGGGCGGCGCGTCGTGGGGCCGCGCCGCGCGCACGAGATCGAGCAGGTTCTTGCAATTGCGCAGGCCCGCAAGGTCGGGGATCGTCACGATCACGACATCGTCTGCGGAAAGGATCGTGTGGCGCATCCACGCCGTCCAGATATGGGGCAGGTCCAGCACCACGAACGGCGCCGACCGGCGCACGCGATCGACCACGATCTCATACGCGCCTGGATCGAGGTCGAACTCCCGCTCCAAAGTCGCGGGCGCGGTGAACAAAGTCAGCCGCTCGGTCTGGCGCGTCAGCAGGCGGTCGAGGAACACCTCGTCCACCCGCTCGGGGGCGAGCAGCGCCTCGGCGACGCCCTGGCCCTGGTCCTGGTTGAAGTCGAGCCCGACGGTGCCGAAAGAGAGGTCGAGGTCCATCAAAGTCGTGTTGGCGCCGTAGCGTTCGGCGATCGTCCAGGCGAGGTTGTGGGCGATCGTGGAGGCCCCGACGCCCCCCTTGGCCCCGACCACGGCCGCGATCCGGCCCACGAACGGCTTGTCAGGATTGACATAGAGCGCCGCGATCGCCTGGATGAGCTGCAGCGGCGCCACCGGCGCGATCAGATACTCGCTCACCCCGCGCTTGATCAATTCGCGATAGAGCAGGATGTCGTTGGCGGCGCCGACGATCATCACCTTCGTGCCCTCGTCCACCACCTGGGCCAAACGATCGAGCCCGCGCAGCAGAGCGGCGGGGGAGGCGGCGCTGTCGATCAGGATCAGGTTCGGGCTGGGCTGGGCCGCGAGCGCGGCCACCGCCGCCTCGATGCCCCCGCTCTGGATCTGCACCACGGCCTTGGCGAGCCTTCGGTCGCCGGCGGCCGCTTCCATGACCCGCGCCATTTCCGGACGGTCGCAATAGGCGTTGATCGTGATCCGCGGCACCGGCTGGTCCCCGCCCGGGACGGCCGCATCGAAGGCGAGTTCGGCGGGCGTCAGCCCGCCCCAGCCGCCGGCCTCCGGCGCGCCCGCCTCGTCCACGATCGGGGGCGCTTCGATGGCGCCGATGGCGAAAGTGGGGTCCTCCTCGAGCGCAAAGTCAGGCGCAAAGTCAGGAGGGAGGTCGGGCGCGAACGCGGCGTCCTCGCCTTCCCGCTCGGGCGCGGTCCAGCCGGGATTGGGGTCTTCGGCGGTGTCTAAGTCTGTCTGCGCCATATCGAGCCTCATTTGGCGACGTCGCTTACCGTCGCGCGCTCATCCTCGGTGCGCGTGGCGTGGGTTTGGGCGCCGGCGCGGTAGCGGTCGAGCACCGCCTGACGGCGATCGCCGTCGCGCGGTTCGCTGGGGCGCGGTTTGAGTAGATCGGCGGGGTCGGCGATCATGGCGGCGAGGTTTGCGCTCACCGCGCAGCCGAAGTTTTTCGGCGCGTCCTTGGGGGAGCCGTCCGCATAGTCGAACAGATAGGCCGGGGCGCAGGCGGGCGCAGCCGCGGTGTAGCGAGTGAAGGTCAAGACGAGCGGGGCGGGCTTTGGGTCAGACTTCGTCTCGCCGGCCGGCTGGGCCTCATAGCTTGCGCTGACGATGGCGGAAAACGGCACGCCGCCTTCGGCCAATCGCCGGCGCACCGCCTGGGCGAGGTGCGTGGCGGCGGCCTCTTCGGCCCCCCCGCTCGGCACGCTCAACAGCAGCGTTCCGTGGCCGAACTCGCGGTAGGCGCGCGCGAAGCTCTCCACCCGCGCCTCATCTTCCGCACTCGCCGCGCCCGTGGTCACCGGAAGCTCCAGGCGCTGGCTTGCGGGCTCCACGCTGATCTTGTGGGCGTCGGCGCGGCCGGTCAGGCCGCCCGCGAGGCGCGTGTGATCGCCTTTGACCGCGCAGGCCGAGGCTGCAAGGCCGAGCGCGAGCGTGAGCGGCACGGAGGGGCGCATGGGAGGTTTCCTCACTGGATGACGTGCCCAGCCGGGCCCTGCAGCTTTCTGCCGTCGCCGTCGCTCGCGCCGCGATAGACGACGTTGAGCCGCTCGGAGAAGAGGCTTGTCAGATCGCCGGGCGGCTGGAAGCCGTCGCCGGGACTCCTGAGTTGGTCAGGGTTGGCGGGATCGACCAGATAGGGCGTCACGAGGATGACGAGTTCGGTCTCGCTGTTCTGGAAATCGCGCGAGCGGAACAGCGCGCCCAGCACCGGCAATTCCTTGGCGCCGGGCGTGCCCTCGACCGCCTGGCTCGTGCGCTCATGCAGCAGGCCCGCCATCATCAGCGACCCCCCGGAGGACATCTCCACCGTCGTTTCCGCGCGGCGCACCTGCAGGCCCGATACGGTGAGCCCCTCCGTGGTGGTGGCGCCTTCGCTGGTGAGCTGGCTGACTTCGGTTGAGACTTTGAGGGAGATGCGACCGCCCGACAGCACGATCGGGGTGAAGGCCAGACCGATGCCGTACGGCTTGAACTCGACCGTCACCTCCCCGTCATCGGAGCGCACCGGCACGGGAAACTCCCCGCCCGCCAGAAATTTCGCGCTTTCGCCGCTGATCGCGGTCAAGTTCGGTTCCGCCAGCACGTGCAACAGGCCGCTGCGCTCGAACGCCTGGAGCGCGCCGCTGGTGCTCTGGCCGGTGCTGTCCACCTCGCCGAGCGTCGCGGTGGAGCCCCCGAGCAGCGAGCCGTTGATGGAGAAGCCATTGGCGGTGGAGAGACTCAGATAGCTGTCATTCGGCAGCACGGTGTTCAAGATGTCGTCGGAATCCAGATTGACGCCCAATTGTTTGATCAGCGTACGGTTCATTTCCACCACCCGCACCTTGACCAGCACCTGCTCCTTGCTCTCCACGGCCAAGAGATTGACCACCGGAGTGGGTGTGGTCGCACCCGGCTTGGCGCTGAACTTCTGGGCGATCTGGAGCACCCGGTCGGCCTCGGCGGCGCTTTTCACCGCGCCCGTCAGGATAAGCGAGCCGTTGACCGATTCCGCCTTCACGCTCGCATTGGGGGCGAAGCGCTTCAGGATGCTGTTGAGGGGGGCGACGTCGGGCTCCACCCGGATTTCGAGATTGGCGATCTGGCGCCCTTCGGAGTCGAAGAAGAAGGCGTTGGTCTGCCCGATCGCGCGCCCGATGATGAACACACGCCGCGCCGTGCGCACCACGCTGTCGGCGATGTCTGGATTGGAGAGCAGCACGTCGCGCGCTTCGCGCGGCAAATCCACCACCACGGCCTTGGAGAGCGGCAGGACTACGGGGCGGGGCGAGACCGCATCCGCGCCGGCCGCGATGCTGATATAAAGCGCCCCGCTCGGGTCGCTCGCGGGGGCGGGGGCGGCGGCGACGGTCTGGGTTGGCGCAACGAGGGCCAGCAGGGAGGCGAAGGACGCGAGCAGCGCGCGGGCGGGTTTCATGGGCTCAGTCGTTCCCAGGGCTTTGGAGCGTGTCGGTCTTCATCGCGCCATAGGCGTGGAACTTTATCGCCGCGAGCGCTGCGTTCTGCTCCATCACGCCCGAACGGGCCCGGCGGGCCGCGCCCATCTCCGGGCCGCCGGCCGCGCGCTCCAGGCTGCGCAGGGAAAGCGAGATGTCGCCCATCTCGTCGGCCATCGCCAAGGTGGCGGCGTCGCGGGGGGAAAGCTCAAGCGTCGCCACCGCGCCCACGAGGTGGGCTGGGCCTTCGGGGTCCCCGGCCGGGCCCTTGGCCTTCTGGTCGATCGCCAGCACGCGGATGTCTTCGAGCACGACATTGCTGCGCACCTCGTCGCGTGCGCCGTTGAGGCCCTGAAGCTGGACCTTGCGGGTCATCAGCACATCGACGCGGTCATTGGGGAGGATAAAGCCGGCGGCCGCCGTCTCGGCCTCGATCGGGGTGGCGACGGCGCGGAACCCGGGTTCGAGCATCGCGGCCATGAAGCCCCCCTCGCCGCGCTTGACGAGCTTGGCGGCCGTCACGGGCTCGCCCTTTTCCAGGGGATAGCGCGCCACCGCGCCGCTCATTTCCTCAAGCGCCTGGGGGGCTTGCGTCTTGGTGATGAAGGCTTCGGTCACCGACGTTTTCGGAAACGCCGCCCAGGCCAGATCGCCCGCGGAGGCCGCGACCCCGGCCTGCAGCGGCTTGGCGGCCACCAGCACCTCGACGCCGACGATCGGCGGGGGCGTATCGGCCTTTGCGGGGGCTTCCCGCGCGCCTACGCCGCGCAGCAGCAGCAGCGCGAGCAGGGCCGCAATCCCCGCCGCGACCAGAACGATGATCTGCCGCATCGACATCGCGCCAAGCCCGCCTGCGTAAGAATCTTGAAGCGATCCTGCTTCGTCGATCCCGACTTTTGCGGCGGGTGGCCTAAGGCAGCGTTAACGCGCGACCGGATTGGCCTTGTGGAATCGGCGCAAAATGGCTGGCGGGACGTCTTTTACGCTTTGGGCGGGGGCGCAGGCGCCGCGCCGGGCGCGGGCTCGGCGTCCTCCCGCTTGATGATGCCCAGCGAGATTACCCGCTTGAGCGCCTCCTCCGGGGCGAGGCTCAAGGGCCTAAGCGTGTGGCGGGGAAGATAGAGCAGGAAGCCCGAGGTCGGCACCGGGGCTTGGGGGACATAGACGGCCACAATATCGGCCCCGAGCCCGGCGGGGCCCTCATCCGGGGTGTCATTGGTGATGAACCCGATCGCCCAGGCGCCGGGAGACGGGAAGGGAACGAGCACGGCCTCCTGGAAGCTTGTCCGGTCCGGCGCGGCGATCTGTTTGAAGATTTGCTTGGAGCCGCCGTAGATCGACCGCACCAGCGGCAGGCGGCTGACCAAGCGCTCGCTCACCCGGACGATCTCGGCCCCCACAAGATTGGCCGCCAGCGCCCCCACCAGCGTGATCGCCGCCAAGGCCGCCACCACGCCCGCGCCGGGGATCGCGTCGGTATAGGGCTGCAGCGCGGCCGGCATCAGCGGAACGACGCGGGCGTCCACGAAGGTCACGAACGACCAGATGATCCAGGCGGTGACCGCGAACGGCAGCACGATCGCCACCCCGGCGGCGAATGAATTGCGGATCCACAGCCAGGCGGGATCGCGGGGTGCGGGCGGCGTTGGGTCGGACATTCCTGCTTGCTAACCCGGCCCGCCGGCGCCGTCACGCCCGCGCGGGGCCGGGGCCGGCGGGGGTCTTTTGCGATCGGGCTCCGGCGCCCATCTTCCAGCGCATGCAAAACGCCACGTCCTGGCGCGCCGCGCGCGCTGAAACCCGCCCCGCCCGACCGCTCTCCGCGCCAGCCGCGCCGCAAGACCTTCGGGACGCTTTCTCCAGCGCCGTGATTGCGGCCGCCGAGCGGGCGGGGCCGTCCGTGATCGGGGTGCGCCGCGGGCGCGGGCGTGAAAACGCCTTCGACGGCGCGGGCTCCGGCGTGATCGTGACGGGGGACGGTTACGCCCTGACCAACCACCATGTGGTGCGCGGCGCGGGGCGCGTGGAGGCGGTGCTGCACGACGGGCTCGTCGTCTCCGCGGAGATCGTGGGCTTGGACCCCGAGACCGATCTGGCGCTGCTGCGCCTCGGCCGGGGCCGCTTCGCGGCGGCTGAGCTGGGCGACAGCGACAGCCTGCGCGTTGGCGAGCTGGCGGTGGCGATCGGCAATCCGCTGGGCCTGCAGGCGACCGTCACCGCGGGCGTCGTCTCGGCCCTGCGGCGCACCCTGCGCGGGGAGGGCGGGCGCTTGATCGAGGACGTGATCCAGACTGACGCCGCGCTGAACCCGGGCAATTCCGGCGGCGCGCTGGTGGATGCAAGCGGGCGGGTAATCGGGGTGAACACGGCGATGATCGGGGGCGCGCAGGGCCTTTGCTTTGCGGTGCCGATCAATACCGCCAAGCGCATCATCCCCGACCTCATGCGGGACGGGCGGGTGGCGCGCGGCTGGCTGGGGATCGCGGGGCAGACCCAGGGGCTTGCGCTCGCGCTGCGCCGGCGCCTCGCCCTCACCGTGGAGGCCGGCGTGCTGGTGGTGCAGGTCACCCCCGGCGGCCCGGGTGATGCGGCGGGTCTGCGCGCGGGCGATGTCATCGTGTCGGTGGGGGCCGCGCCCGCCGACGGCGTCGACGCGATCCACCGGGCGCTGACCCGCGAGACGATCGGCGCGCGCGCCCCGCTCACGGTGCTGCGCGACGGCGCGTTGATCCGGTTAGACCTGACGGTGACCGCGCGTCCCTGAAGCCCGGCGCCGCGGTTGCATACCTCCCGCGTCGCGCTGCTATAGCTCCCGCTCCGGCGGCGCGCGCAGGGGGATCGGCGGCTATGGCCTACGAAAAGGCGTTCGCAAGGGCGCCCTTTGCGGTGCTGGTTCTGGGGGGGCTGTCGCTCGCCTGGTTCGTGGCGTCGAACCTGCCCGGAAGGGCCTTCTGGATCGACGAGTACTTTACGCTCTATTTTGCGGATCCCACGATCCCCCTGGCGCAGGCATGGGACACCCGCCTCACCGTCGATACCCACATCCCGTTCTATTACCTCCTGGCGCGGGCGGCGCTCAGCGCCGGCCTGCCGGCCCAGACCGCCCTAGCGCTGGTCAATGGCCTCGCCCTCCTGCTGGCCGCCGGCGCAGGCGCGCTGTTTTTCGCCCGGGTGAAGCGGCCGGGGTTCGGCCTCGCGGCGGCGGGGCTCTTTCTCGCCGCCCCCGCCACGCTCAGCTTCGTCCTGGAGGGGCGCGCCGGGATGCTCGCGCAAGCGGCGGCGTTTGCGCTGACGGCGGCGCTGCTCAGCCGGCTGCTCGCCGGCCCCCGGCGCGGCGCCCTCGCGCTGGTCGTCGGCCTCGCCTTGCTCGCCACGCTCAGCCACCTCTATGCCGCACTCTATACCGGGGCGCTCGGCGCGGGGGTCACGCTCGTCGGCCTGCTGCAGCGGCGGGGCGATCTGATCCGCGCGGGGCTGGCCGCGGGCCTCACCGCTTCCCTGGTCACCGCCGGCTGGATCGCCTACGCCGCCGCCGCGCTGGTGGGGGGCAGCGGGCTCGTGGGATGGATGCAGAACGGCCCGGCCTATATGTTCGGCGAATACTGGTACCTCCACAAATTCCTCAACGCCTCCAATGTGAACGTCCCCGTGGCGGTGGCGCTCGCGGGCTTATGCGCGGCCTCGCGCGCGGCGCGGCCGGTCTATGTCCTGGGCGCGGTCGTGGGGGTTTTGTTCTGCGCGATACCGCTCGCCGTCTCCACGGTCCTGCCCATGGTGCAGGGACGCGGGCTCGCCATCGCCGCGCCCGGGCTGCTGCTTCTCCTGCTGTTGGCCGCGTGGCTTGCGGCGGAGGAGGCGTCGACGGCCGGCCGGACCCGGCTTGCGGGCGCCACGGGCCTGGCCGCGGGCGTTTATTTTCTGATCGCAAGCCTGCACGCCCCCGCCGTTGGGCGGCTGATGACGCAGGCGCGCTGGACCTTCGACGCCGAAGGCGCCCGCGCGGGGGTGGAGCGCTGCGCGGACGCCCGCGTCCGCATCGTGGTGCCCCCCGATCCCGCGCAGGACAAGATCGACACCGAGGGCATGTATCACAGCGCCTATGCCCGCGCGCTCGCCCGCCCGGGCGTCGCGCTAGTATCCTCCGTGGGGCCGGAGCGCGACGTCGCCGATTTTCCCTGCACGCTGGTGGGGTGGGGGGAGCATACGCAGAGCTTCATCCTGCCCGACACGGACGAGGCCGGCGTCCTCGCAGCGCTCCGCCTCACCAATCGCGGCGGGCAAGCCTTGGTGGTGCGCCGCCATCACGGGGGCTTTTTGCTGCTGCGCGCGCCCGGCGAGGCGGCGGGGCGATAGCGGGCCTCCGTTCGGGAGCGCGGCGCGTTTCGTAAAGACTTCTTAACCCCGATCGGGGAGGCTGCCACCGAGGTTCGATCCGGGGCGGTTGCGCGATGCCACTGAAACTGTCGCTGCGGCCGGGGGAGCGCTTCGTCGTCAACGGCGCGGTGGTGCAGAACGGCGATCGGCGCGGCGCGCTGATCCTGCAGAACAAAGCCTCGGTGCTGCGCGAGAAAGACATCATGCAGCCGCAAGAGGCCAATTCCCCGGCGCGGCGCATCTATTTCCCGGTCATGCTGCTCTATCTGGACCAGACCGATAATCGCGACGTGTACGGAGAGTTCGCGCGGCGGATGTCGGAATTCATGGGCGCGGTGCGCAATCCCGAAATCCTCACCGAATGCGTCTCGATCTCGCGGGACGTGCTGGCGGGGGAGTTCTACCGCGCCCTGATGCGATGCCGCAAGATCATGGCGTACGAAGAGGAACGTTTAGGAATCACGGATGTCGATCCAGGCTTATCAACGCGCGAGCGTGCAGGCTGAGGCCCCACGCGACACCGAATACCGCGTCTTCGCCATGGTCACATCCGGTCTCCTGCACGCAAAGGCGCAAGGCCGGGGCGATCTGCAGGGCCTGGCGGCTGCGCTCGACAAAAACCGAAGGCTTTGGAGCATGCTCGCCCACGATTGCGGCGGGCCCCATAACACGCTGCCGCGCGCGACGCGCGCGCAGATCATTTCGCTCGCCCTTTGGGTGTCGCGTCAGTCCAGCGCGGTGATGCGCGAGGGCGCAGACATCGAGACGCTGATCGAAGTCAACCGCTCGATCATGCAGGGCCTGGCGGTCTCGGCCTCTTAAGGCGCATTGCCCGCGAAGCGGGGGGGGCGCCGGTGGGCGGAATTTGCCGGGCCGACGCGGCAAGACTTGCGCGTCATGCTGAACGGCCCCGCGACGCGCCCAGAAAAAAGCAACTGAAATCAACATTTTGATTGGTGAACGCGCGCGGCACGGGCCTTGCGACGGGAGGGTTTGACAAAACGTCCCTGTGGCGCGAACGCCGGCGAGCGCCCCGGAATCGAGGTTCCCATGTCGCAAGTCTCGGTCAACACCAATTACGGCGCGCTGCTAGCGCTGCAAAACCTGAACAGCACCAATTCCGAACTGGAAACCACGCAGAACCGGATCAATACCGGGCTCAAAGTGGCCACCGCGAAAGATAATGGCGCCACGTTTGCGATCGCCCAATTGATGCGCGGCAGCGTGTCGGGCTACGGCGTGGCGGGGGATACGCTGGACAAGGCGATCAGCGCGCTAGACGTCACGCTCACCGCGGGCCAGAAGATTTCCAACCTCTTGAACGATCTGCGCGAGAAGGCGACCCAGGCGCGCGACCCCTCCATCACCACCCCCCAGCGGGCGGCCTACAACGCAGACTTCGTGCAACTGCGCGACGCGATCGTCCGTACGCTGGAGAACGCCGAGTTCAACGGCCTGAACATGATCGAGGCCACCGGCGACAACGTGACCGCCTTCGCTGACGATTCCGGGGGCAGCATCATAACCATCACGGCGGTGTCTTTTGCGCTGAGCGGGGCGGTGATTACACTTGCGTCCAACGCGACGTTGAGCTCCGCCACCGCCGCCGCCGGCGTCCTTTCGGCGGTGTTGACTTCGATCACGAATGTAAACCTGCAACTCGCATCCCTCGGCGCGGCCGCCAAGGGCATCGAGGAGCACAAGGATTTCGTAACCAAGCTGTCTGACAGCCTGGAGAACGGCGTCGGCAATCTGGTGGACGCGGATCTGGCCAAGGAGGGCGCGCGGCTGCAGGCGCTGCAAGTCAAGCAGCAATTGGGCGCCCAGGCCGTCTCCATCGCCAACCAGTCGCCGCGGATCCTGCTGTCCTTCTTCCAATAGGCGCGCGCGGCTGATCCGACACGGCAAAACTTGCCGTCGCCCGGCAAAGTCTGCCGGGCGGGAGTGGCGCTTTTTGCCGGGGCTTTGACGAAAAACCCCCCGAAAGAGGCGATTTCAGCGGTTCCCGGGCCATAAAAGGGCTGGCGCGGCCATTGCTTTGCGACCCTTCGGGCTTCGAAGGAGCCCCGCCGCGCCAGAAGGCGCGGACGCACGCCAGAAGGGACCTCTCCAATGACGACCAGCGTCAATACCAATTACGGCGCGTTGATCGCGCTCCAGAACCTCAACAAAACAAACACCGAACTCGAATCGCTCCAGAACCGGATCAATACGGGTCTGAAGATCGCCTCCGCCAAGGACAACGGCGCCGTCTACGCCATCGCGCAGGACGCCCGCGGCAAGGTGGCGGGCTACGGTGTCGCCCAGGATACGGTCGACAAGGCGATCTCGGCGCTGGACGTGGCCAACACGGCTGGCACCGAAATCTCCAACCTGCTGATCGAACTCAAGGCCAAGGCGACCCAGGCCTCGGACGCCTCGATCACCACCGCCCAGCGGAACGCCTACAACGCCGACTTCGTCCAGATCCGTGACCAGATCATCCGCGTGATCGACAATGCGGAATTCAACGGCGTCAACCTGATCAAGTCGGGCGGCACCAACGTCACCGCGTTCGCCAACGATTCGGGCGACGTGATCACGATCACGGCCGTGTCGTTCGCCCTGGGCGGCAGCGGCTCGGTGATCTCGCTCAGCAGCAGCGCAACGATATCGACTGCGACTTCGGCCTCGAACGCCTTGTCGGCGATCAACAGCTCGCTCACCGCGGTGAACGAACAGCTCGCCACCTTTGGTTCGGCTGCGAAGGGCATGGAGAGCCATCGGGAATTCCTGGTGAGCCTTTCTGACGCGCTGGAGGCGGGCATCGGCAATCTGGTGGACGCCGACCTCTCCAAGGACAGCGCGAAGCTGTCCTCGCTGCAGGTCAAACAGCAATTGGGCACGCAGGCGCTCTCGATCGCTAACGCGAACTCGACGCAATTCCTGTCGCTGTTCCGCTAATCGCAGGCTCCGTTAAAGCTGAGAGCCCGTCGGCGTCGCGTAGCGGCGTCGGCGGGCTTCTTGGCGTTTCAGCCGAAGTCAGGCGGCAAAGGCGCGCCCCAACAGGCGGTGGAGGCTTCGCGGGTCGAGCTGCTCGGGGTTTTTGTCGCTCGCGTACGAAAAGCCTTCCGGCGCGGGGACCGCGCCATGTTCAAGCCCGTACCAGGCGCGCTTGGCCGCGGCCTCCGGCGGGAGGATCACGAAGCGATCGTGCAGTTCGAGCGTGGCGCGCGCGTCGTCGCTGGGCACCATCGTTTCGTGCAGTTTCTCGCCCGGGCGCACGCCGACGATCCGATGCGGCAGATGGGGCGCGATAAGCCGGGCGAGGTCGGTCGTGCGGATGGAGGCGATCTTCGGCACGAATGTCTCGCCCCCGCGCATCATGGCGAGGCTCGACAGCACGAAGGCCACCCCCTGGTCGAGCGTAATCCAGAACCGCGTCATCTTCTCGTCCGTGATCGGAAGATGATCGGCGCCCTCGGCGAGCAGCCGCATGAAATAGGGCGCCACCGACCCGCGCGAGCCCAGCACGTTGCCGTAGCGCACCACCGAGAACAGCGCCCCGTTTTCTCCGGAGAGATTGTTGGCGGCGATGAAGATCTTGTCGGAGGCGAGCTTCGAGGCGCCGTAGAGATTGATCGGGTTCGCCGCCTTGTCCGTAGACAGAGCGATCACACGGCTCACCCCGCGCTTGAGCGCCGCCGTCACCACGTTCTGCGCGCCTATGACATTGGTCTGGATGCATTCGAAGGGATTGTATTCCGCGATCGGCACATGCTTCATCGCCGCCGCATGGACCACGTAATCGACGTCCCGCATCGCCATTTCGAGGCGCGCGGGATCGCGGACGTCGCCGATGAAATAGCGCAGGCACGGATGGCGCGCGGGGGAAAAATCCTGCGCCATCTCGTACTGCTTGAGCTCGTCGCGCGAGAACACGATCAGCTTGCGCGGCGTGAAGGCCGCGAGCGCGGCGCGCACGAAATGGCGCCCGAAGGAGCCCGTGCCGCCGGTGACGAGCACCGTCTTGCCGTTAAGGTCGATGCGCGGGCTTTGGAAGGATCGTGCGCCCAGCATTTGCTGCAGCGCCTCGAAACCGGCTATTTCGTCCACCCGCCCGCTCCTGGTTCGCGCCCGAGGCTGGCCAGGTTTGGTTAACGGCGTCTGAAGAAGGCGGGATGGACATCCATGACGCAGAGCGGCCCGCTTCTGGTCTTGCGCGCGGACGCCGGCGGCCTCACCGGCTCCGGCCATGTGATGCGGCTGTTGGCGTTGGGGGAGGCGTGGACCGGCGCGGGCGGGCATTGCCTCCTGGTGAGCGCCGCGCTCCCGGAGGGGCTGCGGGCGCGGGTCGTGGAGGGGGCCGGTTTCGGGCTGCACATGACCACCGAGCCCGCCTGGTCGCGCGCGGAGGCGGCGGTGCTTGCGGGGCTGTGCGCGGCCCGCGGCGCGCGCGCGGTGGCGGTCGATTCCTATTCCGCGAGCGTTGCGTATATCGCCGCGCTGAGCGATGCCGGCCTTGTTGTGGCGGTGATCGACGATATGGGCGCGCTGCCCGATTATCCGTGCGCTGTGCTGGTGAATCAGAACCTCCATGCCGAGGAGGCGCTCTATGCCGGCAAAGCCGCGCGCCCGCTCGCGCTGCTCGGGCCCCGCTTTGCGCTGCTGCGCCAGGAATTCGCGCACGCGCGCGCGGCCCAGCGAGTGATCCGGCCGCGCGCACGCAATGTGCTGATGACGTTCGGCGGCGTCGACCCGACCGGGGCGAGTTTGTTGGCGGTGGAGGCGGCGCGCCTGCTGCCGGAGGATTTCAAGCTCACGCTCGTGATCGGGGCGGCCAATGTCCGGGCGGAGGAAATCGCCGCGCGGGCGGCGGGCGCGCCTTGTCTTGCGCTCGCCTACAACCCGCCGATGGCGGCCCTGATGCAGGAGGCGGACATGGCGCTCTCCGCGGGGGGCACTACGGTGTGGGAGGCGTGCGCGCTGGGCCTGCCGATGCTGCTTGTGGCGGTGAATGCGGAGGAGGCGGTGAGCGCTGAGCGCCTCGCGCGCGCCGGCGCGTGCCTCTATGCGGGGCCTCGCCAGACGCTCGACCCCGAGCGCCTGGCGGCTGCGATCGCAGGCTTCGCCGACGATTTGGCCTCGCGGCTGAAATCCAACACGCTGGGCCGCATGCTGGTGGACGCCCACGGCGCGGGCCGGGTGACGCGCGCGATCGCCGAGGCCGCGGGCCTGGCCGTCGCCGCTAATGAGTGAGTCTTAGCCGGCGCAGAGGAAGCCGCCGTCCAGGCGCACCGGGAAGGGCGTCAGCCGCCCGCCCAGGCCCGGGCCCGCGATGCAGACGCCGTCATTGAGGCGAAAGCTCGCGCCGTGCGCGGCGCACACC
Source organism: Alphaproteobacteria bacterium (assembly GCA_031398975.1). Taxonomy (GTDB): domain Bacteria; phylum Pseudomonadota; class Alphaproteobacteria; order Caulobacterales; family Aquidulcibacteraceae; genus JAKFWI01. The sequence goes on along the minus strand of JANNOI010000019.1, from coordinate 63,940 downwards.
AGGAAGCGGCCCTGTTGCAGCAGCACCCGCCCGTCCGGGCGTTCGAGCGGCAGGCGCGCATGCGGGCACCGGTTCTCATACCCCGCAAAACCACCCTCGAAGCGCACCAGAATCAGCGAAAACCGCGCCGTCCCGGCCGCGCGATCGACCAGCAGGGCGCCGGGTTCCGGGATGTCGCGCAGCGCCGCGAGCTTGGCGCCGGGGCGGGGGCGGGCGGGGTTGTCAGGATCGGGCGGGGGCCACACGCTCACGCGCCCTCCGCGCGGAACGGCCGCGACAGGAGCGCCTCGATCGCCGCATCCACGCTCAGCCGTTCGGCCACGATCTCGGCCACCGCCGCCGAAATCGGCATCTCCACCCCGTGGCGGCGTGCGAGCGCGGCGATCGCGGGGGCGCTCGCAGCCCCCTCGGCGACGCTGCGCCGCTCCTTGAGCACCTCGGCGATGGCGCGGCCTTCCCCGAGGCTCACCCCCAGCGAGGTGTTGCGCGAGGTGCGGCTCACGCAGGTGAGCACGAGGTCCCCCAGCCCGCAGAGGCCGTTGAGCGTCTCGGCGCGGGCGCCCATGGCGAGCCCCAGCCGGGTCAGCTCGGCGAAGCCCCGGGTGATCAGCGCCGCGCGCGCGCCCTCGCCCAAGAGGCGGCCCTCGGCGATGCCGCAGGCAATGGCGATCACGTTCTTGACCGCCCCCCCGATCTCGGCGCCGACCATGTCGGTGCTGCGATAGGGGCGGAAGGTGGGCAGGCCCAGCGCGTCCACCACCTGCCGGCCGAGGTCTGCGTCCGCGGTGGCGATGGTCACGGCCGTGGGCAGGCCGCGCGCCACGTCGCGGGCGAAGCCGGGCCCCGACAGCACGCCTGCGCGCGCGGTCGGCGCGGTCTCCTCCAGCACCTGCGTCATCAGCGCGAGGCTGCCCTGCTCCACCCCCTTGGCGCACACGATTATCGGCGCCCCCGGCGCCAGCAACGGGGCCAGCCGCGTGAGCACAGCGCGCAGGAATTGCGCCGGGACCACCGCGAGAACGAGGTCGGCGGCGGCGATGTCGCCCAGCTCGGCGGTGGCGCGGATGGCGGGATGGAGCGTCTGACCCGGCAGGTACGGCGCGTTTTCGTGCGTAAAATTAATCGCTTCCGCCGTTTCGGGGTTGCGCGCCCACAGGCTCACCCGCCGGCCGGCCTGTGCGGCCACCTGCGCCAACGCCGCGCCCCAGGCGCCCGCCCCCAACACCCCGACATGCCTCATCGCCCGCCCCTCGCCCTTTACGCCTTGGCGCCCTTGCGTCCCGCGATATGCAGCGGGCGGGCGGCGGCGGCTTCCTCGTCCAGGGGCCAGCGCGGCCGGGCCTTCACGTCCAGCGGGTCGCTTAAGCCGCGCGCGAGACGCTCCGCGCCGGCGAGCGCGATCATGGCGGCGTTATCGGTACAATAGCGCAGCGGCGGGGCCACGAAGCGGTAGGAACGGGCCTGCGCCAGCGCGGCCAGGCGCGCGCGCAGCCCCATATTGGCGGCCACGCCGCCCGCCGCCACCAGCACCCGCCCCGAAGACATCTGCGTGTGGAGCTCGAGCGCCTGGGCGGTGCGATCGAGGATCACGTCCAGCGCCGCTTCTTGGAAGCTGGCGGCGAGATCGGCGCGGTCGCGCTCGGTCAGCGGCGCGAGCGCCTGGGCCTGGCGGACGAGGGCGGTCTTGAGGCCGGCGAAGGAAAGGTCGCAGCCCGGCCGCCCTGCCATCGGGCGGGGAAACGCAAAACGATGGGGATCGCCCAGCGCGGCCGCGCGCTCGAGAGCAGGGCCCCCGGGAAAGCCCAGATCGAGCAATTTGGCGGCCTTGTCGAAGGCCTCGCCGGCGGCGTCGTCGATCGTGGAGCCCAGCCGGCGATAGCGCCCGAGCCCTTCCACCGCCAGGAATTGGCAATGCCCGCCCGAGGCCAGCAGCAGCAAATAGGGAAAATCGAGCCGCTCCGAGAGCCGGGGCGAAAGCGCGTGGCCCTCGAGATGGTTCACCGCGGAAAACGCCACGCCCCGCGCCAGCGCGATCGCCTGGCCGGTCGCCAGTCCCACCATCACCCCCCCGACGAGGCCGGGGCCGGCGGTCGCCGCCACCCCGGTGAGATCGTCGAAGCCAAGGCGCGCCTGCGCCATCGCCGCCGCGATCGCGTGGTCGAGCCGCTCCACATGCGCGCGCGCCGCGATCTCGGGCACCACGCCGCCGAACGCGGCGTGCTGCTCGGCCTGGCCCCAGATCACGTCCCCCAGGATGCGCGCGCGCCCGCCCGCTTGGTCCAGCGCAACGACCGCTGCGGCGGTTTCGTCGCAACTGGTTTCGATCCCCAGGATCACCTGCTCTTGCATCACGCCTCTAACCGCCGGAAAACGCGTTATGCGCGCCATGATAGACGCAAAATCAGGAAAAGCGCGGCGCGCATGAGCCCGGCCCTTCGCCTCGGGGCGCGCAGCTCGCCGCTTTCGCTCGCCCAGACCCGCCATGTCCAGTCCCGTCTGGCGGCCGCCCTGTCGCAGGAAGAGGCGGCGATCGAGATCGCGCCCTTCCTCACGAGCGGCGACCGGATCACCGATCGCACGCTCGCCGAGGCCGGCGGCAAGGGGCTGTTCACCAAGGAGCTCGACGAGGCGCTGTTGTCGGGGCGGATCGATCTGGCGGTGCACTCGCTGAAGGACCTGCCCACGCGCCTGCCCGAGGGGCTGGTGCTCGCCGCCACCCCCGAGCGGGAGGATCCGCGCGACGCCTTCATCTGCCGCAGCGTAACCCGCTTCGAGGATCTGCCGCCCGGCGCATTGATCGGCACCGCCTCCCTGCGCCGGCAGGCGCAATGCCTGCATGCGCGCCCGGATCTGCGCGTCGTGATGTTGCGCGGCAATGTGGGCACCCGGCTCGCCAAGGTCGAGGCGGGGGTCGTGCAGGCGAGTTTCCTGGCGCTCGCGGGGCTGAAGCGCCTGGGCCTTGCGCACGCGGCCGCGAGCCTCCTCGACCCCGAGGCCATGCCGCCCGCGGCGGGGCAGGGCACGCTCGCGCTCGTGGCCCGCGCGCACGACGTGCGCGCGCTGGCGGCGGCCACCGCAATCGAGGATCACGGCGTACGCCTGGCGGCGGAGGCCGAGCGGGGCGTGCTCGATGCGCTGGACGGCTCCTGCCGCACCCCGATCGCGGCCTTTGCGCGGGTTGAGGGCGGCGTGCTGAACCTGATCGGGGAGGTCCTGACGCCGGACGGGGTCACGCGCTGGCGCGAGACGCTGTCCGCTCCTGCGGGGACCCCGGGAGACGCCGCCGCGCTCGGCGAGGCGGTGGGGCGCATTCTGCGCGCCCGCGCCGGGCCGGCCTGGGTGGCGGCGGGCGCGGGGTGAGGCATGGCGCTGCTCGTTACCCGCGCGGCGCCGGACGCGACGCGCACCGCTGAGGCGCTGGGCGCGCTCGGGCGGACCGCCATCGTCAGCCCGGTTCTCACCGTGACGCCGATCCCGACGGCAGGCGGGTTTGGGGGCGTGCAGGCGGTGCTGCTGACCAGCGCGACGGCCGCGCGCCTCGCGCCGGACGCTGCGCTAGCGGTGCCGGCGCTGGCGGTGGGGGAGGCGACGGCGGAAGCCGCCCTGGCGCGGGGCTTTCGCGGCGTGCGATCGGCCGATGGCGCGGGCGGCGATCTCGCGGCGCTCGCGGTCGCACTGCTCAAGCCCGAGGCCGGCCTGCTGGTGCATTTGAGCGGGGAGGCGGTCGCGTTCGATCTTACGGGCGCGCTGGCGGCGGCGGGCTTCGCGGCCGAGCGCCGGATCCTCTATCGCGCCGATCCCGTCGCTGCGTTGAGCGCGCCCGCCCGCGCGGCGCTGCACGCGGGCGCGGTGGAGGCCGTGCTGTTCCACAGCGCGCGCGCGGCGAGCGCGTTCGTCGCGCTGGCCGCCGTGTTCGACCTTCAGCGCGTGGAGGCCTGGTGCCTATCGGCGCGCGTCGCCGCAGCCGCGCGGGCGCGCGCTTGGGCCGGCGTCCGCATCGCCGCGGCGCCGCGGGAGGCCGCACTGCTGGCGCTCGCCCAGGCTCCATAAGCCGAAGCGGCTTGAGCCGAACGAGGCCAGCGCTTAACTTCCTGATTCGGGAAGCTGGTTTGGCCGGGAGAAGTCCGGCAGGCAAGGGGGAGCTCATGGGCGCGACCGAAGCGGGGGACCGCGGACGTGCAGAGCCGATCGACGTGGACTTCGAGCCGGCCGATCGCCCGCCCGCGCAAGGGATCGGCATGGGGGCCGCGGTCGCGCTGTCGGCGGTGGCTGCGCTCGGCGGCGCGGCCATGGGCGCGCTCGCGCCTCGCACGCCCGCGCTCGCCCCGTTGCTGGACGCCGCAGCGCCTGACGAACTTACCCAGGTGCGCCAGGCCAACGCCGCCGCCGCGCGCACCCTGGCCGAAGCGCAGGACAAATTGCGCCTGATCGACGCCTCGGGCGGCGTGTCGCCTGAATTCGCCGCCGATTATCAGGCCGTCAAGGCCTCCCTAGGCTCCGCGCAGGCCAAGGTCGCCAAGATCGAGTCGGGCCTCAAGCTTCTGCCGAACGGCCCGCCCGAAACCGAGGCGCTGCGCAAGCGGATCCTCGCGCTCGAAAGCCTGCCCGCGGACCCCAACGCCGCCTCGCCCGCCCAGCTCTATCGCACCGTCGCCGCCATGCAGGCGCGGGTGGAGCAGCTCGAAGCCTCCGCCCAGCGCGCGGACGCGTTCGAGGCCGCCGCCGGCGCGAGCCCCGCCGAGATCGCTCAGCGCCTGCAGAACCTCGCTACGCAATCCAAGGAGATCGAAACCCGCCTGAACGCCGCCGCCTCGGCGGAGGAGGTCGCAAAGCTCAGCGCGGCGCTCACGACCCTGCAGGGCGAATTCGCCAACGTCGCCGCCGGGTCCCGCTCCGCCAGCGAGGCGGCGCGCGCGGCCTTTGCGGTCGCCGCCGCCACCGACGCCGCACGCTCCTCCGGACCTTTCGACCAGGCCTATTCCGCGCTTCAGGCCGTGCTGCCCGAGGATCCCAACGTCATCGCGCTCGCCACCCTCTCGAAGCGCGGCGCGCCCACCCGCGCGGAGCTGCGCGACGAATTCGCCGCCCTCGAGCTCGATATCGTGCGCGCCGCGCGCCAGGCGGAAGCGGGCGGGGGCTTCTGGGGCCACGTGCAGGCCACGATGGCGCAATTCATCGTCGTGCGCAGCGCCAGCGCCAAGGACACCGCCAATTCCCGCGTCGAGCGCGCCGCCGCCCGCATCGCCGCCGATGATTTCACCGCCGCGGTCGCCGAACTGTCGCGCCTCACCGGCGCGCCCGCCAAGGTCGCTGCGCCCTGGCTCGCAAAGGCGCGCCAGCGCCTGGAAATCGACACCCGCCTCGCCGCGATCCGCGCCGAGCTTTCGCGCAGAGGGTAGGCCCCATGATCCGTTTGGCGATCCTGCTCGTCGTTGCCGTGATCGCGGCGCTGACGGCCATCTCCGCCTCGCAAGCGCCGGGCGTGGTGATGATCGAATGGTTCGGCGTGCGCATCGAAACGACGGCGCTGTTCGGCGTGCTCGCGATCACGTTCTTCATGGCGCTGTTCCTGCCGGTGATCCGCTTCGTGATCCTGCTGCTCGACGCGCCCAGCCGCATCGGCAAGGCCGCAGACCGCGACAAGCGCAAGCGCGGCCAGGAGGCCTTGGCGCTCGGCCTGATCGCCGCCGAGGCCGGGGAGTTCGAGGACGCGCGCAAACACGCCGACAAGGCGGAGAATCTGATCGAGGAGCCGCGTCTCGCCACCCTGCTGGAAGCGCGCGCGGCCGAGGTGGCCGGCGATGTGGCGGGGGCGGAGCGCGCCTATTCCGGCATGCTCGCCAACGAGGACACCGAATTGCTGGGCCGCAAGGGCCTGCTCGCCTCGGCGCTGAAGCGCGGGGACCGCACCGCCGCGATCGGCCACGCCGCCGCCGCGCTGAAGCTTTCCAAAACCGCGCAATGGCCGTTCCAGTCCCTGTTCGAGCTGCGCGTCCAGGCCGGCGATTGGGAGGGCGCGATCGAAGCGCTGGAGGAGGGGGAGCGGCGCAAATTCCTCGAGCCGCGCGTGGTCACGCGCCGCCGCGCCGTGCTGCTCACCGCCGCCGCCGCCCGCGAGGATCGCGATCGCAAGGGCGAAAAGGCTGTGCAATTGGCGGAAAAGGCCGTGCGGCTCGCGCCCGGCTTTGCGCCCGCCGCCGTGATCGCGGCGCGCCTGTTGCTGGACGAGGCCAAGACCTGGAAGGCCGCCTCGATCCTCGAGGAAGCCTGGGAGACCGCCCCCCATCCCGCCATCGCCCACGCCTATCGTGACCTGAAATCCGACGAGCCCGACGCCGAGCGCGCCAAGCGCATGGCCGGCCTCGTCGACCTGAAACCCGAGCATCGCGAGAGCAAGATCATCGCCGCCGATCTCGCCATGGCCCGCGGCGATTGGGCCGCCGCCTGGGACGCGCTGGAGCACGCCTATCGGGAGAACCCGTCCTCGCGCATCTGCGCCCTGTTCGCCGCCGTCTCCCGCGGGCGCGGCGATGAGGCGGCCGCGCGCTCCTGGCTCGCCCAGGCCGCCATCGCCCCGCGCGAACCCGACTGGTCCGACCTCGACCCCGACGGCCCGGCCTTCCTGTACGACGACGCCGATTGGGCGCGCCTTGTCTATGTGTTCGGGGACGCGGGCCAGCTCATCCATCCCCGTCTCGAACGCGGCGGCCGCGACGCAGGCTTGGGCTCCGTGCTCGCCCTCCCGCCTGCCCCACGCTCCGACCCCGACGGCGGCGAGCCCATCCGCGCCAAGGAAGTCCCCGCCAAGGACCCTGCCGGCGCCCATTAGGGCCCCGCGCCGCGGTCGCCGCCCAGCCCGAGCTTGCGATCCGCCCCCGGTCCGTCTAGGTTCCCCCCGCCGTCGCCCGCGCCCCGCGCGCCCGCGCCGGAATCGGGCCGCTTTAGCTCAGCCGGTAGAGCACCGCATTCGTAATGCGGGGGTCGCGTGTTCGAGTCACGCAAGCGGCGCCATTTCCCCGCGCATTGCGGCGCAAGTCGGGTCAGCTCTCCATGCCTCGCCAAAGCGCGCGGAGTCGGGATCGCGCATCGCGGCCCGTACGGCGCGGACGTGGGCTGGAAGACAACCGCCGCCACAAGCAACGCCGCCCAACCAAAGCCCAGGGCGCGCTGCGGACCCGTGTGCCCATTACGAATAGCAATTGTGCACAAAAGCCGCATCGGCACCGCGCGCAGGACGATCGCGATGCTGGAGAGTGTGTTTGCCTATGCAATCGATCTGGAGCTGCTGGAGAAGACCCCTGCCACGGGGTTCACGTCCCGCCTGGTATGCAGCGCGAGCGCGATCTCACCCAGGCCGAAGCTCTGCGCCTCGGCGATGCTTTGTCGGCATTCGAAGCAGACGGCGGCCCGCACGGCGCGATACGGGTGAACCGCGAATGCCAAAGGAACGGGGCCGTACGAAGGCCTGCCGAAAATCTGGCGCGATGTGCGAGCTGCAGCCGGGCTCGATGATTTCCGGATGCATGACCTGCGGCACAGATTTGCAAGCTTCGGCGCCGCCAATGGCCTGTCACTGCCGATCATTGGCGCGCTGCTCGGCCACAAGAATACCTCCACCACGCAGCGCTATGCCCACCGCACTGACATCGCCGCGCGTCAGGCCGCAAACGATGTATCCGACATGGTCGCCGCTGCGCTGGTGTGCGGACGGGGTAGCGAGAGGCGCGCGGAAGGCAGCCCAAGCTACCGGGTGGCGCATTTTTCGACTGGCAGTGGCTTTATGGATTGCTTTTTCGACATTCCCGAGCGGTTTTCGACACGTGAGTCTGATTCACGCGTCGCCTGCGCGCTTTGCGGATGAGCCGCTCTGGGATGGCACAAGCCTGATCGGTTGGGTCGGCATTGGTCCATGAGCTTGGACGCGCTGCGCCGGTACCTGGCCCGGCCTTGGTGTCCTTCACACAGGGCTGGGGGACGCAGAGCCGGGAAGGGGCGGGCGGACGGCGCATGTGCCGGAGCGCGGGCGGCGCGCAAAGGGGGCGGTGCCTTTGGTCTCCGGGGCATCCGGTCCGCCCTACCTTCAGCACCCCTTGCGCGCCGCCCTGATACGCTCCGGCCATGCGCCGTTCCTGCCGCCCGCCACCGCCTCATGCGGAAAGGAACGGGACGGCGGAGCAGACCGACATGAGCGAACCAAACACCAACCCTTCCCTCGCCGCGAGCGCGCTGCCTGAAACCAGCTCAATCTCGCTAAGCGAACGGCCACGCATCACCGCGGCGCGTAGGATTAGGGTCGATCGATGTATAATCGAGCGTTGCGATCGCAGGGTTCGGTAAGGCGAGACGGGGCAAACGGTATGTCGGATGACATGGGAAATATGCTTGAGCAAGACATGCTCGAGCTGATCGATGCGCAACCCGCCGAGATCGGCACTGAACTTTACGATTCACTTTCGCGGTGCTGCTGCCGCGTTCCCGAAATCGAACAACTGCGCCAGCTGGACCCGCTTGGCCCCGAGTATCGGCAGATCGCCATGGCCATCTATGAGCGATTTTCCCAACGTAATTCCTATAATCCAAATCTAGATGAAAAAAGTGGGATCGGCGAGAGCCGCAACGTATGGCGCGAAACCTCGCCCTTCAGCTTTGGAACAACCAAGTTCGTTTCCGAGTTTCTGGTAAGCTGGGGTGCTATTTTTTCCGCGCTTGATGCAAGCGCCGGAATGAGCGTGCTTGAATATGGCTCTGGCAGCGGCCAAGCCCTGTGCATGCTCGCGCGGACTGGGCTCGATTGTTCGGCTGTAGATATTGATGCGGCCTCTCTCAACCAGATCCGTTTGCAGTCTGAAGCGATGGATGTGCCCATTCATCTAGAACAGAACGTTTTCGGAGCTGGCTTTGATGACAAGACATTCGACCGGGTCTTGTTTTTTGAAGCATTTCACCACTCGATCGACTTTCCGGAACTCTTGCTCAAACTCCACCACCGTCTGAACCCCGGAGGGTTTCTGGTGTTTTGCGGCGAGCCCATTGTGGATTCCTTCGCGCCGTCCGTTCCCTATCCGTGGGGCCCTCGGCTTGACGGTCTCAGCGTGCTGTGCATTCGGCGGTACGGTTGGATGGAGCTCGGATTTGAAGCCGGCTTCTTTCGGGATTTGTTAATGGCACATGGATGGCTCGTTGAACTTCGCCCGTCGCCAGTCTATCGCGCGACGGTCTATAAAGCGCTTCCAACTCCTGCGGCCATCAATCCCGGAGATAGTATCTGGATGGACAGCACCTGGTCAGCGCCCGAAGGTACGCATCGTTGGACCACTAGTAGAGAATCGTTTTTCACTTTGCCTTGGGCCAAAACTCCGAAGTCGCGCATTCGCGTTGTCATTTCGAATTACCTGCCAGAAGTGAAGCAGATGATTGTCGCTACCAAAACTCGAGAAGTCTCGATGACGCTTGGCGGCGGCGAAAGTGGCAGTCTGGAAATTGAAACCGAACCGACAGACCGCCAGTTGTTCTTCCGTACGAATGTTACTCCGATGGCGGGCGAGTCGCGATTGCTAGGAATGGCCGTCAACCGCATCGAATTCTTGTCCTGACCACTTTCAGGCCAAACAGCGTACGCTTTATCGTCGAGGCGGATGGGCCCAGTTCTGGCTTGGCCATCGCAAGGTGCTACCGAGTTTGTGCTTTGCGGCTTAAGTCTGAACAGTGACCCACTAGCAGGCTGCTGAAAGCCTGCCCGAGGTTTTGGATTGATGTGCGGTCTTGCGCTGATTGGGCGCCCGGGATGGCGTCGGCGTGCTCGGCGCGGAGCGCTATCGCACGGCGAGGCGCGGTGCGGGCGGTCTTCGGGCGTCACGGTGCTGCGCCGAGCAGCTTCGGCAGGCGAACCAAGTTGTAGGCGACCATTGCGAGGGTGAACTGCCAGTCGATCTTGGGCAGACCGCGGTGTCGGGCTTTGCGCAGCCCGGCGACGGTCTCGGCCCAGCCGAATGCCTCCTCGATCCTCTTCTTGATCCGCTGGCTGACAGCGCCACGGAAGCAGGACAAGGCCGAGACCGAGACCTCTAGGCGCCGGCGGTGGGTCATTCACATGAGATCATATCGGACGGAATACCGGGCTTTGAATTCGCGCGCTGCGGCTTGGAGTTCTGTTTCAACGTCCTCGTCGGAGACGCTCTCGCGCACAAGTTTGAGGAGCGTCGGGAAACTGGCTTTCGCGGGCGCTTTTGTCGCCGGGGAGCGTGTGTTCAGCAGGCCTCTCAAAACCGAGACGCCGTCGGGCGCCTTCATGCCGTTCTCTCGCATTATAGCGTTCAGGCGCTTGACAAACGGGTCCGTCTGTTTCGCGCTGGGGCTTACGACTTTGCCCACGGGCGGACGCAAATGCGCATCCAGCGCCTCCGGCGTCGCCGCTTTTATGTCCGCCACGAACTGAGTCAGCTCTGCAAAGCTAAACCGCTTGGCTGATTTGCGAAGCGTCTCCAGCATTTCTATCGATCGTTTTTGCATCGCCGCTCACCCGCTCAAGCAATTCATCCCCTGCAAGCCTAAGAACGTTCTTGATGCTTGCGGAATTCCAGCCATTTGCATTGATCGCAAGCTTTTCGGCCGGACTGTGCGCTACACCGGAATTGCGTGCGAAAAAGTATCGGCTATGCGGGATGAATGTTTTCAGGAGCGTGGCGCCGAACTCGCTGTCGGCGCGGATGTCTTCTTCCACGTCCCGCGGGGAGTCCGGGGCGACCCCGTTCATGATCGCGAGGAAAGCGGGCTGCGCCTGCAGGGCGAACAACTCATCCATCAGCCGGTGCATCGCCTTGAGGCCGCGGAACGAGTATTTGTCGGGCCGTACCGGCGCGAGGACATGGGTTGCGGCGCTGAGGGCGGCGAGCGTCAAATGGGAGCTGGCCGGGCTCACGTCCAACACGACCAGATCGTACTTGGCTCGCGCAAAATCGATGAAACGCTTGAAGTGGCTCATGCACGCATCGACCTTTCTGGCGCTTTGCGGGAGCGTGTATTTGGCGATTTCGAATTGCCCCAAGATTAGGTCTAAGCGTGTGCGCGCGTCGGCGTCAAATTCGATGCGATGGGCAATATCGGATGGATCCACCGGGGGCAGATCATGTGCGCCGATCTTGGTCAGCTCCCGCGCCGGCGACGGCTGCCCGAGGGGCTGACCGGCCTCGAACGCACTGATGATGCTGCGGTCCCGGTCGACGTCGGCGACATGATTGCTCTGGTGCACCAGCAGCTGGGTGAGATTGTATTGCGGGTCGAGATCGACCAGCAGCACGTTTTTCCGCCGCCACTTGAAGATGCCGCCGAACACATTGGCCGCCAGCGTGGTTTTGCCGACCCCGCCCTTCATATTCATCACCGCGATGACCGGGCTGAATCGGCTTCGGTGCGTGCTGATCGTGCGTTTCAGCTCCGCCAAAACGTCAGGCGTGAAGCCGCTCGAGGCGTCGATCCATGTCAAGCCGGCGATCCGCAGATGCAGCGGGCTGTCTGCGGGCGTGGGGCGCACCACCACCGGGACGATGGGCTTTTTGTTCTCGATTGCGAAGTGCAATTCCTTTTGCACCCAGCTTGATCGGGCGGAGGAGGGCGACATCAGAAGCACCACGCACGACGAGGTCGTTATCGCCTCGACGATCTTTTGCGGAAAATCGGCTCCCGTCAGAGGCTTGGTGTAGACCCAAGCGGGCAGACCCGCATTGTCCAGCAAATTTTCGAGCGTCTTTGCGTGCTCCAGATCGTCACTGGAGCAGCTTATGAATGCCGCATTGCCCACAATACCTGCCCCGTCCCCTTAACCCTCCTTAATCTATCTTGCTCCTCTGCGGGTGTCAGCATCGATATTAAGATTCATTACCCGGCTCTTAATCATCTGGGCTGCGAACCGGGACCTTGCTGGCGCGTTGTACTCTGAGCTTGAACGGAGGCTGGAGATGCTGGAGGCGGAGCGGGGCGGGAAGCCGAGCGCGAGGGCGGGTGGAGGCCGCCCTGGGCCGTTGCGGATCGGCATTGTCGGGGCGGGGCCGGCGGGGCTTATGAGCGCGTTGTCGCTGGAGCGGTATCTGGCGCCGGAGGCGGCGTCGATCGTGCTGCTCGACCGCAATTCCGACGAGACGGATTATCCCGGCGTCGAGTACGGCATTCAGAAGCGCGCGTGTCTGGCGCTGGAGCGGATTGGGCTGTTAGACCGCGCGATGGCGCGCGCCAATCCCGCCACGGAGCTCGCCTTCTACAATGCGCGCCTGGACAAGCGCTTTCGCTCCGTCTCGCTGGATCCGGAGTACACCTTCTCCGTCAACCGGCAGGAATTCCTTGCTGACTTGGCACACCTTCTGACGCGCACGGAGGTGCGCCGGCGCCATAACGTCGAGCGGGTGGCGCTGCATCCCGATCGCTCCGTGACAGTGGCGGGCAAAGTCGGAGACGATCCGTTCGAGGAGCGCTTTGACCTTATGATCGCCGCGGACGGCATCCGGTCGGTGGCGCGCAAACAAGTGTTTCCAGACACCGCCGAGATTTTCGACCGCGGGTTTTCGGCCATCTATCTCCTCGTGGAGGCCAGGCCCGAGACCGCGCCCGAGGGCTTTCTCGAGCTGGCCAATTCCGGGCGCAGTGAGCTTGTCATGGGGAGCCTCGCCACCACGACGCTCTTTCCGCTGGCGCGCGGGCGCCTCGCGATGGGCATCGGCTTTGACCACGAAACGCGCGACCGCCTCTGGGCCGAGCAGGGGCTTAAGCCCCAGCAAGCCTGGGCTGACATTCCCGCCGAGACGAAAAAGGCGATCGCCGTCGCGCTTGTTCGCGACCTCGGCCCGCACTATGACATGCTCGTCCGCGCGCTAGACCTCGTGCCCGATTGGGACAGCTACAAGATATATCTCTGGGCGATGCACGACACAGACCCGCTCGCCCCGCCCTGGTCGGAGCAGGCCAATGTGGTGGCGCTGGGCGACGCCGCGCACGCCATGATGCCCACGATCGGCATGGGCGCGAGTCTGGCGATGGAGGACGCCGAAGATCTGGCGCGCCGCATCGGCGCGCTGGCGGGCCGGACGCCGGACGCGGCGGCCTTCCGCGCGCAGCTGGCGGACGCCGTGTTCGAGCCGTTCGCGGACGCCCGCGTGCCCGTGTGGCGCGACCTCATGGGGCGGGCGCGGACCGCCGCCGAAGGCAATTTCATCGACCTGGAAGACCGCAAGCGCTTCTCCATCGGTCCCCAAATCCCCAACAAGCTCGTCTCGACGCTCGTTACCGGCGTGGAGAAGATCCTCGACAAGATCGACTGACGCGGCGCGGGCCGGCTGCCGGCTCGCCGCCGCGCGCCGGCCGGATCTGCTGGCGACCTATACGAAAGGACCGCGCGCCGTTTTTGCGCCGCGCCGCGGCCTAGCCCCCAGCCGACGTTACGCCGGGACCGCGACCCCCACGGGGCAGCTCACGCCGGTGCCGCCCAGGCCGCAATAGCCGGCCGGGTTTTTGGCGAGGTATTGTTGGTGGTAGTCCTCGGCGTAATAGAAGGGGGGCGCCTCGCGGATTTCGGTGGTGATTGGGCCGAAGCCCTTGGCGGCGAGGGCGGCCTCATAGGCCTCGCGCGAGGCTTGCGCGGCGGCGGCCTGGGCGGGCGTCGTCGTGTAGATCGCGGAGCGGTATTGCGTGCCGATATCGTTGCCCTGGCGCATGCCCTGGGTGGGGTCGTGGCTTTCCCAGAAGAGCTTCAAGAGCGCGCCATAGCTGATCTGTTCGGGATCGAACAGCACACGCACGGCCTCGGTATGGCCCGTGCGCCCGGAGCAGACCTCCTCATAGGTCGGGTTCGGCGTCTGGCCCCCCGTATAGCCCACCGCGGTCACCGCTACGCCCAGCGCCTGCCAGAACCGCCGCTCCGCCCCCCAGAAGCAGCCAAGCCCGAACACCGCCTCCTCCAGATGCGCGGGAAAAGGCGGCTGGAGCGGGGCGCCGTTGACGAAATGGCGCTCCCCCGCCCGCACGGGCTCGGACCGGCCGGGCAAAGCTTCGCCGGGGGCGGGCAGGGTGGTCTTCTTTCGCTCGAACAGCATGGCGTATCTCCTCCCGCTTACATAGGCGCTCCTGGCGCCCCGCGCGAGGGCTTGGCGAGAGCGGCTAGGCGCGAGAGGCGCGCCAAGCCCTCGGGTTTACACCCGCGCCCCGAAGGCTATAACCGCGCCCTCCGGAGAGGTGGCCGAGTGGTCGAAGGCGCACGCCTGGAAAGTGTGTAGACGGGAAACCGTCTCGAGGGTTCGAATCCCTCTCTCTCCGCCACTTCTACGCCGCCGCCGCCCGGGCGGGGCGGGTTGCGGCGCTGAAAAGCCAATAGAGCGCCCCGCCGACGAAGACGCCGACGAACCAGGCGTAGGAATAGAGCTGGTCGAACAGTGGGGGCACGGACTCGAGCGCGCCGGCGGCGTGCAGGAAACCGGGCGCGCTGGGCGCCGCGCCCAACGCAAAGGCCGTCAAACCTTGCCAGCGCCAGCCCTGTGTGCCGCCATACGCTCCATCCTGGCGGAACAGCGCGTCCACGTTCAGCCGGCGCCGGCGCAGCAGATAGAAGTCGACGATCAGGATGCCGGCGATGGGGCCCAGCAGCGCTGAATAGCCCACCAGCCACACATAAAGATACGCCCCCGCGCTCTCCATCACCTTCCAGGGAAACATCGCAACGCCAAGGCCTGCGGTGATGTAGCCGCCCAGGCGGAACGAGATGCGGCGCGGGGCGAGGTTGGAGAAATCATAGGCCGGCGAGACCATGTTGGCGGCCAGATTGGTGGTCAGCGTCGCCACGATCAGAACCAGAAGCGCGACCACCACGCCCCATCCGCCCATGCGCCCCGCGAGCGCCACAGGGTCCCAGATCGCCTCGCCATAGAGCGTGATCGTGGCCCCGGTCACGACAACGCTCACGAACGCGAAAGCCGCCATCGGCAACGGCAGGCCCAGCGCCTGGCCGATCCATTGGTCGCGCGCGCGCCGTGCGAAGCGCGTGAAGTCCGGCATGTTCAAGGCCATCGTCGCCCAGAAGCCGACCATGGCGGTGAGGCTCGCGGCGAAGACCGGCCAAAACTGGCCATGCTTTGCGCCCCCCGGCGCGAAGGCGGAGCGCATCTTGAGGGTTTCCGCCATGCCGCCCGCCTCGATCAGCGCCCAGCCGAGCAGCGCCAGCGCCGCCGCCATCAGAAAGGGGGCGGACCAAGTCTCCAGCCAGCGGATCGATTCCGTGCCGTTGTGGATGAAATAGAGGTGCAGCGCCCAGAAGGCCAGAAAGCAGGCCGTTTGCCCCGCATCGATGCCCAGCACCGGCAAGGCCGGGCCCGTCAAGGCGGTGCCCGTTAAGGTGTTGAGAATGACATAGATCGCCGAGCCGCCGACCCACGTATTGATGCCGAACCATCCGCAGGCCACGAGCCCCCGCGCCAGCGCCGGCACATTGGCGCCGCGCGTGCCGAACGAAGCGCGCAGGAGCACGGGAAAGGGCACGCGATGGGTGGCGCCCGCATGCCCGATCAGCAGCATCGGAACGAGTACGATCACATTGCCCAAAAGCACGATGAGAACGGCCTGCGCCCAGGACATGCCCTCGCTAACCAGCCCGCCCGCGAGCAGGTATGTGGGCACGCACGCCACCATCGACACCCACAGCGCGGCATAGGCCTTCCAATCCCAGGTCTGGGCGGCGGGCGGCGTGGGGGCGAGATCCTCGTTCCACAAATCGGCGTCGGGCGCTGTGGGCGTTGAATTCTCCATTCGCTTTCTTTCTTTGAACGAGGCGGACGCGAGTTTCGCCTCGTCGGCGCGCGCAGGCAATTCGCAGGCGCCCGCCCTTGCGCCCGCAGCGATGCAGAACGCCCAGTAAATCGGCGGCGGGGCGGCGCAGAGACCGTTAAACGCGCAGCCGAAATTTGACCCGTTGCTCAAAAATTTGAAAAATGTTCCGATCGCTCGCGTCAGGCGGGGCCTTCATGCAGCATTCCTATTTCGCGCTTCTGGGCGTGGGCGCGATCCTGGCCGCGGCGACGCTCCTGTCCACGGATCGGCGGGCGATCCGGCCGCTGCTGGCGTTGCGCGCGTTCGCCTTGCAGGCGGGCATCGCTTATCTCGCGCTCTATGCGCCGGCCGGGCGCCAGGCGATCTCGGCCATGGCCGGGGGGGTGGAGCATTTGCTCGCCTATTCGGATGCGGGCATCGAGATGGTGTTCGGCTCGCTTGCGTCCGAGCAGGCCGGGTTCAGTTTCGCGGTGCGCGTGCTGCCGATCATCATCTTCTTCTCCGCCTTGATGGCCATCCTTTATCATCTGCGCATCATGCAATGGGTGGTGCGTTTCGTGGGCGGCCTGATCCGGCTGGTGGTCGGGGTGTCGCCCGTGGAATCGGTGAATGCGGCGACGACGATCTTCGTCGGCCAGTCGGAGGCGCCGCTGGCGATCCGGCCGTACCTTACCTCGCTCACCGGCCCGCAATTGTTCGCCACCATGGTTTCAGGCTTCGCGGCGGTGGCCGGCACGGTGCTGGCGGCTTACGCCCAGATGGGCGTGAACATCGAATATCTGCTGGCCGCAAGCTTTATGGCCGCGCCCGGCGGGCTGTTGATGGCCAAGATCATGATGCCCGATCCGCGCGGCGCAGAAGCCCCGGCGTTGAACATGCGGGAGATCGAAAAGGCGCCGTCGCCGCACGCCAACGTGATCATGGCTGCGGCCGTCGGCGCGCAGGACGGCGTGAAGGTCGCGGTCGCGGTGGGCGCCATGCTGATCGCGTTCGTCTCGGTGATCGCGCTGCTGAACGGCATGATGGGCGGGCTGGGCGCTCTGTTCGGGCTGAAGGATTTATCGATCCAGGCCGTTCTCGGCTATGTGTTCGCGCCGATCATGTATCTGCTGGACGTGCCCTGGGCCGAGGCGCGCACCGCCGGCGCGTTGTTTGGCGAAAAGCTGGTCCTGAACGAATTCATCGCCTATTTGCATCTCGGCGAGTTGAAAGACACGCTGAGCCCGCGTACCGAAGCGATCGCCACGTTCGCGCTGTGCGGCTTCGCCAATTTCACCTCGATCGCCATCCAGATGGGCTGCATCGGCGCCTTGGCGCCGGAGCGCCTTGGCGAGGTGGCGCGCTTTGGGGTGCGCGGCGTGATCGCGGGCTCCCTCGCCAATCTCATGAGCGCGGCGCTTGCCGGTCTGATCCTACCCTTTTGAGGCTGTGAGGCCGATCTCGCGGAGCCGCTGGCGCAGGAAATCGCCGGCGGTGATCGGGGCGAACTTTGCGCCAGCTTCCCCGACACAGGAGGGCAGCGGCGCGAGGCTGACATCGTTGCGCGGATGCATGAAGAAAGGCATGGAATAGCGGCTGACATTGGGCCCCATCGGGTTGACGACGCGGTGCGTGGTGGCCGGGATCAATCCATTGGTCATCCGCGCGAGCATATCGCCCGAGTCGAGGATCAGATCCCCGGCCTCAGCGTCTACCGAAAGCCATGCGCCGTCGCGGTCCAGCAATTGCAGCCCCGAGCCCTGCGCGGCGACCAGCAGCGTGATGAAGTTGATGTCTTCGTGCGGGGCCGCGCGCACGCTGCGCGGATCGGCGTCGGGCGAGATCGGGGGATAATGCAACAGTCGCAGGATGGAATTGCCGTCCTTCACCAGCGGGTCGAAGAAGCAGGCCGGCAGGCCGAGCCCCGGGGTCAACGCCTCCAGCGCCGTGCGCCCGGTGGCGTCCAGCGCCTCATAGAGCGCCGCAAACGTCTCCCGGAAGCCCGTTGGATGGGCCGGCCAGACATTGGGGGGGAAGGTGTCATCCTCGCCGGCGGATGCGCCTCCGGCTGGCGTTGGGGCTGGGGCCTCGCGGCCGATCTGCCACATCTCCTTCAGATCGGGCGCGGGATGGTCCTTCGCGTGCTCCGCGCCGAAGGGGATATAGCCGCGCAAGCCCGCCGCATAGGCGCGCTTTTCAGGCTCCGGCAGCGCAAACAGCGCCGCGCTCAGCCGATAGGCCCGGGCCAGAAGATCGGCGCTGACCCCATGATCGCGCAGGATCACGAACCCGAAATCGCGCAAGCCCTCAAAGAGGGCGTCGCAAAACGCCGTCCGCGCCTGCGCGCCCGCCGCATACGCGCTCAGCTTCAGGATGGGGACGCTGCGGCTCATGGGCATCGGCTTTCAGGCGGGCGCCGGCCGCGGCCGCGCGCTTTGCGCCAGTGGCCTGCCCGCGCGCCATGGGCTAAGCGAGAGGCATGAGCATGAGAGCGCGCAGCGTGCCGGAGGGGGCGGAGGGGGCGGAGGCCGAGGGGCTGCACCGCAAGGCGACGCGGATCCAGCAATTGAACAACCGCAAAATCCTGGACGCCGCCATGGAGGTCTTCGCCGAGTTCGGCTTTCACGGCGCCACGATCGACAGGGTTGCGGAAAAGGCCGGGATATCCAAGCCGAACCTGCTTTATTACTTCAAGTCCAAACAGGAGCTTTATGCGGCGGTGCTGGGCTGGACGCTCGACGTCTGGATCGCGCCGCTGTCCAAGCTGGATCCGGAGGGGGAGCCCGCGATCGAGCTGCGCGCCTATATCGCGGAGAAGCTGGAAATGTCGCGCCTGTATCCCACCGCCTCGCGCGTCTTCGCCAACGAGATTTTGAGCGGCGCCCCGGTCCTGCGGCCCTATCTGGAAAGCGAGCTGCGCGACGTGGTGCGCCAGAAAGCCAAGACGATCCAAACCTGGATTGACAAGGGAAAGCTCGTCCCGCTCGATCCGGTCAATCTGCTGTTCATGATCTGGGCGACGACGCAGCATTACGCCGATTTTCGGCCCCAGGTCGCGGCCGTGCTGAACAAGAGGGAATTGAGCAAGCCTCATTTCGCCCGCATCGCCCGATCGATCAGCGACCTCATTCTGTTCGGCGCGCTGCCGCGCAGCGCCGCTCATGGGCCCTCGCGGCCCAAATCGCCGGCCGTGAACGCGGCGGGTAAAAGTGCGGGCAGGCTAAAGCGCTGAACCCCGCCCGAGGCGGCGCGCAGCAGGATTTCGGCGCCCGGCGCTGCGAATTCGGCGATACGCTGACGGCAACCCCCGCAGGGCGCGCAGGAGCCTGAAGCATGAGCCGCGGGGCCGCCGACGATGGCGATCTTGGCGATCCGTGCGCCGGGCCCGCGCGCGGCGACCATCGCGCCGATCGCGTTCGCTTCGGCGCAGGCGCCGATCGGATAGGCCGCGTTCTCGACATTGCAGCCGGTAAAGAGCGCGCCCTCCGCGTCCAGGATCGCCGCCCCGACGTGAAAGCCCGAATAGGGCGCGTAGGCGTGCGCACGCACCTGATCGGCGCGGGCGAACAGGTCCTGCTCGATCGTGGCGCTCACGCCGCGCTCCGTTTGCCCAGCGCATCAAACATCGGGTGGAAAAGCGGCCGCTTGACATAGGCGCCCGACCCGCGCCGGGCGCGCAGATCGCCGTCCGCATAGACGAGCGCGCCGGCCGCGATCGTATGGGTCGCCAGCCCCTGCACGGCCATGCCTTCGAAGATGTTGAAATCGACGTTCTGGCGATGCGTCGCGGCGGAGATGGTTTTGGTCGCGTCCGGGTCCCACAGCACGATATCGGCGTCAGCGCCGGGCCGGATCGCGCCTTTGCGCGGATAGAGATTGAAGATTTGCGCCGCATTGGCGGAGGTCACGGCGACGAATTCTTCCGGCGTCAGCCGCCCTTTGCCCACGCCGTGGGTCCACAGCAGCGCCATGCGGTCCTCGATGCCGGCCGTGCCGTTGGGGATGCGGGTGAAATCACTGCGCCCGGCGGCTTTTTGCGTGGCGTTGAAGCAGCAATGATCGGTCGCGGTGGTTTGCAGCGCCCCCGATTGCAGGCCGCGCCACAGCGCCTCTTGATGCTCCTTGGGCCGGAAGGGCGGGGACATGACATGGGCGGCGGCGTAGGCGAAGTCAGGATGGGAATAGACGCTGTCATCGATCAGCAAGTGCCCGGCCAGCACCTCCCCGAACACGCGATGGCCCGCCTCGCGCCCGCGCCGAATCGCGGCCAGCGCCTCGCTGGTAGAGACATGAACGAGATAGATCGGCGCGCCCAGGATCTGCGCAAACCGGATGACACGCTCTGCCGCTTCGCCTTCCACCGCGGGCGGGCGCGAGAGGGGATGCGCGTCCGGCCCGGTTTTGCCCGCCGCCAGCAAGTCCTGCTGCAGCTGAAAGACCAGCTCGCCGTTTTCCGCATGCACGGTGACCAACGCGCCGAGCTCCCGCGCGCGGCGGAAGGAATGATAGATGGTTTCGTCCGTGGCCATGATGGCGTTTTTGTACGCCATGAAATGTTTGAAGCTGTTGACGCCTTCTTCGCGCGCCAACACGCCCATGTCTGCGTGCACGCTCTCGTCCCACCAGGTCACCGCGACGTGAAAGCTGTAATCGCTGGCGGCCTTTTCCGCCCAGCCGCGCCAGGCGCGATAGGCGTCCATCAGGCGCTGGCCCGGATCGGGGATAACGAAATCGATGATCATCGTCGTGCCGCCGGCGAGGCCCGCGGCGGTGCCGGTGAAGAAATCCTCGCACGCCACCGTGCCCATGAAGGGCAGCTCCATATGCGTGTGCGGATCGATGCCGCCGGGCATGACATACCGCCCGCCGGCGTCGAGGATCGCGGCTCCCGGCGGCGCCTCCAGATCCGGCCCCACAGCCTTGATCAAGCCGTCTTCGCAATAGACATCGGCGCGCTGGCGATGATCGCAATTGACGACCGTTCCGCCCCTGATCAGCAGCGACATGCTCAAGCTCCTATTCGGGGCGGGTCAAAACGCCGTAATGCTGGGGCTGGCGATCGCGGAAGAATTGCCACAGATCGCGCACCTCGCGCACCATATCCATATTCATGTCATGGACGATCAATTCGTCTTTGTCGCGGCTCGCGATCTTTTCGATCTGGCCGCGCGGATTGACGAAGTAACTCTGGCCGTAGAACTCGCCGATGTTCCAAGGCGCTTCCGTGCCGATGCGATTGATCGCGCCGATGAAGCAGCCATTGGCCGCGGCCGCGGCCGGCTGTTCGAGCTTCCAGAGATATTCCGAGAGCCCGGCCACCGTGGCGGAGGGGTTGACGATATATTCCGCGCCGTTCAGCGCCAGCGCGCGCCAGCCTTCGGGGAAGTGGCGGTCATAGCATATATAAACGCCCAGGCGGCAATAGCGTGTCTGGAACACGGGCCAGTTCGAGGCGCCCGGGCGGAAAAAGAACTTCTCCCAGAAGCCCGCGACCTGCGGGATGTGGGTCTTGCGGTACTTGCCCAGATAGGCGCCGTCGGCATCGAACACGGCGGCGGCGTTGTAATACACGCCCGGCACGCTATCGGCTTCGTAGATCGGAACGACGATGGCCATCTTATGCTGTTTGGCCTTTTCCGCCATCAAACGGCAGGTCGGGCCATCGGGGATGGATTCCGCAGCCTGGTACCATTTCACGTCCTGACTCGGGCAGAAATAGGGTTGGGTGAACACCTCCTGGAACGAGAGCACCTGCACGCCGGCGCGGCCCGCCTCGTCTATCAGCGGCAGATGCGCCTCAATCATCGCGGCGCGGATCTGCTCGGGCGTATCGTCGGTGGAAGCTTTGAGGCCCATCTGGATAAGGCCGCCGCGCAACACGCTCATGAAACATCGCTCCTTGCTATTCCGCCGCGACGCGCACGGGATTGAGCGGGTGGTCGGGCCAAGTCAGCGGTGGAAGATCGTTCGCCGTCGGCCGCATCTCGATGCACCCGGACACGGGGCAGATATGGGCGCACAGATTGCAGCCCACGCAATCTTCGTCCACGACGCGGAACATGCGCCCACCGCCGGGGCGCGGCTCGATCCGGATCGCCTGGTGGGAGGTGTCCTCGCAGGCGATGTGGCAGCGGCCGCACTCGATGCAGGCGTCGTCGCGGATGAAGGCCTTCAGATCGAAATTCATGTTGAGCGAATTCCAATCGACGGTCTTGGGCGTCGCGAGCCCGCGGAAGTCGGCGATGCTGCGATAGCCCTTTTCCTTCATGAAGGCGCGCAGGCCGTCCTGCATGTCCTCAATGATGCGGAAACCGTGCAGCATGGCCGCCGTGCAGACTTGCACCGCGCCCGCGCCCAGCGCGATGAATTCGGCCGCGTCGCGCCAGGTGGCGATGCCGCCGATGGCGGAGATTTCGAGATCCTTGAGCGCAGGGTTGCGCGCGATCTCCGCGACCAGGTGCAGCGCGATCGGCTTGACCGCGGCCCCGGAATAGCCGCCATGCGTGCCCCGGCCATCGACGCTGGGCGTCGGCGTCATGGCGTTCAGATCGATCGAGATCAGCGAGTTGATCGTATTGATCAGCGACACCGCATGCGCGCCGCCCGCCTTGGCCGCCTCGGCGGGCTCCAGAATGTCGGTGACGTTGGGTGTGAGCTTGGTGAAGACCGGCAGGTTCACCGCCTCGCGCACCCAGCGCGTCGTCTGTTCGACCAGATCGGGCGCCTGGCCGACGGCCGAACCCATGCCGCGCTCGCACATGCCGTGCGGGCAGCCCAGATTGAGCTCGATCCCATGGACGCCCGCATTGGCGACCTGCACCGCGAGCTCTTTCCAGGCCTGTTCGTCGATCGGGGCCATGATCGAGCCGATGATCACGCGATCGGGCCAGGCGCGGCGCACCGCCTCCATCTCGCGCAGGTTCGTCTCCAGCGGGCGGTCGGAGATCAGTTCGATATTGTTGATGCCGATCAGGCGCCCGTCCGCGCCGCGATGGGCGCCGTAGCGGCTGGTGACGTTCACGACCGGGGGGCCGAGCCCCACCGTCTTCCATACCGCGCCGCCCCAGCCTGCCTTGAAGGCGCGCACAATATTGTATTCCTTGTCCGTCGGCGGGGCCGACGCGAGCCAGAAGGGGTTGACGCTTTCGATCCCCGCGATCGTGCAGCCCAGATCGGCCATGGCGTTCTCCTAACTCTGCGCGCGCAGCGCGCGATCGTCGGCCTGCGCGCGAAGCGCGCGATCGGCGGCATGTGCGGCGCGGGCGCCGTCGGCGATCGCCTGGACGGTGAGATCGGCGCCGGAGCCGATGCAATCGCCCCCGGCATACACGCCGGGCAGGGATGTTTGTAAATTCTCATCCACCCAGATCTTGCCGCCTTCCATTCTTAGCTCCTCCAGCCCGGGCGCGGCCAGCTTCTGGCCGATCGCCACCAGAACGAGATCAGCCGGCAGGGTGAAGCTTTGCTCGGTTGCGATCAGCCGCCCGGCTTCCGGGCGGGTGCGGGCGAAGACGACGCTTTGCGCCCGGCCCTCGCCCTCGATGCGCGAGGGGGCCGCCCAGTGCCGGATCGCAACGCCGTTCGTGCGCGCGAAATCCTGCTCCCAGCGCGTCGCGCTCATCTCCTGCGCCCCGCGGCGATAGACGAGCGTCACCTGGCCGGTCTCGCCTTTCAGGGCTTGCAGGCGCTTGGCCTGGATCGCGGCGTCGATCGCGGTCGCGCCGCCGCCGATCACCACCACGTCTTCGCCCACGGGCAGGCGCGCGGGATCGGGGCTCTGGCGCAGCGCGGCGATGAAGGAGAGCGCGTCCTGCACGCCCTCCAGATCTTCGCCGGGCGTACCGAGCTTTTGGGCCTTGGCGAGGCCCAAGCCCAGAAAGACCCCGTCATGATCGCGGCGCAGCGAAGACAGCGAAACCGCGGCGCCGAGCGCTGCGCCGTATTCGATCGAAACGCCGCCGACGCCCAACAGAAACGCCACCTCGCGCTGGGCGAAATCGCCGGCCATCTTGTACGCGGCCAGCCCATATTCGTTGAGCCCGCCGGGCTTGGGACGCGCCTCGTACACCACCACGTCGTGGCCCAGAAGGGCGGCGCGATGGGCGAAGGCGAGCCCCGCGGGGCCCGCGCCTACCACGGCGAAGCGTTTGCCCGATCGCGGGGCGCGGACGAACGGATGGGGCGCTTTGGCCTCGAGGATCGGATCGACGGCGTGGCGCTGCAGCGCCCCGATCCGCACAGGCGCCCCCTCCAACTTGTTCACCACGCAGGCCTGTTCGCACAAGATCTCGGTCGGGCAGGCGCGCGCGCACGTGCCGCCCATGATGTTGGCCGAGAGAATGGTGCGCCCCGCGCCGTCCAGATTGCCGGTGCGGATCTGGTGGATGAAGCCCGGAATGTCGATCGCGGTCGGGCAGGCGGCGATGCAGGGCGCGTCATAACAATAAAGACAGCGCGAGGCTTCAAGGGCTGCGTGGGATGGCGAGAGCGGCGGGTGCAGGTCCGCGAACCCCGCAGCCGTCTCCTGCGCGTTTAAAGGTGAAGCCTGCGACTCCAGAGGCGAAGAGAGAGACGCCGCCCGCGCTTGCATGTTCCCATCCGCCATCGAGGTCCGTCGTGGGAGGCTCTGCTTTTTTATCAACTGGTCAAGGAATTTTTGGCCCCAAGGCTTGCGCTCGTCCCCGATTGAGCACGAAATGGGCAGGCCTCGCCGGCCGAGAAGACGGGCGCGAAAGGGGGACGCAGCGTGCAATCCTTGATCATCGATTGCGATCCGGGCCAGGACGACGCGGTAAATCTGCTTTTGGCCTTCGCCGCGCCGGAGGCCTTCGACATTCTGGGCGTGACGACCGTGGCGGGCAATGTGCCGCTGGACATGGCGGCCCGCAACGCCCGCATCATCCGCGAACTGGCGGGCCGGGAGGATGTGCCTGTTTATGCGGGCTGCACGCGCGCGCTGCTGCGCCCGCCGCTTCACGGCCATCACGTGCATGGCCCGACCGGGCTGGACGGGATGGCGCTGTTTGATCCCCGCCTGGGGCTCGCCCCGGGGCACGGGGTGGATTTCATTGAGCGCGCGCTCTTGGGGGCGGAAGACGATACGGTCCTCATCACGCCGACGGGGCCTTTGACCAATCTCGCCCTCGCCATCGTCAAGAACCCGCTCATTCTCCCTAAAATCAAGCGCATCGTCCTGATGGGCGGGGCGATGCGGGAGGGCGGCAACATCACCCCCTCGGCGGAGTTCAACATCGCCGTCGATCCCCACGCCGCGCAGATCGTGCTGGAATGCGGGCGCCCGATCACCATGATCGGCCTGGACGCCACGCATCAGGCCTTGTGCGCGCCCCCTAGGCTCGCCCAACTCCAGGCGCGCGCGGGCCGGGTAGGGGAGGCGGTGACGGGGATGCTGAGCTTTTTCAACCGCTTCGACAGCCAGAAATATGGCGTGGAGGGTGCGCCCCTGCATGATCCCTGCACGGTCGCCTTCCTGCTCGCGCCGGGCCTGTTTGAGACCAAAGCCGTCCATGTGGCGGTAGAAACGGCCTCGCCTTTGACGCTTGGCCATACGGCGGTGGATTTCTGGGGCGTGGGCGGGCGCCCGCCCAATGTGGACTGGGTCCACAAGCTTGACGCGGATGGGCTTTTTGAGCTGATCGCCGATCGGATCGCGCGCCTGTGAGGGGGCTGCGCATCGCCGTGGTCGGCTCGGTCAATCTCGATCTGGTCGCCGTCGCTGCGCGCCTGCCGGCCCCGGGTGAGACGGTGACCGGCGCGGTGCTGGCCCGCCATCCGGGCGGCAAGGGCGCCAATCAGGCGCTGGCGGCGCGGCTCCTGGGCGCCCAGACGCAGCTGTTTGCGCGCATCGGCGCTGACGCGGCCGCGGAGGAGGCTCTCGCTCTGTTGCGCGCCCGCGGGGTCGATCTTTCCGGCTGCAGCGTCGATCCCCACGCGCCCACGGGAACGGCGCTGATCGCGGTCGATGCGGCCGGGGAAAACCAGATCGTGGTGGCGCCGGGCGCCAATGCGGTTTTCACGCCCGACG
Organism: Alphaproteobacteria bacterium; assembly: GCA_031398975.1. GTDB lineage: Bacteria > Pseudomonadota > Alphaproteobacteria > Caulobacterales > Aquidulcibacteraceae > JAKFWI01. The sequence goes on along the minus strand of JANNOI010000019.1, from coordinate 38,115 downwards.
CCTTGCCGGGCCGGATCGAGGCCGAGGCGCTGGTGTGCCAAATGGAAATTCCGGTGGAGACGGTGGCCAAGGCCGCGTCTGCGGCCACCGGCTGGGTCTGCCTCAATCTGGCCCCGGCGCGGCCGATCCCCGCCGCCCTGATCGCGCGCGCCGATGTTATCATCGTCAACGAGCACGAATATCGCGCCTATGGGGAGGCGCTGGGCGCGGCGCGCGGCTGGCTTGCGGTTACGCACGGCGCGGGCGACGCGGTCTTGTACGCCGCAGGGCGGGAGCAGGCGCGGTTCAAGCCGCCCAAAATTGCAGCGATCGACACCACGGGCGCGGGCGACGCGTTCTGCGCGGCCTTGGTTGTCGCGCTGCGCGAAGGCGCGGGGGCGGAACGGGCCTTGGCGTTCGCCTGTGCGGCGGGGGCCTTCGCCGCCTCCCGCCAGGGCGCGCAACCCTCCTTCGGCGATCGGGCGGAGATCGAGCGATTCGCCGCTGTGGCAGGCGCCGCAGGTTAAAGCGGGCGCAGCGGCGCCGCTTTAACCGCCGCCGCCAGCGATGGGGGCGGTTATTTTTTGACTTTTCGATAAAAGTTTTACCACCTGATCGATATCAGGCGGCGAGGACGCGGGGTCATCGCGCCGGCGACATCAAGGGGGATCAAGATGGGTCATCGGGGGATAAGCCGCACCGCCAATTCGTTTCGGCGGGCGCTGATCGGTTCGGCTTCGCTCTTAAGTCTGGCTGCAATCGCCCAAGGTCCGGCGCTGGCGCAAACGCCGGAGGCGCAGGTCGCCAGCGGCGAAATCGTCGTCACCGCACGCAAGCGGGAAGAGCGGCTGATCGAAACGCCGGCCGCGATCTCGGCCTTCAGCGCCGATACGCTTGAGGATTTGAACGTCGCCAATCTGGAAGATGTGGGCAAGTACGTCCCCAATCTGAACGTGCAGCGCTATGGGGTGGGCAATACGGCGCATGCGGCGATTTTCATCCGCGGCATCGGTCTTCTCGACCACATCATCACCACCGATCCGGGCGTCGGCGTCTATCTGGACGGGGTGTATCTCGGCCGGCAGATGGGGGCCAATCTGGGCCTCAACAATATCGAGCGGGTGGAGGTCCTGCGCGGGCCACAAGGCACGCTCTATGGCCGCAATTCGCTGGGCGGGGCGGTGAACATCATCACCACGGAGCCGGGCCAGACCGAGGAATTCCTGCTCAATGTGAAAGCCGGAACGCGCGGCCGGGTGGCCGCGGACTTTTACGCCGCGACGCCGCTCTCAGACACGTTCTCTGTTTCCGCCAGCGGCGCCTATAAGCGGCGCGACGGCATCGGCGAGTTCCCGAATCTGGAGTTTGAGGAAAAGGACGTCGGCGAGGAGCTGGAGATCAGCGGCCGCGTCACCGCCGCCTGGCGCCCGAATGAAAAGCTTAAAGTGCTCGCCTCGGTCGACGCCACGCAGGGCGATAACGGCCTCACGCCCTATGGCGTTGAACTCGCCGATACCGCCAGCAATTCCAGCGGCGATTTCGACGGCGACGGCGATGTAGATATCACGCAGGCCGACCTCGCCGCCGATTCCGACGACAACAACACAAATTTGGAAGGCATCGATTCGACCTCCAATGAGTCTTACGGCGTCTCGCTCACCGTCGCGTATGAAATCTCAGATACCCTTTCGACCAAAGTGCTGGCGAGCTATCGCGCCTCCGAATATACGGGCGGGCTGGATGACGACGCGGTCTCAGCCTCCTATTCCGAATTCCCAGAAGAGGGCGAGGCCGATCAAGTCTCGCTCGAATGGCAGCTCAACGCCCAGATCGGCAAGGCCGACCTGGTCGGCGGGCTCTATTATTTCAATGAGGACGGGCGGACTTTTTCCGGCCCCTACACCTACTTTCCGTTCAACAGCGCAGGCGCGGGGGATGTGTTCGACATCAACCAGGAAGCCTCGAGCTACGCGGCTTACGCCAACCTGAAATACGATCTGACGCCGCGCGTCACCGTGGGCGGGGGGCTGCGCTACACCAAGGACGAAAAAGACGCCGACGCGCTGTTTCCCTGGTTCCCGGTGGCGCCGCGCCAATATCGCAGCATCGATTCGGACGCCGTCACCTGGGACGTGAACACGACGTACGAGGCGGCCGAAGCGCTCTTTTTCTACGGCCAAATCCAGCGCGGCTACCAGTCCGGCGGGTTCACGCCGCGGCCCTTCAGCGGCGCGGTGCAGTTCCAGGCCTATGAAGAGCAATTCGCCACCAATTACGAGCTTGGCGTCAAAGGCGAGTTCTTCGACTCGCTGTCTTTGAACCTGGCTGCGTTCTGGACGGTCTATGAGGATCTGGCGCTGCCCTATTCGATCCCCGGCGGCGGCGGCTTCGTGACGGTGGTTGAAAACGCCGGGGAATCGCGCGCCCGCGGGGTGGAGCTGGACGGCGTCTACCGCGTCGGCGGCTTCAGCCTCACCGGCTCGATCGGCTATCTGGACGCAGAGATCACCGACACCGAGCCGGACACGCAGGTCCAGGAAGGGGACAAGCCGGCGCTGACCCCGGAATGGACGATCAGCGTGGCGCCGCGCTATGAATACGAACTCGCCGGCGGCGCGGTGGTCGCTGGCCAGATCGACTATTCCTATCGCGGAGAAATGTACGGCCAGTCGGTCAATACCGAGATCGAGCTGATCAGCGAGCGGGACCTCGTCGGCTTTGCGCTCGAATATCAGGCGGCCGAAAACGCCTGGGTGCTCGCGCTTTATGGCGAAAACATTTTCGATGAAGTATACGATACGGGCCGGCTCGCCCAGACGGGCTTCGTCGGGGTTACCAGGAACAATGACCGCAGCGAGTTTGGCCTACGTTTCTCGAAACGGTTCGGGGGCTGAGCGTCAAGTCGCCATAGGGTGCGGGGCGGCCGCTCCGCACCCTTTATTTTTATGAGCGTCGAACATGGCCGAACCCGCGCCCCCCGCTGATCCCCACGCCCGCCTGTGGGCGCGGCACCGGGCGGTTCTGCCAAGCTGGGCGCCGGTCTATTACCAAGAGCCGATCAGTCTGGTGTCCGGGGAGGGGCGGCGCGTACGCGACGCCGCCGGCCGATCCTATCTGGATTTCTTCGGCGGCATCCTCACCACGATGACCGGGTATAACACGCCCGGGGTCACAGAGGCGCTGGCCGATCAGGCCGGCAAAATGATCCATACCTCGACGCTCTACCTGATCGAGAGCCAGATCGAGCTGGCGGAGGAAGTTGCGCGCCTGTCCGGCATTCCGGACGCGAAAGTGTTCTTCACCAATTCCGGCAGCGAGGCGAACGATCTGGCGCTGATGCTCGCCACCGCCTATCGCCGCTCCAACCAGGTCCTGGCGATGCGCTATTCCTATCACGGGCGCTCTTTCGCCACCGTGCCGGTGACGGGCATGGCCTCCTGGTCGCCCTCGGGGCTCTCCCCGTTCCAGACCCATTATGTGCACGGCTCCTACCCCTATCGCTCGCCCTTCAAGGGCCTGGCGCCGGGCGCCTATATCGACAAGTGCGTCGAGGATCTGGAAGAGATTTTGGGCGTCGCGTGCGCGGGGGACGTGGCGTGCCTGATCGCGGAGCCGATCCTCGGCGTGGGCGGCTTCGCGGCCGGGCCGGACGGCCTGTTCGGCCGCTTTCAGGACGTTCTGAGGGCGCGCGGGGCGCTCTTTATCAGCGACGAAGTCCAGACCGGCTGGGGGCGCACCGGAACCCATTATTGGGGCTATCAGGCGCACGGCGCCCAGCCTGACATCATCACGTTCGCTAAGGGTGTGGGCAATGGCTTGCCGCTGGGCGGGGTGATCGCCCGGGGCGAGGTAATGGAGGCGTTCAAGGCGCTTTCGATCTCCACCTTCGGGGGCAATCCGCTGATCACGCGCGGCGCGCTCGCCAATCTGCATTATCACCGCACGCATGACCTCCAAGGCGTCGCGCTGCGCGTCGGGGCTGTTTTACGGGCAGGGTTGGAGGCTTTGGCGCGTGACTTTCCGGTGATCGGCGAGGTGCGCGGCAAAGGTCTGATGCAGGCTCTGGAACTGGTCGCGCCCGGCGGCTCCGCGCCGAATCCGGCGGCGGCCGGTCAACTCCTCGAGGCGGCCAAGCGCAATGGCCTCTTGATCGGCAAGGGCGGGTTTTACGGGAATGTGATCCGCCTCGCCCCGCCCATGTCGCTGACGCAAGAGGAGGCTGAAGAGGGCCTCGCCCTGCTGGGCGCCAGTCTCGGGACGCTCCATGCCGGGTGAGCCGAAAGCCTATTGGATCGCGCATGTAAACATTGCCGATCCAGACGCCTATGGGCGCTACGCCGCGGCCGCGACGCCGATTTTTGCGCGCTTCGGGGCCCGCGTGCTGGCGCGCGGCGGGACCGTGATCGCCCTTGAGGGGGCTTCGGCGGCGCGCAATGTGGTGATCGAATTTCCAAGCCTTGAAGCCGCCTCGGCCTGCTATCATTCGCTTGAATACCAGGACGCCAGGAAAAGCCGGCTCGGCGCGGCGGAAGTGCAGCTGATGATCGTCGAGGGCGCCTAGATGCGCGTCATTCCGCATTTCATTCATGGCGCCCGGATCGAAGGCGGCTCGGGCCGGTTCGGCGATGTGTTCGATCCCAATCGCGGCGAGACGCAGGCGCGCGTGGCGCTGGGCGACGCCAGCGCCGTCGAAGCGGCGGTGGAATCTGCGCGGCAGGCGCAGCCGCTTTGGGCGGGCGCCAATCCCCAGCGGCGCGCCCGCGTGATGTTCGAGTTCAAGCGCCTCGTGGAGGCGCAGATGGACCCGCTCGCGCAGCTCCTGTCTTCCGAGCACGGCAAAGTGCTCGCCGATTCCCGGGGCGACATCCAGCGCGGCTTGGATGTGGTGGAGTTCGCCTGCGGGGCGCCGCACGTCCTCAAGGGCGAATACAGCGAGGGCGCCGGCCCCGGCATCGACGTCTATTCCATGCGCCAGCCCTTGGGGATCGTCGCCGGGATCACGCCCTATAACTTCCCGGCCATGATCCCGATGTGGATGTTCGCGGTGGCGATCGTGTGCGGCAACGCCTTCGTGCTCAAACCGTCCGAGCGCGATCCCAGCGTGCCGCTGCGTCTGGCGGAGCTGATGCTGGAGGCGGGCGCGCCGCCGGGCGTGCTGAACGTGGTGCAGGGCGATAAGGTGGTGGTGGACGCCATCTTGGCCCATCCCGACATCAAAGCCGTGAGCTTTGTGGGCTCCTCAGACATCGCCCACCATGTCTATCGGACGGGCGCGGAGCATGGAAAGCGGGTGCAGGCCATGGGCGGGGCGAAGAACCACGCCATCGTGCTGCCCGACGCCGATCTCGATCAGACCGTGAAGGATCTGGTCGGCGCCGCCTATGGCTCGGCTGGCCAGCGCTGCATGGCGCTGCCGGTCGTGGTTCCAGTGGGGGAGCAGACGGCCGATGCGCTGCGCGACCGCCTGCTGGAGGAGATCCCGCGTCTCAAAGTCGGCCTCAGCACCGATCCCGAGGCGCAATACGGCCCGGTCGTCAGCGCAGCACATCAGCGGCGGATCTCCGATTTCATCCAGCAAGGCGTCGACGCGGGCGCGAGCCTGCTGGTGGACGGGCGGGGCTTCGCCTTGCAGGGCTATGAAAGCGGCTTCTTCATCGGGCCTACCCTGTTTGATCACGTCAAGCCCACGATGCGTTTTTATCAGGAAGAGATTTTCGGCCCCGTTCTGCAGATCGTCCGCGCCGCCGATTTCGAGGCGGCGCTCGATCTGCCCAGCCGCCATCAGTACGGCAACGGCGTCGCCATCTTCACCCGCAGCGGCCGCGCGGCGCGGGAATTCGCCGCCCGCGTCAATGTCGGCATGGTCGGCGTCAATGTGCCCATACCGGTGCCGGTGGCCTATCACAGCTTCGGCGGGTGGAAGCGCAGCGCGTTCGGCGACGCCAACCAGCACGGCCTGGAGGGCGTCAAGTTTTTCACCAAGATCAAAACCGTCACGGCCCGCTGGCCGGACGGCGAAGGGGGCGAATCTTCGTTCGTGATCCCGACCATGCGCTAGCGGCGTGCCGAGCCGGAATTGTTTTGGGAGCGCTGTGGTAGGTAAGCCGGCGAACGCCGCTTTTGTTATCGACAAAATAGCTGGATCATCCGCCGTCACCGCGTCTCACAGGACCATGCGTTCCGGGGCGCCTGATTGAACAACGAAGCTGGCGGTTCCAGGGCTGATAGGGGGCGCGTTTATGCAAATTGCGTCGACGTCAAAACGGGTTCGGGCCGTCATCGCAACGTGCTTGGCGCTGCTGCCGGGTGACGCCAAAAACTGCCTGATCGCGTCCGCAGTTTAGGTGGGCGAGGGGTGGGGCGGGATTATGCGCGGGTAGAGGTACGATTGATAAGGGCTAAGCTGCAGGGACTGACCTCAAGCGCGTCTGATTCCGGGCCGCGCGGGCGTTAAAGTCCTAGGCGGCTTTCCTTTTTCACGGCGCCGAGCCGAGCATTTTCGCCAGAGAGCGCTTTTTGGCCGGGTAATATTTTTCGAGCTCTTGAAGCTTTCATAGGCGAGCCGATTAACTCGACGGCGACATCATAGTTGGCGCGCTCATGGTCGTGCTTCAACTCGCTTCGGACGTCGATCCAGTCTACCGAAAGCGCATCAGAACATTCCGGCAAGAAGGCTATGCCTTCGGTGCGTTCGCGCAGTTCCGCGACCGCTTTAGCCAGTGCTTAGCGAAGCTGGATTTGCATATCGGTCCCCTATGTTCGGGCGCATTATACCAGACGCCGGTTAAGGGGGCGTCACTCCCTTGTAACGTGAAGGCATGGGACTTCGGCATTGGCTTGGCTACTTTGGTTTGATGGGGACCATTTCGATGTTCGATGCGGCTGGCAATTTGGCGTTGAGTGGCTGGTTTGAGTACGCAGCCAACATAACCACCATAATCGTCAACGTCGGTGCCATCGCTGTCGGGATTTGGGCCTATCGACACTGGAAAAAGATTGGACGTCACTGGGAACAATTTCTAGAACACCTTCGTAATCTCGTGCTTGCTTTCAGGGAATACACTCGGATTGCACGTGACGCAGCAAGGCGAACCGCGCGTGCGCCGGAGCGGCAGAACCCGTCCCCAGTGGCTGGCGCTTCGACGGATGTGCGGTCCGACGTGTCGGTGGGCGAAACAGGGGACGATACGGAGCCTGAACCGGCGCAAGTGCCAGAGCCGCCGCCCGAACCTAAACCAGAACCAGAGCCGCTCCCCCGGCCGGGTTGTCTGGGCTACGTTCTCACTCTGACGGCCGTGGTCCTTATTGTAACGCTATTGGGCAAGTGCGGTGGGGTGGATTATCCTACGACGGACCCGAAAGGCGACCCCCCACCGGTGACCGGTGAGGTGGCGCCACCTGAGCCACCGCCAGTCAATCCGGGGCCCAAAGCGCTGAGCACCACCTATACAGTCCCGCGACTTCGGCCCGAAGTGAGTTGTAAGGAACTGGCGGCGCGGTGTTCGCCGGAGCGAACTGAGAATGCCTTCTCGGAAGTTGTGGACCTCAACCAGCTGACAAAGGCTTGCAGCATTCGTTACGGCGAGCCGTTGGAGCTCCCGCTAGACTGGAAGTGTCCTGACCCCCTTCGATAATGGCGGAAGTCGTGTTCGAATTTTTCTCATTTGCGCGTAAGTCATGGGAGCCAACAGTCTCCGGCACCCTCTCTGGGAAAGACTTGGGCCGTCTGGTGGGTGACGGGATCGTTCCGTCTAAGGACGGTCGCGGCCGGGGCGTCGTTTCCGCGCGCGAGGGTGGGCGAAAAGCGCTAGGATGGCGCTTGCCTGCGCCGCGACGGGCCCGCTTTCTTCGCCTTCCGCGCGCCCTCATCCCTCGGAGGCGTCATGCCCCGTCCCAAAAAAGTAACCGATGCGGAAATCCTGCAGATCGCGCGGGAGGAGTTCGAGGTCTCCGGTTTTGACGTGACGATGGAGGTGATCGCCAGGCGTTTGGGGGTCAGCGCCACGGTGCTCTACCGCCGCTTCGCCAACAAGGATGAGCTGTTCATCGCCGCGGTGCTGCCCGCCGGCGTGCATTCGTCTTGGCCCACCGTAGCGCTGCACGAAAACATGACGCCCGAGGACGTGACCGAGCGGCTGACCGAACTGGCGCGCCGGATCGTCCTGCATTTCGAGCAGACTTTGCCCGCCTTCCTCCAGGCCGCGATCAACAGGGTGGATGCGGAACTGGTGGTGGAGCGGCTGTCCCTGCCGAACCCGCGCGCCTCGATAGAGGCGTTAGCGGGCTGGCTGCGGCGGGCCCACGAGTTGAAGCTCTTGTCGTGCCCCGATCCTAATTCCGCCGCCGCGACCCTGATGGGGGCGCTCCTGTTCCAGCAGCTCCACGCGATGTCCCCGTTCCTGCGGCGCGACCTGTTGGACACCGCCGACTTTCCCGCCCGCACGGTGCGCGTGCTGCTCGAGGGCCTCGCCCAACTCCCTGAACGGCGCACAGACTCTGAGCGGCGCCCTGGCCCTGAACGGCGCAATAAACGACGATCTTAGGACAAAGAGCGGCGATTGCGCGCGGCAGGCGGTTGCTCCACCAGCGGCCAGACATGGCGCGGCTCGCGCGGGGTGTTGACGGCCGGGCCCTGCGCGGGATCGCCCAGGCCCAGCGTCGGCAGCAGCGCCGCCACCGTCCGCACGCAAGCCTGCTCGAGCGATTGCCCGCCCGCGCTCTCCATCGGATAGCCGCGATACCCCACCTGCCAATAGAGCGCGCTGACGATCAGCTCCGCCACGGTCGCGGGGTCCCCGCACACCAGCACGCGCTTGCTATGGGCCACTTCCAGCCACCGGGCCAGCGCCTGGATCGTCTCCTCCACGGCGGGGATCTGCAGGATGCCCATGATCTCGTCCATCGAGACCGCATTCTTCGCGCACAGGCGCACCACCGCCATCACCTCGTCGAACAGCAGCACGATGCGCCAGCCGATCTCCTGGATCTGGACCTCGGGCGGGCGGTCGTCGGGCCCGTCCCGGAGGCTTTCGGCGAGGTCAAGCCAGGGGACGTGATCGGGCACGACGGCGCGGTAGAACAGGTTGAGCTTGGTCCCGAAGCGGGTGAACAGGACGGGGGCGGTGACCCCCAATTCCCGCGCGATCACATCCATCGAGGCCGATACGCCCTGGGCGACGAAGACCAGGCGCGCGGCTTCGATGATCTGCTCGTCGGTCACCTTTTTCTTGCGCGCCATCGTCTCCTCCCGGCCCGTCGCCTCTGCCTCCCGGCGGGCGCGGTGTTCTAGCCCCAGATCAAGCGCTCCTGCGGCTCAGAAGTCCAGCGTCAGCGTGGCCCCCACTTCCAGCGGCTCGGACACGGCCACGAAATTCTGCGAGGAGCCGGCTTTGATCGCATCATAGCCGTTAACCACGTACCGTTCGTCGGTCAGGTTCTTGCCGTAGAGCGCCAGCGTCCAGATCGCCTCGGGGCGATAGGTGATGCGGGCGTTGAACAGGCTGTGCTCGGGGGTGGAGACGCCCTCGCCATTATAGATGTCGTTGTAGGACTTGGTCTGGAAGGCGTAGTCGAGCCGCCAGGACACGTCGCCCCCGATGATCAACGGCATGACGTATTCGATGCCGGCATTGACGGTCCATTCTGGCGCCTTGGGCAGTTTGAGATCGGTGGACAGGCTGAAATTGTTCAGCCGGGCGATCTCGGAAGCGGCGTCCTGGTCGATGTCTGTATAGGCCGCGTCAAGATAGCCGACCGAGGCGGACAGCGTCAGCGGGGTGACCGGGCGCCACACGGCTTCGATTTCGCCGCCCTTGTATTCCGCGGTCCCGATATTGGCGAGCACGGTCTCGTTCACCCCGGTGATCACCGCGCCGGAGAAGGTGAGTTGGATCTGCTCGTAATCGTAGAGGAAGGCGGCGGCGCGCAGGTTGAGCCTCCCGTCCGCCAGATTGAGCTTCAGCCCGGCCTCGTAGGCCTGCAATTCCTCAGGATCCACCGAAACGCTGGACAGCGTGGCGCTGATCGAGCGCGTGTTGAACCCGCCGGACTTGAAGCCCGTGGAATAGGAGCCGTAGACGAGGACGTCGTCCGTGGCTTGATAGCTGACGATGACGCGCGGATCGACTGAGTCCCAGCTATCGTCCGTGCGGGTTGGGGCCTTGTAAAACACCCCGGTCGCGCCGGCGGCGGCCGGGGCGCACTCGGGCACGATCGTGACGTAATTGCCGGGCGTGCAGAGGATGTAGGTGTAGAAATCCTTCTCCTCGCGGGTGACGCGAAGGCCCCCAGTCACGGACAGTTTCTCCGTGAACGCGAAGGTGGCCTCGCCGAAGGCGGCGTAGCTGTCCGTCTTGGTCTCGGCGAAGACCTCCTGTTGCACCAGGGGCACGGCGACGCGCGTGTTCTGGAGCGCATCGGCGGTTTCGTTGAAGTAGAAAATACCCGCGACCCAGTCGAGGCGCCCATCGAAGGCCGAGCCTAGCAGGTTGAATTCCTGGCTGAGCTGCTCGGAGGAATTATTGTAGACGTTGGCGCTGAAGACGGCCGGCTGGCCGTCCTGGTCGGTGGCGACCCGCGAGTCAAAGCCGCGATAGCCGGTGATGGAGCGCAGCGTCACCCCGCTCAGATCGGTCTCGAACAGCGCTGAGGCGCCCCACGATTCCAGATCGTTGCTGTGTTCGGAGGTTCCGTTATTGCGCGTGAGGTCCGGGGAGGCTTCGCTCGGGTCGATGCTCTGGCCGGTGGAGGAGCCCACCAGATTGTTCCACAGCCCCGCGAGCCCGCCGAGCACGATCTCGTTCACCACCTGCGCGCCGGAGCCTTTGACGACGCTGTAATCGCCCGAGAGCAGGATGTCTGTCTTGTCGGAGGGTTTGATCTCGAGTTTGGCGCGCGCGATCGTGGCGTCTTCCTCGCCCAGTTCGCCGCCGGCGGTGGGGCGGGGGATGTAGCCGTCCTGCTGGCGGCGGGACACGAGCAGGCGCGCGCCCACTGCGTCCGAAATCCGCCAGTCGCCGGCGAAATCGAGGTTGAGGCGGCTGTCGGAGCCCACCGTGACGGAGGCCTCGCCGCCCGTTTCCGGGCCTGGCCGCTTGGAGGTGACGAGCACCGCCCCGCCCATCGTGTTCTTGCCGAAGAGCGTGCCTTGCGGCCCGCGCAGCACCTCGATCTGGCCGATGTCAGGCAGGTCCATGACCCCCCCGACCGTGCGCCCGTAATAGACGCCGTCAATATAGATACCCACGCCCGGATCGATGCCGTTGGAGCTGTCGTTCTGGCCGATGCCGCGGATGTAAATGGCCGCAAAGCCCACGCCCGCGCTGTCGCCGGCATTGTCGGTGATCGAGATGTTGGGCACGAGGCTCGTGACGTCGTCCAACGAGGCGACCGAGGCTTCTTCCAGCGCCGTGCTGTCGAGAGCGGTCACCGCGAGCGGCGTCTTCATCAAGGATTCGCTGCGCTTGCGGGCGGTGACGATGATCTCCTGGGAGCCAGCCTCCGCCTGGGCGGGCGCGGGATCGGCCGTCTGCGCCGCGGCCTGGCCGCCGGCGAGGAGCGCCGCCGCCGAAACCGCCGACAACAGCAGGGCCCGTGCGCGCATAGGTGATGTAATGAGCTTAGACATGTTCCTCCCCCGGCCCTTGTCAGTGCAACGGCTCTGATGACCCGCATCGGGCAAACCGCCCTTGCGTAGTCTCCTCTTATTCTCTCGAATACACAGATCGTGATTTCTTTTTGAGGGAAACTTTCGTTATGTCCTGAAGTCCCAGCGGCTTGTCGGTTTGGTTACTTTAACTCTCTTGTCGCCTTGAAGGCGTCGCGGCCGCTGTCAGACATGGACGGGCGGCGCCTCGGGGGCGGGCTTGTCCTCGGCCATCACGCGAAGGCCCCCGCGAGCGAGCAGCACCGGCGTCCCCACCAGGAGGCACGCTCCGGCCACCACAAACAGCGCGTTGGCGAGGCCGATCGCCTCCGCCAGCGGCTGCACGATCAGCGGGCTGACGAACTGCCCCACCGAGGCGGCCGATCCCACCAGCGCCAGCGCCATGCCGCGCCCGCCCGGCGGGGCCACCGTCAACGCCACGAGATTGCCCCAGGGCAGCAGGACGGACGGCGCGAGCGTCGCGAGGAAGCCGGCGAACAGGAGGTGGGCGGGCGTGCGCGCCAGCGCCGACACGACGAGGCTCACGAACAGGCCCAAAAGCAGCACGCCGAACACACGCTGCGCCTCGACCCTTCGCGCGAGGATCGGCAGCGCGACCGCCCCCACCAGCGCCGCGATCCCCGCAGGAACCCCGGTAACCAGCCCGATCATGCGCGGATCGGCGAAGCCCAACGCCTCCAGGATGAAGGGCATCTGGGTGATGAAGGTGAAGGTGGCGAGGTTGGAAAGGAACAAGAGCAGGCACACGCCCCCGATCCACGGCCCCAGAACCAGGGCGCGGCTGAGACGCTCGCCCCCCTCGCTCACCCGTACGCCCTTGGTGTCGGCGATGGCGAAGATGGCGGCCGCGGCGATCGCCAGTGGCGCAGCGAACAGCGCAAACGGGGTCCGCCAGCTGATTATGGCCAATTCCCCGCTGAGGATGGCGAACGCAAACAGCCCCACAGCGCCCACCACCGCCTGCATCGCGAACACGCTCGCCCGGCCCTTCGGGTCGTAATAATCCCCCACCAGCGCCAGCATCGCCGTCAGGGTGGCGCCAAGGCCGAGACCCACCGCGAAGCGGCTGGCGATAATGGCGCCGAGATCGTTCAACGCCAGCGGCGCGAGCCCTGCGAGGCCCAGCAGCACCAGCCCGGCGAGCAGCACCGGCTTGCGGCCGTGGCGATCCATGATCCAGCCGGCCCCCGGCATGCCGATCGCGACCCCGATCGAGGCGGTGGTGGCCGCCAGCCGCACCAGCACGTCGACATTGGCGACGTCCCGGAAATGGGCGCGCATGGCCGGGAGGATCGGCTCCATCACCACGACCATGAGCCCGGTGAGGCTCGTGATCGACACGAGGAGTATCGTCCGCACCATGCCCATCCTCCCGCCGCGCCGCGCCGGGCCATAAGCCGACGCTTATCGATGGAACGGATTAAGGCGGGCGTCGCGAAACTATGTTAGGCAAACTTACTAACGGTCTGGGCCGGCGGCCCGCCCTGTCAGGCCCGTGCGTCAGACCGGCGCTTCTGACCCGCGCGTCAGGCCGGCTCGGTCTTGCGCATCGAGGCCTTGATCGGCGCCAAGTCTTCTTCCCGGACTTTGGTTTGGGCCCGGAAGCGCTCCAGCTTGTCCCCCAGATAGGCGCGGGCGGCGGGCAGGGGGTCGGGGTCGTCGATGAAGGGGTGTTCGGCGTTGCAGGGCTGGGTGAAGCACGAGATCTCCACCACGATGCCGTTGGGATCGCGGGTGTAGATCGACTTCAGATAGCCATGGTCCAGCACCGGGCTCACTTCGAGGCCCTTGGACACCATGTGCGCGCGCGCATCGTCGAGCTCGGGCGCGGTGCGGACATTGTAGGCGATGTGGTGGGCGTCCCCGCCCATCGTCTCATAGCCCGGGGGCAGCTTCGGGTGCCAAGTGAAGAAGGCGATATTGTTGCCGTTCCCGCAATCGAAGAAGTAATGTTTGATCTTGGACTTGGCGATCTCGTCGCCCTCCTCGCCCTCCATGGCCTCGGGCGCGTAGGACAGCACGGTGAGCGGGAAGTTCATCACCTCGGTGTAGAACCGAATGGTGGCCTCCATGTCCTTCGTCACGAAAGCCAGGTGGTTGATGCCGTTGGTTCTGAACATAGCAATCTCCGACGCCCGTCCAATTGTGGCCCGGCCGTGATAAGTTTTTAAGAGAAAGATGGGGCGGGCGCTGCGTCCAAGGCCTTGGGGGCCGAAGCGGCGGCGATGGCGTCATAACCGTAGAGCCAGTCGAACAAATCCTCGCGTGAGACCGCCTCCCGGATCAGCGCGGCGCGCATCTCCTCGGGCGGGGCGTCGATCGGCAGGAGGGACAGGCGCTGGTTTTCGCGCGATTGCAGCTGCACCCGCGCCGTGCGCTCGCGCCGCAGCGCCTCGTAGCGCAGCAGGCCCGCGGCGGGGTCCGCCACGCTTTGCATGAGGCACGCGGCCAGCACCCAGCCGTCCTCTATCGCCTGCGCCGCCCCTTGCGACATCGAGGGCAGCATGGCGTGCGCGGCGTCCCCGAGCAGCGTCGCGCGCCCCTGAGACCAGCGCGGCAGGGGATCGCGGTCATACAGCGCCCATTTGAACGGCTGCTCCACCGCTGCGATCAGCGCGTGCACGTCCTCGCGCCAGCCCTCGAACGCCGCATGCCATTCCGCCTGGGTGGCGCGCGCGGACCAGCCCTCCTCGGTCCAGGTGTCGGCGCGCACGATGCCGATGCAATTGACTTTGGTCCCGCCCGCTACGGGATAGCTGACGAAATGCTTCTCCGGCCCCAGCCAGACGACGCCCGCAGGCGGGACGGGCCCCGTCGCCGTAACCGGCGCAAGCCCCCGGAACGCCACCTCGTTGCGGAACGTCGCCGCCTCTGGCCCGAACAGCGCCTCGCGCACGGCCGAGCGGACCCCGTCGGCGCCCACCAGCACGTCGGCGTCGGCCGACCCGCCGCCGTCGAAGCGCAGGCTCACGCCCTGCGCGTGCGCGGTGAAGCCCGTCACGCGCCGGTTGAGCTGCATCGCCGCCCCGCTCAGCGTCTGCGCCAAAGCGCGGTGCAGGTCCGCCCGCAGCACCTGGGCGTAGGGGAAGCCGTAGCGCGCCTCCGCCTGGGCCCCGAGCGGGCGGGAGGCGATGGTTTCGCCGGTGCGGTAATGGCGCAGGATCGTGGCTTCGGGCCGGCAGGCGGTCTCGCCCAGCGCCTCCCAGGCGCCGAGAGCGGCGAGCACGCGCACCGCGTTCGGGCTCATCTGCACCGCCGCGCCCACTTCGCCCAGCGCCGGGGCCTGCTCGTACACGCGCACGTCGAACCCCTGCATCTGCAGGGCCCGCGCGGCGGCGAGCCCGCCGATCCCGCCCCCCGCGACCGCAACGGTCAGGCTCATGCCGGCTTGCCCCCGCCTTCGAGCGCGGCGCGGGCCAGCGCCGCCCCCTTGGCGAGCGCGGTGAGCTTGGAGCGTGCGATCGAGCGGGGATAGCCGATCAGGCCTGCATCGGTGGTGAGAAAGAGCTTCTCCGCCGGCAGGATCGCCAAGGCTTTCTGGATTCCCGCCGCCACTTCCGGGGGAGATTCGGTGTAATAATTCTTGTTGGAGACCGCCCCGATCCCGACGTCTTTGGTCTCCGCGATCGGCTTGAGCAGCGCGAAATCCTCCTCGCGGAACCCGGTCTGGGCGCAGGAGATGGCGATCGCGTCGACGCCGACGCTCCCCACCACCGGCAGGATCTTGGCGTACGGCGTGATGCCGGGCGGCACGCCCATGCCGCCATGGGTGATCTGCCAGATGCGGTAGGCCTCGATCCCGTCGAACATCGCCGTGACGATCTCGGCGGTGGCGTCCCAGAGCGGGGGCGGCGTCGTGAGGAAGACGTCGTCCATCTGCACGATCTTGGCCCCGGCCGCGACGCAGGCCAGCATCTCCGCGCGGTACACCGCCGCCAGCGCGCGCACGAGATCGAGCCAGTCCCCGCCATAGGTTTCGTCCACCAGCAGGCCGGCGAGCTCGACGGGCCCCATGCCGAATTGCGCCTTGACCGGGCGGTCGGTGGCGGCCTGGGCGGTTTCCCAATGCGTGGCGAAGTGCAGCGCGCCGGGCCCCGGCGTCCCGGTGACGGCGGCTGTGACGGAGAACAGCGCCCGCAGCGGGCCCCGCTCGCCGCTTTTGTCCCCGCCATGGCGGCTCATCAATTTCTGGTTGGGCTCGGGCCGGATCGTGATGCCGGTCATCCGGTGCACGTTGTAGAGGAAGGAGGAGCCGAGGCCCCCGACATTGTCGTCGTACCAGAGCACGCCGGAGCTCGGCAGGTGCACGCCCGCGGCCACCTGCTCGGCCACCACGGTGCGCACGGCGTCGGTGTAGGATTCCTCGAAATGCTCGTCCTGGAAGGCGAGCACGAGGTTACGGTCCGCGAAATTGGCCTTGTGCCATTTCGGCCGCGGATAGGTTCCCTGGTTGGTGACGGGCAGGGCGACGCCGGCGAGGTCGCGTAAACGGGGTCGGGCCATCGGG
The DNA here is from genome assembly GCA_031398975.1 of Alphaproteobacteria bacterium. Classification (GTDB taxonomy): domain Bacteria; phylum Pseudomonadota; class Alphaproteobacteria; order Caulobacterales; family Aquidulcibacteraceae; genus JAKFWI01. The sequence goes on along the minus strand of JANNOI010000019.1, from coordinate 21,964 downwards.
GATCTCGCGTTGAGCGTCAAACGTCCAAAAAGGGATGGGCCGGGGCCACAAACTTACCAACGCAAACTAAAGCGCGACGCTGCGCGCCCGCCCGCTAGAGGTGCAGCGCCTTCAGCTCCAGATAAGCCTCAAGCCCGTAGCGCCCGCCCTGGCGGCCGATTCCGGATTGGCGGAAGCCCCCGAACGGCGCGCCCGATTCAAACCGTCCCCCGTTCACCGAAACCTGTCCGGTGCGCAGCCGCCGCGCCACCGCCAGTGCGCGCGCCGGATCGCCCGAAAACACCGCCCCGTGCAGGCCGTATTCGCTATCTTCCGCGATCGCCACGCCCTGGTCCTCGCCGTCGTAAGGCAGGATGCAGAGCACGGGGCCGAAAATCTCCTCCCGCGCCACGCTCCACGCATTGTCCACGCCGCTGAGCACGGTGGGGGCGTAAAACCAGCCCCGCTCGGGGACCGGCGCGTCCGGGCCGCCGCAGGCGAGGACCGCGCCCTCGACAAGGCCCTTGGCCACCTTCTCCGCCACCCGCGCGCGCTGCGCTGCGGAGATGAGCGGGCCGAGCGTCACCGCAGGATCGGCCGGATCGCCGAGGGACAGGCCTTGCGCAACCGCGCATGCGGCCTCCACCGCCTCACCCAGGCGCGCGCGGGGCACGAGCAGGCGCGACCACGCCACGCAGCCCTGGCCGGAATTCATGAACACCTGGCGGGCGGTCTTGACGGCGGCGTCGGCGACGTCGGCGTCGTCCAGGACGAGGCTCGCGCTCTTGCCGCCCAGCTCCAGCAGCAGGCGCGCCATCCGCCCGGCGGCGATCGACCCGATCCTGCGGCCTACGGGGGCCGAGCCTGTGAAGCTCACCATGTCCACGCCTGGATGGGCCACCAGGGCCTCCCCGGCGGCGGCGTCCCCGTGCACCAGGTTGAACACCCCGGCCGGCAGGTCCGCGGCTTGCGCCGCCTCCGCGAACAGGGCCGCGCATCCAGGCGTGAGCTCGGACGGTTTCAGCACCAAAGTGCAGCCCGCCGCGAGCGCCGGCGCCGCCTTGGCGGCCACGAGCTGGAGCGGCACGTTCCACGGCGTGATCGCGCCCACCACGCCCACCGGCAGCTTCTGCACTAAAGCCGAGCCCAGCGGCTCCTCGAACGGATATTCCCCGGCTAGGCGCTGGGCGGTGCGGGTGGTTTCGATCGTGGCCATGGCGTGGATGTAGCCGCCCACGCCCTGGGGGGTGCCCACCTCGGCGGCATGAACGGCGATGATCCGATCCCTTCGCGCCTCGAGCGCCTCGAGCAGGCGCGCCAGGACTTGCGCCCGCACGCCCGGCGCGGTCGCGGCCCAGGCCGGGAACGCCGCCCGCGCCGCCGCCACCGCGCGCTCGATCTCGGCCGCCCCCCCGATCGCCACCGCCCCCGCCGGGGCCTCGGTGGCGGGGTTGATCAAGGCGCGGGCTGGCCCGCCTTCGGCCCAGGCGCCGGCGATGAAATGCAAGTGTGTGTCGCTCATCGCCTCCAAGGATCACGGCCGGGAAAACTAAGGCAGGCTTTGTTTCGCAAATAGCGGGCGCGAAGGCGCTCGCGCAGGGGCCGGCGGGGTGTTAAGCGACGGGGACTTGGCTGTGATTCGACTGCGAACCGCCCCTTGTCATCTTTCACGCCGCATGGCCCTTCGAGGCGGGAAGACGAAACGGGAGCGGCGCATTCCCGATAGTTATGCGAAGGGTGTGCTTGGCTATTGGCCGCACAAGACTTTTCGTCCCTAGCGTTCAAGTAGTGTGCAGTCGTCGTTCAGCGTTTGAGGGGATATCTATGAAGACTTGGTCTGTGAAGGGCCTCAGCCTGATGGGCGCGGCTTCGGCCGCCTTGGCGACGGGGCTCCTGCCGGCGGCGGCTGCGGCACAGGAATCGGGCCTGGAGGAGATCGTCATCACCGCCGAGCGGCGCTCCGCCAACCTGCAAGACACCCCGATCGCGGTAACGGCGCTGACGGAATCGGCGCTCGACTCGTTCGGCGTGGCCGTGATTAACGATCTCGCCGCCCTCGTGCCCAATTTGACCGCCACCACCGGCCCGCAAGGCTCGGGCGACGCGAATTTCTTCATCCGCGGCGTCGGCCAGCTCGACTTCAACGTCACCAATGATCCCGGCGTCGGCCTCTATGTCGATGGGGTCTATTTCGCCCGCACCATCGGCGCGGCGCTCGATTCCGGCGACATCGCCCAGATCGAAGTGCTGCGCGGCCCGCAGGGCACGCTGTTCGGCCGGAACACGCTCGGCGGCGTCGTCAGCGCCACTACCAAGAAGCCGGAGCTCGGTACGTTTGGGGGATCGCTCAACGGCGTCTATGGCGAGCGGGAGCGCCGCGAGGTCGAAGGCGCGTTCAACGCCCCGCTCGGGGACAAGGCCGCGATCCGGATCGGCGGGTTTATGCGCTTCCAGGACGGCTTCGCCTACAACCCGACCCAGCAGACCGATACCGGCCTCACCGACCGCCGCGGCGCGCGCGCGGCGTTCAAGCTGGAGCCCACCTCCAAGCTGACGATCGACCTCTCCGCCGATTGGACGCTCGACAAATCGAACCAGGCGCCGAGCGTGCTGCTCGCGATTTCGGACTCGATCCTGGGCCTCGTTCCCGCCGACACGGCCAGCCAAGTCCAAGACCCCGACAATTTCTACACCACCTACCAATCCGCGAGTTCGAAATCCCGCAACGAGGCCACCGGCGCCACGCTAACCCTGACGTATGATCTGGGCGGCGCCACGCTTAAATCGATATCGGCCTATCGGACGCTTGACGGCTTGTCCGAAGGGGATTTCGACGGCACCAGCTATGCGATCTACGACCAGGTCGCGGTGACCGACCAAAGCCAGTTCAGCCAGGAATTGCAGATCTCGGGAACCGCGGGACGGCTCGATTATCTGGCCGGTCTCTATTACTTCGCGGAATCAGCCGATCAGGTCCTTGATCTCTGCTACAGCCCTGGCCTCGGGGTGCCGACGACGGCGGGGACCCCCTGTTCGTCCTGGGTCCAAGGCAGCGATCAGGAGACGAAGAGCTATGCCGGGTTTGGCCAAGTTCGCTACAACGTCACCAACACGGTTTCGTTGACCGCGGGCGGCCGGTACACGTTCGAAGAGAAAGATATCATCGCCAACCACTATTTTGACTTCGTGAATTTCACCGTCCCGATCGTGACGGACCTTGTCGATAGTGCGGATTTCGAGAAGTTCACCCCGAAGCTTGGCGTCGAATACAAGCCGAACACCGATCTCCTGGTCTTCGCGTCCTACGCGCAGGGCTTCCGGTCCGGCGGCTTCAATGGCCGCATCATTTCCAGCGCCGCCCAAACGGTGGATAACAGCGTCCCGTCTTATGATCCCGACACGAACGACACTTACGAACTCGGGTTCAAGTCCGACCTCATTGACTCGCGCCTGCGTCTGAACGGAACCCTGTTCTATTCCGCCTACAAGGACATCCAGCAATCGATCTCCGACGCGGTGGTGGGCTTCCGGATCGCCAATGCGGGTGACGCGGACTTGTACGGTTTCGAGATCGAAGCGACGGCCGTCCCGATCGAACCGCTGCGGCTCTCCGCCTCGGTCGGGTACACCAATAGCGAGTTCAAGAACGTGCCCTCCACGGTGGGTGACAATAACGGCAACGTCTTGCCGTTCAGCCCGGAATGGACATTGGCGTTCGCGGCCGACTACCGGTTCGCCCTGGGCGCGCTGGGCTCGATCACCCCGCACATCGATTACCGCTGGCAGTCTGATCAGTATTTCACCGCCGCCAACAGCCCCCTCGAATTGCAGGAAGGCTATGGCCTGCTGGGGACGCGCGTTTCCTGGGCGGACGCCAACGATAAGTTCACCGTCTCGGTGTTCGGCCTGAACATCACCGACGAGGAATATTACACGTTCGGCCAGGACACCCTGGCCAATCAAGGCGTCGCGACCGCCTATCTGGGCAAGCCCAGCGAGTGGGGCGTCAGCGCCGGCGTCAAGTTCTAAGTCTTACTGCGCATGGCCGGCCGCACGCGGCGCGGACGACCTGCCATTTCTAGACATGCGAAGCGCCCCGACGAAAGTCGGGGCGCTTTCATATGGCGAAGGCCGATCGCATACGCGCAATTGCGATCCGCGAATGCTTACGCTGCAGCTTTAATCTTATTGAATTGCGCGTGTGGTTAACATCACGAAGTCAATTGACACCTGTAAGCGTGCGACATAGGCGTGCAAAACACGGACCTGCAGCGCAGCGTGGCATGTATGAAAACTTATTCATATTCGCGGGCGAAGGCGGAGCTGCAATGGAGCGCTTTGCCTTTGGTGCTGGCTGCCGGGTTCGCGGCCCGTATAGCTGTCGGAATGTCCACCGATACTGTGCTGATGGCGGATGAAGTCTATCAGTACTTGGAGCAGGCCCATCGGCTTGTTTTCGGGGCCGGCATCGTGCCTTGGGAATACGTCTACGGCATGCGCTCCTGGCTGCCGGCGCTCGCGATCGCCGGCGTCCTGCAAGCGTGCGCCTTTTTCGGCTTCGAGCAGCCCTTCGTCTACCAGACGGCCACCATCGTCTTCCTCTCGGCGGTGAGCATGGCGCTGCCCCTTAGTTGCTACCGGATCGCCCAGGCGGTGTTCACCGAAAACGCCGCACGGATCGCCCTGGTGTTCACCTGCTTCTGGTACGAGATCGTCGCCCAGGCGGGGCGCGCCACGATCGATGCGCTGGCCGCCTATCCGCTCCTGGGGGCGATGGCGCTGTTGTTCGTCCCGCGCGGGCGCTGGGCGATCGCGATGGTGGGGCTGCTGGCGGCGTTGACGCTGCTGCTGCGGTTTCAGCTGGCCCCGGCGGTCGCGGTGCTGGGCCTTGTGGGCCTATGGCGCTGGCGCCTGCGGGCCTGGCCTGCGGCGCTCAGCTTCGCGGTCGCGGCCGTGGCCGGCGGCGCGCTCGATTATTACACCTGGGGCGTCTGGTTCAGTTCGATCTATGTCAATTTCCAGATCAACCTGTTGTACGACGTGGCGAGCAGCTTCGGCGTGCACCCCGTCTGGTATTATCTCTACCTGCTTTTGATCGCGTCGGGCGGGCTGTTCATCCCGGGCGTCTTGGGCCTTGCGCTCACCTGGCGCAAAAGCTGGCCGCTGATGGCGACCGGGGGCGTGCTGTTCCTGGCCTTTTCGGCCGTGGCCCATAAGGAATTGCGCTTTATCTTCGTGCTTACGCCGTTATGGCTCATGGGGCTGGCCGCCCTCCTGGCCGATCGCGGCCGATTGCTGCGCGTGACGCTGGAGGCGGTGTTTGCGCGGGTAAAGGCGTTGAGCGCCGCGATCGCCCCCGAGGTTCTGGCCGCGCGGCTCGCGCCGGTGGCGCTAGGCTCGGTGCTGGTCCTTTCCGGCATCGGCCTGTTTCGCGAACTGCCCAAGCAATACCAAGTGACGCCGTCCTATATCGGCAACGACTTTTTCCGCGACGCCTACCGCGCCTTCGCGCTGGAGCCGGACGTGACCGGCGTGATCGACCTGACGGGCGGCGCCCACTTTCCGCTGTTCTGGGACCTCCACCATAACGTGCCGCTCTATTACGGGAGCGATTGGAGGATCGGAGGCGGCTTCACGGAAGCCTCGCGCGACCCTGCGCGCTACGCAAGCCACATGCTCACCAAGGCGGGGGACCCTGCGCCGGCGGGCTTTCGCGCCTACAAGACGATCGGGCCGCTGGTGGCGTGGCGGCGCACGGTCGATCCGCCCGTCACGCCGCGCGCCGTCGGGTACAGCCGCGCGCTGACGCCGCCGATAAAAGGCCATATGCCGATTATGGTTAAGGCGCGCTGGTAGCGGGCTCTTGCCAGCCCCGCCCCCGCCCTGCACAGCTAAAGCACGGCGGGCGGAGGGGCGTTATGGGCGGGCGCAACGGGAATGTATGGGCGCGGATTGCGGCCTGGTTCACCATGGTGGCCCATGTCCGCGCGCCGCTGGTGCGGTGGGGCGCGCTCGCGCTGCTGGCCAGCGTTTGGCTCTGGGCGGGCTATAATGGCTGGATGCTCCAGGATGGGGGAGAGGACCAGGTCGTCACCCGCCAGGACGCCATCTACCGCACGATCGGCGCGCTGACCGTCCAGGGCGATTATTCGAGCGTCTCCAACAATTCGCACCTGGAGCTGGCGCGCTTCGCGGGGCTCGCGGTGCCGCTGGTGGGCCTCATCTTCGCCTTCTCCGGCCAATTGGGGCGTTCGCTCGCGCAGCTGTTCCACGGCGGCGCGGCGGACCATGTGGTGATCGCCGGGGAGGGGCTTGCGGCGCTGTGCCTGGCGCGCTCGTGCGTGCGGGCGGACGACGTGGTCGTCGTGATCGGGCGGAGCTTCCCGGAAGAGACCCTGTGGGCGCTCCGCAAGGCCGGCGTGATGGTGATCGAGGGCGATCCCGCGAACCTGGACGCGCTGCGCTCGGCGCGCGCGGCCGCCGCCGCCCACGTCGTGGCCCTGGTCGAGGACGACACCGCCAATCTGCGGATCGAGGCGGGCGTGCGGGCCTACGCCGCGAGGCGCCCGCGCAAACGACCGCTGACGGTGCATGTGGGGCTGCGCTCGCCGGTGCTGCTGCAGGAGGCCCGCGAGATGCGACGCCTGATGCAGGCCGCGCCCGACGCCCCGCCCCCCGCCTCCCCCCCGGTCGAGGCGCGCCCCTTTTCGTTGGACGAGATCGCCGCGCGGCTGCTGCTCCAGCACGAGGGCCCCACGATCCTCACCGTGGGCGAGCGCCAGCGCCACGCCCGGCCCCATCTGGTGGTGTTCGGCTTCGACGATGCGGCCGAAGCCGTGGCGGTGCGGGTGCTGATGGGGCTCTGGTCCGTGCGGTTCGACGATCCGTGCGTGACGGTGGTGACGCCGGACGCCCAAAGCGCGCGCGAGCGCTTCGAGGCGCGCTACCCTCAGGCCCGCGCCCACGATGTCTGGAAAGCCGATATCGAGTTTCAGAGCTTCGACTGGCGCGGCCGCGCCATCGACGAGGCGACGCTCGAGGCTATTGCCGCCACCCGCGGGGCGGCGACCGCCATCGTCGTCTCCACCGGCGCAGACGCCGACAATATCGCCCTGGCGCTCGGCGTGCAGCGCGCCTGCAATGCGGGCCTCGCCCATGCGGACGGAACCGCGCTCTGGCCCTCCCCCATCTATCTGAAGGAGGTGAGCGAGAGCGAGTTCTCCCGCCAGTTCGCGGCCGGCGACCGCACACCCGACGTGGACGACGCCTATATCCAGGCGTTCGGGGCCTATGAGCAGGTGGCCACGCGCGCGCTGATCATCGACGGGGCGCTCGATCAGGGCGCCGCCATGGCGCATGATTTTTACCAGCGCGGCGCAGCGCGGCGCGCGGACGTGGCGCTGCGCGAATTGGAGGCGGTGCGCCGCAGCTGGAGCGACGTGGGCGAGACCTACCGCAACGCCAACCGCGCCTCGGCCGACCATGCGGTGCTGAAATTATGGGACGCCGGCTGGATCCCCGCCGACCGCGACGGCGAGGCCGAAGCCGCAGCCCCCGTCATCGCCGAGGAGCAGATCGCCAAGCTCGCCCGGCGCGAGCACGACCGCTGGACCGCCGAGCGGCTCCTCGCCGGCTGGCGCCCCGGCGAAAAGCGCAACAACCGCCTGATGATCCACCCCAACATCACCGCCTGGGACAACCTGACCCCGGCCGAGCAGGACAAAGACGCCGATCAGGTGCGCGCCGCCGTCACCCTCGCCCGGGCGCTCCACACCCAAGGCTTTAAACGCCGCGCCGAAGCCTGAGCTTCAGCTCCAAGCCACTCAGGCGCCGATGACGCCGCCGTCCAGCCGCCGGACATAAATCACCGAGGAGCGCGGCCAGCCGCCGTCCGGGAAGGTGGAGAAGGGTTTTACGGCGGGATCGGCCAGGCGCGCGTCGATGAAGTTCACGCCCGCGACATTGCTTTCCCCCGGATGCTGGATGGCGGCGAAGAACGTCCGCTCGTCGGGGGAGAGCACGGGCCCCGTGAGCTCGCACCCTATCGGCCCCACCAGGAAGCGCTTCACCGGCTTCGGCCCCGGGCCCTCGGCCAGGGGGATGGCCAGCACCGCGTCGTTGCAATCGGCGAACACCTCGTCGGACCCGTCCGTCGTCACCCAGGCCAGATTGGTCTTGGTCGAGAGGCAGAGATTGTCCGGGCAGGCGAAGCGCGCGCCGGTGGTGGTGGGCGCGTCGCGGTATGTCACCGCGACATGGCCGGCCGCGCCGCTGCGCAGGCTCGCCACGGGGGCGGTCGCCGCGGGATCGCCGCCGAGGGCGAATACGTCCCAGGTGAAGGTGAGCGATGCGCAATCGCCTTGGGCCTCCTCGAGCTTCAGGATGTGGCCGGCGACATTGGCTTGCGCGCGGCCCGGGCGAGCGGGGTCGGGGCGGCGGGGATTGCCGGGCCCGCCATAGCCCAGTTCGGTATTCCTGGTGCACACGATCATAACCGCGCCCTGGCCGGTCCAGGTCTCGTCGAGCACGGCCTCGACGTCCTCCGGGCGGTCCATGGGCGTGGCCCCAAGCAGGCGCGCCGCGATCCGGGCCCGGACCGCCACGTCTCCCGCATCGGAGAAGCGCGCGGCATGCTCGGCCTCGATGGCGGCGGCATTGGCGGCGGCGGCGGTGATCGCGACCCACGCGCCCGTCCCGTCCTCCTCCAGGCGCGCCACATAAAGCTGGCCCTGGTCCAGGAGGTCGCGGTTCGCGAGGCGGTCGGACGGGTTGAACTTGCCCGTCGACACGAATTTGTAGACGAATTCGTTGGCCTGATCGTCCCCCGAATACACCACCACCCGGCCGTCGCGCGCCAGCGCCGTGGTCGCGCACTCGCCCTTGCGCCGGCCAAGCGCGGTGCGCTTGCGCGGCGCCCAGCTCGGATCGTTGGGATCGATCTCCACCACCCAGCCATAGAGGGCGGGGCCGGTGGGGTTGCGGGCGATGTCGAACTGGGCGGGCACGGCCTGGGCGGGGATCGTATTGTCGAACAGGGGATAGCCGAACGCCTCCGCATCGAGGACCAGCGCCGGGTCCTGCCGCGCAGCCCGGGCGCCGGGCGCGCCGGCGTCGCTCAGGGCGAAGAAATTGTTGAAATTCTCCTCGCTGGACAAATAGGTGCCCCAGGGCGTGACCCCGCCCGCGCAATTGGCCAGCGTGCCGCAGGGCACAAGGCCCGCCCCGGCCCCGGGCTCGGCCTGGCGCACGATCTCGCCCGCGCGCGCGATCCAGGGATGGGCGGCGGCGGGCCCGGAAAAGCGCACCGGGGTGAAGGGGGTGATGCGGCGGTTCACCCCCGCGCCGGGCGCCTTGTCCAGCACCACCCGCCAATCGGCGCCCGTACGCTCCACCGCCACGACGCTCACCCCCACCGAGGCGTAGAGCGCGGCCATCTGGGCGGCGTCGAACTTCAGCGGCTTGCCGGGGTACATGAGGCCGAGGCTGATGTATTCGTTGTTGGCGCACAGCGCGAAGCGGGCCGCGTCCGTCCGGGGCGGGAAGGCGTAGTCGCGCGCGATCAAGGCCAGCATGTCGTTATTGGCGCCGAAGCGGCGCTCCTGCGCCTCCCGGGTGAGGCTTGCGGGCTCGAACGGGCCGTCCCCCTCGAACAACGCGTCGCCCCAGGAGATGAGCACTTTGGCTTCGTGGCCCGGGGGCAGGGTGATAGCGTCCGCGGTGGTGGCGGGCACGGAGGCGAAGTCCGCCCCGGACGGGATAGGCCCGCCCGCCCCGCCAGCAGCGCCGGGGGTCGCGCAGCCCGTCGTGAGCCCCAAGAGCGGCAGGCCAGCCAGGCCCGTCACCAGCGCCCGCCGCGACAGGCGCGAGGCGATCAGATCCTGCACATGCATCGGTTCGCGGGCCATGAAAGCTCCCTGTTTCCGGCAGTCTCTAACTTTGGCCGATGACGCGGGCGTGACGTTCAAGGCTGGGCGATGTCGAGCGCGTCGCGCAAGGCGGCGATGTCGCGCAGCTTGGCCTCGAACGCCTCCCAATCGTCGCGCGCCGCGATCGGCTCCCACAGGGCCTCGACGTCCTCGATCAGCAGGTCCACCGGCGTGTCCCGCGCGAAAACCGGGTGCGCCAGGCGCTGAGGCCGGTCCGGAGCGCGGGCCTCGATCAGAGCGCGCAGCGGCGAGAAGGCGGGGGCGGCGTAGAGCGGGCCGGAGGGGCTGCGCGCCGCGCGCCCCGCGCTCTCTGCGCCCGCGAACCAATCGTGGAAGAATTGCGCCCATGGCGCGCCGGTCTCGGTCATCCAGTCAAACAGCGCCCGCACTAGGAGGAGATCGTCCTCCAGCACGCCCGCTTTCAGCCCCAGGCGTGCGAACATCGCCTCCCGCAGGCCGCGGCGATAGGCGTCGGCAAAACCCGCCAGTGCGGCGGTCAACGCTTCCGGATCGGCGATGAGGGTGAGCGCAGAGCCCAATTGGGCCAGATTCCAGGACACCGCCTCGGGCTGGCGGGCGAAGCAATAAAGCCCCTGCTCGTCGAAATAGGCGGCGGTGAAACCGGGCTCGCTGCGCGGCAGGAAGCGCCAGGGGCCGTAATCGAAGCTTTCCCCGGTTACGGTCATGTTGTCGGTGTTCAGGACGCCGTGCACGAAGCCCGCCGCCATCCATTGCCCCGCCAGCCGCGCGCTCTCCTGCGTCACCGCGCCCAGGAACGCCGCCGCGCGGGCCTGGCCCTCCAACCCCGCAAGCGCCGGGAAATAGATCTCCACCGCGTGGTCGACCAGGGCGGTGAGCATGTCGGGGCGCGCGAGATAGGCGCCGCGCTCAAACATCCCGAAGCGGATATGGGAAAAGCTCATCCGCGTCAGCACGCTTGCGCGGGTGGGGGAGGGCTCGTCCGCGCGCTGGAGCGCCTCGCCCGTCTCGAACAGCGCCAAGGCCTTGGAGGTGGCCACCCCTTGGGCTTCCAGCATGGCGGCGGCCAGCACCTCGCGCACCCCCCCCTTCAGCGTCAGCCGCCCGTCCCCGCCGCGCGAATAGGGCGTGCGCCCGGAGCCTTTGGTCGCGAGGTCCAAGAGCCGGCCGGATCGATCGCGCACTTGGGCGAACAGGAAGCCGCGCCCGTCGCCGAGGTCCGGGTTGTAGTGGCGGAATTGGTGGCCGTGATAGGCCATGGCGAAGGGGGCGGGGATGTTGGCGGGCAGCGGCTCGAAGCGGGCGAAATGGCCCTCCCATTCCCCATCGCTCAAGGTTTCCAACCCGATGCGCGCCGCGGCGCGCGCGTTGCGCCAGCGGGAGAGGTGGCGGGGGAAGGCGGCCGGGGTCACCGTCTGGCCGAAATCCTCCCCAAGCCGGGGATAGCGGGGATCGGCATGATAGGCGGGGGAGAGCGGCATGGTGTTGTCGTAATCGCTTGGCAAGTTGGCGCAAACCGGTTTGGCTGCGAAAGCGGCGGGGTGGAGGACATAGGGTTGGGGCGCGTTTTCCCAGAAGGTTACGGCTTGGCCCTGGCTCTGACGCTGGCTCTAGCGGCGTGCGGCGAGCCTCTGGCCACACCGGCGCCTACGCCGAAGGAAACCGCCGCCATCGTGGAGGACGCCGCCGATCCCTGCGGCCCCGCCCAGCCCGAGGCGCCCCCCGGCCTTTGCGCGGACCCGGCGATAGCGCCCCTCAACGCCCGCCTGCGCGAAGCGCTGGGCGCGGCCGCGGGCCAGGTTTCGCCCAAGGGCGCCCAGATCCTGGTGGCCAACCATAAGCAATGGCTGGACGCCCAGCGCCTGGCGTGCGGCGTCCCCAGCGCGGCCAAAACGTTGAGCGCCGACGCCTCGTCCTGCCTGCGGCGCGCGTTCGAGGAAAGATTGGGCAAGGCGCCGCTGGCGGTGCAGAAGCTCGGCGGCTTTGTGGTGCAGCGGGTGGAGATCACCGCCTCCGGCGCGGCGGAGGCCCGGTCCGGCGCCGTGGACGCAGCCTCGCGCACCATCGCCTATCCCCGCATCGACGGCGACACCCCCGCCATCGCCCGCTTCAACGCCGCCGTCGCCCAGGCGCCGCGCTTCAAGCCCGAGGATCGCACGGAGGAAAGCGTCGCCTATTCCATCGCCTATGCCGGGCCGGATCTGGTCTCGGTGAAGTTCGATCTGTTTGATTTCACGGCCGGGGCCGCACGGCCGAACCAGAGCGTCAAGGCCGTCACCGTTTTGATGCGCACCGGGCTGAAACTCGCCCCCGAGGACGTGTTTAGGCCGGGTTCGGGGTGGGAGGATGCGCTGGCGGCCAAGGCTGCGCCCGCGCTCGCCGCGGCCCTGGCCGAAGAAGGCGAGGAAACGCCCGTCCCCGAGGCTGACCTGCGCACCGCCGCGACCGACCCCGCCCATTGGCTGGTGCGCGAGCAGGGCCTGACGCTGCTTTTCCCGCCCGGCTCCGTCGTCAGCCCGCTGTTGGGCCCCCGCGACGTCACCATTCCGTGGCCGGCGCTGCGGGAGTATCTTCGCCCGGAAGCGCCCGCCCCGATCGGCTCGGGTTGAGGGGCGCGGCTTAGCTCTTGAGGCCCGGCGGCGAACAGGTCGCAGGGTGGCTGCAACCCGTATCGCTATACCGCTGGACCATGGCTGAAACCCACCCTCCGCGCGGGGCGCTGCTGGCGCTCTTTCTTGTGGTGTTCGTATCGATGACGGGGTTTGGGATCGTGATCCCGATCGTGCCGTTCTTCGCCCTGCACCTCAGCGCCAGCGCAACGGAAACCACCTTCGCCATCGGCGCCTATTCGCTGGGCCAGCTGATCGCGGCGCCGGTATGGGGGCGGATCTCGGACCGCGTCGGGCGCCGCCCGGTGCTGGTGTTCACCCTGGTCGCCACCGGCTTTTCCTACCTCTGGCTCGCCCAGGCCGACACGGTGGGCGAGCTTGGCGTGGTGCGCTTCTGCGCGGGGCTGGCGGCGGGCAATATCGCGGCCGCCTTCGCCGCCGCCGCCGATCTCTCCAGCGCCGAAACGCGCGCCCGCACGATGGGCATCGTGGGGGCGGGTCTGGGATTGGGCTTCATCCTCGGGCCGGCCATAGGCGGGCTGCTGGCGGGCAATGATCCGAGTCAGAGCGATTTCTCGCGCGTGTGCCACGCCGCCGCCGCGCTGGCGGGAGCGGCCGCGCTCGCCGCGCTCGTCCTTCTTCCAGAAACCCGCAAAACCCGAGACGCGGGCAAGGCCGAACAGCCCGCGCGCGCTGGCGCGCTCTGGCGGCGGCCGCTTCTGGTGCAGCTCGTCGCCGTCACCCTGCTGGCGACGGCGGCGCAGGCGGTGATGGAATCCACCTATGGGCTCTGGTCCGAGCGGCGCCTCGGCTGGGGGCCGGTGGAGACGGGGCTGGTGTTCGGGGCGTTGGGCGTGGTGGCGGCTCTGGTTCAGGGGGCGGGCACGGGCCGGCTCACCGCCCGTTTCGGGGAGGCCCGGCTGCTGCTCGTGGGCCTGCTTCTGTTCGCCGTAGGCTTCGTAGGCATGGCGCTGGCCTCGACGCCGTTGGGCGCGGTGGCCGCCACCGCGGTGCTGGCGCTGGCGTCGGGCGTCGTCACCCCCGCGCTGCAATCGATCGTGGCGGCCCAAGCCGAAGCGCAGGAGCGCGGGGCGGTATTGGGCGTGCAGCAATCGGCCTCGAGTCTGGGGCGCGTCGTGGGCCCGGCGCTCGCAGGACCGGTGTTCGACGCGCTGGGGCCGGCGGCGCCCTTCTGGTGCAGCGCCGCGCTGGCCCTGGCGGCGGCGGCGCTGGCCTGGCGTTCGGCCCGCCGCCAAGCCGGTCTAGAGGCGGAAGCCGCCTGATTCGATCTGCGCATAAAGCTCCGGCGTCACCGGCACGTAGCGCTTTTCCGCCGGATGGTCGAAAAACACCGGATCCGGCGCGCGCGTGGGATCGAATCCGTCCCGTACGAGATCGACCTTCCTGTATTTGAACGTGCCGGTGGTTTCGATCTGCGGCGTGAGGCGCAAAAACACCGGCCGCGCATAGCCGGGCAACGCCGTGGCCAGGTGCGCGCGGAGCGCGTGCAGATCAATGCCGGGCGCGGTGATCGCGGCCATGCCGGCGCGCCCGTCCATCTGGCCCACCCGCACCCCGTACACATTCGCCTCCAGCACCCCGGGGAACGACCCCAGCGCGTGCGCCACCTCGGTGGTGGAGACGTTTTCGGCTTTCCAGCGGAACGTGTCCCCGAGCCGATCGACGAAATAGAGGTAGCCGTCCTCGTCCTGGCGCATGAGGTCGCCGGTGCGGAAGAAAGCGTCGCCCGGCTTGAACACCCCGCGCAGCACCTTCTTCTCGGAGGCCGCCTTGTCCGCATAGCCCACATAGAGCGTGCGCGCGTCCGAGCCGATCTGGCCGATCACCTCACCGATCTCGCCCGGCTTGCACTCGACGCACAGCCCGTCCGGCCCGCGCAGGGGCTGCTCGGTCTCGAGGTCCATAGCGATAATGCGCACATTAAACCGGCTGCGCAGATAGAAGGGCACGCGGCCCACCGCGCCGGGGCGCGCATCGAAATTGAACAGCGAGACGTTGCCCTCCGTCGCCCCGTAGAATTCGAGAATGCGGGGCACGGCGAAGCGCGCCTGGAACGCCTCCCAGATGTCGGGCCGCAGGCCGTTGCCGAAGGCGAGCCGCAGGCGGTGCGCGCGCTCCTCAGGGTGGGGCGGGTGGTTCACGAGATAGCGGCACAGCTCGCCGATATAGACGAACATGGTGGCCCCGTTCTCCACCACGTCGCTCCAGAAGGCGCTGGCCGAGAAGCGCCGCCGCAGCACGATCGCGGCCCCGTTCAGCCACGCCCCCCCCATGGCGCACAAGCCCCCCGTGGCGTGGTAAAGCGGCAGGGCGATATAGATGCGGTCTTCGGCCTTCGCGCCGGTCGCGCCCGCGAAACCCAACATGTAGAGCAGCGCCCGCGCATGGGTGATCCGCGCCGCCTTGGGCATGCCGGTGGTGCCGGAGGTGTAGATGTAGAGCGCGGTGTCCCGGTTGGTGAGGCCCTGGCGCCGTGCGGGGTCCGGACGGGGGGCGGGGGCGTCGAGCGCCAGCTCGCCCGCATCCAGATTCCAGGCCCGCATCGGGCGCGCAAGGCTGGCCGCGACGTCCTGGAACGCGGGCAGGCACGCGGCGTCGGCGATCACGTGGTCGGAATCGGCGAGCGCGAGGCAATGGGCCAGCGTCGCGCCCGTGAGGTTTGTGTTGATGAGCGCGCCCGCCACGCCGATCTTGGTCAAGCCCATCCAGATCGGCACGTATTCGGCGCGGTTGGGGAGGAAGATGGCCGCCTTGTCCCCCCGCTTCAGGCCCACGCCTTCGGCCCAGGCGGCGGCGGCGTTGGCGATGGCGTCGATCTGCGCGAAGGTATAGTCGCGGCCCTCGAAGCGCAGCGCCAGCGCATCGCGATGGCGATCGACGGCCGCCTCGAACGCGTCACAGGCCAAAAATGTCGGGCGCCGGTTGACGGGGGAGATCCGCAGCAGCGTCCGCAGCAATCGAAACACGAACACGATCTCGCGCTCGAGGCGCTTCCACCACTGCATTTCCGTCCCTTGCGGTTGCGCCCTCTAAGCTGGGCTTGTCCCGGTGTAGGCGTCCGCGCGCGCCGACGGAAGGGCCGCTTAAGGCGCGGGCGCCGCCGCACCCGCGCCGTCGCGGCCGGGAGGATCGTCCAGCAAGGGGGGATGCTCCCCATAGGGCGGCACCGGCAGGTGGCGATGCGCCAGCTCCACGCCTGCGGCGTCGAACGCGGCCTTGATGCGGCGATTGTACGCGCGCCCTACGCGCCATTGCTCGCCGGGACGGGTCTTGATGCGCGCCTTCAGCACCACGCCATTGTCGGACAGCTTGTCCACGCCCAGCACCTGGACCGGCGCCAGCACCGCCTCCCGATAGGCCTCGTCCTGGCTCAGCGCCTCGCCTTCCCGCCGCATGAGCGTGAGCGCCTCCTCGAGGTCTGAGGGGTAGGAGATGGTCAGGTCGATCGTGGCGTAGGAGAAGGTCTTGGTGAGGTTGTGGATCACTTGCGCCTCCCCATACGGGAACACGTGCAGCGTGCCGTCGAAATCGCGCAGTCGGATGGTGCGCAGCGTCATCTCCTCCACTAGGCCCGTCACGTCGCCGATACGCACCGTATCCCCCAGGGAGACGATGTCCTCCATCAGCAGGAATGCGCCGGTGAAAAAGTCCTTCACCAGGGTCTGCGCTCCGAAGCCCACGGCGATCCCCACCACGCCCGCCCCCGCCAGCAGCGGGGCGATCTCCACCCCCACCTCGGATAGAAGCGTGATCGCGGCGAGCAGGAAGATGAACGTCTGGGCGATGCCCGTGAGCAGCGGGGAAAGCGTGCGCAATTGCGCGGCGCGGCGCAGGTCGCGGGACCGGTCGGCGGCGTTGCTCAAGAGATGGACGATGGCGAAGCGGCTGATCTCGATCGCGCCCACGGCCAGGATGAAGATGAAGCCCGCCTGGATCATCACCGCAAGCGCCCCGCCCGCCGGCGTCAGCGCGAAGCGGCCGGGATCGATGCCCCACACCCGCAGCATCATAACGAGCGCGGTGACGAACACGACGAGATCGAGGAGCGCGATGGTCAGCCCGCCGATGCGGCGCCCGCCGCGCCCGGGGCGCTTGCCGTCGCGAAACAGGAGCCGGTCGCGCAGCGTCACCGCCACCCGGCGCACGGCCCAGTTCACCGAAAGCGCAGTAGCGATGATGGCGACAGTCAAGCCGGCGTCGAGGGCGATCTCGGCGGGCGTCAGGCGGCCCAAATGGCCTCCCACGCGCTGCGCCTCGGCCCAGAAGGACGCGATCAGCGAGCTTGCGGCGTCTTCGGCGGGCGGGGGGGCGGGCCGCGGCGCTTGGGCGAACGGATGATCGAACATGACGCTCCGGGTAAAGCGCGGCGCGGGACCGGGCGTAAAACGCGCGGGGCCGCAAGGGGTTCGCTTACGCGTCCGCGCGGTTGCGCACCAGATCGTCGAGCACGCCAGGCTCGGCCAGCGTGGTCGTATCGCCCAGGTTCGAGAGGTCGTTTTCCGCGATCTTGCGCAGGATGCGGCGCATGATCTTGCCGGAGCGCGTCTTCGGCAGGCCGGGCGCGAACTGGATCACGTCGGGCTGGGCCAGCGGGCCGATCTCCTGGCGCACCCACGCCACCAATTCCTGGGCAAGCGCCGCGCCTCCCGCCTCGCCGACATTCAGAGTGACGTAGGCGTAGACGCTCTGGCCCTTCAGATCGTGCGGGCGGGGCACCACCGCGGCCTCGGCCACCTTGGGGTGCGCCACCAGCGCGCTCTCGATTTCGGCGGTGCCCAGGCGGTGGCCGGACACGTTGATGACGTCGTCCACGCGCCCCGTGATCCAATAATAGCCGTCCTCGTCCCGTCGCGCGCCGTCGCCGGTGAAGTATTTGCCGGGATAGGCGCGGAAATAAGTGTCGAAGAAGCGGGCGTGATCGCCGTAGATGGTGCGCATCTGCCCGGGCCAGGAGGCGGCCAGAACCAGGTTCCCGCTCGCCGCGCCCTCCAGCACCGTCCCGTCCGCGGCCACGATCTCCGGCTGCACCCCGAAAAACGGCAGCGTCGCCGAGCCCGGTTTCAGCGTGGTCGCGCCGGGCAGGGGGGCGATCATCGCGCCGCCGGTTTCGGTCTGCCACCAGGTGTCGATGATCGGGCAGCGGCTTTCGCCCACCACGCGGTGGTACCAGAGCCAGGCCTCCGGATTGATCGGCTCTCCCACCGTGCCCAAAAGCCGCAGGCTCGCCCGGGACGTGGCGGCCACCGGCGCCTCGCCCTCGCGCATCAGCGCGCGGATCAGGGTGGGGGCGCTGAAGAAGGTAGTCACGCGGTGCGCGTCCACCACCTCCCAGGCCCGCGACGGGGACGGCCAGGTCGGCGCGCCCTCGAACATCAATGTCGTCGCGCCATCGGCCAGCGGGCCGTACACGACATAGGAATGCCCCGTCACCCAGCCGACATCGGCGGTGCACCAGAAGACGTCGCCCTCCTGGTGGTCGAACAGGTACTCGTGGGTGATGGCGGCGTAGACGAGATACCCCCCGCTCGTGTGCAGCACCCCCTTCGGCGCGCCGGTGGAGCCGGACGTATAGAGGATGAACAAGGGATCCTCCGCGCCCATTTCCTCGATCGGGCAAACGTCGGAGGCCTCCGCGGCGGCTTGCGCGTACCAGACGTCGCGCGGGGATTGCATGGGGACAGGCGCGCCGGTGCGCGCGACCACGAGCACCCGCTCCACGCTGGGGCACGAGGCTAGCGCTTTGTCCACATTGGCTTTCAGCGGAAGCGTGCGGCCCGCGCGGAGGCCTTCGTCGGCGGTGATCACGAGCTTCGAGTCGCAGTCCCGGATCCGCCCGGCGAGGCTTTCGGGGGAAAACCCAGCGAACACGACCGTATGCACCGCCCCCAGGCGCGCGCATGCCAGCATGGCGAACGCAGCCTCCGGGATCATGGGCAGGTAGATCGTGACCCGGTCGCCGCGGGCCGCCCCGTGGGCTTTCAGCACGTTCGCGAACCGGCAGACTTCGCGGTGCAATTCGCCATAGGAGATGGCGCGCGTCTGGCCGGGTGTGTCGCCTTCCCAGAGGATGGCGGTCTGGTCCGCGCGGTGGGGGAGGTGGCGGTCGATGCAATTGTGGGCGACGTTCAAGGTCCCGTCGGCGAACCAGCGGATGCGGAAATCGGCCTCCTCGAACGAGGCGTCGCGCACCTCGCGATAGGGTTTGATCCAGTCGAGGCGCCGGCCGTGCACGCCCCAGAAAGCCTCCGGATCTTCCAGCGCCGCCGCATGCATCGAGCCGTAGGCCACCAAATCCGCCTTCGTCCGCCCCCGCCAGGCCTCCGGAACAGGGAAAATTTGTGCATCGGACATTGCGAGCTTCACCTTCTTGCTGGTAGCGAGCGCTTCCCAAGCGTCGGCGCTGCTTTAAGCGCTGGCTCGGGGAACTTTAGCGCCGCGTCGCCTTTGTCTGGTCGCGCGGCGGGGACGTTAAAGGAGACAGCTCTATGATCGCTAGTTTTTCCCGTCTGCGGGTGACTTTGGCGTGCGCCGCCATGGCGTTCGCTTTCACTGCGCCCCTCGCCTCCGCCCAGCCGACGCCCCCGCCCACCCCGGGCGCTGCGAGCCCCGCTAGCCCCCAGACCCCCGCTCCGCCCCCCCCCGCCAAGGCCGGGCCCGGGCCGGGCCAAGGCGCGCAGCCGGCCCCCCCGCCCCCGCCCCCGCCCGGCGGCCGCACGTGCGTGACCTCCCGCCCGGTCGGCGCGCCCTGCGCCTGCAAGTCCGCGCCCGGACGCCCGGGCATCGCCCGCGCCACCGCAGGCCCGCGCCGCATATGCGCGCTCCGCTAGGGTGAATTCGCCTTGCGCCCGTCGCGGACCCGATCGGGTCCCGGCGGGCGCCGAGCCGAGGATCGCTAAACCTCCGTTCCTCGCGATAAGATCGCGCACACTTCCACGACGGGCGAGGATCGGTTCCCATGCGCATCGGCTGTCCCAGCGAGATCAAGACCCACGAATACCGCGTAGGCCTCACCCCCGAGAGCGCGGCCGAACTCGTCGCCGCCGGCCATGGGGTGATGATCCAGTCCGGCGCGGGGCTCGGGATCGGCGCCGATGACGCCTATTACCGCGCGGTGGGCGCAACAATCGCCCCGGACGCGGAGACCGTGTTCGGCGAAAACGAGCTGATCGTGAAGGTCAAGGAGCCGCAAGCCCGCGAATGCGCGATGCTCGCCGCCGGCCAGACGCTGTTCACCTATCTCCACCTCGCCCCCGATCCCGCCCAGGCTGAAGCGCTCCTGAACTCGGGCGCGACCGCGATCGCCTACGAGACGGTGACCGATGCGGGCGGCGGCCTGCCCCTGCTCAAGCCCATGAGCGAGGTGGCGGGGCGGATGTCGATCCAAGTGGGCGCGAACTTCCTGGAGAAGGCCCATGGCGGGCGCGGCGTGCTGCTGGGCGGCGTGCCGGGGGTGAAGCCGGCCGATGTGGTGATCCTGGGCGCGGGCGTGGCGGGCTACAACGCCGCCCAGATCGCGGTGGGCATGCGCGCGCGCGTCACCGTGTTCGATAAGAACGTCGCCCGCCTCGAGGCGCTGGACCAGGAATTCAACGGCCGGCTGGAAACGCTTTATTCCACCCGCGCGGCGGTTGAGGAGGCGGTGACGCAGGCCGATCTGGTGGTGGGGGCGGTGCTGATCCCCGGGGCGGCCGCGCCCAAGCTCGTGACGCGCGCGATGGTGGGGCGGATGCGCCCCGGCGCGGTGCTGGTGGACATCTCGATCGACCAGGGCGGCTGTTTCGAGACCTCGCGCCCGACTACCCATGACGCGCCGGTCTATGAGGTCGATGGCGTGCTGCATTATTGCGTGGCGAACATGCCTGGCGCGGTGGCCCGCACCTCAGCGTACGCGCTGAGCCACGTCACGCTGCCGTTCACGCTGGCGCTGGCCGCCAAGGGCGTTCGCCAGGCGCTGCGCGACGATCCCCACCTCGCGGCGGGGCTGAACGTGGAGGGCGGGGCGATCGCGCATGCGGCGGTGGCGCGCGATCTCAAGCTTCCTTTCGTCCGCCCGGCTTGGCTGGCTTGAACCCGCGCCCGCGCGCCTAACGCCGGGTCTGGGTTTCGGTCTCCGCTTCGAGGATCACCCGGGCCGCGTGCAGCGCGCCTGCCGCTTCGCTCGCCGTCTGGCGCCATACGATCAGCGCGAAGGTCCCCGCCGAGGCGATCGCCAGCGCCCAGGGGCTGATCACCCACGCCGCCGCCGCGAGCGCGAAATAATAGGCCCGCACGCCGCGATTGAACGCCGACATGGCGGGGTTCAGCACGCCGGTGGCGGCGCGCAGATAGGCCTCCGCACCGTCAGGTTTCTCGCCGGCCTCGGGCGCGGCCCCGAACACGGCGAGGATGTAATTGATCTGGCGGATCGCCCAGATGAAATCCAACAGCCCGCGCACCAGGGTCAAGATCACCAGCCCGATCTTGGCCTCCATCAGCCAGACCGGCCCCGCCTGGACCAAAGAGAGCCCGCCCAGCCGGTCCGGCGCGCCCGCGCCGAACACGAGCCCCGTGGCGGCGGCGATGATCAGCAGGTTGGAGGAGGCGAAAAACGAGGCCGAATTCAGCAGGTGCCCCAGCAGCGCGGAATCGGCGATCCGCACCGGGCGCGCCAGCATCCGCCGCATCCAGGCGGCGCGGATCACGCCCATATCGTCATTGATGCCGCCCCCGCGCGTGGCGAGGCGCCGGGCAGGCTCGTAGCCCAGCCAGAGCAGCGCGAAGACGGCGAAGGCGGCGATGTCGATGGGCGTCATGGGCGCGATGTCGGGCCTCGCGCGGGGGCTTGTCCAGCGGAACCCGGCGGGGCGCGGCCCGGTTCTTCTTTCCTGGACGTTACGGGTTTCGCCCGAGCGGAAATTAAGGTGTTCCCATGCTGGTTCGAGATGCGATGTCGCCGACGGTGCGCACGGCCCGCCTGCACTCCTCCCTGCGCGAGGCTGCGCAGATGATGGCCGATATTGATGTGGGCGTGCTGCCCGTGGCGGACGCGGACCGGCTGGTGGGAATGATTCAGTAGGGTTCGGCGTCTATCGCCGACATTCGCTGAAAATCCCTATAAACCACATAAAATCAACACAATAACTCTCGGCGTCGACCGCCAAGGATCGGCTCCAAGCGGAAACACGTGACGGTGTTTTTGACGGTGTCGCTTCGAGCGCGAGCCACGGGATTTGCTCATACCGTCAGGCATAAAAATTCAAGCGCTTCACATGAGGCGATCTAAGCATATGAAATAACGCGAGAAAAGGTAAAACTTGACGGTGTTTTTGCTGACGGTAAAAATGGGCTGGAGAACTCGAAAAATTGCGCCAGAAGGGGCCGCCCGTGCTGACCGACCTTGCACTCAAGAAGATGAAACCAAAGGAGAAAATCTATAAGGTCGGGGACCGTGACGGTATGTACGCGCTGGTG
>JANNOI010000006.1:0-3053 GCA_031398975.1 Alphaproteobacteria bacterium | reverse complement strand
AGAGCCTGGTGGGCCTGCAAAACGCGATCGCCGCCGAGATCGGGATCAGCGTGTCGATCGGGCTCTCCTTCAACAAATTCCTCGCCAAGACCGCCTCCGAACTCGACAAGCCGCACGGGTTCTCGGTGATCGGGCGCGCCGAGGCGCTCGCGTTTCTGGCCTCGCGGCCGGTGGGCTCGCTGCCGGGGGTGGGGCCCGCGACCGCCCGGGCGCTGCGCGGGGCCGGCTGGGTCACGATCGGGGATCTGCGCGCGGCCGGGCCCGAGGCGCTCGCGCGGCGCCTCGGCGATACGGGGCTGCGGCTCTACGCGCTTTCCATGGCGGAGGATCCCCGTCCCGTCGATCCCGGCGGGGAGCGCAAAACCATCTCCGCGGAGACCACCTTCCACGACGACATCGCGCGCCTCGAGGCGTTGGAGGACCGGCTCTGGCTTCTGTGCGAGCGCACGGCGGACCGGGCCCGCGCCGCAGGCCTGGGCGGGCGCACGGTGACGCTGAAGCTCAAGACCGCCGATTTCCGCATCCTAACCCGCCGGCGCATGCTGAGCGAACCCACGCTGCTGGCGGCGCGCCTGTTCGCGGCGGGGCGCGCCCTGCTTGCCGAGGTCGCGGACGGGCGCACGCGCTACCGCCTGATCGGAGTGGGCCTGTCCGATTTCGCGCCCGCCGCGCACGCAGACCAAGGCGATCTCGCCGACGCCCGCACCCCCAAGCGCGCCGCCGCGGAAGCGGCGGTGGCGGCCGCGCGGGCGCGGTTCGGGGCCGGCGCGGTCAAGACAGGGCGGGGCCTCAAGGCGGAGGGCTGAGTTTCGCGCCAAATCCGGCTATGCACGCGCATGCCCCGTTCCACACCGCCCCCCGCCGCGTCGCCCACCCTGACCCGCGAGATCGTGCTCGCCGCGCTCGCCAAGCTTGGCGGGGTCGGCGCCAAGCGGGATCTGGCGCGGGTGCTGAAGGTGGGCGCGGAGGAGCGCAAGGCCTTGCGCAACATCCTCGCGGAGCTGGAGGCGGAGGGCAAATTGGGCCGCATCGGCAAGCGCGAATTCGCCTCCGCCGAGAAACTGCCCGAGACGGGCGTGATGGAAATCGTCGACCGCGACCCCGACGGGGAGCTTTTGGCGCGCATGCGCGGGCGCGACGGTCTGTTCGGCCCGCTTGTGCCGCTGGCGCCGGGGGAGGCGCGCGCGGTGCGCGGCCAGCCCGCCGTGGGGGTGGGGGACCGGGTGCTCGCGCGCATCGTGAACGAGCGGGGGACGGCCACCGCGCGGGTGATCAAAAGGCTGGGGCAGAGCGCGCATCTGATCCTCGGCGTGTTCCACGCCCATGCCCATGGCGGGCGCGTCGAGCCTTCCGACCGCAAGGTCAAGCACGACCTGATCATCGAGCGGCATCAGGCCGGGGAAGCCAAGGACGGCGATCTGGTCTTGTGCGAGCTGCAGGCCGGGGGCGGGCGCCCGCACGGGCCCAAGCGCGCCAGCGTGCGCGAGGTGCTGGGCCGGTCCGATGATCCGCGCGCGGCCTCGATCCTGGCGATCCACACCCATGGCGTGCCGATGGGCTTCAGCGACGAGGAGGAGGCCCAGGCCGCCGCCGCACGCAAGCCCACCCTGAAAGGCCGCACCGACCTGCGCGATCTGCCGCTCGTGACCATCGACCCCGAGGACGCCCGCGACCATGACGACGCCGTCTACGCCGCGCCTGACGATGATCCGAAGAACCCGGGCGGCTGGCGCCTATGGGTCGCGATCGCAGACGTGGCGGCCTATGTCACGCCCGGCTCTCCCCTCGATCGCGGGGCGCTGAAACGCGGCAATTCCACCTATTTCCCGGACCGCGTCGCGCCCATGCTGCCCGAGAGCCTCTCGGCCGATCTGTGCTCGCTGCGCGAAGGGCAGGAGCGCGCGTGCCTGGCGGTGGAGATGGTGTTTGACCGCGCCGGCGCGAAGCGCAGCCACCGATTCGTGCGCGGTCTCATGCGTTCGGCCGCGAAGCTTTCCTACGGCCAAGCGCAAGCCGCCATCGATGGACGCAGCGACGACAAGACGGGCCCGCTGCTCGACCCCGTTCTGCGCCCGCTCTGGGAGGCCTATGGGGTCTTGAAGCTCAACCGCGAGAAGCGCCAGCCCCTCGATATCGATAGCGCCGAACACCGCATCCTGTTCGGGGCGGATGGGCGGGTGGCGGGCGTGGCGCGGCGCGAACGCTTCGACGCCCACAAGCTGATCGAAGAATTCATGATCCAGGCCAATGTCTGCGCCGCCGAGACCGCGGAAGCCAAGCGCACCCCGCTGCTCTACCGCATCCACGAGAAGCCCTCCGACGCGAAGCTCGCCGCGCTGGCGGATTTCCTGGCGACGGTGGGGATGAGCTGGGCGAAGGGGCAGGTGGTCTCGCCCGCGCGGTTCAACCGGATCCTCTCCTTGGCGCGCGACGGCGAGCACAAGGACATCGTCAACGAGGTGGTGCTGCGCACCCAGGCCCAGGCCGTTTATGCGCCCGAGAATGTGGGCCATTTCGGCCTGAACCTCGCCAAATACGCCCATTTCACGTCCCCCATCCGCCGCTACGCCGATCTCGTCGTGCACCGGGCGCTGATCGCCGCGCTCGGCCTCGGCGAGGACGGCCAGACCGCCGAGGAGCGCGCGGCGCTGGAAGAAACCGCCGCCCACATCTCCATTACCGAGCGCCGCTCCATGGCCGCTGAGCGCGAGGCGACGGACCGCTTCATCGCCGCCTTCCTGGCCGATCGGGTGGGGGCGGAGTTCGAGGGCCGCATCAGCGGCGTGACGCGCTTCGGGGCGTTCGTGAAGCTCACCGAGACCAACGCCGACGGCCTCGCCCCCGTCTCGCGCCTAGGGGCGGAGCGGTTCGAGCACGACCCGACGGCCCACGCCCTGGTGGGGGTCCGCACGGGGGGGCGCTATCAGCTTGGCCAGCTGGTGCGGGTGCGGCTGGAAGAGGCGGCCCCGGTGAGCGGGGGTCTTGTGTTCGATATGCTGTCCGATCCGCTGCCGGCCGAGCCCGGCGTGCGCCGGCCCGCGCGGCCCGGGGGC
>JANNOI010000050.1:0-28360 GCA_031398975.1 Alphaproteobacteria bacterium | reverse complement strand
GAGGCGCGCCGCGCCGGCGCCGATCCGGATCCGCGCGCCGCCCAGGGTGCGCCCGGGGGCGCCCGCCACCACCGCCTGCTCCAGCCGGGCGAGCGCGGGGCCCTGCGGCGCGCGCCCGCTCCCCGCCGCCGCAGCGACCAGGGCGGCCAGCGCGAGCGTGCGGGCGGCGGGCGGGCCAGCGGCGAAGGCTTCGCGCTCCACCAGGACCTCCCCGGCCCCGATCCGGGCGCAGGCTGCGATCAGTGCGCGGGCGGCGCGGTCCTGCGCGGCGGCGAGGGGGGCGAGGCGCTGCGCCAGCGCCGCCAGCCGGTGCGAAACCGCCCGGTCCTGGCGGGCGAGGTAGGCGCGGGCGCGGACACGCTGGAAGGCCAGCCGGGTGTTCGAGGCGTCCTCGATCCAGGCCGCGCCCTGGGCCCTCAGCTCCCGGCGCAGCGCGGCGCGCGGGAGGGCAAGCAGGGGTCTGCGCCAGACGATCCCCCGCCCCTCGGGCCAGACCGGGGCAGGCGCCGCTTCCGCCATGCCCGCAAGGCCCCGCCAGCCGGAGCCTGCGGCGATGCGCATCACCAGCGTTTCGGCCTGATCGTCCAGCGTATGGCCGAGATGGACCCCCGAAACCCCGTGCAGGCGGGCGAAGCCGGCCAGCGCCCGCACCCGGCCCGCGCGCGCGGCCGCCTGCGCAGGCCGGGGCCCGGCCGGCCAGGCCAGCGTCAGGATGTGGGCGTCGGCGCCGGCGTCGCGCGCCAAGCCTGCGGCCGCGCGCGCCTCCGCGGCCGAGCCCTCCCGCAGCCCGTGGTCCACGATCGCCGCGATCACCCGGCCGGGCGCAGCGGCGACGAGGCGGTGGAGAAGGGCGGTGGAATCCCCGCCCCCGGAATAGCCCAGGATCAGCGGCGCTTCAGCCGCCGCCGGCCTCGATGCGGGCGAGGAAACCCTCAAGCGCGCGGCCCCAGCGTTTAAAGGCGGCGTCCAGGCTCGCATCCGTGACGCCGCCGTCCAGATCGAGGTCCATCTGCAGCACGGGATCGCCCTCGGCGTCCAGATAGGCGTGCGCGAAGCGGGCCTTGGCGTTCCAGGCATTGATCGTCGCTAAGCTGGGCTTCGGGTTGACCGCGAGGCCGGTATAGAGCTGCACGGCGCTGCAGCGCCCTTGCGCGCACTGGCCCAGCAAGGCCTGGAACTGCCCGCCGGCCCCGCGCGCCATGACGTATTCGTCGCCGCCGGCGCGGGCGGGCTTGATTTCGGCCTCGTAGCCTGCGCGGCGCAGGGCGGCCGCGAGGCTCGCAGCGTTCAGGCTCGAGCGGGTCTGCGCGGCCGGGGCGGCGGGCGCGGCCTTCGGGGCCGGCGTGGCGTAGGCCCGGGGGCCGATGGCTTCATCCGTTAGGATGATGGCGGGGTCCTGCTGCGCGGCCGCGGGGGCGAGGCCCGCGATCAGCGTGGCGAGGAACGCCGCGGCGAAGGGCGGGCGCGCCCTCACCCGGAGCAGCCGGCGGCGCGCAATTCGCGCAACGCGCTTTCCTTCACGTTCGGGGCCGCCTTGGGGAAGCGCGTGCTGAGCTCGCGGAAGGTCGCGCAGGCCTGGTCCTTCTCGCCCATCCGCTTCAGGGACACGCCCAGGAGCAGCATCGAATCCGGGGCGCGCGCCGCGCCCGGGTTTCGTTTCACCACGTCCATGAATTGCTTGGCGGCCTCGACGGGGGCGTTCTGGGCCAGGAGCGTGCGGCCCAGCCAATACCGCGCCTCCGGCGCCTCCGCGGCGGCGGGATAGGTCTGCAGGAAGCTGCTCAAAGCGGGCCGCGCCTCCGCGAAGCGGCTGGCGAAAACGAGCTCGCGCGCCTTCCGGAACGCCTCCGGGGCGTCCGCCGGCGCGCCGGCGTTCGCGGCGCCCGGAGCAGGGGGCGGAGGGTCGAGAGAGGTGAGGGCCGGCCCGGTCGGGGCGGGGTTCGCCGCACGCATCGGCGCGCCCGCCCGGGGCGGCGCGGGCGCGGGGGCCGGGGCGAGTGCTGCGCCCTGCCCGGCCGGCAGGCCACCGCCGCCGCCCTGGGCGATGGCGTCGTCGCGCTCTTTCGTCAGCCGGACAATTTCGGCATTGGCCTTGCGCAGTTCGAAATCGAGCTTTTCGTTATCGCTCGTCAGCCGGCGCAATTCCTGCTCGAGGCTCGCCACCTGGGATTGCCATTGCGAGATCGCGGGATCGGGCGCCACCGGCGTCAACGGGGTTTGCGCCTGGGCGGGGACCAACGCCTCCCCCGCCATGGCCAAGGCGCACAAAACCGCCGTGAGCGTCGCGCGGTGCATTCTTTTCATGCCCCGTGCCGTCATGCCCCGTCCCGTCATGCGCTGTTCCGTCATGAGGCTTTCCGTCATGAGGCGTTTCATCATACGCACGACTTTGCCGGCGCAGCCGGGCGGAAATGGGGCGCGGGGCGCGCGCGAGCCGCGCCCGCCCGCACCCCGCACTGTTCACCCCGCACCGGGTTCAGAGCAAACGCTCAGCCTACCGCGCCGGACACGATCTGGGTGTGGGAGTTGCGGTTCAAGGACCAGGCCTCCTCGGTGGAGCGGGCGTCGATCGGGCGCTCCTTGCCGTAGGACACGGTCTCGATGCGGCTGGGCTGGACGCCGGCGCTGACCAGGAAATCCTTGGTCGAGGCTGCGCGGCGGGCGCCGAGGGCGAGGTTATATTCGCGGGTGCCGCGCTCATCGGCGCTGCCGGCCACGAGCACTTTCACGCTCGGATATTGGGTGAGCCAGGCGGCCTGTTTGGCCAGCGTATCGCGCGCGTCCTCGCGCAGGGTGTGCTGGTCCACGTCGAAGAACACCCGGTCTCCCACCGAGACGCGGAAATCCTCCACCGAGCCCGCGGCGGGGCCCGAGGCCAGCGGCGCGGACGGGGCCGCGGCCGGGGGCGGCGGGGCGGTGACCACCGGCTCCGGAGCCGGCTCCGGCTTGCTGGCGCACGCCGACAAGGCGACAAGAGCGGCGGTGGCGGCGAGTTTCATGGTGTTGCGCATGGGATCGTCCCTTTCCGTCATACGACTGGCGCCGTGACCACGGGCGCCCGGCCTTCTGAACACCTGGCTGATTTTACCTGCTGCGAAGCTGGAGCCGAACCGGCGTCCACATCCCCCGAATCGCGCCCGGACCATACGGGCCGCGTTAACGCCCTTCAAGGGTCGCAGCAGCTGAAATCAGGGCAGAAGCGGTGACCAGGCAGGATCGGATGCATCTCCGGGCGTCTGCACGCGACGCAGATTTTGCCCTGTGAGATCAACCGACCAGATGCTGGGCCCCGCGCCCGGGCGCGCCTCGCGGAAGAACATGATCACGCGCCCATTGGGAGACCATGTGGGGCCCTCGTCGAGATAGGATTCGCTCAAAATCCGCTCGCCCGATCCGTCCGGCCGCATCACCCCGATCGCGAACCGCCCGCCGGTTTGCTTGGTGAAGGCGATCAGGTCCCCGCGCGGGGACCAGACCGGCGTCATGTAGCGGCCCTCGCCGAAACTCACCCGCTTTGGATTGGAGCCGTCGGCGCCCATCACGTAAAGCTGGGGCGCCCCGCCGCGGTCGGAATTGAACACGATCTGGGCGCCGTCGGGCGAGGCCGAGGGGGAGGTGTCGATGCCCGGATGGTTGGTGAGCCGCTCGAGCCGCCGGCGGCGCAGATCCATGCGGTAGATGTCGGAATTGCCGCCCGCCTCCTGGGTCAGCAGCACCGCCGCCCCGTCCGGCGTGAAACGCGGCGCGAACGTCATGCTGGGGAAGTCGCCCAGCACTTCCTGGCGGGAATTCTCGAGGTTGAACAGATACACCCGCGGGCGGCCCGTCTCGTAGGACATGTAGGTGATCTGCTGGGTGGTGGGGGAGAAGCGCGGCGTCAGCACCTGGTAATCGCCGGAGGTGAGGAAGCTCGGATTGGCGCCGTCCTGATCCATTATCGCGAGCCGCTTGGTGCGCCGGGTGCGGGGGCCGCTCTCGGCGACGAACACCACGCGGGTGTCGAAATAGCCGTTCTCGCCGGTCAATTGCTTATAGACCTCGTCCGAGATCTTGTGCGCGATGCGCCGCCAATTCTCCGGCGTCGTGGCGTACTGGCGCCCCACCACCGCATTCTCGCCCGAGACGTCCCAGAGCCGGAACTCGATGCGCACGCGCCCGTCCGGCAGCGGCGTGGACTGGCCCGCCACCAGAGCCTGGGCGTTGACGATGCGCCAATCGGGGAAGCGCGGCGTCTGGTTCACATCGCCGATCTTTTCGATGAAGGCTTCCGGATTGATGGAGCGGAACAGGCCCGAGCGTTCGAGATTGGCCCGCACCACCCGCGCGACGTCCTTGCCGATCTGGCCCCCTCCCCCGCCCGGGGCGGCGAAATCGGGCACCGCCACCGGCATCGGGTTCAAATGGCCGCGCGTAATATCGACCTCGAGCGCGGCGAAGGCCGGGGCCGGCGCCAGCGCGGCGAGGCAGGCGGCGAAAACAAGCGCAATCAGACGGCGAAGGGCGGACATGGGGGCGTGCTCCGGGAGGCGGGGGCGTGCGGGGGCGCGAGCGGTCACTGCACCATCTCGCGGGGGTCGAAGGTGAAGATGATCTCGCGCCAGCGTTCGTATTTTTCCGGCGGCAGCGTGAACGGCGCGCAGACGCGCACCGCGCGCAGCGCGTTCTCCGCAGCCACGCGCAGGGGCGGATCGGCGCTGGCGGGATTGGCGGGAGAGACGGGCTGAGGCTGGCGCGCGAGCGAGCCGTCGCGGTTCAGCTCGATGCGCACCCGCACGATCAGCCGCTCGGGATTAGGCATATCCACCGGCGAACGCCAGCATTCGCGCAATTGCGCGCGCAGGGCGTCGCGTTCGGAGACGGTCAGCGCCTCCTGCCCGCCAAAGGCCTGGCGCGGGGTGTCCCCGGGCGCGGCGTCGGGGCTCGATTGGGGCCGGCGCTGGCCGGCGTCCGGCGCGGAGCGATCCAGCAGCAGCGCGAGCTGATCGAAATCGAGCTTGTCGCGCTTGGGCTTTTCCGCCTTCTTCTCGGGCTTTTTGACGGGCGGGGCGTCGGCCTCGGCGAGCGCTTCGGGTTCGGGGGCGGCGGCTTCTTCCTTCGGCTGGGGCGCGCCCTCCGGCTCCGGCTGGGGCGGCTCCTCGCTTTTCGGCGCGACCGCCCCCACCGCCTTGACGTTCGACTTGTCCGCGAACGTTACGACATCGACGGGCACGATCGCGCTGTCAGGCGACAGCTCCGGCAGCGGCGGCGCAAACAGCGACGGCCACGCCAGAACGCCCGCAATGAGACCGGCATGGGCGGCGGGCGAGAGGATCCAGCCAAACCGCACCCGCTCAAGGCTCCCCGTCCGGCGCGCTATCGGGCCTGTTCGAAGCCTTGGCGCGCAGCGGATCGGTGACGAGGCCCAGATTGCGATAGCCGGCCGCGTTCATCGTCGCCATCACCTCCGCCACCCGCCCGTACGCGGCCGACGCGTCGGCGCGGATAAAGATGCGCTGGGTATACCCTTCCCCAGCCAGCGCCTGAAGCCGGGGCAACAGTGCGTCAAGCTCGATGGCGGTCTCCTGCAGGAAGATCGCGCCATCGGCCTGGACGGAAACCGTCAGCGGCCGCTGCTCGGCCGGCAGGGGGCGGGCCTCCACATTGGGCAGCTTGAGCGGGACGCCCGCCGTCAGCATCGGAGCGGTGACCATGAACACGATCAGCAGCACTAGCATCACGTCCACGAACGGGGTGACGTTGATCTCGCTCTGATAGCCGCGACGCGCGCCGCGGCGCCGACGCGTGCGGGGGGAGAGCGCGCCCGCCATCAGTCGCGATAGGTTAGGCGGCGCGAGAAGCGGGCGGCCACCTCGTCGGAGAAGCTCTCCAGCCGCTCCGCGAAATGATCGAGCTCGCCCGCGAACTGATTGTAGAAAATCACCGAAGGGATCGCCGCCACGAGCCCGAGCGCGGTGGCGAACAGCGCTTCCGCAATGCCCGGCGCCACCACGGCGAGGTTGGTCTCCTGCGCGGCGGCGATCGAGGTGAAGGCGTTCATGATGCCCCACACGGTGCCGAAGAGGCCGATAAAGGGGGTGGAGGAGCCGATCGTGGCCAGAATGGAGAGGCCCTTGCCCGCCCGCGTCACCTCGCGCTGGATCTGGGCCTGCATCAGGCGGTCGCAGCGCTCCTGGATCAGCGTCACGTGCACCGCCGGCAGCGCGCCGCCGCGGCGCGCCTCGCGCCATTCCCGCGAAGCGGCCGCAAACACCCGCCCCAGCGCGTCCTGGGGCCGGTCCCCCGCATAATCGTCGAAATCCTCGATCGAGCGACCGGACCAGAACGCCTTCTCGAATTGCTTGGCCTTGCCCTTGATGTCGCTGAATTGCAGCCACTTATCGATCGCCACCGCCCAAGACCAGAGCGAGGCGAATACAAGCATCGCCATCACGGCCTTCACCACCGGGTCGGCCTTGGCGAGCATGCCCCACAGGGTGAAATCGGCGGCGGCTTCCATCGGTTCTCCTTAGCGGCTTGGACGGGCGGCTTAGCCGCGCCAGCGTGCTGCTGCGCGTGCCCCATAACCCAGAGCCGGGAGGCGCGCACCCTGCGGATGCATCGGAGAAGGCCGTTCGGACGCGCAAGCCCCGGATGCGCTGGAATAAAGCGGGGATTTTGTCAAAATGGGGACGCCGGCGCCGCCAGATAGGGCGCCAGCTTCGCCGCCAGCGCCGCGGGAAAGCGCTTGGCGCCGCCGCCCGGGCGAATGCAGCACAGCTCCACCGCTGCCTGCGCCACCGCCTCCCCCGCCCGCGCGACCTCTTGGGCGACGAACAGCCGCGCCCCCCTGATCGCCTCGAAACGGGTGCGCACGACGAGGGCGTCGTCGATGCGGGCGGGCTTGAGGAAGGTCACGGTAAGCTTCAGCGCCGCAAAGGCCGTGGGCTCCGGCCCCGCCAGGAGCGCGGCGTGGGCGATGCCCGCGGCGCGCAGATAGTCGGACCGCCCGCGCTCGAAATAGCGCACGTAATTAGCGTGATAGACCAGACCGGAGAAATCGGTGTCTTCGTAATAGACCCGCACCGGAAGAAGGTGCGTGACTCCCTCGAAGCGGCCGCCGACGGGCAGATCGTGCATGCGCGCATCCTCGCCGCCGGGCGGCGACGAGGATGGGGATAGCCCTGCGGGGCGCCGGCGGGCAAGCGCCGTCAGGCGGCGCCTACATCTGCACCTTCTCGTTGGAGCCCAGCTCCGGGCGCGAGCCGCCGACCGCCGCGGCCAGCATTTTCAGCGTCGAGACCGCGCGGGTAGGCCCGTCCCAATATTGGCCCTCCTCGGGCGTGACTTTGAGGACGCGGATCACCGGATCCTCCGGGCTGTCCCACCAGGCCTTGGCCCCGAGGTTCCACAGCGCCTTGATCTTCTCGCGATCGTTGGAGACCTCGCCCGGGCCGGTGAGCGAAACGTACTTGCTGCCGCCAGGATCGGCGAAGGTGATGCATACCGCGGGGTGGGCGGCTACGTCGCGGTCCGCGCTCGCCTGAGCCTCGATCAGGAAATAAACCGCATTCTCCTCGCGCTTCGGCCGCGCGGCCATCGGGCGTGCGACGATCTTGCCGCCCTCCTCCGTCACCAGCATGGCGATCGGGATTTTGTCGATCAGGTCCCAGAGGCGTTCGTGCGTGTTGGGATGGGCGTCTGTCATGGCGGGCTCCGGCGCTTGATGCGCTTGATGCGCTTGAAGGGAGTAGTCCGCTGAAACGGGTGATCCGGCGGGATGTTCCCGCAGCGCCGGGGTGAACCAGATCGAGGCCTGGGCATTGAACTGAAGCGTAGGCGGGGTAGATCAACGGAGACACATCATGGACCGCGATCGCGTCGAAGGGGCCGGCAAGCAAATCGCCGGCGGAGCCAAAGAAGCCGTCGGCAAGCTGACGGGTGACGAGAAGCTGAAAGCCGAAGGCCGCGCCCAGAAGCTGGGCGGCAAGGTGCAAAACGCGGTCGGCGGGGCGCAGGACGCCGCGCGCGACGCCAAGAAAGACAAACGCTGAACCAACTCGCTGCAATCGCCGATGGCCGGCCGCCCCTGGGGCGCGCCGGCTATCGACCTCACCCCTCCCCGAACAGGGCGGGTTGCTCGGGCGGGCGGGGCGGTGGTTTGCGGCCCATCCGCTCATACGCTTTCAAGGCGGCGCAGCGCCCGCGCGGGGTGCGCAGGATGAAGCCCTGCTGCAACAGGTATGGCTCGATCACATCTTCGATCGCGTCGCGCGCCTCTGCGAGGGCGGCCGCCAGCGTCTCCACCCCCACAGGACCCCCGCCATAGGTGTCCACCAGCGCGAGCAGATAGCGTCTGTCCTGGAGGTCCAGCCCGTCGCTGTCCACCTCCAGCCGGCGCAACGCCCCGTCGGCGAGCTTCGCGTCGATCGCGGCGCCGGTCTGGTCCGCGAAATCGCGCACCCGCCGCAGCAGGCGCACCGCGACGCGCGGCGTGCCGCGGGCGCGCTTGGCGATCTCCATCGCCCCCTCGCGGGTGAGGCTTGCGCCCATTTTCGCCCCGGCCCGCTCGAGGATGCCGGTCAGCTCGGCCGCATTGTAGAATTCCAGCCGCACCGGTATGCCGAACCGGTCTCGCAGCGGCGTGCCTAGCAGGCCGGCCCGGGTCGTTGCGCCCACAAGGGTGAACGGGGCGAGGTCGATGCGCACCGAGCGCGCCGAGGGCCCCTCCCCGATGATGAGGTCAAGGTGGTAATCCTCCATGGCGGGATAGAGGATTTCCTCCACCGCGGGAGCGAGGCGGTGGATCTCGTCGATGAACAGCACGTCACGCGGTTCCAGATTGGTGAGCAAGGCGGCCAGATCGCCCGCCTTGGCGATCACCGGGCCGGACGTTGCGCGGAACCCGACCCCAAGCTCGCGCGCCAGGATCTGCGCCAAGGTCGTCTTGCCCAGGCCTGGCGGCCCGAACAGCAGCGTGTGATCGAGCGCCTCTCCGCGCCCCCGCGCGCCCTGGACGAACACTTTGAGATTAGCCTTGGCCGCTTCCTGCCCGGTGAATTCGTCAAATCCGGTGGGGCGGAGCGCGCGGTCGACCTCGCCCGGCTGACGGTCGGCGGAGAGGAGACGGGCGGCGCCGGAATCAGCCATGGCCTGATCTTCGCACGCTGCGACCGATCGGGCCACAGCGGCGGGCGAACCGGAACGCGCTCTGTGCGTTATCGGGCGTAAGGTCCATCACGGGAGCGCCCTTCATGTCGCCGTTTTTACTCTACCTGGCGGGTTTTGTGGTGCTGCTGGCGGGGCTGATCTATGCGGCGGTCCTCCTGGACGTGCCCCAGACCTGGATCATCGTCGGCGCGCTGGTGCTTGTGGGCGTGGGCCTCATGTCCGGCGTCGTCCGCACCAAGCAACGCGAGCCGGCCGATAAGACCTGAGGGGCCGATCGGCTTCATCCGCGCACTTCCTTGAGCGCGGCGCGGATCAGATCCGGGGTGGGCGTGTCGGGCGTCAGCGTCTTGAGCGCGGCGGCCACCGCGCGGGTCGCGCTCGCCTGGTCGATGCCCAAATTCAGCAGCGCCGACAGCGCATCCTGGCGCGCGGCGGGCGGGGGAGCCTCCGTGCTGCGCCCAACCGGGCGGGGCGCGTGGCCCGCAAACCCACGCGGCGGGGCCTTGCCGGCCAGTTCCTGGACGATGCGCGCCGCAAGCTTCGGGCCCACGCCGTTGGCGCGCGCCACGCTGGCCTTGTCCTGGAGTGCGATCGCATCGGCGAGTTCGCCGGGGCTTAAAACGTCGAGGATATTGAGCGCCACTTTCGCGCCGACGCCGGGTGCGCTCTGCAGATGGATGAACCAGCCGCGTTCCTCCTCCGTGAGGAAACCGAACAGCTTGATCGCGTCCTCGCGCACATGCGTTTCTACATGCACGAGCGCCGCCTCGCCCAGGCGCAGCCGCGCCAGCGTGCGCGCGCCCGCTGACACCACATAGCCGACGCCGCCGACCTCGATCAGAGCCGCATCCTCGCCGAGGGCCGCAATGATCCCCTTGAGCAATCCGATCATGGCCTGACCGTGGGGGGATTCGCCGACGGTCGCACGGGCGCTTAGGCCGAAACCGCCACTTCGAAGCCGCCCCAGAACATGCGCTTGCCGTCGAACGGCATACTTTCCGGGTTCATCATCGGCGCGAGGCGGGGATCGGCCATCACCTTGGCGTTCACCGCATCGCGGGTGGCGCGGTCGGGATAGAGGATCCAGGCGAACACCACGACCTCGCCCTCTTCAAGCTTCACCGCCTGGGGAAAAGAGGTGAGCTGGCCCGGTTGCACATCGTCAGCCACCGCCTCGTGGTATTCAAGCGCGCCGTGCTCACGCCAGATCGCGCCAGACAGCCGCGCCAGATCGAGATAGGCGTCGAGCTTTTCCTTCGGCACCGGCAGGACGAAACCGTCCGCATAAGCCATTTTTTCCTCCCTTATTGGCGCACGCAGCATAGCGAAGGATCACACGCCCGTCGCGCGCCGAAATCCCAGATGGGCGGCGTGGGTCAGCGCCACGGCGAGCGCGTCGGCGGCGTCCGCGCGCACCGCCCCGGCCAGAGGCAGCAGCCGGCGGACCATGAACGCCACCTGCTCCTTGTCGGCCTGCCCGTTTCCGACAAGCGCTTTTTTGATGGAGGCGGGGGAGTATTCCGCTACCGGCAGGCCCGCCCGCGCCGGCGCGATCATCGCCGCGCCCCGCGCCTGCCCGAGAGCGAGCGCCGCACGGGGATTGGCGTTGACGAACGTCTCCTCTACCGCGGCCTCATCGGGGGCATGGGCGGCGAGCACGGCTTCAAGCCCTACCAGGATTGCGCATAAACGGGACGCCAGGGGCGCGTCTTTTGGGGGGCAGATCACCCCATGCGCCACGTAGGACAGATGGGCGCCGTCAGCCGCCACAACCCCCCAGCCGCAGCGCTGCAAGCCCGGATCGACGCCCAGCAGGCGCAAAGCCTTCGCCATCCCGCACTCCTCGCCATTCGGCCGGACGAGGGCTAGACCGATTCTCCTTCCGGACGCGCCACGCCGAGCGTCGCAAGCGCCTTCTCGATATCCTTGCTCTGATAGGGCTTTTCGACGAAGGCGATACCGGCGTCACGCCCGATTCGTCCGCGCATGGAGGCCTCAGCGTAGCCGCTGGCGATCACCAGGGGCAGATCGGGGTAGAGCGCGCGCATCTCATGCGCCAGCGCATCGCCGCGGCGATCGGGCAGGCCGAGATCGATAATTGCGGCGCACACGTCGAGGTCGGGGCGGGCCATCGCGATCATCGCCGCGCCGGCGTTGCTCGCCTCCTCGACGTCGAAGCCCAACGCTGCGAGCATTTCGGCGGCGACCATGCGCACGAGCGCTTCGTCCTCCACCAGCAGAACAATAGGGCGCCCGTTCATGACCGCGCTCCCTTGCGCGCCGAGGATACGGATGAAGAGCGACGGTTGGTGATTTTAAGCGTAACCTTCATGGCGATCGAACGCGTTATCGCGCGGCCAAGTTCCGGTTGGCGTCTCACCCGCCCAGGGCCGCCAGCGCCTCCTCCGGGATATCCGCGTTCGTCCAAACCGCCTGCACATCGTCGAGATCATCCAGCGCGGACAGCATTTTCAGGAGCGTTTGCAACGGCTCAGCGGAAATCGGGGCCATCGTCTGGGCGCGCCAGACGAACTTGACCGAAAGCGCTTCCCCGAACGCCGCCGCAAGCGAAGCCGCCACCGCCCCCAGCGTCTCCGGGGTGCAAACGATGACGTGCTGGGCGTCCTCCAGGGTGCAATCGTCGGCCCCCGCGTCCACGGCCGCGGCGAGCATCGTGTCCTCTCCGGCAGCCGCTGCGGGATACCGGATCTCGCCGACCCGATCGAACAGGAACGACACCGCGCCCGTCTCGCCCAGATTGCCGCCATTCTTGGAGAAGGCCGCGCGGACGTCGCCGGCGGTGCGGTTTCTGTTGTCGGTGAGGCATTCCACGATCACGCCGACGCCGCCCGGGGCGAAGCCCTCATAGCGGATTTCCTCCAGGCTCTCCCCGCCCGCCCCGGCCCCCTTGTCGATCGCGCGCTGGAGATTGTCCTTGGGCATGTTCTCCGCCCGCCCGGCCGCGAGCGCGCGCGCCAGGCGGGGATTGTTGGCGGGATCGGCGCCGCCGAGCTTCACCGCGGCCTGGACCTCGCGGGCGATGCGGGTGAAGGCCTGGGCGCGCTTCTTATCCTGCGCGCCCTTCCGGTGCATGATATTGGCGAATTGGCTGTGGCCGGCCATGGGTCCTGATCGGGCTGGATACGGGGCTTGGTAGTACCGGAGCCGCATGGGCGGCGCAAACGACGCCCGCCACCCTCAGGGAGACGCCGCTGGACTGGAGCCGCACCTATGACAGGCCCGAGCCCCAACGCGTCAACAAATGGCTCGCCGCCGCCGGCGTGTGCTCGCGCCGGGAGGCCGAAGCGCTGATCGCCGCCGGGGCGGTGACGATCGACGGGCGCGCCATCGCCGACCCCGGCCACAAGATCATGCCGGGGCAGACCTTGGCGCTGCGCCAAGCCGGCGGGCCGGGCGCTCCGGGGCGGGTCACGGTCATGGTCCATAAGCCGGTAGGGTACGTATCCGCGCAGCCGGAACGGGGCCAAATTCCCGCCGCGCGCCTTGTTTCCCGGGGCAATCGATGGGGCGGGGGTCTGGAAGCCGATCCGGGTCCCCGGGCCCGGCTCGCGCCGCTGGGCCGGCTCGACCTGGACAGCCGCGGGCTGCTGCTCCTGTCGGAGGACGGCGTGCTCGCCAAGGCCGTGATCGGCCCCCTCACCGGGCTCGATAAGGAATATGAGGTGCGCGTGACGGGGACGTTGACCCCGGCCAAGCTCGCCCTGCTGCGCCACGGGCTGACGCTCGACGGGCGGGCCTTGAAGCCGGCGGAGGTGGCCCAGCGCGGCGGCCAGGACCTGCGCTTTATCCTACGGGAGGGGCGCAACCGGCAGATCCGGCGGATGTGCGAGGCCGTCGGGCTCACGGTCACGGACCTGTTCCGCACCCGCATCGGCCCCGTGCGCCTGGGCGATCTACCCGAAGGGCGCTGGCGCCCGCTGACGCCGGAAGAGCGCGCCGCCCTCCTGGCCGGATCGCGCTAAGGCGTGGCGCACAGGATCGCCTCGCGCTCGGTGATCACCCAATCGAGGGGCTCGTCCAGCGGCCCGGCGGGCGTCCGCTCGAGCTCCTGGCCCGCGAAGGCGAGGCCCGCGGCGAGCGCCCCCTGCGGCCGCAGCGCCTTCAGGGTCCGGTCATAATGGCCCCCGCCCTGGCCCAGGCGCCGGCCGGCGCGATCGAACGCGAGGAGCGGGGTGAGGATCAGGTCGGGGGTCAGCGGATCGGCGTCCGGGAGCGGCGCCAGGATGCCGAACAGGTCCGGGGCGAGCGCGTCCCCCTCCCGCCAACGGCGGAACACGGGCACGGAAGTGCGCCCCTCCGTCCGCGGCAGGCACAAGACCGCGCCCCGCCCGACCAGATAGCGCATCAGCGGCCGCGGATCGATCTCGGACCCGAGCGGCCAATATCCGGCCACCACCGCCAGCCCCGCCAAAGCCTCGGGAAACATCGCCGGCAAGCCGGCCCCGGCCAAGGCGGGATCGCCCAGGCGGGAGCGCGCAGCGCGGGCGCGCCGGCGGGCCTCCCCCTTTAAGCTGTCAAGCTGCGCCTCGTCCATGAGCCCCGTCCCAAGCCGTTCGGGGCGGATCGGGCGGCCCCACATGCGCCGTGGGAGCGACTCATCCCCTCGGACCCTAGCACGCTAGGTGGGCGCCGCGTGATATCGGCCAGGGCCAATGCCAGAGGCAGCTCCCTTGAGAGAATGTACGGTCCCCGGGATGCAAGTCTCCCTCGCACGCCGCAGAAACCGCCCTGTGTGAGACTTAAGCGGCCCCGGCCCCGGGCTCAAGCCCGCAGGCCAAGCCGGGCGCCCAGCGCCTCGATGCGGCGCGCGGCCTTCGCCAATTCTGCGGCGGCCCGGGCGGCGAGGCTATCGCGCTCGGCGCTGGCCACCGCGAGCGCCAGGCGCGCCTCCGCCGCCTCCCGGCGCGCGCCCGCCAGCGCGCGGCGGGTCTCTCCCGCCTCCTCCACGAGCGCCAGCGCAGCCATCAGGAAAAGCTGGGCCTCGCCCGGCGCGGCGGGCGCGCCGGCGCTGCGCGCGCCCGCTTCCAGAGCGGCCAGGCGCGCCTCGAGCGCGCCCGCGCAATCCCTAAGCGCGGCGGCCTTGCCGGGCCCGCATGGCACAAGGTGGCGCTTGCCGCGCAGCAGGATCGCGGTTTCGCCCACGGCTCAGATCTCGCCCAGCGCTGCGCGGACATCGGCGATGGCGGCGCTGAGGGCGGCGGAGGCCTGCTCGGCCGCGCTTTCGAGCTCGCGCTCGCGGGCCTTGGCGGCGTCCAGCTGGGCGGCGAGGCGCGCGCGGTCGTTCATCAGCGCATCGGCCTCCACCGCGTGGGTGCGCGCCCCGGCCAGCGCGGGGGCCAACCGGTCGAGGCGGGCCTCGAGGGCGTCAAGGGCGGAGGCGAGGCGGCTGGCGCTGTCCTCGAAGGGGCTATCCTGCATAGGCTAGGCCTTTAGCACAGACGACGTAAAATTCCCCTTGACGCCCCGAGATCTGCAGGCCCCGCCGGTGGACGCGGGCGCGCCCCGCGTCTACACAGGCCCTCCCCTCACAATGGAGCGGCAGATGGCGGTTCGGGTTGCGATCAACGGGTTCGGGCGGATCGGGCGCAACATCCTGCGCGCCATCGCCGAGAGCGGGCGCACCGATATCGAAGTCGTGGCCGTAAACGATCTGGGGCCGGTGGAGACGAACGCGCACCTGCTGCGGTTCGACAGCGTCCATGGCCGGTTCCCGGGCGAGGTGAAGGTGGAGGGGGATTCCATCCGGGTGAACGGGCGCGCGGTGCGCGTCACCGCGATCAAGAACCCCGCCGAGCTGCCGCACGCGGAATTAGGGGTGGATATCGCGCTGGAATGCACCGGCATCTTCACGGCGCGGGACAAGGCCGCCGCCCATCTCGAGGCCGGGGCGAAGCGGGTGATCGTTTCGGCCCCCTCGGAGGGCGCGGACCTTACGGTCGTCTACGGGGTGAACCACGACAAGCTTACCGGCGCGCACAAGGTGATCTCCAACGCCTCGTGCACCACCAATTGCCTCTCCCCCGTGGCGCAGGTGCTGGACGCCGCGATCGGGATCGAGAAGGGCGTGATGACCACGATCCATTCCTACACCAACGACCAGCCCAGCCTGGACCAGATGCATAAGGATCTCTACCGCGCCCGCGCCGCCGCGCTCAGCATGATCCCCACCTCGACCGGGGCGGCCAAGGCCGTGGGCCTCGTCCTGCCGGAGCTGAAGGGCAAGCTGGACGGCCTCTCCATCCGGGTGCCGACGCCCAACGTCTCGCTGGTGGATTTCAAATTCGTCGCCAAGCGCGCCACCACCAAGGAAGAGATCAATGCCGCCATCCTGGAGGCCGCCCACGGGCGCCTCAAAGGCATCCTGGGCTATACCGAGGCGCCCAACGTGTCGGTCGATTTCAACCACGATCCCCATTCGGCGATCTTCCACCTGGACCAGACCCGGGTTCTGGAGGGCACGCTCGTATCGGTGCTGGCCTGGTACGACAATGAATGGGGCTTCTCAAACCGCATGGCGGACACCGCGGTGGCGTTCGCGAAGCTGATCTGAGGCGCGATCCCCCGATGAGCGCTTTTCGACGCCTGGACGAGGCCGACCTTAACGGCAAGCGCGTTCTGGTGCGGGTCGATTTCAACGTGCCGATGGCGGAGGGGGCCGTCAGCGACGACGCCCGCCTCCGAGCCGCCGTTGCGACGATCGAGCGGATCGTCGCCCAGGGCGGCAAGGCGATCCTCTTGGCCCACTTCGATCGCCCCAAGGGCAAACGGGTGGAGGGCATGTCGCTGCGTCCCATCGTTGCGCCCTTGGCGGCGCTGCTGCAGCGGAGCGTCGCGTTCTGCCCCGAGTGCGAGGGCGAGACGGCGCGCGCGGCGGTGGAGGCGCTGCCGGCGGGCGGCGTGCTGCTGTTGGAGAATGTGCGCTTCCATGCGGGCGAGGAGGCCAACGACCCCGCCTTCGCGGCGGCGCTCGCGGCGCTCGGGGATGTGTACGTCAACGACGCCTTCTCCGCGGCGCACCGGGCGCACGCCTCCACCGAAGGCCTGGCGCGGCTGCTGCCGGCCTATCCGGGCGAGAGCATGCGCCGCGAGCTCGACTTCCTGGACCGCGCTTTGGGAGAGCCCGTCCGGCCCGTGCTGGCGGTGGTGGGCGGGGCGAAGATCTCCACCAAGATCGCGCTGCTGGAGCATCTGGTCACGAAGGTGGACATGCTCGCCGTGGGCGGGGGCATGGCCAACACCTTCCTGCTGGCCAAGGGTTTCGAGGTCGGCAAAAGCCTGTGCGAGCGGGACCTTACCGGCGTCGTCGCCCGCATCCTGGACGCCGCGCACGCCGCCAAGTGCCACGTCTTGCTGCCCAGCGACGTGGTGACCGCCAAGGAATTCAAGCCCCACGCGCCCCACCACACCCTGCACGCCGCCCATGTGGGGGCCGACGAAATGATCCTGGACGCCGGCCCCGAGACGGTGGCCGCGCTCACCGCCGCCATGGACGACGCCAAGACTCTCATATGGAACGGCCCGCTGGGCGCCTTCGAGACCCCCCCGTTCGACGCCGCCACGACCGCCGCCGCGCGCGCGGCGGGCGCGCGCGCCAAAGCCGGGCGGCTCACGGCCGTCGCCGGCGGCGGGGACACGACCGCAGCGCTCGCCCAGGCCGGCGCCGGGGACGATTTCACCTACGTCTCGACCGCCGGGGGCGCTTTCCTCGAATGGATGGAGGGCAAGCCGCTGCCGGGGGTGGAAGCGCTGAAAGTCTGAGCGCCCCTTACGCCCATCCCGGGCCCAAGGGCTGAAGGGTGGCGGCGGGGGCGGGCGCGGGCTATGGTATAGCCGGT
The DNA here is from genome assembly GCA_031398975.1 of Alphaproteobacteria bacterium. Classification (GTDB taxonomy): domain Bacteria; phylum Pseudomonadota; class Alphaproteobacteria; order Caulobacterales; family Aquidulcibacteraceae; genus JAKFWI01. Next base: position 11,357 of record JANNOI010000050.1, on the reverse strand, counting down.
GCAGGCGCGGCTTCTCGCAGCCTGGAGGCGTGCCTTTGAGCCCCGATGGCGGACGATAGCGGCCCTGACGCGACCCTGTTCCCGCAAAGCCCCGCCCCGCCCGCGGGCGGCTATCTGGTGCTGGCGCGCAAATACCGGCCGCGCACCTTTGAGGACATGATCGGCCAGGAGGCGATGGTGCGCACCATCGCCAATTCCTTCGCGCTGGGCCGCGCCCCGCACGCCTACATGCTCACCGGCGTCCGCGGCGTGGGCAAGACCACCACGGCGCGCCTGCTGGCGCGCGCGCTGAACTACAAGAGCGCGACGGTGGACCGCGCGAGCATCGCGCTCGACCCGCCCGGCGAGCATTGCCAGGCGATCATGGAGAGCCGCCACCCCGACGTGTTCGAGATGGACGCCGCCTCCCGCACCGGCATCAACGACATCCGCGAGATCCTGGACTCGGTGCGCTACGCCCCGGTGCTGGCGCGCTGCAAGGTCTACATCATCGACGAGGTGCATATGCTCTCCGCGGCCGCGTTCAACGGCCTGCTGAAGACGCTGGAGGAGCCCCCGGCGCATGTGAAATTCATCTTCGCCACCACCGAGATCCGCAAAGTGCCGGTGACGGTGCTGTCGCGCTGCCAGCGCTTCGACCTGAAGCGCATCCAGCCCCAGGCGCTCGCCGCGCACTTGGCCGCCTTGTGCGCCCGAGAGAATGTGGCGGTGGAGCCGGACGGGCTCGCCCTGATCGCGCGCGCGGGCGAGGGCTCGGTGCGGGACGCGCTCTCGCTGCTGGACCAGGCGATCGTGCAGACGCGCGGCGGCGCGGCGGTGAGCGCGGCCGATGTGCGCGAGATGCTGGGCCTGGCGGACCGTTCGCGCATGCTCGCCCTGTTCGCCGCGATCGCCGGGGGGGAGACGAAGGCCGCACTCCTGGAGGTGCGCGGCCAGTATGAGGGGGGCGCGGACCCAGCCTTGATCCTGCGCGACCTGTTGGAGATCGGCCACGAAGCCGCGCGCGCGCAGGCGCTGGGCGCGGACGCGAGGCTGATCGGGGGGGCGGAGTGGACGGAAGGGGTGCGGGCCCTGGGCGCGAGCGTCTCCCCCGGCGCGCTGTCGCGACTGTGGCAGATGCTGCTGAAGGCGCTGGAGGATGTCGCCCGCGCGCCCGATCCCCTGGCGGCGGTGGAGATGGCGATCGTGCGGCTGTGCGCGGCCGCGGGCCTGCCGCCCCCGGAGGAGGCGGCCCGGTTGCTGCGCCAGGAGCCCGGCGAGACGCCCGCGGCAAACCGCACCCAGACGGCGGCGCCCGAACCCGCCGGGCTCCCAGGCCCCCGCATCGCCGCCCTGGAGGACGTGACCGCCCTGATAGCCGCCAACCGGAACGTGGACCTTGAGATCGAGGTTGAGCGTCATGTCCGCCCGATCGAGGTCGCGATGGGAAAGCTGGTTTTCGCCCTGACGCCCGACGCCCCGCCCGATTTGACGCGCCGCCTGGCGCGCGCGCTCGAGGAATGGACGGGCCTTCCCTGGGCGATGGTGGCGCAGGCGTCGCTGGACGACGCCCCGCCCCCCGAGACGCTGGCCGAACGCCGCCGCCGCGCGGCCGCCGAGGCGCTGGACCGCATCCGCCGCCACCCCTTCGTGGCCGACGCGCTGAAAGCCTTTCCCGGCGCGGAGATCGTGGACGTGCGCAGCCCGGAAAGCGGCCCCGCCGGGGGCGAGATTATCGCCTTCACGCCGCCCGCGCGCAGGCGCATGGATGGATAAGCAGCAAGAAGGCACGCCATGAAGGACATCTCTCAGATCATGCGCCAGGCGCAGGCCATGCAGGCCAAAATCGCCGAGGCTCAGACCAAGCTCGAGGCGATGCAGGTCGAGGGCGCGGCCGGGGGCGGGCTCGTGAAGGTGCGCCTGACCGGCAAGGGCGCGATGCTCGGCGTGCGCATCGACCCCTCGCTCCTGCAGCCCGGCGAGGGCGAGATCGTCGAGGATCTGCTGAAGGCCGCCCATGAGGACGCCCGCCGCAAGCTGGAGGAGGCGCAGAACGACGAGTTCAAAAACGTCGCCGGCGGCATGGGCGTGCTGCCGGGCTTCAAGCTGCCGTTCTAAAGGCGGGGCGGCGCGGCGCGGGGCTCACGCCCACCACTTTCCCGCCTTGGCGGTGAAACTGGCCGCCTTCTCTAGCGCCCCCGCCACCGAGAACACCATGGCCTCATCGAGCGCGCGCCCGATCACCTGGAGGCCCAGCGGCAAGCCGGCGGAATCGAGGGCGGCGGGCAGGGCGAGGCTCGGCAGGCCGGCGAGATTGGCGGTCACGGTGAAGATGTCGTTCAAATACATGTCCACCGGGTCCTCCCGGCGCTCCCCCAGTGCGAAGGCGGAGCTGGGCGTGGCGGGGGTGAGGATGGCGTCCACTTCTTCGAAGGCGGTGCGGAAATCCTCCGCGATGCGGGCGCGGACCTTCTGGGCGCGCAGGTAATAGGCGTCGTAATAGCCCGCGCTGAGCACGTAGGAGCCCATCAGGATGCGCCGCTGCACCTCCGCGCCGAAACCGGCCGCGCGCGTGGCCTCGTAGGTCTCCATCAGGTCCGCGCCGGCCGCGCGCAGGCCGTAGCGCATGCCGTCATAGCGGGCGAGGTTGGAGGAGGCCTCCGCCGGGGCGATGATGTAATAGGCCGGCAGGGCGTATTTGGTATGCGGCAGGCTGATCGGGCGGACCTTCGCGCCCGCCTCCTCGAGCCAAGCGATCCCCTGCTCCCATAAGGCCTCAATCTCCCTCGGCATGCCCTCGACGCGGTACTCGCGCGGGGCGCCGATCACCTTGCCCTTGACGGACTTGCCCACCGCCTTGCGGAAATCGGGGACCTTCACGTCGAGCGAAGTGGAATCCTTCGGGTCGTGCCCCGCCATGGCGCGCAGGAGGATCGCGGCGTCCTCCACCGTCTTGGCGATGGGCCCGGCCTGATCGAGCGAGGAGGCGAACGCCACCATCCCCCAGCGCGAGCACCGCCCATAGGTGGGCTTTATCCCCACCGTACCGGTGAACGCCGCCGGCTGGCGGATCGAGCCGCCCGTATCGGTGGCGGTGGCGGCCAGGCACAAATCGGCGGCGGTCGCGGCGGCCGATCCGCCCGAGGAGCCCCCCGGGCTCAGCGCCGCATTGCCCCCGCCGCGCCGCCGCCAGGGGCTTACCACCGGGCCGAAGCGGCTGGTCTCGTTCGAGCTGCCCATGGCGAATTCGTCCATGTTCAACTTGCCCAGCATCACCGCCCCGTCCCGCCAGAGCTGGGCGGTGACGGTGCTTTCATAGGGCGGGGTGAATTCGCCGAGGATGTTGGAGGCGGCGGTCGTGCGCACGCCCTCGGTGCAGAACAGGTCCTTGACGCCGAGGGGGGCGCCTTCGAGCGGGCGGCCCTTGCCCTTGGCGAGGCGCGCATCGCTGGCCTTGGCCATGGCGCGCGCCTTCTCTGCGGTCACGGTGACGTAGGCGTTCAGGTGCGGGTTGGCGGCGGCGATGGCGGCGAGGAAGGCCTCGGTCAGTTCCAGGCTGGAGAAGGCTTTCGCCTTCAGCCCGGCGAGCGCCTCGGCCAAAGTCAGAGTTGTGAGATCGGCCATGCGCGGGGCTTATTCCACCACTTTGGGGACGATGAAGAAGCCGTCCTCGGCCCTGGGCGCATTGGCCAGCACGCGCGCGGGGTCCCCGCCTTCGGTGACCCGGTCCGCACGCATCGGCAGCGTCGCCTGCACGGCGCTGGCCATGGGCTCCACGCCCTCCACATCCACCTCGTTCAATTGCTCGATCCAGGCGAGGATGGCGGAGAGCTCGCGCGCCATGGCCGGGACGCGCGCCTCGGGCAGCGCCAGGCGCGCCAGCCGCGCCACCTTGCGCACGCTCTCTTCCCCGATCGACACGATGAAACCCCGAACTGCGCCTCAAGGGCGGGAGCGCTAGCAGCGGCGCGGGAGCGGCGCAAGTTCCCCGCCCCTCGCCAGCGCCGGGCGGGAACGCTAGGCTCGCGCTTTAGCATAAAGCCAGAGCATAAAAGGGGGGGGCGGCGATGACCGCGGCGGATACCGGCACGGCGCCTGATGCATCGCCCGCCGCGGGGCTCTCGCCCGCGCAGCGGCTGAAGGCCATTTTCGGCGGCTCGGCCGGCAATCTGGTGGAATGGTTCGACTGGTACGCCTATTCGGCCTTCGCCCTCTATTTCGCGCCGCTTTTCTTCCCGAAGGGGGACCAGACCGCCCAATTGCTGCAGGCCGCGGCGATCTTTGCGCTGGGTTTCGTCGCGCGTCCGGTGGGGGCGTGGCTCATGGGGCTCTACGCAGACCGCGCGGGCCGGCGCACTGCGCTCACCCTGAGCGTGGGCATGATGTGCCTGGGTTCGCTGATCATCGCCGTGACCCCGACCTATGACGCGATCGGGGCGGCCGCGCCGACCATTCTGCTGCTGGCGCGAGTGCTGCAGGGGCTTTCCGTGGGCGGGGAATATGGCGCATCGGCGACGTATCTCTCGGAGATGGCCGGGCGCAGCCGGCGCGGCTTCTGGTCGAGCTTCCAATACGTGACGCTGATCCTGGGCCAGCTTCTGGCGCTCGGCGTGCTGATCGTGCTGCAGAACGTGCTGGCGGAGGAGGATCTGGCGGCCTGGGGCTGGCGCATCCCGTTCGCGGTCGGCGCGGGGCTCGCGGTGATCGTGTTCTGGCTCCGCTCTGGCATCGCCGAAAGCGCCTCCTTCACCACCGCCAAAGAGGCCGGCGCGCCGCGGGCGCGCACCATGCTGCTGTTCCTCCACTATCCGCGCGAGAGCGCGATGATCGCGGGGCTGACGGCGGCGGGCTCGCTCTCCTTCTACGCCTACACGACCTACATGCAGAAATTCCTGGTCAACACGTCGGGCTTCTCCAAGGCCGCCGCGACCGAGATCAGCGCCGCCGCGCTGATCTGCTTCATGCTGGTTCAGCCGCTGTTCGGCTGGATCTCCGATCGGGTGGGGCGCAAGCCGATGCTGGTGGCGGCGTTCGGGCTGGGGGCGCTGCTCGCCTATCCCGTCCTGTCCGCGATCGCACAGGCGGAGGCGCCGGCGCTCGCCTTCGCGCTGATCCTTACCCCGCTGCTCGCGCTTTCGGCCTATACCTCGATCGGGGCGGTGATCAAGGCGGAGCTCTTTCCCGCCCATGTGCGCGCGCTGGGCGTGGCCCTGCCCTACGCGATCGCCAACGCCGCCTTCGGCGGGACCGCGGAATATGTGGCGCTCTGGTTCAAATCGATCGGCCAGGAGGCGCTGTTCTTCGCCTATGTCTCGGCGATGGCCGCGATCGGGTTTTTGGTATCCCTGGCGATGCGCGACACCCAGAAACGCAGCCTGATCCTCGAGGACTAAACCCCCGGGGCGGGGCTCAGAGCATCTCCTTGACGGCGGCGGCGATCGCCTCCGGCGTTATCTCGAAATGGGCGTAAAGATCCTTCGCGGGGCCGGAGGCGCCGAAGCTGCTCATGCCCACGAACAGGCAGGGCCCGATCAGATCCGCCCAGCCCTGCGCGACGCCTGCCTCCACCGCCACCGCCAGCGGGGCGTCCCCGATCACAGCCTCGATATAATCCTCATCCTCGGCCGCGAAGAGCTCGAAACACGGCACCGACACGACCCGCGCGGCCACGCCCTCGGCTTTCAAGAGCGCCCGTGCGGCCATGGCGATGGACACTTCCGAGCCGCTGGCGAACAGCGAAACGTCGGCGCTGCCCTCGGCCGGGGCGATTTCATAGGCGCCGCGCGCGGTCAAATTCTCCCCGGCCTGGTCGCGCAGGCACGGCAGGGATTGGCGCGATAGCGCCAGCACGCTCGGCGCGTCGGTGAGCATCAGGGCGGCCGCCCAGGCCTCTGCCGTCTCCACCGCGTCGCACGGGCGGAACACGAACAGGTTCGGGATAGCGCGCAGCGCGGCCAGATGCTCCACCGGCTGGTGGGTGGGCCCGTCCTCGCCCAGGCCGATCGAATCGTGCGTCATCACGTGCAGCGCGCGCACGCCCATCAGCGCCGCGAGCCGGATCGCAGGGCGCGAATAATCGGCGAAGCACAGGAACGTGCCGCCATAGGGGATGATCCCGCCATGCAGCGCCATGCCGTTCATGATCGCGGCCATCGCGTGCTCGCGCACGCCGTAATGCACGTAGCGGCCGGCATAATTCTCCGGCGCGAAGATGGGGGTGTTCGGCACGAAGGTGTTGTTGGAGCCGGTCAGGTCCGCGGAGCCGCCGAGGAGGGCCGGCAGGTGCGGGAACAGCACTTCGAGCGCCGCCCCGGAGGCCGCGCGGGTGGCCATGGCGGGGCGCGTTTCGGTGAGCTTGACGATATGGGCGTCGAGCGCGGCGAGCGCCTCATCGCTCACCTCCCCGCTTAAAGCCTCTTCCAGCGCCTGACGCGCCGGGCGATCGGCGCTGTAGAGGCGCTCCTCCCAGGCCAGGCGCTCGCTGCGCCCGCGCTGGCCGATCGCGGCCCACGCCGCGCCCACCGCCTCGGGGATCTCGAAAGGTCCATGCGCCCAGCCGAGCGCGGCCTTCGCGGCGGCGAGCTCTTCTGCGCCCAGGGGCTCGCCGTGCGCCGATTTCGTGCCCGCCTTGCGCGGGGCGCCATAGCCGATCGTGGTTTTGCACGCGATCAGGACCGGCCGGTCCGAGGCCAGCGCCTGCTCCATCGCCGCGGCGACCGCCTCGGGATCGTGGCCGTCGCAAGCGAACGTGTTCCAGCCGGAGGCGGCGAAGCGGGCGTGCTGGTCGGTCGCGTCCGCCAGATGCACCGCGCCGTCGATCGAGATCGAATTGTCGTCCCACAGCGCGATCAGCTTGTGCAGCTTCAGCCGCCCCGCGAGCGACAGCGCCTCCTGCGACACCCCCTCCATCAGGCAGCCGTCCCCCGCGATCACCCAGGTGCGGTGGTTGACGAAGCCCTCGCCGAAGCGGGCGCGCAGGTGCGCCTCCGCCATCGCCATGCCGACGGCGTTGGCGAAGCCTTGGCCGAGCGGACCGGTCGTGGTCTCCACGCCTTCGGTGTGGCGGTACTCGGGGTGGCCAGGCGTCTTGGACCCGAGCTGGCGGAAGCGCTTCAGCGCCTCGAGCGGCACGTCCGCATAGCCCGTCAGGTGCAGCAGGGCGTAGAGCAGCATCGAGCCGTGCCCCGCGGAGAGCACGAAGCGGTCCCGGTCCGGCCAGTCGGGGGCGGCGGCGTCAAACTTGAGGAAGCGGGAGAATAGGGTCGTCGCGACATCGGCCATGCCCATCGGCATCCCCGGATGGCCGCTCTTGGCGGCCTCCACGGCGTCCATCGCCAGCGCGCGGATGGCGTTCGCCAAGATGGGAGGGGGAAGTTCGGCCATGCTTATCCTCGACGGTGCGCAGCTGCTGCTTTTAGCGCAAATCGATGCGCCGTCACCTGACGTGTAGGGCGCGGGCGGGGCGCGTCCGCGGCGCGGCTCTTGCTGCGAGGGGGGCCGTTCGGGATTACGCGCCGCGGCGCCCCAATCTTGAGTTCACCGGACGGGCGGGCTACGCCAAGGACGGGTTCAGCGTATCAAAAATAAAACGGGCGCCGCAAAGAGAGGTGCGTTCATGACCCGCGAGAAAACCAGCCTCGTGCGCCTCTACTTGGCGTTGTTTTCTCTCTTTTTTATCTCCTATGCCTGGTTCATCGCCAATCCCGGCGGCCACAATTCGGTCTGCCGCTTGGCCTTGAGCGCGACTATGGTCCAACACGGCGCCGTGGAGATTGACGCTTATGAGGGCCTGACGACCGACAAGGCCGTGCGCAACGGGCGCTTCTATTGCGACAAGGCCCCGGGCATGAGCCTTCTGGCCGCGCCGGTCGCGTTCGCCTTCACCCGCGTTTTCCCGATCGATCCGGCCAACGGCTATAACGGCGCCTGGATCGCGCTGCTCTTTTTCTCCTCCCTCTCCACCTCGGCGCTCTTTGCGGCGGCCGCGGCGACCGCAATCTTCGCCTTCGTCTGGGACCGCACAAGGAACATCACCGCCGGCTTCGTGGCGGCCGGCGCCTTCGGGCTCGCGACCCCTGTTTGGGGCTGGGCCGCTTCTTTCTTCAGCCACGCGGCGGCGGCGGGGCTGCTGACGCTCGGGTACATCGGGATGGAGCAGGCGCTGCGACGGCTGCGCGAGGGCCAAGCCTTCTGGGCGTGGGCGCTGGCGAGCGGGGTAGCCCTCGGGCTGGCGACGGGGGTGGAGTATACGTGTTTTATCGCGGCGGTGCTGATGGGGCTCGTGGCGCTGTTTTCCGGGGCCGTGCGGGAGAGGCCCGCCGGGGCGCTCGCCCTGTTCGCCATCATGGCGGGGGGCGCGTTCGCGGCGCTCGTTCCGGTGCTGATCTATCACGACGCCGCGTTCGGATCGCCCTTCACCACCGGCTACCGGTTCGCGGCGGTGTTCACCGAGACGCGGGCGGGGCTGTTCGGCCTGAACTGGCCCGATCCGGGCGTGCTGGGGGAGCTTCTGGCCGGGTTGCGGCGCGGCCTGATCTGGTACGCCCCGATCGTGCTGGCCATGGCGTGGGCGGTGTTTAGGGGCGTGCGCCGCCCCACCGTGCGGAGCGCTGCGATAACGGCGGGGCTGGTCCTGGCCTGGCACCTCTTTATGACCGCGGGCTTCGCCTATTGGCTGGGCGGCTGGTCCACCGGCCCGCGCTACCTGACGCCGGCGTTCGGCCTGCTCGCGATCGCCTTGGGGCTGATGTGGCCGTTTTTCAGCGCGCGCGAGCGCATCGCCACGCTCGTGCTGCTGGGGGTTAGCGCGTTCGTGAACTTCTCCACCGTCGCCGTGGACATGACCGCCAATGAGGGCGACCCCAATCCGCTGGTGAACCTCATCCTGCCGGCTTTCTTCGCGGGCCGGTTCGATCAATCCGTGCTGGGCCTGATCACGCACACCCCGACGCCGCTCTGGGTCGTCCCGCTGGTTGCGGCCTGGGCCGGGCTCGGCTGGTTCCTCTGGAGGGAGGCGCAGCCCTGGCGCGCCGGCGAGCAGGCGCGGGGGTGATCTCGGTTACAGCGCCTTGCCGATCTCCTCGGTCATCTTCTTGGCGTCCGCGAACAGCATCATCGTGTTCTCGTTGAAGAACAGCACGTTCTCCACGCCGGCATAGCCTGAGCCCAGGCTGCGCTTGATGAACAGGACCGTCTTGGCCTTCTCCACCTCGAGGATCGGCATGCCGAAGATCGGGCTTTGGGGGTCGGTCTTGGCGGCGGGGTTGGTCACGTCATTGGCGCCGATCACGTAGACGACGTCGGCCTGGGCGAAATCGTTGTTGATGTCCTCGAGCTCGAACACCTCGTCGTACGGCACCTGGGCTTCCGCGAGCAGCACGTTCATATGCCCCGGCATCCGCCCGGCCACCGGGTGGATCGCGTATTTCACCTCCACGCCCTCGGCCTTCAGCTTGTCCGCCATCTCTTTCAGGGCGTGCTGGGCCTGCGCCACCGCCATGCCATAGCCCGGCACGATGATCACCTTGGCGGCATTCTTCAGGATGAAGGCGGCATCGTCGGCGCTGCCTTGCTTGACCGGGCGCGTCTCCTTCGGGCCGGCGGGGCCCGCGCCGTCCACCGCGCCGAACCCGCCGAGGATCACCGACACGAAGCTGCGGTTCATCCCCTTGCACATGATGTAGGAAAGGATCGCCCCGGAGGAGCCCACCAGCGCCCCGGTGATGATCAAAGCGTTGTTTTCGAGGGTGAAGCCGAGCGCGGCCGCGGCCCAGCCGGAATAGGAATTGAGCATCGACACGACCACCGGCATGTCCGCGCCCCCGATCGGGATGATCAGCAGGAACCCGATGGCCAGCGACAGGCCCACGATCGCCCAGAACGGCCACGCAATCACCCCGCCGGTGGCGACCAGGTACACCGTGAGCCCCGCAATCGCTGCGGCGACGGCGGCGTTCAGCACATGGCGCCCGGGCAGCAAGATCGGCGCGCCGGACATGTTGCCGTTGAGCTTGGCGAACGCGATCACCGAGCCGGTGAACGTGATCGCCCCGATCGCCACGCCGAGCGCCAGCTCGATGAGCGAGGCCGCCTTCACCCCGCCCTCGGGGGTGGCGATATGGAAGGCCACGGGGGCGTAGAACGCAGCGATCGCCACGCCCACCGCGGCAAGCCCCACGAGCGAGTGGAACGCCGCCACGAGCTGGGGCATCTGCGTCATCTGGATCCGGTTGGCGAGCACCGCGCCGAAGCCGCCCCCGATCGCGGCCGCCGCCAAGATCAGCCCGGCCGTGGCCGCATCGAGGCGCACGGTCGCCAGCGTGGTGGCGATCGCGAGGCCCATGCCCGCCATGCCGTAGAAATTGCCCTTGCGGCTGGTGACGGGGCTCGACAGCCCGCGCAGCGCAAGGATGAACAGCACCCCCGAAACCAGATAGGCGAGGGCGGCGAAACTCGCATTCATCGGAGGCTCATCTCTTCTTTCTGCGCGCGGGTTTGGGCGCGGGCGGCGGGGCGGGCGCAGGCGTGTTGCGCGCGGCGCGCACCTCCACGATCTGCAGGAGGGCTGTTTCGCGCATCGCCTCTTTGAGCTGCATGCGCGGGCCGAGATTGGAGCGCCCGAAGCCGGCCTCGGGCGTCGCCTGGGTGAGTTCGGTTCCGCAGCGGGAGACGGCGGCGTCGGCGACGATGTCTGCGGCCTCGCCCGAGGGCTCGAGGCGGGCCGCCTCCCGCACCACGCAATCCTCCAGCCGCTGGATCACATTGTCCGATTGCGCACGCCCCGGAGGGTCCGATTGCGCACGCGCCGGAGGGGCGGCGCTGAGCGCCAGCACCCCGGCCGCGATCGCCCTCGCCGCGATCGCCCAGGCCGCGATCGCCATGGCGTACGCCTTCATTTCGCGCGCTCTTTCTTGCGGTACATCGCAAGCATCCGCTGCGTGACGAGAAAGCCGCCGAAAATATTGACCGCCGCGAGCGCCACCGCCACCGCGCCCGCACCCTTGGCGATGGCCGCGCCGACCCAGACCGACGCGTCCGCCGCAGCGCCCGCCGGGGGGGCCGCGGCCGCCGCGATCAGCGCGCCCACTACGATGACCGAGGAGATGGCGTTGGTGACGGCCATCAGGGGCGTATGCAAGGCCGGCGTCACCGACCACACGACATAATAGCCCACAAAGATCGCCAAGACGAAAATCGCCAGGCGATAGACGATGGGATCGACGGCTTCCACCGGAACCTCCCCACGGCCCGCAGCGTCCCATCGCGCCCCGCCCAGCCGCGGGCGCAGATAGGCGCGTCGCCTCGCCAGCGTCAACGCTGTTCTTAGGACGCCTTGCTCCGGGAACGCCTTAAGGTTGATTGCCAAAACCTGTGCTTGG
>JANNOI010000003.1:0-29740 GCA_031398975.1 Alphaproteobacteria bacterium | reverse complement strand
CTCGGCGCGGGAGAGCGCACCGGCCGCCGCCGGCGCCGGCGGCGCGGCCGCGGCGGGCGCCCTGACGCCGGCCAGGCGCTGGACGGGCTCGGGCCCGAGGACGCGCTCGACGAAGAGGCGGGCCTCGACGGGCCTGGTTTGGACGGGCCTGGTTTGGACGGGTTTGGCCTTGAGCCTGTGGAGCAGGCGATCGCCGCGGCGGAGACGCCCGGGGGGCTTGAGCCGCCCTATGCGCGCGCGATCGCGGCTCCGGCCTTCGCAACCTCCCGCGAAGAGGACGTGAACGAAGCCCCAGAGACGGCGCCCGAGGCGCTGATCGCCCTTGCGCCCGACGAGGCCGAAGCCGAACCGGAACCGGCGCCGCCCGCGCCCGATTACGCCCCCGACCAGGAGCGGCGGGACAAGTTCTTCGCCCGCTTCGGGCGCTGGGGTAAGAAGGAGGCGGGCTGAGCCTTGAGGCGCCGCCGCCATCTTGCCGCCGCAAACGCTTTCGATCAGTCTTGCCGGGCGGGATGGCGCGGGCGTTGAGCGAGGAAGCGTGATGGCGTCCATCCGATCGGCGGCGGCCTCTATGCGGCGGACCGCCTTGGGCCTGGCGGCGGGGCTCGTCCTCGCGGCGTTTCCCATGGCGGGCCCGGCGCACGCCCAGTCCATGATCCGCGACGCCGAGATCGAAAAGACCCTGCGCGACTATTCCAACCCGATCTTCGCCGCCGCCAACCTCAACCCCGCCGACATCCGCATCGTCATCGTGCAGGATCCCTCGCTCAACGCCTTCGTCACCAACGGGCAGCGCCTTTATCTGCACACCGGGCTGATCCTCGCCGCCGACACCCCCAACGAGCTGAAGGGCGTGATCGCGCACGAAACCGGCCATATCGCCGGCGGCCACCTTGCCCGCTCGCGGGAGGCGATGTCGCAATCCATGACACCGGCGCTAATCTCGATCGGCCTCGGCATCCTCGCGATCGCGGCCGGCGCGCCGGATGCGGGGGCGGCCCTCATTTCCGGCTCGCAGCAATTCGCGCTGGCCAATTATGTGCGCCACACCCAGGTCCAGGAGAGCTCCGCCGACCAGGCAGCGCTCTCCTATCTCGAAAGCACGGGCCAATCCGCCGAGGGGCTGGTGAGCTTCTTCGAGAATTTCCGCTACCAGGAGGTGATGTCGGACGCGCGCCGCTCGCCCTATTTCCGCACCCACCCGCTCTCCTCGGACCGGATCGAGGCGCTGCGCCAGCGCGCGGAAAAAGCCTCCAACACCCGCGCCAAGGATAGCCCCGCCGATATCGCCGCCTTCACCATGATGCAGGCCAAGCTGATCGGCTTTCTGGAGCCGCCTGCGCGCACCTTCTCCCGCTATCCCGAGAGCGACAAATCCCTGCCCGCCCGCTACGCCCGCGCGGTGGCGGCCTATCGCATCCCCGACATGGCGCGCGCCGTGCGCGAGGCCTCTGCACTCACCGCCGAACAACCCGACAATCCGTACTTCCACGAGCTCCTGGGGCAGATCCTGTTCGAATCCGGCAAGACCGCCGAAGCCGTGCCCCATGACCGCAAGGCCTTGGCGCTCGCGCCCAATTCCCCGCTGCTGCAGGTGAACCTCGCGCGGGCGCTCGCGGCCCTGCCCGGCCCCGAGGGCGCGACCGAGGCCATCGGCCTGCTGCAGAAGGCCGTGTCGCTGGAGCCGGAGAACGCCTTCGCCTGGCGCGAACTGGCCACCGCCTATGACAAGACCGGCCAGGACGGCATGGCGCGGCTGGCCTCGGCCGAGCAATCCTTCGTCATGGGCGATTATCCCCGCGCGCTGAGCTTCGCCCAGCGGGCCAGGCGCTCCCTCAAGGAGGGCACCGCCTCCTGGCGGCGCGCCTCCGATATCGCCCTCGTCGCCGAGAACGAAACCCGCGGCAAGCGCCGCACCTGAGCTGAAAGCCGCCATGCGCCTGCCCGCTCCGCTTCTGACGCCGCTCCGGGCGGGTCTTCTCCTGGCCGGGGCCCTTACGCTCGCGCCGGCCCCGGCGGCGGCCCTGCCGGAGGCGCAGGAGGCCGAGATCCGCGCCCTCGTGCGCGACTATCTGATCAACGACCCGACCGTGCTGGAAGAAGCGCTCGACGCGCTGGAGGCCCGTAAGGCCGCCCAGATGCGGGCCAAGATCGAGAAGGACCCGCGCAGCTTCGCCATCGGCCCCGCCGACGCGCCGGTGACCGTGGTGGAATTCTTCGATTATCGCTGCGGCTATTGCAAAGCTTCGATGGCCTGGGTGATGGACAAGGTCCGCACCCGCAAGGACATCCGCTTCGTGTTCAAGGAATTCCCGATCCTGAGCGAAGCCTCGGCGGAGGCCTCGCGCGCCGCGCTCGCCTCCCTCAAGCAAGGCAAGTACCTGCCCTTCCACCAGGCGCTGATGACTTCCCGCGGGGAGCTTTCCAGCCCCGAGATCGACCAATTGGCCCGCAAGGTCGGGCTGGACGTGGCGCGCCTGCGCCGCGACATGAGGGACCCCGCCATCAACGCTCTGATCGAGCAGAACCACGCCCAGGCCGCCGCCTCCAAGGTCACCGGCACGCCCGCCTTCATGATCAACGGAACCTTCGTCCACGGCTTCGACGCCGAAGCGCTCGACAAGGCGCTTCGCGAAGCCACCCGCGCCGCCGCCGGCAAGGCCCGCGCCGGCGCGAAATAGCGGAAGGCCGGCGGGTTAGATCAGCCCCACCAACGGGGAACTTGGATCGGCGTAGCGCTTCTTCGCCATGCGCCCTGCGAGATAGGCCTCGCGCCCAGCGATCACGGCGTGTTTCATGGCGCGCGCCATGCGGATGGGGTCTTTCGCCTCGGCGATCGCGGTGTTCATCAGCACCCCGTCGCAGCCCAGCTCCATCGCCACCGCCGCGTCCGAGGCCGTGCCCACGCCCGCATCCACGATCACCGGCACGCGCGCCTGCTCGATGATCAAGCGGATATTGAGCGGGTTCTGCACCCCGAGCCCCGATCCGATGAGCGAGCCCAGCGGCATGATCGCGGCCGCGCCCGCCGCCTCGAGCTTGCGGGCGTAGACGGGATCGTCGCTGCAATAAACCATCACCTGAAAGCCCTCCGCGATCAGGACCTTGGTGGCGCTCAGCGTCTCCTCCATGTCGGGATAGAGGGTCTTTTGGTCCGCCAGCACTTCGAGCTTCACGAGGTTCCAGCCGCCCGCTTCGCGCGCCAGGCGCAGCGTGCGCACCGCCTCCTCCGCGCTGTAGCAGCCGGCGGTATTGGGCAGGTAGGTGACCTGCGCGGGGTCGATGAAGTCCACCAGGCGCGGCGCGCCGGGTTCGGAGAGGTTCACCCGCCGCATCGCCACGGTCACGATCTCGGCGCCGCTGGCCTCCAGCGCCGCTGCGTTCTCGGCATAGGTTCTATACTTCCCGGTCCCGATGATCAGGCGCGAGCGGAACGGGCGGCCGGCGATCACGAGCGGGGCGTCTTCCGCCATCCTCAGCCTCCCCCGACGAATTGGACGATTTCCAGGCGGTCGCCGTCGGCGAGCCCCGTGGTCCCGTACAGCGAGCGGGGCACGATCTGCAGATTGCGCTCCACCGCGACTTTGGCGGGATTGAGGCCTACGCCTTCCAGCAGCGTCATCACCGTTGCGTCGGCGATGAATTGGCGTATTTCTCCATTGACCGTCAGCGTGATGGGCTCTCTCATCGCGCCTCACATAAGCGGGCGCGCGCGCTCCCGCAACGCCGCCTTCTCCGATCCAGCTCCCCGCGATCAAGGCCTTGCCCAAGCCGATCTTCATCCTCAACGGCCCCAACCTCAATCTGCTCGGCGTGCGTGAACCTGAAATCTACGGGCGCGCCACGCTGGGCGAGATCGAGGCCGCGTGCGAAAAGCGCGCCGCTGCGCTCGGCCACGCGATTGTCTTCCGGCAGACCAATCACGAGGGCGTGCTGGTGGACTGGCTGCACGAGGCGGGCGCGGCGGCCTGCGCGATCGTGCTCAACGCCGGCGCCTACACCCACACCTCGCTCGCCCTGCGGGATGCGATCAAGGCCATCACCGCGCCAGTCATCGAGGCGCATCTGTCCAACCCCGCGGCGCGCGAGCCGTTTCGCGCCCGTTCGCTGATCGCCCCCGCTGCGGTAGGCGCGATCGCCGGGTTCGGAACCCTTTCCTATTTGCTCGCCCTCGAGGCGGCTGCGGCCCTGGCCGCCGCCCCCGCCCCGACCCCATGAACGGAAGACGCATGCCGATGAACGAAAAGAAGGCCGGCGGGATCGAGCCCGATCTCGTCCGCGAGCTCGCCTCCATCCTGCGCGACGCAGGCCTGAGCGAGATCGAGATCGAGCAGGGGGATTTGCGCTTGCGTCTGGCGCGCGGCGTAAGCCACGCCCCCGCGGGGGCCCCGCTCCCGCCCGCCTTGGCGACGCCGGCGCCCGCCCCCGTCCCCGCCGCCGCGGCCCCGCCGGCGGCGGACGCAAAGCCCGCCGACGCCAAGAACCATCCAGGCGCGGTGCTCTCGCCCATGGTCGGCACCGCCTATCTCTCGCCCGAGCCGGGGGCGGCGGTGTTCGTCAAGCAGGGCGACAAGGTCAGCGAAGGGCAGACCCTGATGGTCGTGGAGGCGATGAAGACCTTCAACCCCATCCCCGCCCCGCGCGCCGGCACGCTCGCCCAGGTGCTGGTCAGCGACGGGCAGCCGATCGAGTTCGGCCAGCCGCTCGCCATACTCGATTAGCCCGATGTTCGAGAAGATCCTGATCGCCAATCGCGGGGAGATCGCGCTGCGGATCCACCGCGCCTGCAAGGAGATGGGCATCGCCACCGTGGCCGTGCACTCCCAGGCTGACGCCAACGCCATGCATGTGCGCCTGGCCGACGAGAGCGTCTGCATCGGCCCCCCGCCGGCCGGCAAAAGCTATCTCCACATCCCCGCCATCATCGCCGCCGCCGAGATCACCGGCGCCCAGGCGATCCATCCGGGCTACGGCTTCCTCTCCGAGAACGCGAAATTCGCCTCGATCGTGGAAAAGCACGGCCTCACTTTCATCGGCCCCAAGCCCGAGCATATCCGCCTGATGGGGGACAAAATCGCCGCCAAGAAGGCCGCCTCCGAGGCCGGCATCCCGGTCGTGCCCGGCTCCGAGGGTGGGGTGACGAGCGACGAGGCGGCGCGGAAAGTAGCCAAGAAGATCGGCTTTCCGCTGCTGGTTAAGGCGGCCGCCGGGGGCGGGGGGCGCGGCATGAAAGTGGCCCGCACGCCCGAGGCCCTGCCCGAGGCGCTGGCGACGGCCCGGGCCGAGGCGCGCGCCGCCTTCGGAGATGACAGCGTCTATCTCGAAAAATACCTCGAAAAGCCGCGCCATATCGAGATCCAGATCATCGCCGACAGCCACGGCAATGTCTGCCATCTGGGGGAGCGCGATTGCTCGCTGCAGCGCCGCCACCAGAAAGTGCTGGAAGAAGCGCCCTCGCCGGCCTTGAACCCCGATCAGCGCGCACGGATCGGGGCGATCACCGCG
Organism: Alphaproteobacteria bacterium; assembly: GCA_031398975.1. GTDB lineage: Bacteria > Pseudomonadota > Alphaproteobacteria > Caulobacterales > Aquidulcibacteraceae > JAKFWI01. The sequence goes on along the minus strand of JANNOI010000003.1, from coordinate 24,235 downwards.
GAGGCGGTCCGCACGCTCGGCTATCTGGGCGTGGGCACGGTGGAATATCTCTACGAGGACGGGGAATTCTACTTCATCGAGATGAACACCCGCCTGCAGGTGGAGCATCCGGTCACCGAAATGATCACCGGAATCGATCTGGTGCGCGAGCAAATCCGGATCGCGGACGGGGCGCCGTTAAGTTTTTCGCAGCGCGACATCGTGTTCACCGGCCACGCCATCGAGTGCCGCATCAACGCCGAAAACCCCGAAACCTTTACGCCCTCCCCGGGCAGGGTGGCCGATTTCCACGCGCCTGGCGGGCTCGGCGTGCGCCTCGATTCCGCGCTCTACGCCGGCTACCAAATTCCGCCCTTTTATGACAGTCTGATCGGCAAGCTGATCGTGCACGGCCGGGACCGGACGGACTGCCTCATGCGCCTGCGCCGCACCTTGGACGAGATGGTTGTGACCGGGGTCGAGACCACGATCCCTCTGTTCCGCCGGCTGGTGATGGAGGCCGATATCGCCAACGGCGATTACCACATCCATTGGCTCGAACAGCACCTGGAGCGGCAGCTAAGCGCGCGCCAGCAATGAGGCGGGCGGCCCGGTTCGGCGTCGCCGAGCTGCTGGCCTGCTATCGCCGCGGCGTTTTCCCGATGGGCGAAGCCCAAGACGACGACGCGCTGTTCCTGGTCGATCCCGAGTTGCGGGGCATCCTGCCGCTCGACGCCTTTCACGTGCCCGCTAGGCTGGCCCGCACGATGCGCAAGAGCCGCTTCGCGCTCGCCGTCGATCAGGATTTCGACGCCGTGATGGCCGCCTGCGCGGACCGCCGCGAAACCTGGATCAACCCCCCGATCCGGCGGCTCTATAACGAGCTGCACCGGTTGGGGACCGCTCACAGCGTGGAGGTGCGCGACGGGCCGGCGCTGGTCGGGGGCCTTTACGGGGTGGCGCTCGGGGGCGCGTTCTTCGGCGAAAGCATGTTTTCCACCGCCGACGACGCGAGCAAGATCGCGCTCGTCGCGCTGGCGGCGCGGCTGCGCGCGGGCGGCTTCACGCTGCTCGACGCGCAATTCTGGACCGCCCACCTCGCGCAATTCGGGGCCCGCCAGATCCCGCGCGCGGAATTCCGCCGGCTGCTGCACGACGCGCTGACGCAAAAGGCCGATTTCGCTCGCGCCGGCGCGATCGCCACCCCCACTCAGGCTTTACAATCGATGGCCCAGATATCGTAGGAGGAATGTTCTAGCGCATTAAGCGCGGGGCTTGAGGCGAACATCCAGCCGGAGAAGATCTTCCGCTCGTCCGGGGCCGTCTGGTCCGCGCTGACGATCGGGTGGTCCACCACGTCCAGATAGACCGAAACCTCCGGCACCTCCTCCGGGGCCCGCTTGGCGCAGGAGCGCGCGACGATGTCGAGCGTGCCGAACTTCACCTTCCTGCCGACGGGCGCGTTGAAATCGCGGGCGATCCCGGTGGTCTTGTCGAGGCCGCGCAGCACGGCGGTGGCGGCCTGCGCCGCCGGGGCGAACGCGAAGGCGAGGGTGGCGATCGCGCCGATCGCGGCCAGACGGGCGCCGGTCACGGCGCGGCCTCCGGCTGCGGGGCCTGCTCGGCCTCTTTTTCCTCGTCCCCGCCCATGCTCGACATCGCCGACAACAGCATGGTGAGCAGATCGAGCGAGCCTTGCGTCTGGGCGATCTCCTGGCCGGGAGCGAGCGTCGCTTCCGCGCCGCCCGGCTCGATCGCCACGAACGCCCCGCCCAGCAACCCATCGGACGCGATTTTCGCCACCGAGTCCTCGGGCACCTTCACTTTGGGATCGACCGAGACGGTAACCCGCGCCTGGTAGGTCTGGGGATCGAGCGCGACCCCGGACACCGCGCCCACCTTCACCCCCGAAAGGCGCACGTCCGAGCCGACGGAGATGCCGTCCACCCGGTTGAAGCGCGCCGACAGCGTGTAGCCGCCCCCGGTGCTGGCCTGGCCGCCCTGCGTCAGCGCGAAGACCAGAAAGCCTACGGCCACGAAAGCCACGATCGCGCCGAGGATCGTCTCGCCGATCTGGTCCTTGTTCATCCCTGCCTTCTCCACTCGTCTCGTCTCGTATTCCGCGGCTTCCCGCTCAGCGATCGGGGCGCCAGGCCTCATACGCCTCCGCGCGCGGCGGTTCTGAGGCGCGCGCGAGGCTGCCCTTGGGGCGGTAGGCGTGGATGGTGCCGGTCAAGTTCGGGACGTGCTCTTTCTCCCAGGGCTTGCGCGGCAGCGGGCGCACGCTCGGCGCCTCCTCCACCCCGTGGGACATCCAGCCGCGCCAGTCCGGGGGCACGCGCGAGGCGTCCACCAGCCCCTGATACACCACCCAGCGGCGCTTCAGCCCGTCGCGGCTGGGCTTGCGCTCCTCGAAATAGCGATTGCCCTGCGCGTCCGCGCCAACGAACACCCCCCGCCGGGTGATGTCGTACAGCGCCCCGAGCGTGGCCCCGTTCCACCAGGTAAAAATGCGTGTGAGCACGATATCAGGCCGCCTTTTGCGATGCCGCCGCGGCCGCACTATGGCGCCGCGGGCCCGCCGAATCCAGCCGCCGCCGCGCGCCACATCTTGTGATGTCCACAGCCGGGCGGCCCTACATCTTGATTTCCGCTGCGGACGCGCCCTACCCTGCCCCGTCGGATGAAAAGGGAGCCATGCGCGTGGAGCAACAACACCCCGCCTGGGCGCAGCGCGCGATCGAACCATGGGAGGCCGGCGACGGCGCAGACGCGCTGCTCGTGGAGGCCCCGGCGGAGTGGAGCGAGGCCGAGATCGCGGATGCGGTGCGCGCGGGCCTCGCGGTCGCCGCCGAGAGCGGGCCCTCGCTGCGGCGGGGACTGCAGCGGGCGGCCGCGGGCGTGGCCGCGTGGGCGCAAGCCGCCGGCCAAGGCGGGACGGAGGCGTTCGAGGCCCGCCTCTTCGCGCTGCTGAGCGAGCGTCGCCTTGTGCTGAGCGAGCCCCTTCTCGCCGCGGCTCTCGGCGCCCCGCGCGCGCCCTATGCGCGCCGGCGCCTGTCCTGGACGCCCACCAACACGACGCTGCGCCTGGCCCAGGACGCCCTGCTCGACGGCGCGGACCTCGAAATTCTCGGCGCGCCCGGCGCGGCGGCGCTCGCGGTGCTGGAGGCGTCCACCGCGTTGAGCGCCCGCGCAGACCGGCGCCCGCGCGTTCTGGCGGCGGCCAGCGCGGATGGGGTTATGGGCGAGGCCGGCCCCGAGGGCGCCTTTTCCGAAGCCCTTCTGCAGGTGGACCGGTTCGCCGGCGAACCCGACTTGCTGGCCGAGGCGGTGGGCGTCGCAATTGAGGCGCTCGCGGCCGCGCACGCGGGGGCCGGAACCACGGAGATCGGCGCCTGCCTGCGGCTGGAGATCGGCGGGCTTGGCGCGCTGGTGCAAGGCGAGGGCTTGGCCTATTCCGCCCCCGAGGGCCGGGCCGCGGCGGGGGCCGTACTGGCGCTGATCGGGGGGGCCGCGGCGAGCGCCAGCGCAGGCTATGCGGGCGTGGGCTTGCCGGAGCGGGCGTTGAAACCGGAGCTGGAGGCGGCCGCGGGGGCCCCCCCCGCGCAGGGGTAGGCGGGCGGGCCGCTGGCGGGCTGGGCCGCGCACGGCGCGCGCCTGTGGCGCAGCGCCGCCGCCAAGGGCGGCATCCGCCACCCGGCCTTGATCGCGCTTCCCTTAGACGAGGGCCTCGCCCCGCCCCGGCCGGCCATCGCCTACGGCCGGCGCGCCGACGGGGGGTTCGGCCGGGTGCTGAGCCCCTCCGCGCGGCGCGCGCTGGAGCGGCTAGGCTATGACGCGCAGGCGATCGCGCGGACCGTTGAGGGCGCGCGCACGCTCGCCGGCGCGCCCGGGCTGAACCTTGAGGCGCTGCGACGGCGCGGCTTCACCGACCCCGCGCTCGCGGCCGCCGAGGATGCGCTCAAGGATTGCTTCGACATCCGCGCAGCCTTCCATCCCGCCGTGCTGGGGGAGGCCTTCTGCGCGGAGGCGTTGGGGCTGGACGCGGCCGCGCTCGCGCGCGTCGGCGGGGACGTGCTGGGCGGCTGCGGGGTCCCGGAAGCGGCGATCGCGGCCGCCAACGTCTATTGCTGCGGGGCCCCTTCCCTGGCGGACATCCCCGCCCTTAGGCCCGGCGATCTCGGCGTGTTCCTGGCGGGGCGGGCGGTTTCCGCCGAGGACCGGATCGCCATGGCCGCGGCGGTCGCCCCGTTCGTGATCGGATCATGCGAAGCGATCCTCCCGCTGCCGGGCGAGCGGGAGGAGGCCGCTTCCGTGCTGGCCGAAGCCGCCCTCGCCACGGGGATCACGGCGCTACGCTGGGACCGCATCGAGCCTGCGCCCGCGCCGTCCGCGGCCTCCGCACAAGAGAGCCCCTCCGGCGTGGCGGCCCCCGCCGCGCCCTTGCGCCGCCCGCCGGCGCCCGAGCACGCTCCCCCGCGCGAGGCGGGCCGCCGGCGCCTGCCCGACCGGCGCAAGGGCTACATCCAGAAGGCCAGCGTCGGCGGGCACAAGGTTTACCTGCACACCGGCGAGTATGACGATGGCGGCCTCGGCGAGATCTTCATCGACATGCACAAAGAGGGCGCGGCCTTCCGCTCGCTGATGAACAATTTCGCCATCGCGATCTCGATCGGCCTGCAATACGGGGTGCCGCTGGAGGAATTCGTGGACGCGTTCGTGTTCACCCGGTTCGAGCCGGCGGGCGCGGTGCGCGGCAACGATTCCATCCGCCACGCCACCTCCATCCTTGATTACATCTTCCGCGAACTCGCGGTTTCCTATCTCGAGCGGCGCGACCTCGCCCAGATCGATCCCTTCGACGCGCGCGGGGACGGCCTCGGCCGCAGCGCGGCCGGGGAGAATGCGGCGCGGTTCATGTCGCGCGGGTTCAGCCGCGGTCAAACCCCGGACAATATCGTCGTGCTCTCTAGCCGCGGGGCGGGCGCAGGCGGGCGCGAGCGCCAGGGCGGCGGCGGCGCCGCCTCTGGGCCGGCCTTAGCGGCAGCCTTGGGGCCCGGCTTGGGGGGGGCCGCAGCCCCGGTCTATGAGGGGAACGCATGCGCGGAATGCGGCCATTACACGCTGGTTGGCGGGGCGAACGGGGTCAGCGCCTGCGCGGCGTGTGGGGCGCAAGCGCGGAAGGCGTAAAGACTTGCCCCCGGATTGCATATTACTTCAATTTCACTCGCAGCGTTAAACCCCGAAGGTTATTCCATACTGTCATGAAGGAGTGGACGCGCGTTCTTGTGGCGGGGATTGTGGCGGGTGCGGCGTTCCTCGCGCCCGGCGCGGCGTCCGGGCAGGTCGGCGTCCCGAGCGGCCCCTCGCAGTCCACCTCCACCAAGATCCGTCTTGCGCCCACCTATGGCGACCGCTGCCGGTCGTGCAATTTGTCCGGCCGCTCGATGGCCGGGGTGCGCATCTCCGGGGGTGAATTTTCCCGCTCCGATTTCTCCGCCGCCAATATGGCCGGCGCCAACGCCGCAGATTCCGTGTTCGAGGACGCCAATTTCGCCCGCGCCAACCTGACCCGCGCCAGGATGGTGGACAGCCGCTTTGCGCGAGCGCAGTTTTCCGGGGCGGTGCTCGCCCACGCCGACGCGAGCCGGGCCGAGCTTGCGGACGCCGATTTCACCTCCGCGGAACTGCAATCGGCGACGTTCGCACAGGCCTCGATGGCCCAGGCGGTGTTTCTGGGCGCGAACGCCATGCAGGTGAATTTTATCGGCGCGAGCCTGCGGCGCGCCAATTTCACCCTCGCCCATCTCAACAATTCCGATTTCAGCGGCGCCGACGTGGGCGAGGCGCAATTCGCCCGCTCCATCCTCAAGGGCGCCAACCTCGCCACCGCGCGCGGGCTCACCCAGCGCCAACTGGCGGAGGCCTGCGGCGACGCACAGACGCGCCTGCCGCCCGGCCTGTCCATCACCGCGTGCCGCTGATCTTCTAACGCTAATCAGGTCTTCCCCTCCGGCGCGGCCACGCGCAGGTGCAGTTCGCGCAATTGCTTGGGCGATACTTCGGACGGGGCGTTCATCATCAGGTCCCGGGCCTGCTGGTTGAGCGGGAACACGATCACGTCGCGCAGCGTGCTCACCCCCGCGAGCAGCATAACGATCCGGTCTACGCCCGGCGCCAAGCCCCCGTGCGGGGGCGCCCCGTAACGGAACGCGTTGAGCATGCCCCCGAAGCGGCTCTCCACCGTCTCCGCCGAATGGCCGGCGAGGGCGAAGGCTTTGAGCATCAGGTCGGGCTTGTGGTTGCGGATCGCGCCCGAGCACAATTCGACGCCGTTGCACACGATGTCGTACTGGTAGGCGAGGATGGCGAGCGGGTCCTGGCTCTCCAGCGCCTCTATCCCCCCCTGCGGCATCGAGAAGGGATTGTGCGAGAAATCGACGCGCTTTTCCTCCTCGTTCCACTCGTACATCGGGAAATCGACGATCCAGCAGAATTTGAACACGTCGGCCTCGACGAGGCCCAATTCCTCCCCGATCCGCAGCCGCGCCTGGCCGGCGAGCCTGGCCGCCTCCGCCTCAGGCCCCGCCGCGAAGAAAAGCGCATCGCCCGCCTTGACGCCCGCCGCCTCCGCCAGCGCACGCAAGGGGCCGGGGGGCACGAATTTGGCGATCGGGCCCTTCCCCTCCAGCGCCTCGCCCTCGAAGGTGATGTAGCCGAGGCCCGCGGCCTTCATCTCCTTGCGCGCCCACTCGTTCAGCCGGTCGAAGAAGGAGCGCGGCTGGGCGCCCGCGCCGGGCGCGGGGATGGCGCGCACGACGCCGCCCTGCGCGATCACCGCCTTGAAGGCGTTGAACGTGACGCTTGGGTCGGAGAATACGCCGGTGACGTCGACGATCTCGATCGGGTTGCGGAGGTCCGGTTTGTCGGAGCCGTATTTCAGCAGCGCGTCCTTATAAGCGATGCGCGGGAAGGGGGCGGGCGTCACCGCGCGCCCCTGCGCAAATTCCAGGAACACGCCCTCGAGCACCGGCTCGATGGCGGCGAAGACGTCCTCCTGGGTGACGAAACTCATCTCCACGTCGAGCTGGTAGAATTCCCCGGGCGAGCGGTCGGCGCGGGCGTCTTCATCCCTAAAACAGGGGGCGATCTGGAAATAGCGGTCGAAGCCCGCCACCATCAGCAGCTGCTTGAATTGCTGCGGCGCCTGGGGCAGCGCGTAGAACTGGCCAGGATAGAGGCGCGAGGGCACCAGAAAGTCGCGCGCGCCCTCGGGGCTCGAGGCGGTCAGGATCGGGGTCTGGAATTCGGTGAACCCCTGCGCGATCATGCGCTGGCGCAGGGACGCGATGACGTTCGAGCGCAAGACGATGTTCTTGTGCAGCGTGTCGCGGCGCAGATCGAGGAAGCGGTGCTTGAGGCGCAAGTCTTCGGGATAGTCGGGCTCGCCGAACACCGGCAACGGCAATTCCTGCGCGTCCGAGAGCACTTCGACGCCGTCCACGCGCACTTCGATCCCCCCCGTGGGCAGGCCGGGATTGACTGTATCCCCCGATCGGGCCACCACCCGCCCATCCACCCGGATGACGCTTTCCGCGCGCACGCGTTCCAGCACCGGAAACGCCGCCTCCTCCGGCAGAACCACCAATTGCGTGACGCCGTAATGGTCGCGAAGATCGATGAATTGCACCCCGCCGTGATCGCGTTTCCGATGCACCCACCCCGAGAGGCGGACCTGCTGGCCCACGTCCGAGGGACGCAGAGCCCCGCAGGTGTGGCTACGATAGGCGTGCATGGCGGGCTCCAGAGGCGGCGAGGCGCCGCGCAAACAGGGCCGGGAACACGCACGGCCCCCCGCTCCGTGTCAAGAAACCGTGCTTCATGAGCCTGATCACCGACACCGAAGCCCTCGCCGCAGGCTGCCGCGCGCTCGCCGCCCACCCGTTCGTGGCGGTGGACACCGAATTCATGCGCGAGACGACTTTCTGGCCGAAACTGTGCCTCATCCAGGCCGCCGCGCCCGGGGTGGAGCTCGTGATCGACCCCCTCGCCCCTGGGCTCGATCTCGCCCCCTTCCTCGACCTGATGGCGGACCGTCGGGTCCTCAAAGTGTTCCACGCCGCGCGCCAGGATCTTGAGATCTTCTTCCGCCTCTCCGGCCAGCCGCCCTTTCCGCTGTTCGACACCCAGATCGCGGCGATGGCGGCGGGCTACGGCGATTCCATCGCCTATGACGCGCTGGCCGCGGCCATCCTCAAGCGCCGGCTGGACAAATCCTCCCGCTTCACCGATTGGAGCCGCAGGCCGTTAAGCGAAGCCCAGCTCGCCTACGCCCTGGCCGACGTGACGCACCTGCGCGACCTTTATCCGAAGCTGCGCGCCACGCTCGAAGCGGCCGGGCGCCTTGATTGGGTGGGCGAGGAGATCGCAGCCCTCGCCGATCCCGCCCTCTACGACAACGAACCCGAAAACGCTTGGACGCGCCTCAAAATCCGCAAAACCGGGCGCGATTACCTCGTGGCGCTGCAGGTCGCGGCCGCCTGGCGCGAGCGTACGGCCCAGGCCCGCGACGTGCCGCGCGGGCGGGTGCTGAAGGACGACGCCCTCTACGAGATCGCCGAACAGAAGCCCCGCAAGCCCGAGGCGTTCGACCGTCTGCGCGCCGTGCCGAAAGGGTTCGGCGGCTCCCGCCAGGGGGTCGAACTCGCAGGCCTGATCGACCGCGCGCTCGCCGATCCCTCCGTCAAGCCCCCGCCCGTCGAGCGCCTCAGCGCGCCGCCGCAGGGCCTGGGGCCGACGGTCGAGCTGCTCAAAGTGCTGCTGCGCCACGAATGCGAACGCCACGAAGTGGCCCCGCGCCTCCTCGCCAACGTCTCCGATCTCGAAGCCATCGCCCTTTCCGACGAGGCCGACGTGCCCGCCCTCAAGGGCTGGCGGCGCGCCCTGTTCGGGGAGCTTGCGCTGGCGCTGAAGCACGGCGCCATCGCGCTCAGCCTGGCGGAGGGGCGAGTGGCCATCGTCGAGACGAAAGCCGAGTATAAAGCCCCATGACCAAGCGCGCCGGCCCCGACCATCGCCTCGCCACCCAGCTCATTCGCGGCGGGCTCACCCGCTCGCCGCACCAGGAGACGGCCGAGGGGCTCTATCTGACATCGGGCTTCGTCTATGACAGCGCCGAGGAGGCCGACGCCCGGTTCGCGGGAACCGCGCCCGGCTATCTCTATGGCCGCTACGCGAACCCGACCGTGCGCATCTTCGAGGAGCGCCTGATGGCGCTCGAGGGGCCGGGCGCGGAGGAATGCCTGGGCGTGGGCTCCGGCATGGCGGCCGTCAACGCCGCGATCCTCGCCAATGTCAAAGCCGGGGACCGGGTGCTCGGCGCGCGCGCCATGTTCTCCTCGTGCCTGTGGATCCTCGACACGCTGCTGCCGCGCCTGGGCGTGGAGGTGGAGCTGGTGGACGGCGAGGACCTCGACCAATGGGCGGAGGCCGCGCGCCGGGGCGTGCGCCTCGCGCTGATCGAGACCCCCGCCAACCCGACTTTGGGCGCAGTCGACATCGCCGGCGTCGCCGAGATCGTGCACGCCCAGGGCGGGCTCCTGGTGGTGGACAATGTGTTCGCGAGCCCGGTGCTGCAGAAGCCGTTCCGGTTCGGCGCCGATCTCGTCGTCTATTCCACCACCAAGCATATTGACGGGCAGGGCCGCACGCTGGGCGGCGCCATCCTCGGCTCCAAGGCGCTGATCGACGAGGCGATCCGCGACTTCCTGCGCCATACGGGGCCCGCGCTCTCGCCCTTCAACGCCTGGGTGCTGATCAAGGGGCTCGAAACCGTAGCGCTGCGGGTGGAGCGCCAGGCCGCCAACGCCGCCGCGGTCGCGGACGCGCTGGCCGCCCACCCAAAGGTGACGAAGCTTTTCTATCCAGGTCGGGAGGACCATCCGGGCCGGCGGGTGCACGCTGCGCAAATGGCCTCGGGCGGGACGCTCGTCGCGTTCGAGGTGGCGGGCGGGCGGCCAGGCGCGTGGAGCTTCCTCGATGCGCTCGCCCTGATCGACATCTCCAACAATCTGGGCGATGCGAAAAGCCTCGCGACCCATCCCGAAACCACCACCCACCGCCGCCTCGCCGAGGACGCGCGCGCCCGCATCGGGATCACGCCCGGCATGGTGCGCCTCTCCGTCGGCCTGGAAGATGGGCAAGACCTGATCGACGATCTGGCCCAGGCGCTCGATCGCGCATGACCAAAGCGGGCGGGGCTGCATGACCTACGAGCAAGAGACGAGCGGGGTGATTGTGCGCGTCACGCCCTCTTTCCTGGCCGAGGAATCGGACGTCGAGGCGCAGCGTTATGTCTGGGCCTATGCGGTGGAGATCGAGAACACGCGGCGCGAGGCGGTGCGGCTCCTGGAGCGCTATTGGCGCATCACGGATACGGCCGGCCTCGTTCAGGAGGTGCGCGGGCCGGGCGTCGTCGGCCAGCAGCCCGTGATCGCGCCATGGCGGTCCTTCCGCTACACGAGCGCGGCGCCCCTCAGCGCGCCCTCCGGGGTGATGGTGGGAAGCTATGGCATGCAGCAGCTCAGCGACGGCGCGCGCTTTTCGGTGGACACCCCGGCCTTCGCGCTCGACAGCCCCTATTCGCTGGCCTTGCCCAATTGACGCCGGGCGCGGAAGAAGGCGCGCAGCAGGCTTGCCGCCTCCTCCGCCCCGATCCCGGCCGTGATCGCGGGCCGCCAATGGCAGGTGGGCTGCTCGAAGAAGCGGGGCCCGTGCGCGACCGCGCCGCCCTTTCGATCCTCCGCCCCATACACAAGCCGCGCGATCCGCGCATGGCTGATCGCGCCCGCGCACATCGCGCACGGCTCCAGCGTCACGTAGAGCGAGAGCCCCGGGAGCCGGTAATTGCCCAGCCGGGCGGCGGCCGCGCGCAGCGCCAGGATCTCGGCGTGGGCGGTTGGATCGTGTGCGGCGATGGGGGAATTGCCGGCCGCGGCCAGGATCGCGCCCGTTTCGGGATCGGCCACCACCGCGCCCACGGGCGCCTCGCCCGCCGCCCCCGCGGCGCGGGCGGCGGCGAGGGCGTGACCCATCATGGCGAGATCGGCGGCGATCAGGCTAGACATGGGGCTCCATCAGCAGCGCGCACGCGCTCAGGTCAATCGCATGGAAGAAGCCGCAAAACCTGACGCCTGGGAAGACGGCGATCGGATCGCCAAGACCTTGGCGCGGGCGGGCGTGTGTTCGCGCCGCGACGCCGAGCGCCTGATCGCCGACGGCCGGGTGAGCGTCAACGGCGCGCGCCTCGATACGCCGGCTTTCAAGGTGCGCGCGGGCGATATCGTGCGGGTGGACGGCAAGACCGTGACCGCGCCGGAGCCCACGCGGCTGTGGCGCTACCACAAGCCGCCGGGCCTCGTCACAACCCACCGAGACCCCCAGGGCAGGCCCACCGTGTTTGAGCGGCTGGGGCCGGACCTGCCGCGCGTGATCTCCGTCGGGCGGCTTGATCTCACCTCCGAAGGCCTGCTGCTCCTGACCAATGACGGCGCGCTGGCGCGGCGGCTGGAGCTGCCCGCCTCCGGCTGGGCGCGTCGCTACCGCGCACGCGCGTTCGGGACCATCGCCCAGGCCGAACTCGACGCGCTGCGGGAGGGGATCATAGTGGACGGCGTCTCCTACGGGCCGATCGAGGCGACGCTCGACCAGGCGCGCGCGGCCAATGTTTGGATCACGCTGACCCTGGCGGAGGGCAAGAACCGCGAGGTGCGCCGGGTGCTGGAGGCGCTGGGCCTGCGGGTGAACCGCCTGATCCGCACCGCCTACGGGCCCTTCCAGCTCGGCGTGCTGGTTCCCGGCGCGGTGGAGGAGGTTCCGGCCAAGACGCTGCGCGCGCAGCTGGGGGAAAAGCGCCCGCGCGGGTAGCGGGCTCAGGCGCGCCCACCCAGCCAAAACGGCAGCGCCGGGAGCGCAGCGGGGAAGAACATGTGCAGATCCTCCCACACCATCCGCGCCGCCGCGAACACGATCACCACCACGCCGAGATAGGCGATCCAGCGATAGCGCTCGATGATGCGGGCCACGAAGGAAGCCGCCGCGCCCATCAGCACCACCGACAGCACAAGCCCGAACGTCATGATCTCCGGCGCATGCCGGGAGACCCCGGCCACCGCCAGCACGTTATCGAGGGACATCGAAACGTCGGCGATGACGATGGACAGGAGCGCCCGCCCGAACGTGCCGGGCGCCTGGACGCGCGCGGCTGCGGCGGCGGCGAATTCTGCGCCCTGCTCGGGCTCGAGCCCCGGCGTTGCGGCGTGGTGGGCGCGCAGATCCTGCACCATCCGCCACGCCACCCAGAACAGCAGCAGGCCGCCCGCAAGCAAAAGCCCCTTCACCGCCAGCAATTGCACCGTGATCAGCGCGAACGCGATCCGCAGCACCAAGGCCAGCCCGATGCCGATCAGGATCACCCGCCGCTGCAGCGCCGGCGCCAGCGCGGATGCGGCGAGCCCCACGGCGATCGCGTTGTCCCCCGCCAGCGCCAAGTCGATGAGCACGACTTGAATGAGGGCGGAAACGTCGCTGAACAGCGGGTCCAAAACGGGCTCTCTTTCGCTGGAAGGCAGGGGAGCGACGCTTTAAGGCGGCTTGGGGCGCAGCGGTCAAGGCCCGGCGGCGGGAGCAAGGCGATGCGGATCATCGGCGGGCGGTTAAAGGGGCGTGCGATCGCAACGCCCCCGGGCCTCGCCACCCGCCCCACGGGCCAGCGGGCGCGCGAGGCGGTGTTCAACATTCTGGAGCACGCTCCCTGGTCTTCCGGGCTTGGCGGGCGGCGCGTGCTGGACCTGTTCGCGGGCTCGGGCGCGCTCGGGTTCGAGGCGCTGTCGCGCGGGGCCGATTTCGCGCTGTTCGTGGAAACCGACGCCGCCGCGCGCGGGGCGCTCCGCACCACGATAGAGACGCTTTCGCTGTTCGGGCAGACCCGCATCCACCGCCGCGACGCCACCGATCTCGGCCCCCGCCCCGCGGGCCTTTCCGCCCCGTTCGATCTGGTTTTCCTTGACCCGCCCTACCGCCAGGGGCTGGGAGAGGCGGCTCTGGCGCGGCTCGGCGCCGGCGGCTGGATCGATCCCGGCGCGCTGATCGTGTTCGAGTGCGCCGCCGACGAGGCGCCGGACGCGCCGGGTTATGGTCTGCACGACACGCGCCTCTATGGGGCCGCGAAAGTGCTGTTCCTCAGCCCGGCGCCGGTGTGAGGGAAGCCGGTGCGGCGCAGCTTTGCAGGCGCCCCGAAGCGATCGGGCGCACGCCCTGCTCCCGCGCGCGCGCGAGCGCGGCGCACGCCTGCGCCATCCGCCCTTGGGCGGCCTCCGCGCGTGCGAGCTTGGAGGCTTCCTGGCCGATCCCCGCCCCGTCGCGCGCGCGCGTCCGGAGTTCGAGCGCGCGCCGAAAATAGCGCGCGGCGGCGGACCAATCGTCGCGCCGGGCGGCGGCGTCGCCCAGCCGTCCCAGCACGAAGGCGCGGCTCGTGGCCTCGCCCAGCAGCGGCAGGGCTTGTTCGAGCGTCCGGTCGGCTTGGGCGGCTTGTCCGGCGGCGGCCTCCGCCAGGCCCTGGCCCACCAGCGCGGCTCCGCGCGCGGCGCGGACCTTCCCTTCCCGGTGCAGGGTGAAGGCGAGCATCCGCCACAGGCGGCGGTCCTGGGGGTTGGCGGCGCGCGCCCGCGTCAAAGCCTCCCCCGCCCGGGGCTCGCCCGCGCCCGCGGCGAGCGCGGCGCAGAAGCGCCAGATCAGCCCCGCCGACGGCCCGCCCTCCTCCGCGATCGCCCAGAGCGCCGCAAGCCCCGCAGCGCGCGTGCGCGGATCGGCGGCGCGCGCGACGCTTTCCCGCACGCGGGTTTCGGGATCCTGCAGCAGGGGGGCGGCGGCGGCGCGGAAGCTCTCGCGCGCGCTCTCGGTGAATTCCGCCGCCCTTACGGGGCCGTCCGGGGGATCCTGCACAACCGGGGCGTCCGCGAACGCTTCGCGCTCCAGCCGCCGCGCCAGCGCCAGGGCCCGCTCCCCCCCGACAGGCCGGGCCTCCACCACGCGCGACAGTGGCGGGGGCGCAGGTGCGGCCGCTTGCGGCGCGTCGCGCCCCGTTGGCGCAAAGACGGCCCCCAACAAAGCGAGCGCAAGCGCGGCCGCAACCGCGACCGCGAGGGCCGTCCGCGGACGGACGCTGCGCCCCCGCCGCCAGGCCGCGCCGGCCGCCGCGCGCAGCCGGCTCCATCGCGCGCCGCCCATTCCGGTCTCCTTTTGAGGCCTAGAGCGGTTCTCGAGTGGATTGAATCAATCCAATCGAGAAAAACCGCTCTGCACTTTAAGTTAGACCGTTTCTCGTCCGAAAACCGCGGAACACTTTTCGGGAAACGGTCTAGCGCATCCGGGGCGCCTTAGCGCCGGCCGAACAATTTCTCGATATCGGCCAGCTTCAATTCCACATAGGTCGGCCGGCCGTGATTGCATTGACCGGAAAAGGGCGTGGCTTCCATCTGGCGTAGCAGCGCGTTCATCTCCTCCCCGCTCAGCCGGCGCCCCGCGCGCACCGAGCCCCTGCACGCCATGGACGAACACACCGCCTCCAGCCGGTCCTGCAGCGCCTGCGCCGATCCGAGCTCGGCCAGATCGTCCGCCAAATCCTTGAGGAGGGCCGCGCACGCGAGATCGCCCAGGAGCGCCGGCGTCTCGCGCACCAGCACCGCGCCGGCGCCGAACGGCTCGAGCACAAGCCCAAGCGCGGCGAATTCCTCCGCCCGCGCTAAAAGCCGCTCGGCCTCTGCGGGATCGAGATCGACGATCTCGGGGATCAGCAGCGTCTGGCGCGCGACGCCGCCCGCGGCCAGCATCGCCTTCATCTTCTCATAGACGAGCCGCTCGTGCGCGGCGTGCTGATCCACGATCACCACCCCGTCCTCGGTCTGGGACACGATATAGGTCTCGTGCACTTGCGCGCGCGCGGCGCCCAGCGGGTAGGAGATGGCGGCCGGCGACGCGCTCAGCGCGGCGGGCGCAGCCCCCGCGCCCTGCTCCACGCGCCCGCCGGGCGCCATGAAATCCATCGCCGCAGGCGGGTTTTCCCTCAGGCCGCGCGGCGGAACGAACCCAAGCGCAGGCCCGGGCCGGGCATAGGCCAAGGCCTGATCGGCGGTGCTGGTGGCGGCGCGGTGGCCGGCGGCGGCCAGCGCATGCTTCAGCCCGCTCACGATCAGCCCCCGCACCAAAGCCGCGTCGCGGAAGCGCACCTCCGTCTTGGCGGGGTGAACGTTCACGTCCACGAGTTCGGGATCGATCGTCAAGAACAGCGCGGCCACGGGGTGGCGGTCGCGGGCCAGCAGGTCCTGATAGGCGCCGCGCAGCGCGCCCAGGATCAGCTTGTCCTTCACCGGGCGGCCATTGACGAAGAGGTGCTGGTGGGTGGGCGCGCCGCGGCTGAACGTGGGCAGCCCCGCCTGGCCGGTCAGGCGCACGCCCTCGCGCGTCAGGTCGATCGGCACGCAATTGGCGGCGAAATCGGCGGCCAGCAGCGCCCCCAGCCGGGCGCGCACGCCGTCCCCGTTCCCGTCTCTGTCCCGCTCGGGGGCGGCGCGCAGGGCCTGGCGCCCGTCTATGTCCAGGCGAAATCCGACGTCGGCGCGCGCCAGCGCCAGGCGCTTGACGCAATCGACCACAGCCATCGTCTCGGCCCGCTCGGACTTCAGAAATTTGAGCCGCGCCGGGGTGGCGAAGAAGAGGTTGCGCACTTCCACCACCGTGCCGCTGGCGCCGGGAAACGCCGCCGGGCGCGCGGGCGTGAGCACGCCCGCCTGCACCTGCACGCAGAACGCCTCCGCCGATCCGCGCGCCCGGGAGGTGATCGTCAGCCGCGCGACGGCCCCGATCGAGGGCAGCGCCTCGCCGCGGAAGCCCAGCGTGCGGATGTTCAGGAGATCGACCGAGCCGTCCGCCGCGGGCGCGAGCTTGGAGGTGGCGTGGCGCTCGATCGCCAGCTCCAGCGCGTCTGGTCCCATGCCGACGCCGTCGTCCTCGACGCGGATCAGCTCCGCCCCGCCCGCCTCGATGCGCACCGCGATGGAGCGGGCCCCGGCGTCGAGCGCGTTCTCCACCAATTCCTTCACCGCCGCGGCCGGCCGCTCGATCACCTCGCCGGCGGCGATGCGGTTGACGGCTTCGGGGGGCAGGCGGCGGATGGGCATGGGAATCGCCGCCACGATAGCACGCCCGCCCCGCCCGCTCCGCCTACCGGATCAGGATGCGCCGGGGCGCGGCGCGGCGAGCCCGGCGGGCTGGCCCACGACGATGAAGGTGAACGCCTCGGGGTTGAACAGCCGTTTGATCAAGCGGTCGACGTCGGCCTTCGTTACGGCCTCGATCAGGGCGTTGCGGCGATTGACATAATCGGCCTCCCGGCCGGCGACGTGGTAGCGGTGCAGCACATCGGCGATCGCGACATTGGAATAGAGGTCGAGAGCGAAGGACCCGGTGAGGTAGCGCTTGGCGTCCTCGATCTCGCCCGCGCTCGCGCCCTCGCGGTAAAGCCTGCCGATCTCGGCCCGGATCACCTCGATGGCGGCCGCGACGTCCTCGTTCTCCGTCTGGGCCGAGCCGCGGATCAGGGCGGCGTGGTCGTACACCGAGGGGCCCGACCCCACGCCATAAACGAGGCCGCGCTTCTCCCGCACCTCCGCCATCAGCCGCGAGGAAAAGCCGCCCCCGCCCAGGATGTAATTGGCGACCGTGAGCGGGATCCAGTCGGGATCCTCGTCCTGGATGCCGGGGGCCGCGAACAGGACGAGGCTCTGGGGCTGCGGCAGGGGCTTCACCACCACCACGCTTTGCGCCTTGGGCGTGACGTCGGGCGGGGGCGCAAACGCGCCTTGCGCGGGCAGCGCGCCGAAGGTGGCGTCCAGCAGGCGGGCGAGGTCGGGCGCGGAGATATCCCCCGCCACGGTGATCGAGAGGCGCGCGCGGGTGAGGAGCTTTTCCTTCAGCGGCGGGAGATCGGCGCGGGTGATCGCCTCGATGCTCTCCTTGGAGGTGCGCCGGCTATAAGGGTGGCCGGGGATGAGAGCCTCATCAAGCGCGCGATTGGCGATGAAGGAGGGGTTGGTCTCACGCTGGCGCAGGCCGACGAGGCTCTGGCGTTTGATGCGGTCGAGCGGGGCGGCGTCGAAGCGCGGCGCGGTCAGCGCCAGGCGCGCCATCTCGAATGCGGCGTCGCGATTCTTGGACAAGGTGGTGAGGCCCATGTCCACCCCGTCCCAGCCTGCGGAAAAGCCCAGCGACATGTTCAGTGTGTCAAGCCGCTCCTTGAAGGCGTTCGCGTCCAGGGACCCCGCGCCTTCGGTGAGCATGTCGGCCATCAGCGCGGTGACGCCCTGCAGGCGCGGCGGCTCGCTGGCCACGCCGCCTTCCCAATGCGCGCGCAGCACGATCATCGGGATGGTGGAATCCGAGACGAGCCACGCCTTGATCCCGCCCGGGGAGGTCACGACCTGGACCGGTACCGCCGCCTGCGCAGGCGCGCCGAACCAGAAGCCCGCCAGCAGCGCAAGGACGCAGGCGAACACGCGCGCGCTCAAGAGCCCGCCTCCGGCAGCAACAGGCCCGTCACCGAGGCTTCCGCCACGATCGTCTCGCGAGCGGCGGCGAGCACCTCCTCGCGGGTCACCTTCAGAATGTCGTCCTGCCAATTCACCACCGCGTCGATGCTTTCGCCCTGCGCCAGGGAGGCGCCATAGATGTTGGCCAGCGTCTCCTGGCTGTCGGCGGCGTAGATGGCGGAGGCGGCGAGCTGGGATTTCGCACGCTCGAGCTCGCCCGCCTCGGGGCCGGTCTTGAGGAAATCGGCGAGCACGGCGTCGAGCGCGGCCTCCAGCGCCTCGAGCGTGACCCCTTCGGCCGGGGTGGCCGACACTGAGAGCACGCCCCCGCCGATGCCGGACGTATCGGCCCCCGCGCCTGCGGCGACCGCGAGCTTCTTCTCCTCCACCAGCGCCTTGTAGAGCCGGCTCGTCTCCGACCCGCCGAGGATCTCGGCCGCCACGTCGAGGGCGTGCGCGGCGCGCCCGCGGTCCCGGGCGGTGGCGTAGGAGACGCTCGGATAGAAGCGCGACAGCGCGGGCTGGCGCACCTTGGGATCGGCCAGCGTCACCCTTTGGGCCGCCTCGCGCGGGGGGTCGCTCACCCAGACGCGGGCGGGCAGCGCCTTGTTGGGCTTCAGGCGGCCGTAATGCTTCTCCGCCAGCGGCTTCAGGGCGGCGGCGTCGATATCGCCTGCGACGACCAGGATGGCGTTGTTGGGGGCGTACCAGGTCTTGTACCAGGCGAGCGCGTCCGCGCGGGTCAAGCCTTTGATTTCGTGCAGCCAGCCGATCACCGGCGTGCCGTAGGGATGGTGCGGGTAGAGCATGGCCCGCATCCGCTCATAGAGGCGCGCGCCAGGATTGTTGTCGGTGCGCTGGCGGCGCTCCTCGACGATGACTTCCCGCTCCGAGAGCACGTCAGCCTCCGTGAGGGACAGATGGACCATCCGGTCCGCCTCCATGCCCATCACAAGGTCTAGCCGGTCGCGCGCGATGCGCTGGTAATAGGCGGTGTAATCGCTGCTGGTGAAGGCGTTGTCGTCCCCGCCATTGCGGGCGATGATCTTGGAGAATTCTCCGGGCGGTATCTTCTTCGTACCCTTGAACATCAGATGTTCGAGGAAGTGGGCTATGCCCGCTTTGCCGCGCGCTTCGTCCGCGGCGCCTGCGCGGTACCAGACCATGTGCGTGACCACGGGAGCCCGCCGGTCCGTTACCACCACGACCTGCATGCCGTTGGCGAGGGTGAAGGTTTCGGGCCGCGGCAGGGCTTGGGCGGGCGCGGCGGCGAGCGCGCCGGCGGCGCAGGCGAACGCCAGGGCCCGCAGGGCGGAAGTCCGCGCCATCGCCTTAAAGACCCGGCAGCTTGCTTCTGGATTCGCTGGGTTTCCCGATCACGATCGCGCCCGTACCGACCGTGCGACGGGCCAGTTCCTCGGCCTGGAGCCGGGCTTCCTCGGAATCGGCCTCCGGGGTTTTGCGCCCGTAATTCAGCACCGCATCGGAGAGCGCCTCGGGCTTGCGCACGATAGCCCCGCCGTCGAGATCGACCTGGGCGCGGATTGCGGGGTCCACGGCTTCTGCGCCGGCCTTGGAGACCAATAGCTTCTCCCCTTCGCTGGCCGTGCGGCCCACGTCCTGGCCGAACAGGGCGGCGCGGGCGTCGGCGTCGGGGCGCAATTCCTGTGGGCGGGGATCGCCCGGGCGGGGCGGGCGCAGCGCGTAATCGGGCGGGATCACGAGCGGCGCCTTGGTGACGACGCGGAACTCGTCGGGTGCGGCCTTTTCCACGCCCAGCGCCTTGCGCATCCCCCCGCAGCCGGCGGCGGCGGAGGCGGCCGCGACCACCGCGATCAGGGTGTAGGGTTTCATCATGGACGCCATCCCTCCGGAATGTTGCTGCTTCTAACGCCCCTGCGCACGCCGGCAAGGCGCGCCCTCAGCGGCCGGTTTTGCTCTGTCTAAGAGCGGGTTTCTTGTCTTCGCCATGGACCAATTGGTCCAGCACGAGGAGGGCTGCTCCGGCGGTGATGGCGGCGTCGGCGACGTTGAACACCCAGGGGAAATAGAGCCCCGAGAAATCCAGGAAATCGACCACGAAGCCGAACCGCACGCGGTCGACCAAATTGCCCACGGCCCCGCCCACCACCAGCGCGAGCGCAGCTGTGGTGAGGCGGCGCTCGGCGGTGCGCATCCATACCAGGAACACCAAAGCGATCACGCCCGACAGCGCCATCAGCCCGTAGCGCTCGAGCTCGGACCCGGCGCGCAGCAAGCCGAAACTGACCCCGTAATTGCGCACGAAGGTAAGATCGAACACGCCCGACAATTCGATCGCGCCGCGCTCCTGCAGGCGCACGACCTCGAGCACCCAATATTTCGACGCCTGGTCCAGCGCCACCACGCAGGCGGCGAGCGCGGCGCCGGCGCCGAACAGGCTTTTGTGCGCGCTCATCCAATCGAGGCCTTCATAGGACGCCAGTTTCAGCATGGTTGGCGAGCATATGCGGCCGCTTTGGGGCGGAGCCAGCGTTGGCGCGCCTCAGGCGCTTTCGGGGACCGGGTTCGCTCACGCCGCGTGCCCGGCTGAAGCTTTGAGGTTGGGCGCGCGGGCGGCGTCCCACTGGGCCACCGCATCGGCGTCGCGCGGAGAAAGGTCAGGGTAGCGCGGATCGGCCTCGGCGGGGTCGAAATAGCGCCAGGAGCGCGCGCATTTGCGGCCCGCCGCCCGCGCCGGGACCACCACCACGCCCGGCTGCTCGGGCAGGGCGAAGGCGCCGGCGGGCGCGGGGCCCTCGCCCACCGTCATCGCGCTGGTGATGCACAGATCGGCGAGCTCCTTGAGGCCCACCCGATCCACCAGCGCGGCCAGCGCAGGATCGGCTAGGTAAAGCACCGGCGCCGCCTCGAGCGAAGCGCCCATGCGCTTTTCCCGCCGCTCCCGCTCAAGCGCTCCGGTGACCACCCGGCGCACCCCCCGCAACGCCTCGATCTCGCCCGCCGCGACCCCCGCCTCGGGCAGGAGCGCGAGGGAGCCCGGAAATTGGCGCAAATGCACGGACCGCGCCTCCGGAAAGCGCGCGGCCCAAGCCTCTTCGGCGGTGAACGGCAGGATCGGGGCGAGCCAGGCGGTCAGACGGTCGAACAGGAGATCGAGCAGCGTGCGGCACGCGCGCCGCCGCACGGCCTCGGGGCGGTCGCAATAGAGGCTGTCCTTGCGGACGTCGAAATAGAAGGGCGAGAGATCGACGTTGCAGAATTCCACGATCTTCGACAGCGCGCCGCGGAAATCGTACGCGTCAAAGCCCGCCTGCACCTCCCGGTCTAGGGCGTCGAGGCGGTGTGCGAGCCAAAGCTCGAGGCGGGGAAAGTCCGGATCGCTCCAGTCCAACCGCTCCGCGTCCGAGAAGCCGTGCAGCGCTCCCAGCAGATAGCGCAGCGTGTTGCGCAGCTTGCGGTACATTTCGGCGGACTGGTCGATGATCGTCTTGCCGAGGCGCAGATCCTCCGAATAATCGCTCGACGCCGCCCAGAGCCGCAGGATCTCGATGCCGAACTGGTCGGCGATCTTTTGCGGCTCCACCACATTGCCAAGGCTCTTGGACATTTTGCGCCCCGCCTCGTCGAGCACGAAGCCGTGGGTTAGAACGCTCTTGTACGGCGCACGCCCGCGCGTGGCGCAGCTCTCCAATAGCGAGGATTGGAACCAGCCGCGGTGCTGGTCGGAGCCCTCGAGGTAGAGATCGGCGGGGA
Organism: Alphaproteobacteria bacterium; assembly: GCA_031398975.1. Classification (GTDB taxonomy): domain Bacteria; phylum Pseudomonadota; class Alphaproteobacteria; order Caulobacterales; family Aquidulcibacteraceae; genus JAKFWI01. The sequence goes on along the minus strand of JANNOI010000003.1, from coordinate 2,879 downwards.
AGGGCAAGCTTTCCCGCGCGCCCAGCACGAAGGCGTGGCTCGCGCCTGAATCGAACCAGACGTCGAGGATGTCGTCCACGCGCTCATAATCGCCGGCCGCGTAGGCCTGCCCCAGAAAATCCTGCGCCGGGCGGAGCCACCAGGCGTCCGCGCCCTCGGCCTCGACCGCCGCGACAATGCGGGCGTTCACCGCCTCATCGCGCAGGATGTCCCCGGTCTCCTTGTGGACGAACAGCGTCAGCGGCACGCCCCAGGCGCGTTGGCGCGAGACGAGCCAGTCCGGCCGGTCGCTCACCATGGCGCCGATGCGGTTGGCCCCGCTTTGCGGGATCCAGGCGGCCGAGGCGATGGCGGCGAGCGCCTCCTCGCGCAGCGTCGCGCCGCGCGGGCCCGGCCGGTCCAGCGCGATGAACCATTGCGGCGTGTTGCGGAAGATGAGCGGCGCCTTGGAGCGCCAGGAATGGGGGTATTGGTGCGTCAGCCGGCCCCGCGCGAGAAGCGCGCCCGCCGCGATCAGCGCCTGGATCACCGCCTCGTTGGCCGGCCCGTCCTGACCCTGGCGCTTGCCCTCTAGCTCGATGATCGAGAGCCCCGCAAAGCCGGGCGCGGCCTCGGTGAAGCGCCCGTCCCCGTCCACCGTGAACGGAATGTCCTGCTGGGCTCCCCCGGAGGCGAGCCAGAGGGCGAAATCCTCCTGCCCGTGGCCCGGCGCGGTGTGGACGAAGCCCGTGCCCGCCTCGGCGGTGACGTGCTCGCCCGCGAGCAGCGGCGCGCCGAACCCGTAGGCTCCGACCGGCGCGCCCGCCCAATGCGCCAGCGGGTGGTCGCAGACCAGCCCCGCGGGGTCGAAGCCGCCAAGGCGCGTCCAGCGGGCGATCTTTGCGGCGGCGAAGACGGCCTCGGCCAGCGCGTCGGCCAGCGCCAGCTTCTCCCCGGGCTTGGCCCAGGGCTCGAACCGCAGATCGGATTCCAGCGCCTCCACCCGATAGAGGCCGTACGCAATAGCCGGCGCGAAGGCGATGGCGCGGTTGGCGGGGATCGTCCAGGGCGTGGTGGTCCAGATCACGATCGCCGCGTCCTGGCCCCGGACCGGGAACTTCACCCAGATCGTGTGGCTCTGCTTCTCCTGATACTCAACCTCGGCCTCCGCGAGCGAGGTGGCCTCGACGGGGCTCCACATCACCGGCTTGGAGCCGCGATAGAGAAGCCCCCCCATCGCCACCTTCAGGAACTCCGCAACGATCGTCGCCTCGGCGGCGAAGGCCATCGTCAAATACGGGCGGTCCCAATCGCCGATCACGCCCATGCGCTTGAATTCCGCGCGCTGGATATCGACCCATTCGGCGGCGTAGGCGCGGCAGCGGGCGCGGAATTCGGCGGCCGGCACGTCGTCCTTGGCGCGACCCTCGGCGCGGAAGAGCTCCTCCACCTTCCACTCGATCGGCAGGCCGTGGCAGTCCCAGCCGGGCACGTAATCGGCGTCGAACCCGCTCATCTGGCGCGCGCGGATGATCATGTCCTTCAGGATCTTGTTGAGCGCGTGGCCGATATGGAGGTGGCCGTTGGCGTAGGGCGGGCCGTCATGGAGCACGAAGGGCGTGCGCCCGGCCGCATCCGCGCGCAGCTGCGCATAGAGGTTTTCGTCCGCCCAGCGCGCCAGCATCGCCGGCTCGCTCTTGGGCAGGCCCGCCTTCATCGAGAACGCGGTTTCCGGGAGGAACAGGGTTTCGCGGTAATCGCGGGCGGCTTGGCCGGGCTGGTCGCCCATCGGGAACTCCGTCAGGTGTGGCGGCGGGGGGCCCTGCGCTCAGGGCGGTTCACGCGCGCTGCGGAATTCGGCGAACGAGAAAGGAAGAACCCATCTCCGCGCTCTAGCAAAACCGGCGGGCCCGGTCCAGAAGCGCTGTCCCCCGCGGGCGGAACGCAAACGCGCGGGCGCGGTTGATAGGGGGCGCCGCGTCCGGACATTGTGAACCGTTAGCGCCCGCGCTACATGCCTGCCTCCATGAACAGTCTCCGCGCCCGGCGCGCCCGACCAACGGCCCTTTCAACGCAGGACGCGACCTTGGCGACCGCCTACGATTTCGCCTTCACTGCGCTGGACGGCGGCCCGCTTTCCCTGCGCGCCTATTCCGGCAAGGCCATGCTGGTGGTGAACGTGGCGAGCGCGTGCGGCTTCACCCCGCAATACCGCGAGCTGCAATCGCTGTGGGAGGCCAAGGGCAAGGCCGGGCTCGTGGTGATCGGGGCGCCGTGCAACGATTTCGGCCAGCAGGAGCGCCAAAGCGAGGGCGAGATCGCGGCCTTTTGCGCCGCCTCCTATCGCGTCACCTTCCCGATGACCGCCAAGATCGAGATCGTGGGCGCCAATCGCCACCCCTTTTACCAATGGATCGCCACGGAGCTCGGCGCGGAGGCGCTGCCGCGCTGGAACTTCCACAAATACCTGATCGGGCGCGACGGCCGGATCGCCGAGACGTTCCCCTCCAACGTGTCCCCGCTGGGCACCGCCGTGCTGGGCGGGGTGGCCCGCGCGCTCGCCGGCCCGGGCTGAGCGCCGGGAAGCAAACGCTAATTCCGGTTCATCGCGAGTTCAGCCAGGCTGCGCCACAACACGCTTCACATCTTGAAGAGGCGTCCATGAAAAAATCTATGGTGGTCCTGGCCGCTGCGCTGGTTCTTTCCGGCGCCGCCGCTCCCGCATTCGCCGAACCCCCGCGCGGCGGCTTTGGCGGAGGCCCGGGCGGCGGGCCAGGCGCTGGCGGGCCGCGCGGCGATTCCGGGCCTCGCGGCGCAGGCCCTGGCTTTGGCGGGCCGGGCGGACGCGATGTGCGGAATTTCCAAGGCGGGCCCGGCGGCCCAGGCCCAGGCCCAGGCCC
>JANNOI010000060.1:0-40904 GCA_031398975.1 Alphaproteobacteria bacterium | reverse complement strand
GGCGCGCAGGTTCGCGCCCGGGGCGCGCACGGTGTGGATGAATTTGACGTCGGCGAAGTCCTCCAGCATCTGCGCGGCCACGCCCCGCGGCTCCCCGTGCACCGGGAACACGATGCGCAAATCCCGCTCCGCAAGCCGCTGGCCGCGGGCCAGCGCATAAGCGAGATGGGCCGCGACGAACAGGCCGCGCCGGTCGAGCGGTCGCGCCCGCGCCCAGGCATGCAGATACCGCTCCAATACGGCGCGATCGACGGTGGCGATACGGTCGCGTTCCGGGCCCAAGCGGTGCACATTGGCGGCCGCATCCACATAGGCGGGATCCCACCACTGTTGAAACGCCGTGAGAAACGCCTCCACCCGCGCCGGGGCGGCCAGCGCGCAGAGCTTCTTGGCCCAGATCTCATAATAGGCGCGGGCGTAGAAATTGGGGGTGGCGATCAGCTGGGGATGGTCGTCGAGCAGGCTCTGCACGAAGGTCGAGCCCGAGCGGCCCCAATTCTGCACCGCCACCAATCCGGTCACGGCGTAGGCTAGGATGTCTGCATCCGGGGCGGGCCGATCCAAGGCCGGCGGCGGGGGCTCGGGCGCCTTGCGCGGGCTGTGGAAGGTGAGCGCCGGCTTCTGGTCGCGCACCCAATCGCCCTGCGCCATCTTGTGGGCGAGCGCCAGATCCTTGCGCCTGTCAATCTCCATCCAGGGCTCAAGCGTCGCGGCGGTGTCGATCGGCGTTCCGGCTTCGATCAGCACGGCGAGCAGGGCGGTGATGTCGGTCTTGGCTTGACGCTCCGGGCTCAGCGCCGCCCACGCCGCGCCGAGGCGGGCGAACCCCGCCGCGCTCATCTTCCACAAGCCCATGAACTGCCCGTCCAGATCGTCGATCGCGCGGGGCTTGGCGCCGATGTCGAGCAGCCGCTGGCCGGGGCCCAGGCTGAAGCTCTCGCTGTCGGCGAGCCAGTTCCCGAAGCGCCGCTTCCACAGCCAGCGATGGTCCCCATCATAGCCGATCACGATGTCGCCCGGCCGTGCCGCCACCGCGCAAACCGCCGAAGGCGCGAAGACGATGTCCCCGTACGCGACGACGACATCCTCCCCGCCCGCCCACGCGCGCGCGCAGAAAAGCGAGGCCGCCTGCGTGCCCTCGCCCCAGACCGGGTTGTGCAGATAGGTGACGTTGCGCCCGGCCAGCGCTTGGCGCGCATGGCCGGTGACCACCGCGATGTCGTTAAGCCCCGCGGACCGAAGCGAAGCGATCTGCCAGTCCAGCAGCGCGCGATTGTCGAGCAACAGCCCCGCCTTCGGCCGGTCCGCGGTGGCTGCGCCCATCCGCCGGCCGCGGCCCGCCGCCAGCACGATCGCCTTGGTCACGGGATTGCGGGCTCCGCGCAGCGCACCAGCGAGGCCAGCAGCGCCACGTCCCGTGGCGCGAACGGAGCCGCGCGCTCGGGATGCCACATGATCCCCACGATGGGCTCGATGCGATGGCGGATCGCCTTGATGACGCCGTCGTCGGCGTGCGCCCAGGCTTCGAATTCCTCCCCCGCCGTCATGGCGCCCCAACGATGGGCGCTGTGCACCCGTGCGCGCTTGCCGGCGATGAGGATTTCCTGCTTGGCCTGGACGTGGCCCTCCACGCGCGAAAGCGGCACGCCGAACGCCGCCTGCACCACTTGCATGCCCCGGCAGACGCCCAGGATCGGCAGCTTCCAGCGCCGCGCCAGCGCAAACAGCCGCGCTTCGGTCGCGTCCCGCTCCAGCCGGTCCCCGCCCAGGATCGTCAAATCCTCGCCCCCGGTCAGCACAAGCGCCTCGATCGGCAGATCCTGCATCAGCGCCTCGGCGATGTCGGGATCGTTGGGCATCGGCAGCGGCAGGCAACCCGCCGCGCGCAGCAGGCGCGCCCACGCCTGGTCCAGCGTATCGCGCCGCTCCACCGCCCCGCTGGGACGCGGGGCGACCTGTACCCGCTGGGACAGCGCGACCAAAGGTTTGGGACTCAGCATGGGCCCGCCTCCACCCGCCGGTTGGCGCAATCGACGAGCAGGGTCCGCGCGCCCGACCATGCTCCGAACAGACGCTCCCCCGCCCCGATCACCGCAGGCAGGCCCAACTCGGCCGCGCGGATGGCCATGTGCGAATTGGCCCCGCCATAGGCGGTGATGAGGGCTGCGGGTGCGTGCGCAAAGATCCAGTCAAAGCCCGGATCGGCGTTGGCGATCATCGCGATTGCTCCGGTCAGCGCTGCGCCGGACAGGGTCTTGGCCACGGGCGCGCGCACGCTGCGGGCGGTGACGAAGTTTGGCGCGGCCGGGGGCATCGTGAAACTCCAGACTTGGTCCGGCGATACGATCAGCGGCGGAAGGCAGGTGGAGGCGGTGGCGCGATAAGCCTCCCGGCCGGCGCGGGAGGAGGCGCAGATCAAGTCCATCGGGTCCTTGGCGGAGGCGTGGATTTCGCGCAGCACCCCGATATCGACATAGGAGAGATCCTCCGCCGTCAGCCCCGCCTCCGCGCCCCAGGCCTTGAGCGCGCTTAGCGCGTCCGAGACGTTGCGGGTAAAGGCGAACTTGGCCCATTCTCGCTCCCGCACGCCGGCGACGATGAAATCGACCAATTGCTCGGGCGTCACCGAAAAGCCGTGGCGCGAGAGCAGCGGCCCGGCCGCCGCCGCCAACGCCGCACGCCCCGCCTCCGCGAGACCCTGGCGCGCGGCTGGCATCGGTTCGCACGCGGTGAACGCACCGAAATACAAGTCCGGCGCCTCATCGTAGCGCGGGGAGAGGATGTCATACGCTCCGGGGCGCAGATGGCCGTATTGGGTGAGGAAGGCCGCGCGCGGCAGCGCCGCGAGGTCGCGCTGCAACTCCCCCGCCACCGTCTCCACCCCCATCAGCACGTCCGCGCGCTGTGCGGGATCGAGCGCGCCGACCGCGACCATCGAATTCAGCAATTCCATCGCCACGAAGCCAAGCCGCGCCAGCCCCGCAAACGGGCGGGTCCCGAAGGTCTTGCAATCCTCCAGCAGCCAATAGGCTTTGGTGAGGGGCGCGAGGTCGGAGGCCATGAGCTGGGCGCGGCGCTCCTGCAGGGTGGCGAGTTGGGTCAGGTCTGCGCGCCTTGGGCTTTTGGCTACGTCGAGCAGACGGGCCGTCAGGGCGTGCAGCGCCGCGCGCAGGGCCCCGGCCTCCGCCGCCGAAAAGCCGTCGCGGCGCAAAGCCTCCAGGCGCGTCTCGATATCAAATCCGTACACAGATAGAACAATCTCGAACTCGACCTTGTCATGCAGTTCCGGGCGCGCGAGCAGGCGATCGAGATAGATGTCCACGAGGCGTGCGGCCGCGCCCTCGCCGAGGGCGGAGGGCACGAAGCTGTCGAAGCTGGCGCGCACGTCGATGAAGGGCTGGCCGCAGATGTCGATCAGCAGCGGGAAGCCGCGCAGGTCGCGATAGCCGTAGCTGCGGCGCTGGCGCGCCCAGACTTCGTCGGTCACGAGGCCGCGATAGAGCGACAGCGAAAGCGGGCGTGGCCTGAGACCGATCATCTCCGCGGGGTTCCAGTCCGGCATCACGCCCAGAGCCGAGCGCCGCCCCGGCGCCAGCGGGTGGGGCTCGAGCACGGTGCGGACCTTGTCCTGCGCGCTGCGCAGCATGCGGGCATGCACGTCGCGCGCGAGGTGGGGGGTGACCGGCTCGGCGAGCGGGCGCGCCTGCAGCAGCACCGGCGTCAGATCGCCGTCGAGGAAGGCGAACTCGATGTCGAGGCGTTTGGACTGGGTGATTTCCTCGATCTCGCGCAGCAGGGCGATCACCGCGCCGATGCGCCCGGGCGGGACTTCGAGCGCGCCGCGGAAATGGTAGTGCGTGAAGGTGTCGTTGGAGCGCCCGGCGGTGACGGCGGCGGTGTCTGCCCCGTCTGACCAATTGACGACGATGTAAGGCCGGCCGGAGCCCAATTCGCGGCTGGTGGCCACCCCGCTGCACACGACGTTCTCCAGAAACGGCTGGATCAGCACGTGATCGCCAGGTTCTGCGCCCGCTGCGCGTCCGTACGAGGCGAACACGGCGTCGAGCGCGCGCGCCAAGGCGGTGGGCCCGGCGATGTCTGGAACGGAAAGGTAGCGGCCGGCTTGCGAGCCTTGGCCCGCGTCCTCGCCGTGGGCGCTGGAGCGGGCGATGAGGCGCGCGCCTTCGGCCCACGCCATCGCGAGCACGCGCGCGATCTCCCCATCCCGGTCCGCGCTCCAGGCCGCGGCGGTGACCACGGTCTGAGGCGGGAGGCGCCCGCGGCGCAAGCGCCCGGCCAGCGCCTGAAGGGTCGCCGCCTTGCCGCCAAACAGGAAGTCCGACATGGGTTCAAGCCTTCCAAACGGTCCAGGTGCGGGTGCGGTAGCGCACCTCGATCTCAGCGGCGTCGCCCAATTCCTCCCCGATCGCGGCGAGGATCTCCTCGAACGTCTCAGGCCCGACCTGCGCGCGCAGATCGTTCACCGAGCGCCAGGCCCCGAGATGGCGGGCGCGGCTCATATGCTCCGTGTGCGGCGCTTCGATCTGCAGGGGACGGACGAACAGCCCTCCCGCGAGCAGCGTTTCTTCGAGCGCCTGCGTATAGGGTGCGGCCCCGGAGGAGCGGCGCCGCACGTGGGGGGCGATCGCGGCGATGCGCGCCTCGATGCGGGCTTGCGTGGCGTCCCTTTCGAGATCGCGGGGATTGTAGAGGATCGTCAACGCCCCGCCGGGTTTGAGGATGCGGTGGAATTCGGTAAGCGCCGCAATGGGCTCGGCCCAGTGGAACGCCGAGGCCATGGTCGCCCAATCGACGCTCTCTGATTCAAGTCCGGTCGCTTCGGCGGCGCCGGCGCGCCATTGGAAGCGGGAAAGCCGCAGCGCCTCGCCCTCGGCGCGCATCGGCCCGTTGGGCTCCACCGCGCACCCCGACAATCCGCGCGCATCGAGCATGGCGGTGAGTTTGCCCGTGCCTGCGCCGACGTCGGCGACGACGGCGGTGGCGCGTGCGCCGAGGACAAGCGTGGCGAGCGCGTCGATCACGTTCTCGCTATAGGCGGGGCGATGGGCGTAGCTTTGCGCCAGCGTGCTGAAATCTCCGGGCCGCATCAGACTTCCTCCCCCAGCAGGCGCAGGCCGGCGAACACGAGTTCGGCGATCTCCGCCTCGGTCTTTTCGCCGTCGTCGTCGATGACGATGTCGGCGCGGGTGGGCTCCTCGATCGCCAGATCCATCCCGGGCACGTTTCGCATACGCCCGTCGCGGGCGGCGGCGTAGAGGCCCTTTGGGTGGCGGCGCTGCAAGACTTCGATCGGCGCGCGCAGATAGATTTCGCGGTAGCGCGGCATCGCGTTGCGGTTCCAGTCGCGCACCTCCTCGAACATGGAAACCGTGGCGCAGACGACGGTGGCGCCCTGACTTGAGAGTTCGGCGCAAAGCCGCCCGTAGCTCATGGCGAGCGCGCGGCGGTCGGCGCCGCCATAGCCGTAGCGCGCGCCGAAAATGATCCGCAGGCGATCCCCGTCGAGCAGCGTCACCACCGCGCCGGTGCGGGCGCGCAAGCGGGCGGAAAGGCGCGCGGCCAGCGTCGTCTTGCCGGCGCCGGGCAGACCCGTGATCCAGAACACGCTCGCATGGGCCGGGGCGTTGGCCGGGGCGTGGGGGTGGGCCGGGGCGTGGGCCCCGGCGTGGATGTGGGCGCGCGCCTGCGCCGCCTCCACGGGATCGAAATGCGCCGGCGGTGACGGGGCGACCATGGGCGATATCCTCTGGAAATGACGATCTCGGAGGGCGGCTTCACGCGGCTCAGGGGATGGCGACGGGGGCGCTACCCCGATGCGCAATTAACTGTACCCATAGTTCCGTGTTATTATTCTGTCGTCAAGCGGCAACACGACTTCTGCTGTAAATTCGGATACCGAATTCATGTCCGGACATTTGTAAGTGCTTCAGCGTGTTGGATTACTTCTGGGCCGGCGGCTTTAAATCACCGCACATACTTATGCCGCCGGCGCTCTCCTCTTGAGTTATCCGTATGCATTGATTTTGCTACCCGTTTTCTGAAGGCGGCGCGGCGGGGTGCGGCGCGGCTTTCCGCGCGCGCTTGCCCCGCGCCGCGGCCTCGGCCATGAGGGGGGATGCGTGGAAAGCCGCGGGTGGATCAGATCGGGGCGCTGCCGCCGGCGGCGCAGGCGGCGCTGACGGCGCTCGCCGACGTGCAGCCCTTTACGGGGGAAGCCTCGCCCGCCCGCGTGCTCGTGACCAATGCCGGCAAGGGCGCGTCGGCGGCGGCGATCGAGGCGCTTGCGGGCCCCGCGCTGGTCGCGGTGTTCGGCGTCGGGCTGGACCGGGTCGACCTCGCCCACGCCCGCGCCCGGGGCGCGACCGTGACCAACACCCCCGACGCGCTGACCGACGATGTCGCGGACTTCGCGGTGCTGCTGCTGCTGGCCGCCGCGCGCGGGCTTGCGTCCGGGGACGCGTTCGTCCGGTCCGGCGGCTGGGCGAAAGGGCCTGCCCCGCTCGGGCGCAGCCTGCGGGGGCGCACCGTGGGGATCGTGGGCTATGGCCGCATCGGACGCGCTGTGGCGTCGCGCCTTGCAGCGCTCGGGATGGCGGTGCGGGCCTGGAACCGGACCCCCTTCGCGAGCCAAACCGTCCGCTACGAGCCCGATCTCCGCGCGCTCGCCAAAGCCTGCGACGCCTTAGTCTTGACGGTGGCCGCCAGCGCCGAGACCCGCCGGCTGGTGGACGCGGAGGTGCTCGCCGCGCTGGGCCCGGAGGGCATCTTAGTGAACGTCGCGCGGGGGGAGGTGGTGGACGAGGCCGCGCTCGCGGCCGCGCTGGAAAGCGGGGCGCTGGGCTTCGCCGCGCTCGACGTGTTCGAGAACGAGCCCTTCCCGCATCCGGGCCTGATCGCGAGCCCCCGCACGCTGCTGCAGCCCCACCAGGGCAGCGCCACCCGCGAGACGCGCGAGGCGATGGGCGCGATGGTGGTGGAGAGCGTGCGCGCCTTTCTCGAAGGCCGGCCTCCGCCCCATTCCGTGCCCCTGAAAGAAGAAGCGCCATGACCGAGCGCCCCCGCTTGCGTTCCCGCCTCGTCACCGATGGGCCCGACCGCGCGGCCCACCGCGCCTTCCTGCGCGCCATGGGGCTCTCCGACGCCGAGATCGCCCAGCCCTTCGTCGGCGTCGTCACCACGGCCTCCGAGGTCACGCCGTGTACGGTCAATTTGAGCGAGCAGGCGGCCTATGCTAAACAGGCCATCCGCGAGGCTGGCGGCACGCCGCGGGAATTCACCACGATCGCGGTGTCGGACGGGCTCTCGCTCAACCATCCGGGCATGAAGTTCAGCCTGATCTCGCGGGAGATCATCGCGGATTCGGTGGAGGCGGTGGCGCACGCGCACGCCTATGACGGGCTCGTCGGGTATGGGGGCTGCGACAAGACGCTGCCGGGGATCATGATGGGCATGGTCCGCTGCAATGTGGCGTCCGTGTTCGTGTTCGGGGGCGCCGCGCTGCCCACCCGGCTCGGCGGGCGCGACGTCTGCATCCTCGATGCGATCGAGGGGCCGGGCCGGGTGGCCGCCGGGGAGATGAGCAGCGACGAGCTCGATGCGCTCGAGCGGGTGGCTGTGCCGGGCGTGGGCGCGTGCGCGGGCCAGTTCACCGCCAATACGATGGGCATGGTCTCGGAGGTGCTGGGCTTCGCCCCGATCGGCTCGTCCATGATCCCCGCGGTCGATCCCGCCCGCCAGGACCTGGGGCGCACGGCGGGGCGCCTCGCGATGGCGGCGATCGCGCGCGGGGGGCCGCTGCCGCGCGATCTCGTGACCCGGAGGGGGCTGGAGAACGCCGCCGCGATCGTCGCCGCCACCGGGGGCTCCACCAACGCCGTGCTGCACCTCTCCGCGCTCGCCAACGAGGCGGGGATCGCCTTCACGCTCGACGACATCGCCGCCGTGTTCGACCGCACGCCCCTGATCGCCGATCTGCGCCCGGGCGGGCGCTACCACGCGCTCGACGTGCATCGCATCGGCGGGGTGGGGGTGCTGATCAAGGCTTTGATCGCGTGCGGGGCGGTGGACGGGACGGTCCCCCATATCGAGGGGTCAAGCCTCGCGGACGCGGCCGCCCGCGCGCCCGAGCCCGACGGGGCGGTGATCCGCCTACGCGACAATCCCCGCGCCGCCAGCGGGGGCCTCAAAGTGCTGCGCGGGGACCTCTGCCCCGACGGCGCGATCCTCAAGACGGCGGGCCTTTCCACCACGGTGTTCGAGGGCCCCGCCCGGGTGTTTGCGAGCGAAGAGGCCTGCGCCGCCGCCGTCCGCGCGCGCGCCTATGCGGCGGGCGAGGTGATCATCGTGCGCTATGAGGGGCCCAAGGGCGGGCCGGGCATGCGCGAGATGCTGGCGGTGACGGCGACGATCTACGGCCAGGGCATGGGCGAGAAGGTGGCGCTGATCACGGACGGGCGCTTCTCGGGGGCCACGCGCGGAATTTGCATCGGCCACGCCGCGCCGGAGGCCGCGGTCGGGGGCCCGATCGCGCTGGTGGAGACGGGCGATATCGTGCGCATCGACGTCCCCGCCGGGCGCATCGATCTGAAGGTCCCGCCCGAGACGCTCGCGGCCCGCCGCGCCGCCTGGACGCCCCCGGTACGCCGCCTCGCGGGCGCGATGGCGAAATACGCGGCCCTGGTGCAGGACGCTCCCTCCGGCGCGATCACCCATAATGGGCCGGTGGAGTGGGACCCCTACGGCGCTTAGGCCTAAAGCCCTGCCAAACAGCGGCTGTCAGGCGCGTCGGGCGCGCGCAACACGCCCGCGCCGGGGAACGCCATGAGGCGCAGACTACCGCTCCCTCGCTCGCGCTCTTTCATGTTCTGCGCCTAATAGGCCCCGTCGGTTCGGTGCGCGGAGCCGCCTTTGGCGGCCGACTGTATCCAGTCCATCAGCGCAAAGCAGAGGCCCGAGAGCACGAAGGCCAGATGGATGATCGTGAACCAAAGCAATTGCGTGGGCGTGTAATCGTCCAGGTTCATGAACACTTTGAGCAGGTGGATGCCGCTGATCGCCACGATCGAGGTGGCCAGCTTGATCTTCAGCCCGGAGAAGTCGAGCGTGCCCATCCAGGTCGGCCGGTCCTTGTGTTGGGCGGCGTCGATGCGCGAGACGAAGTTCTCATAGCCGGAAAAGATCACGATCAGCACCAGATTGCCGGCGAGCGAAAGGTCCACCAGCGTCAGCACCAGGAGGATGATGTCGGCCTCGCTCATCGAGGTGATCTTGGGGAGCTGCTGGGCGAGCTCGGAGAAGAAGGTGTAGACGAGGATCGCGAGGCTGCCGATCAGGCCGAGATAGATGGGCGCCATCAGCCAGCGGCTGGCGAAGATCAAATTCTCGACGCTGCGCTCGAGCGCGCCGGTGGAGCCGGAAGGAGAGCGGGCGGGCGTCTCGGGGGTGAGGGTTGGCGAGGACATGCTTTTCCTTAGCCGATCAAAACCTTAGCCTGGCGCCGCGGGGCCGGCCGCCGCGGCGGCCGGCTTTTCGTCAAGCATAAACGGGGCCGGCGCGGCGCATGCAACCCCGTCCATGCGAGGCCTCAAGCGGGAAGCCGCGCGCTGCGGGTGCGCCACAGCGAGTAGAAGATCCCCGCGCCCAGAAGGGCGATCGTGATGGTGAGCGACCAGGTCGGCGGGAATTTACCGCCGGGGAAGAAATCGCCGAGGAAGATTTTCGCGCCGATGAAGATGAGCGTCGCCGAAAGGGCGTATTTCAAATAGGCGAACCGATGGATCATCGCGGCGAGCGCGAAATAGAGCGCGCGCAGGCCGAGGATTGCGAAGATGTTCGAGGTGTAGACGATGAAGGGATCGGCGGTGATCGCAAAGATCGCCGGCACCGAATCCACCGCGAACACGAGATCAGCCATCTCCACCACGATGAGCGCGAGCAGGAGGGGCGTGGCCCAGATCACGTCCTTGCCGGTCACCGGATGGGGCTTGCGCACGAGGAAGCGGGAGCCCTCGAGCGTTTCGGTCACGCGCATATGGCGTTTCAGGAAGGCGAGCAGCTTGCTCTTCGAAGGGTCGGGCGCATGGTCGCGCCGCAGCATCGCCACGCCCGTCCAGATCAGGAAGGCGCCGAACCCGTAGAGCACCCAGCTGAATTGCGACACGAGCGCCGCGCCCAGCCCGATCATGAGTCCGCGCAGGACCAGCACCCCGATCACGCCCCAGAACAGCACGCGGTGCTGGTAGAGGGCGGGGACCGCGAAAGCGCTGAAGATCAGCGAGATCACGAACACGTTGTCGAGCGCGAGCGTCTTTTCGACGACGAAGCCGGTCAGGTAGAGCTGGGCCGCCAGGCGCGCGCGCTCGCCATTGTCGGACGTGGCGAGCTGGGGGTCCAGGCCGTCGACCGGGGCGCTCTGCCCATAAAGCCAATAGATCACACCCGTAAAGGCGACGCCGAGGCCGATATAGATCGCAGAGGTGACAAGCGATTCCCGCACCCCGATGACGTGGTCTTTCCGGTTCATCACGCCGAGGTCGAGCGCGAGCAGCGCCGCTACCGCGCCGAGAAAGCCCACCCACACCCAGACCGGCCAGCCCAAAAAGGCGTGAGACAACACGTCCATCGCGGAACCCCTCTGATCGCGCGCCGCGCGGCGCGTCCTTGGTGAAGCGATCCGACATCACGAGGGCGCAAAAGCTCTCGCCAGAGGGGCCCGGATCACGCGCTCATGTGGCGGCTCAAGGCCGGGCGTCAAGCCCCCGCTTGCGCGCTTATTTGGGAGAAAAGCGGTAGCCGAAGCCGGGCTCGGTGAGGAGGCGGGCGCCTAGCCCTCGGGCGGGGCCCGCAAGCCCAGCGAGGAAGCCACGAACGGGGCAAGCCGCTTGGCCATCGCGGCTGCGCCCGCGGCGTTGGGATGGATGCCGTCGGGTTGGTTGAGCCCGGGATCCAACACCACCCCATAGAGCACGAACGGGTCGAGCGGGATCCGGTGCTTGCGGGCGAGGTCGTGGTACATCGCGTCGAAGGCTTGGCGGTAGGCGTTACTCCAGAACGGGATGGCGACCATCCCCAACAGGATCACTTTCTGTCCGCGCGCTTTCAGCCGGGTGATGATCGCGTCCAGATTTTGCCGGATGCGGGAGGGGTCTTCGCCCCAGAGCATGTCGTTGGCGCCGAGTTCGATGATCACGGCCTCTGCGTCGGCGGGGACGGCGCGTTCGAGACGCGCCAAGGCGGTGGCGGTGGTGTCTCCCACCGCGCTGGCGTTCTCCACAGCCACGGCGTAGCCCGCCCCGCGCAATTCGCGCTCGAGCTGGACGGGAAAGGATTGTTGGGGCTTCAACCCGTATCCCGAGGTCAGGCTGTCGCCGAAGGCCACAATGCGCAGCGGCTGGGAGACCGCGATCTCCGCCGCCTGGGCGAGGCGAGGGGGTGGGCAGGCGGTGAAGGCGGCCAACGCGAGCGCCAGCAAAATCGGTCTTAGCATCTTTCCTCCGCGAAGCCGGGAGCGGGGCGGCGATCCCTGTAACGCGGGAAACGGGTTTCGGCGCCGCAGGGAAACGCCCGAAGAAGGTTGTAGCGGTGAAAAAGGCGTCAAGACGGCGCCGCGGGGGCGCGGGCCTTGCGTCGAGGGCGTAAGGGGTTTAGAACAAAATAAGAACATGACCCTGGCCTTCCCCTCCGCCCTCTCTGAGCCATCCGCCCTCTCTGAGCCCTTTGGGGCGCGTGCGCCTTTCGCGACGCTCCAAGGGGCCCTGCACGAGGCCGCGCCCGCCGCCCCGGGCGAGGAGATGGCGGCGCTCGGCTTCGCGCTCGCCTGGGGGATCGAGAAGGCGGCGGCGCCAGGCGCACGCCGTTCGGCGCTGGTGCTCGCCGGCGATGGGGGGGCGTTCGAGGAGGTAGGGGGGCTCCATCCCGAAGGGATGGGCGCGTTCGGCCTCGATCTCCCCCAGGCGCTGGTGGTGCGCGCGGAGCGGCGGGAGGAGGCGCTATGGGCGACGGAGCAGGCGCTGCGGGTTTCCGGCGCGGTGGTGATCTGCGCGCTGGGCGCCAGCGCCCGGGCGCTGGACTTGACCGCCTCGCGCCGTCTGCTGCTGGCGGGGGAGCGGGGCTCCAGCACGTGCCTGCTGGTTTGCGCGGCCTCCCATGCCGGGGCTCCAAGCGCTGCCTGGACACGCTGGCGCGTCGGCTCCGCGCCCAGCTTTCTCCAAAGCCCCGAGGCGGCGCGCGAGCTGGGACCCCCCGCCTTCCACGCCCGCCTGGCGCGCAACCGGATGGGTGCGCCCGGCCTTTTCCTTACCCTCGAATGGAACGCCCATGCCCGCGCCTTCACGATCCGTGAACCCGCCGCTTCCCGACGCCACATGGTGGATGGCGCTGTGGGCGGGGCGTTTGGGGATCGATCGGCTGCGCCGCGCCGGGGCCGCGCCTCCTAGGCCTGCGCCCTTGGCCACCTATTCGAAAGCCGGCAACGCCTTCGTCCTGGACCAGGTGGAGGCGCCGCGCGGCGCAGGCCTGCGCCCGGGCCAAAGCCTGGCGGACGCGCGCGCCATCCGCCCGGATCTGTGCGCCTGCGCGGCCGAGCCTTCCGCCGATCTCGCCCTGCTGGACGCCATCGCCGCCTGGGCCGAACGCTTCAGCCCGGTCGTGGTGCTGGATCCGCCCCAGGGCCTGTTCGTGGACATCAGCGGCTGCGGGCACTTGTTTGGCGGCGAGGGCCAGCTCCTGCGCGCGGCGGTGGAAGGCCTGAAGCGGCAGGGGGTGCGGGTCCGGGCCGCGGCGGCGGCGACGCCCGGGGCGGCCTGGGCTCTGGCGCGGTTCAGGGGGCCGTCCCTTATTGATGCGGGAGGGTTGGCGGAGGCGCTCGCGCCGCTGCCCACGGCGGGGCTGCGCCTGGAGCCGCAGGCGCAGGCGCTGCTCGCCCGGCTGGGGCTTGTCACGATCGGCCAGCTTTATGCGGTCCCGCGCGCGGCGCTCGCGGCCCGGGCGGGGGTGGGCGCGGTGACGCGGCTCGATCAGGCGCTGGGGCGCACGCGCGAGGCCTTGAGCCCCCGCAGGCCCCCGCCCGCTCTGTTCGCCGCCCGCCGCTTCCTGGAGCCGGTATGGGCGCACGAAGGGGTGGCGCGGGCGATCGACGATCTTTGCGCCGATCTCGCCCACGCGCTCAACCAGCGCGGCGCGGGAACGCTGCGCGCGCGGCTGCGCCTGTTTGGCCTCGGCGCGCGCGAACGGGCGATCGAGATCGGGACCAGCCGGCCGGAGGCGAACGCCAAGGCGCTGGCGCGGCTGTTCGCGGAGCGGCTGAACGCGGCGAGCGGGGCCGCCCCGATCGGGCTCGAGGACGATGGATTCGACGATCCCGATCTCGGATTCGAGGCCATGCGCCTCGATGCGCTGGAGATCGAGCCGCTGCGCGAAAAGCCCCGCCGCCTCTCCGGCCTCGGCGATGCAGGGGCGGGGGCGGGGGGCGGGGAGGGCGCGGGGGAGGAGATAAGCGCGCTGATCGACGTCCTGAGCGCGCGGATGGGGCGGGGGCGCGTCCTGCGGCCTTGCGTGCGCGCGGCGCGCCTGCCGGAGGCGCAGGGCTTCCGCCCCGCCATCACCCCTCGCTCTAAAAATCCTTACTCTGAAAACTCTAAGTCTGGCTGCTTGTCTGCGCCGGACGGGGTGCTGCGCCGGCCTTTAAGCCTCTTTCCCCGACCCCAGCCGATCGAGGTGATGGCCGCCCTGCCGGACGGGCCCCCCTTGCGCTTCCGCTGGCGGCGCGTGCTGCGGGAGGTGGCGCGCGCGGAGGGGCCCGAGCGGCTGCTGGCGCCCTGGCTCGCTTCCCCCGCGGCGCGCCCGCGCGACTATTACCGCATCGAGGATCAGGCGGGGCGGCGCTATTGGGTGTTCCGCAGCGGGCTTTATGAAGAGGGGCCGCCCGGGTGGTTCGTGCACGGATTGTTTCCGTGAGCGGGCCGGCCTTTGCGGAACTCGCCGCCGCCACCAATTTCTCCTTCCTGCGCGCGGGAAGTCACCCCGAGGAGATGGTCCTGCAGGCCAAGGCCTTGGGCCTTGCGGGCCTCGGCGTGGCGGATCGGTGCACGCTCGCGGGGGCGGTGCGCGCGCATGTGGCGGCGAAGGCCCACGGGCTTGGCCTGATCGTGGGCGCGCGGCTTGTGTTCACCGACGCCACCCCAGACCTCATCGTCTACCCCGTGGACCGAAAGGCCTATTCCCGCCTCGTCCGCCTGCTGACGATCGGCAACCGCCGCGCCCCCAAGGGCCAGTGCCATCTGACATTCCCCGATTACCTCGCCCACGCCGAAGGCCTGCAAACCATCCTGGTTCCCGCGCTCGCGCCCGGCCACGCCCCCGCTTTCGACGCCGTGCTCGCCGGCGTGCGCGAGGCGAGCGGGCAGGCGTGGCTCGCTGCGCCCTTTTGCTTCGACGGGGAGGATCGCCGCCGCCTGCGGCTGCTGCGCGAGGCCGCGCGCCGCGCCGGGGCGCGCCTGCTGGCCACCACCGAGCCGCTGATCCACCATCCCGACCGGCGCGAACTCCTCGATGTGCTGACCTGCATCCGGGAGAAAACCACGCTCGACGCCGCAGGACTGCTGCTCGCGGCCAATGCCGAGCGCCACCTGAAGCCCCCCGCCGAAATGGCCCGCCTCTATCGCGAAGCCCCCGAGGCCGTGGAGAACACGAAAGCCTTCTTCGAAAGCGTCGATTTCTCCCTGGACCAGCTCCGCTATGTCTATCCCGACGAGGCCGAGCCCGGCTACGAG
Source organism: Alphaproteobacteria bacterium (assembly GCA_031398975.1). GTDB lineage: Bacteria > Pseudomonadota > Alphaproteobacteria > Caulobacterales > Aquidulcibacteraceae > JAKFWI01. The sequence goes on along the minus strand of JANNOI010000060.1, from coordinate 26,115 downwards.
ACCCCCCAGGCGGCGCTTGCGGCGCTGACTTGGGAGGGCGCGCGCCGGCGCTTCCCGCAAGGGCCGCCGGACAAAGTCATAAAGAACATCGAGCGCGAACTCGCCATCATCGCCAAGCTCGATTACGCGCCCTATTTCCTCACCGTCCATGACATCGTGCGTTGGGCGCGGGCGGAGACGGACGAGTTCGGCGCCCCCAAAGTCCCGATCCTGTGCCAGGGCCGCGGCTCGGCCGCCAACTCGACCCTCTGCTATTGTCTGGGCGTCACCGAAGTCGATCCCTCCCGCCACGAATTGCTGTTTGACCGCTTCGTCTCGGAGGAGCGCGACGAACCCCCAGACATCGACATCGATTTCGAGCACGAGCGGCGCGAAGAGGTGATCCAGTACGTGTACCGCAAATATGGCCGCGAGCGCGCGGGGCTCGCCGCCACCTTGATCTGCTATCGCGGGCGCAGCGCGATCCGCGAAGTGGGCAAGGCGTTTGGGTTTTCGCAGGATCGGATCGCTTCGCTTTCGAAGCTGTTGCAATGGTGGGCCCAGAAGATCAAGCCCGAGGACGTGGCCCTCCAGGGCTTCGATCTCGAGGATCCGCGCCTGGCCGCGTGCCTGCGCCTGGCCCAGGAGATGCACGGCTTTCCCCGCCATCTCTCCCAGCACGTGGGCGGCTTCGTGATCACGCGCGAGCGCCTGGACGATCTGATCCCGATCCAGAACGCCGCCATGGCCGATCGCACCGTGGTGGAATGGGACAAGGACGATCTGGAGGCGCTGGGCATCCTCAAAGTGGACCTGCTTGGCCTGGGCATGCTGAGTTGCCTCAAGCGCGCCTTCGATCTGATCGCCAAGCATTACGGGGACGTCGTGGGCGACGGGCGCCCCCTCGATCTCGCGCGCCTGCCGAAGGAGGACCCCCGCGTCTACGCCATGCTGAAGCGGGCGGATTCGATCGGGGTGTTCCAGGTCGAGAGCCGGGCGCAGATGTCGATGCTGCCGCGCCTGCGGCCGGAGCAATTCTACGACCTCGTGATCGAGGTGGCGATCGTGCGCCCGGGGCCGATCCAGGGCGGGATGGTGCATCCCTATCTGCGGCGCAAGCAGGGGCTCGAAAAGGTTGTTTATCCGTCTACGGAGCTTGAGGCGGTGCTGAAGCGGACTTTGGGCGTGCCCTTGTTCCAGGAGCAGGCGATGCAGATCGCCATCGTCGCCGCCGGCTTCACCCCGCCGGAGGCCGATAAATTGCGCCGCGCCATGGCCACCTTCCGCCGCGTGGGCACGATCGGCCAGTTGAGGGAGAAGTTCGTCGCCGGCATGATCGCGCGCGGCTACCAGCCTGCCTTCGCCGCGCAATGCTTCGCCCAGATCGAGGGTTTCGGCGAGTACGGCTTTCCCGAAAGCCACGCCGCGAGCTTTGCGCTGCTGGTCTACGCCTCGTCCTGGGTGAAATGCTTCTATCCGGACGTGTTCGCCGCCGCCCTCCTCAATTCCCAGCCGATGGGCTTTTACGCCCCCGCCCAGATCGTGCGCGACGCAGGCGAGCACGGCGTGGAGGCGCGCCCGGTGGACGTGAACGCCTCCTTCTGGGATTCAAGCCTCGAGCCCGCCGCACCGGGCGCCGGCGCGCTCCATCCCCGCCACGCCGAGATGGCGGGCGTCATCGGCGCCACCCACGCCCTGCGCCTGGGCTTGCGGCAAGTGCAGGGCCTGCGCGAGGACGAGATGGCCCGCCTCGTGGCGCGGCGCGGGGCGGGCTATGATTCGGTGCGGGACCTGTGGCTGCGCGGGGGCGTCTCAGCGGCCACGATCGAGCGGCTCGCGGGAGCGGACGCGTTCGCGAGCCTAGGCCTCGACCGGCGCTCCGCGCTGTGGGCCGCGCGCGCGCTCAACCGGGTGGGCGGGCAGGAGGACGCGCCGCTCCTGGCGCACGCGGGCGCCGTTTCGCGGGAACCGGATTTCGCCCTGCCCCCGATGCTGATCGGGGAGCAGGTGGTGGAGGATTACCGCACCTGGGGGCTTTCCCTGCGGGCCCATCCCGGGGCGCTGCTGCGGCCTGAATTGACCCGCCACGGGGCGGCGGAGGCCGGCCGGCTCCCGAATATAGCCAGTGGCGCGCGGGTGCGGGTGGCGGGCCTGGTGCTGGTGCGCCAGCGCCCGGGCACGGCGGCGGGCGTGATCTTCATGACCCTCGAAGACGAAACCGGCGTGGCCAACGTCATCGTCTGGCCGAAAGTCTACGAGCAATTCCGCCCGGAGGTGCTGGGCGCGCGCCTGTGCGCGGTGGACGGGCGGGTCCAAAGCGAGAGCGGGGTGATCCACGTGATCGCCGAGCAGATCCATGATTTCAGCCCGCTCTTGGCCGTGCTCTCCGATCAAGGCTCCCTGCGGGAGGTGGCGGCCCCCGGGGACGAGGTGCGCCGCCCGGGCCACGACGCCCGCCATCCCCGCAATGTCCGCCACGATCTGCGCGCCCAATCGGTGATGCCCAAGGGCCGCAACTTTCACTGACGGAGGACGACGCGGTCACCCGCCCCGGCTTTTCCCGGCTGCTTTCAGGGGCGGGGGTTGGGGGCGGGCGAACACCCAGCGCGCGGCGTCGCTCGCGGCCGCATCGAACCGGTACCCGCCCACGGAAAAGGCCTTCAGCGCCTCGGGGTCCTCGATCCGGCGCTCGATCGCGTAACGCGCCATCAGCCCGCGCGCGCGCTTGACATAGAGGAAGATCGGGCGGGCTTTGCCGTCCTTCACCTCCACGAAGGTGGGGCTCACCACCGGGGTCTCCAGCGCGCCGCGATCGACGGCGGAGAAATACTCGTCCGAGGCCAGATTGACGATCGCCGGGGCGGCTTCGGCGTCGAGCGCCTTGGCCAGCCGGCTCCCCCAGAATTCATAGAGATCGGCCCCGCGGCGCGTCTTCAGCTTGACGCCCATCTCCAGCCGGTAGGGCTGGATGGAATCGAGCGGGCGCAGAAGGCCGTAAAGCCCCGAGAGGATGCGCAGATGCGCCTGCGCCCAGTCCCAATCGGCGCGGCTGAGCGTCTTGGCCTGCAGGCCCTGATAGACGTCCCCGTTGAAGGCGAGCGCGGCCTGTTTACCGGCCTCGGACGGGGCCTCGGGGTCGAAGGCCTGGAAGCGGGCGTGGTTGAGCGCGGCGAGCTTGTCGGACAGGTCCATCAGGCGCTGCACGTCGCCGGGTTTCAGCCGTTTGGCGGCGGCGGCCAGGAGTTTGGTGTCGGGCGCCATCCGGGGCTGGGTGCGGGGCAGGCCGGCGGGCGGGGCCGTCCAGTCCAGATTTTTCGCGGGCGAAAGCAGGATCAGCATCGGCCGGGCGCTAGATCAAGGCGCGGGGGTTCAGGATCCGGTGCGGATCGAGGGCGGCCTTCAGCGCGGCCATCACATCGAGCGCGACGGCGGATTTGTAGCGCGGCAGTTCCCCGCGCCGGCTCACGCCGATGCCGTGCTCGGCCGAGATCGACCCGCCCAGGCGCGCGGCCGCATCCTGCACCCGCTCGATGATCGCCGGGACAAGGGGGGCGAAGGTCGCGTCGGCGGCGTCGGTCGGGCGCAGCACGCTGACATGGATGTTGCCGTCCCCCGCATGGCCGAAGGAGCAGATGCGCGCGCCCGGCGAGAGCGCCCCCACCTCCGCCGCGACCGCGTCCAGAAATTCGGGCACGGCCGAGACCGGCACGCACGTGTCGTGATTGGCCTGCGCGCCGCTATTGCGGTGGCCGGCGGGGAGTTCCTCGCGCAGCATCCAGAAGCTTTGCGCCTGGGCGTGCGTCTGGGCCACCAGCACGTCCCGCGCGAGGCCAAGCTCGAGCGCGCCCATCAAGGCCTCCTCCGCGCCGGCGTGCAGGCCCGCCTCGCGCACGCTTTCGAACTCGATCAGGGCGAGCCAAGGATGGCGGGCGTCCTGAAAGGGGTCGCGGGCGTTCTGGGTGTTTTCGACCGCGAGGTCGATGCAGATCCGGTTCATGATCTCGAAGGCCGCCAGCGCGCCTGTGGCGCTTTTCAGATGCTGGAGAAGGGCGAGCGCGTGGGCGGGGCTTTCGAGCGCGGCCATGGCCGTCACGTGCTCGCGCGGGCGGGGGAAGAGCTTCAGCGCGGCGGCGGTGACGAGGCCGAGCGTGCCCTCCGCGCCGATGAACAACTGTTTCAGGTCGTAGCCGGTATTGTCCTTGCGCAGCGTCTGCAGCGCGGGCAGGACGCGCCCGTCCGCCAGCACCACTTCGAGCCCCAGCACCAGATCGCGCATCATGCCGTAGCGCAGCACGTGCACGCCCCCCGCATTGGTCGACACAAGCCCCCCGATCGTAGCCGACCCTTCCGAGGCGAGGCTCAGCGGGAACACCCGGTCGGCGCCGGCGGCGGCCTCCTGGGCGGTTTTGAGGATCACGCCGGCCTCGGCGATCATCGCGTCGTCCTCCAGCGAGATCTTGCGGATGGCGTTCATGCGCGTCAGCGACACAAGAATCTCCCCCGCCGGTATCTGCCCGCCCACCAGGCCCGTATTGCCGCCCTGGGTGGTGATGGCCGCGCCCGCTTCAGCGCAAAGCGCCACCACCGCGCTCGCCTCCTCGACCGTGGCGGGGAGCGCCAGGAAGGGCGTCGTTCCCACATAGCGCCCACGCCATTCGCTCAAATGCCCGGCCAGGCGCGCAGGGTCGGTGGACCAGCCCTTGGGGCCGAGGCGGGCCGCCAGCCGCTCGATCAAAGCCGAAGACGCAGAGCTCATCTTTTGCGGCGCGCTCATATTCCCGTGTCCTTGCTCTCGCCGGCGCGGCTTGCCTCAAGCCCCGCGCCGGCGCACAGTTTTTATGTAGACCAAGAACGCGCAGACGGGGAGAGACGTCGGAGGGACCGGCGATGTTTTGGACCGGCGTCTTGCTGGGTTTCCTGGCGATCGGGGCCCTGATCTGGATAGGCGCGGCGATCATCAACCGCACCGCCTCGCGCGGGCGGGACGTCGATCTCCGTGACGGCCCCCTGCTTCCCGGCCCAGAGGACGATCCCCCGCCCTGACGCCAAAGGTGGAGGAGAAAACACGCCATGGCGACCGCTTATTCGAGGCCCGCAATCCGCGTCCGCCGCGCCGTGGCGCGCGACGCCGACTCGCTCGCACGCTTGTGCGCGGCCGCCGCCGCCGAGGAGGGCCGCGCCGGAGCCGCGCCCGATGCGGACCATATTCGCGCCTATGGCTTTGGCGCAGCTCCGCTTTTTGATGCGATCGTGTGCGAAGAGGCAGGCGCCCTCGTGGGCCACGCCTTGGCGTATCGCGGCTATGATCCCCGCGCCGCGGGCCCGATCCTGATCCTGGCCGAGCTTTATGTGCGCCCCGAGCGCCGCCGCAGCGGGCTGGCGCGGGCGATGATCTCGTTCCTCGCAGGGCGGGCGCGCGAGCAGGGGTGCCAGCGCATCCACATCATTACCGGGCTCGACGACGGGGTGGCCGGCGTGTTCTACGCCGCGATCGGGGCGGCGGAGGTGCGCACCGCGCATTTCCTGCTGCCCCGTGACGCCATGGAATGGCTGGCGGCGGAAAATGGCTGAGCCGGGGGCCGGAGTTTTGACGGAACGGCCTTTGGAAAGGTCTCTGGAACGGCCTTTGGCGGGCGTGCGGGTGCTGGAGCTGGCGCGGATCCTCGCCGGTCCCTGGGCGGGCCAGCTCTTGGCTGATCTGGGCGCGGAGGTGATCAAGGTGGAGCGGCCCGGCGCGGGCGACGATACGCGCGCCTGGGGCCCGCCCTTCCTGCACGGCGCGGAGGGCGAAGATCTGGGCGCGGCCTATTTCCACGCCTGCAACCGCGGCAAACGCTCGGTGACGATCGATCTGGATACCCCCGAGGGCCAGGCCCAGGTGCGCGCGCTGGCCCAGACCAGCGACGTGCTGATCGAGAATTTCAAGGTCGGCGGCTTGGCCAAATACGGGCTGGACGCGCAGGCCCTATGCGCCGCCGCGCCCCGGCTCATCTATTGCTCCATCACCGGCTTCGGACAGACGGGGCCTTATGCGACGCGCGCGGGCTATGATTTCATCATCCAGGGCATGGGCGGGCTGATGGACATCACCGGCGAGGCCCAGGGACCGGCGCAGAAGGTCGGCGTCGCCGCCGCCGATCTGTTCACCGGGCTCTATGGCGCCTGCGCCATCCAGGCCGCCCTGCTGCGGCGCGAACGCACGGGGCGCGGCGCCCATATCGATATCGCCCTGCTCGACGCCCAGGTCGCGATGCTGGCCAATCAGGCGATGAATTATCTCGCCTCCGGCTTGAGCCCGACGCGGATGGGCGCCGCCCACCCCAACATCGCCCCCTATCAGACCTTCGAGGCCGCCGATGGCGGGCTGATCGTGGCGGTGGGCAATGACGGGCAGTTCGCGAAGCTCTGCGTGGAGCTGGGCCTGCCGGGACTGATCACCGATCCCCGCTTTCTGACCAATCCCGCCCGGGTGGCCCATCGCGACGCGCTCACCCAGGCGCTGGGTCAGGCGATCGGCGCGCGGCCGCGGGCGGGGCTTTTGGAGCGGCTGGCCGCGCTCGGCGTGCCGGCGGGACCGATCAATAGCGTGGCGCAGGTATTCGCCGATCCCCAGGTGCAGGCGCGCGGCCTGCAGCTCTCCCTGGGCGCGGACGCCCTGCCCGGGGTGGCGTGCCCGATCGTGATCGACGGGCGCCGCATGGTCCATCCCGATCCGAGCCCGCGCCTCGGCGCCGACAATGCTCTCCTCGCTCCGAAAGGCTCCGCGTGACGCATGGCTGCTAGAGGAACGATGCGCCGCCCGCCCGGTCGCGCGGATGGGCTGAAGGGCTTGGCGCTTTTGGCGGTGATGAGCTTCACCCAGGCCTGCGGGGGCGCCGCGGTCGACGCCGACGGGCCCGCCGCCGCGCCCGACGCGCTGGCCGCTTTCGCGGGGGACCCCCCGATCGGCGACGCCGAAAGCTGGACCCGCCGGCGCGCGCCCCTGCTGCGGAAGGCGTTTGCGCAGAGCGTGTACGGGCGGGCGCCCGCGCTGGGGCCGGCGCGGGTGGTGGCGCGCGAGGAGGTGGCGGTTCCTGCGCTGGGCGCGGAGATCCGCGTGGAGCAATGGGCGCTCGCGGTGGACACGCCGGGCGCGCCGGCGCCGCTCAATCTGGTGCTCATCACCCCGCGCGCGGCGCAAGCGCCTGTCCCGGTGATTGTCATGCAGGTGTTCTGCGGCTTGCGCGCGGCGCTGCCGGGGCGGCCGAAGGCGGTGGCGGAGCCGCTGACGCCAGTGATCTGGCCGTGCACCCAAGGCTGGATCGACCCGCTCGTCTCGGCCGCGCTGGGCCGCTACACCAACGGCCCGCCGGTGGGCGAAGCGATCGCGCGCGGCTATGCGCTGGCGCTGTTCTATCCGGGCGACGTCGTGGCCGATGAGAAGGAATTGGGCCTCGCCACGCTGGCGCGCCTCGATCCCGGCGGCCCGCCGCAGGCGCGGGGCGGGGCGATCGCGGCCTGGGCGCAGCTCTATTCGCGGGTCTATGACGTGCTGGGCGACGATGCCCGCCTCGACGCGGCCCGCATCGCGATCTGGGGCCATTCCCGTCACGGCAAGGCGGCCCTGCTGGCCGGCGCGCTCGATCCCCGGTTCGCCGCCATCATCGCCCACCAGTCCGGCCGCGGCGGGGCCCCGCTGACACGCAGCGCCGTGGGCGAAACCGTGGCCCAGATCACCGAAAGCTACCCGCACTGGTTCGCGCCCGCCTTCGCCGCCGCGGCCGGCCCCGACGCGACGCTTCCCGTCGATCAGCACCTGCTTGTGGCCCTCAACGCGCCGCGCCCGGTTCTGATCGGGGCCGGCGCACAGGACACATGGTCCGATCCGGGCGGGGGCGTGCGGGCGGTGCGGGGGGCGGCGCCGGTCTATGCCCTGTTCGGCGCGCGGACCTGGCAAGGCGTGGGCGCGCCCGATCTAACCGCCGCGCTCACCCGTTTTGAGCGGCCCGGCCGGCATGGCGTGACCAAGGAGGATTGGGACTTCTTCCTGGCCTTCCTCGACGCACACCTGAAACCTGCCCCCGCCCCTTGACGCCGGCCCGGGCTACGCTTTGCTGCTCGCCGCTCGAACCCAGGAGATGGACATGAGCGTGAGCGAGGTCGCCCAGAAATTCACGAACGCGCTGAAGGCCGGCGATTATCCCGCCGCGGAGGCGCTGTGGTCGGATGATGTCGTCTCTATCGAGGATAAGGATGGCCCGATGAAAGAAGTGCGCGGGCGCGAGGCCGTGCACGGCAAGGGCGTGTGGTGGCTCGAGAACTTCGAGATGCACCGCATCGACACGAAAGGCCCGTTCCTGAACGACGACAAGTTCGCGCTGATCTTTTCGGTCGATTTCACCCGTAAGGCCGATGGCGTGCGGGTGCAGGCCGAAGAAGTCGGGCTCTACACGGTGGCCGGCGGCCGCATCGTCGAGGAACGCTTCTACGGGTGAGGCGGCGGCTGCGCCGTGCTTCGTGCGGCGCAGCCCTTCTTCAGAACGCCCGCTCAGAGCTCCTTCGGAACGCCAGCTTAGAACGTCAGGCGGAGCACGGCGCGCGCGGAGGTGCGCACGTCCCCGTCCTGTCCCTCGGCGTTGGCCTCCAGCCGCAGGGTGCCGAGTTCGCCGGCCGCGGTCAGCGACAGCCCGATCGTGCCGGCGAGCTTGTCCTCCAGGAGATCGCTCTCGAGCAGGAAGCTTTCCCCTCCCGAAAGGAAGCGCGCCTCGGTCTCGAACGCCTCGTCGATCAGCCGGTAGCGCGCGCCGATGCGGATCTCGGGGGTGACGATCGATTCCGCGGTCTTGAACGGCACGCCGATGGCCACCAACGCGGAGGTGGAGGCGCGCACCGCGTTGCGGCTTTCCACCGCGAGATCGACGCCCGTCCCGCCGCCGCTTTCCTCGTACCCGTCCTGCCACAGGGCCAGCACGTCGACGCCCGCCTCCGGCCGCAGCGCAAAGGGCCCCAGCTTGGTGGGCAGCGCCGCCCGCAGCGCCGCGGACGCGTGCGCGCCGTTCCACTCCGCATCCGCCGCGCGCGAGACCTCCTCGTCGGTGGTGTCGGAGGTGAACTCGATCCGGCGGGTGTGGGAATACCGATCATAGGCCACCCCGACGCGGCCGCCCACGAGCAGCGGGCCCATCGGATAGGCCACATGGGTGAACGCCTCGAGCGTGTTCATCACGCTCGGATCGTCGGTCCCGGTCTTTTCTTCGATGTCGCCGGACGTCCAGGATATGCCTACCCCGCCGACGCCCTTGTCGCCCACCGGCGCATCCATCCCCAAGGCGAAGCCGAGCGCGAAGGCGTCGAAGCCCTGGCCCTCCCCCGTGCGCTCGCGGTCGATGCGGTAGCCGAATTCCTGGCCCCAGGTGTAGACGCCGCGCCGCTTGCGATCGACGTCGGTGAAGCGCTCGAAGATGAATTGCGACACCGATTGGGCGCGCGCCTCCGCGAGGTCCACTTCCGCGCCCGTCGCGTTGGGCAGGAACTGGTCATAGGCGTTATAAAAGGCGTCCCGGCTGGAGAGGCTCAGGAAGGGCGTATCGAGCGCGGTGTCCGCCGAAATCGCGGCGAACACCGATTCATAGGCCGCGCCCTGGTTGCGGTTCATCCCGAGTTCCGCCGCCGTCTTGCGGGTCAGCGTGACGTCGAGCGTATTGGCGCTGGAGACGGCCACGGCGTTGTAGAGGAACGGCCCGTTCACGAGTGAAACGTCGCCGCCCCCGCTCACGGACGCGGCGTTGACCACCCGGAACGTCTGGCTTGTGGCGATCGCCGTCTCCAAGCGGATCGAAAGCTGGGAGCCGCTGGAGAAGGTGGCCGCGCCCGAGGCGTCGATGCGGCCCGAACCGTTCGCCGCGTTGGCGGGGTCGATGTGAAGGGTGAGGATCGAGCCGGAGGTCATCGTCAGGGACGAAACGCTCAGCGCCGACAGGTTGAGCAGGTCGAGTTCGCCGGTTCCGAGCACCAGCGCCAGGTTATTGTCGGAATCGCTGAGGAGGGATTCGACCAGCGCGCCCCCCGCAATTTCCAGCGTATCCGCGCCGGCCCCGAACGAAATGTCGCCCGTTATCGTGCCGGCATAGGCCTGCAGCGTGTCCCCGCCCGAGCCGAACAGAATGTCGCCCTGGATCGCGCTGTCGGTCTCGTCGGCGGCCGCGGCGGTCTGGCGTACGGTCGAGCCGATCGTCTGGCTGGACAGGTCGATCGCGATTTCCGAGCCGGTGATCTCTTCGTCGTCTTCGTCGAAATTGGCGTCGTCATTATCGACGAGGCTCGCGTCGTCGTCGTCGTCGTCGTTCGGGTTGTGCTGGGCGTAGATCTGGCCGGCATTGGTGATCAGGCGCAGCGAATCCGAATTGTCGCGGATCACCACCGCGTTCGCGCGCTCCCCGTCCACGGTTGCGGCGATGGTTTCGGTATTATTGATCTCGCCCACATTCGCGCCGGCCTCGAGATCGATGGCGATGGCGGTGTCGCCGGAGGATTCCGAGATGGCGCGGCCCAGGATCGTGCCGTCATTGTCGATCCGGGAGATGTTCGCGCCCGCCCCTAGCGCGATCGCGGTGGACTGGCTCTTATAGGCCGAGGATTGGATCGTGCCTTCGTTATAGAAGCCCCCGGTAATGGTGGTGTTCTCGATCCGCATGCCCACGCCGTCGACGTCGTCATAGACGCCCGAACCGAAGATCGTGCCCTTGTTTACAAGGCCGTAATTATACGTGTTGATCCCGAGCGTACCGACTTCGCCGAACGTGATCGCCGCGCCGGAGGCGGAGCCGATCTGAACGGCGGGGGCGCCGCCATAGGTGACGATGGAGCTCGTGCCCTCGTCCTCGTCTTCGATGCCGTCATTGTCGAGGTCCTCGTCGTCGTCATCGTCGATGCCGTCGCCGTCCTCGTCGTCGATGTCGTCGTCCTCGTCGGTGGGGCGGGCGTCGAAGATCACGCCCCCGGCGACGCTGCCGGTGATGCGGACCGAGGAGTTCGACTGGTAGAGATCGTCCGCGTCGAGCTCGGCGATGTCTTCGTCATCATTGGGGCGGGAGGTGAAGCGATAGCCGGTGCTGGTCATCGAGCCGGCCATTTGCAGGCGCCCCCCCACCGAACTCTCGATCGAGACGGCGGTGGAATTCTCACCCGAGGCCGAGACGCTGGTGTTCAGATAGACGTTCCCGCTCACCGCGCCTTGCGTGCGCACGCCGTAGGAATTGTCCCCCGCAATCCCGACCGAGCCTTCGATCGAGATGTTCCCGGTGAGCCCGCCGGACTCCACCAGGATGCCGGCGGAATTGTTGCCCTCCACCGAGATGGAGCCGTCCTCGTTCTGGGTGATGTCGCCGATGAAGGGCGAGGAGCCGGTGACGCGGACGCCAAAGCGGTTGGACCCCTGCGCGCGGCGCCCGTCATTGTCCCCGTCATCGTCGTCATCCTCGATATCGACGTCCTCGACGACCGCGATCGTGCCGGTGTTCTCGAAACTGCCGGTATTGCCGCCATTGATCAGCACGCCGGTGGCGTCGTTCACGTCCTCGAAGCCGATCGCGCCGTCATTGGAGACGGTATTGTTCGAGTTGATCGTGACGGCGGCCCCGGGCGAGGTCGGCTCGATGGAGCCGTCATCGTCGATGATGATGTTGTCCGGCCCGCCATTGGAGATGGTGGCGGTGGCGATCGGGGTGTTGCGGTCGTTCGTGATCGTGGTGTCGGCCAGGGCGTGGCCGGTGAGCACGGCCGGCGCCGCGACCGTGACGAACAGGAAAAGGCGACGCATTCAGGTGTTTCCCCCGAAAAAGCCGGCGGCGGCCGGAGGTCAGGCCGCCGGGTTTGGGTGGCGGGACGTGAAAACTTCGAAGCATTCCAGCATGGCGCCGCTTTGTGTCAGGCCGGTGGGGGCGGCGTCAACGCGAGGACGCAATCCTCGCGCGGCGAAACTGTGGCGATTCGCCCCTGAGGGGAGGCCGGAAACACCGTGCAGGCGCAGGGCCGTCGCCCCAGCGGGCGGGGTAGGGCGGCGAAACGGGCGCAGGCCCGCTAGCCCGCTTCCGCCGCCACCCGGTTGCGCCCTTCGAGCTTGGCCCGGTAAAGCGCCGCGTCCGCGCGCTTCATGAGGGTTTCGGCGGTGTCGCCGTCGCGGACGGCCGCCACCCCGATGCTGGCCGTGGCCGCGATCGCCTCTGCGTCCGGCCCGGTCGCGACCGGAAAGGGGCGCGCCGCGATCCGCCGGCGCAGGCGCTCGGCCGCGATCGCGGCGAGATCGCCGGGCGTGCCCGGCATCACCACCACGAATTCCTCCCCCCCGTACCGGCACACGAGGTCGAGCGGGCGCACCGTGGTCGCGATCCGTTCCCCGAACTCGCGCAGCACGCAATCGCCTCCGTCGTGGCCGTAGCGGTCGTTTACGGCCTTGAAATGGTCGATGTCGATCAGCAGCAGGGACATCGCCCCGGACCCGTTCTGGTGGCGGCGCTGGAGCAGGGGGTCGAGCTTGCCCGTGAGATAGCGGCGGTTGTGCAGCCCGGTGAGGGGGTCGATCACCGCGGCCTCGAGGCCGCGATCGAGGGCCGCGCTCATGGAATCGATGTAGCGCTTTCGCTTGACCAGCGTCCGCGCCCGGGCGGAGAGCTCGTCGGTATCGAGCGGGCGCCACATCACATCGTCCGCGCCGAGGTCCAGCGCCTTGACCGCGCGGGCTTTATCGTCGGGTTCGGCAATCGCCAGCACGGCCAGCCGGCGGGTGGCCTCCGCGGCGCGGACCTGGGCGATCACTTTCAACCCGTCGAAGCTTTTCGCGGTGAGCGCGGCCACGACCAGGTCCGGGCGCTGGACCCTGCCGCCGTCCCCCTCGCCCAGGCGCACCACGGTGTTGGCGTCGGATAGGGCGGCCTCCAGGCGGCGCATCTGGCGGGGATCGTCGTCGATCAGCAGGATGCGCGCGCCCTCGCCCGAATCGTTTTGCGTGTCCGCCACGATCAGACCGATGCGGCGCCCGCTGGCTTCGCGCAGGCGCAATTCGTCCACGATCGGCTTCAGCCGCGCGAGGTTGCGCAGGCGCGCCATCAGCTGGGTCTCGTCCAGCGGCTTCAGGAGATAATCGTCGGCGCCCGCATCCAGCGCCTTGAGCCGGCTCTCGCGCGCGTCGAGCGCGGTGACCATGAGGATGGGGATGTGGCGGGTGGCCTCGTTGCGCTTCAGCCGGCGGCACACTTCGTAGCCGTCGAGGCCCGGCATCATCACGTCCAGCAGCACGATGTCGGGCTGTTCGGCGTCGGCGCGCGCCAGCGCCTCCTCGCCGTTGCCGGCGTTGAGCACCTGGTAATATTCCGCCGCCAGCCGCGCCTCGAGCACGCGGCGATTGGCCTCGATATCATCGACGACAAGGACCTTCGCGCTCATGGCCGTGCCCGCCGCTAACCGATGAAGCCGCGCACCGTCTCCAGGAACGAGGCCACGGAGATGGGCTTGGAAAGATAAGCCTCGCAGCCCCCCTCGCGGATGCGCCGTTCGTCGCCGCGCATGGCGAAGGCGGTGACGGCGACGATGGGAATGCCGGCGAGCGCGGCGTCGCCCTTGAGCTGGCGGGTGACCTCAAGCCCCGAAATCTCGGGCAGCTGGATGTCCATGATGATGAGGTCGGGGCGGTGCTCGCGCGCCAGATCGACGGCGCGGCGCCCGTCGCGGGTTTTCACCGTCTGATAGCCGAACGCGACCAGCAGATCGTTGAAGAGCTTCATGTTGAGCTCGTTGTCCTCCACGATCAGCACGGTCTTGGCCATGGCGAATTCCGGAATTGCGAGCGAGAGCCCCACGATACGCCATCCCTGCGCTGGCGCGCCCTTAAAGGAAACCGGAGCGCGATCGGTCGCCGGAATTTCTTAACGCGAGGGTCTTAATTAAGACTTTCCCGACGCGGTTAAGGAAAGCGCTACGCAATGCGGGCCGAGTTGGGGGAGCCCCGATCCGGCGCGGCGCGCATGGCCCCCCGCGCATGGTTAACGGCCCGGAAAGCATTTCCCCGTCCAGTCGCGCCCTACGCAGCCACGCATGAGGGGGATTGGGAGATGAACGGGGCCGAAGTGCTCGATATCGGCCGCGAGGCCATCTGGCTCACCGTGATCATCGCCGCGCCGGTCATGCTGGTGGGGCTGGTCGTCGGTTTTGCGGTCTCGCTGCTGCAGACGCTGACTCAGATCCAGGAGCAGACGCTTGTCTTCGTTCCGAAAATCCTATCTATTTTCATAGCGCTGCTGCTCTTCATGCCGATCATGGGCGGGCTTTTGGGGCGCTTTACCCAAGACATCTTCACAAGAGTGGCCGCCTATTGACCGCGACTCCCGCTAAAGCGGGTCCCATGACCTTCTGGGGGATCGACACCTTCGCCGCCGGCCTGCTGTTCGCGCGGGTGGGCGCGCTCATGATGCTGATGCCGGGCTTCGGCGAGGCGATCATTCCCGCGCGCATCCGGCTCGCCTTCGCGCTGGTGCTGGCGCTGCTGCTGGCCCCGGTCGTGGGGGAGCGGCTGCCGTCCGCGCCGTCCGACCTTGGAGCCGCAGCCTCGCTGGTGGCGGGCGAGACGCTGATCGGGGTGATGCTCGGGGCGGTAGGGCGGATGCTGATGTCGGGCCTGGCCACCGCCGGCCAGATCGTGGGCCTCGAGACGGGGCTCTCCTTCGCCCAGACCACCGATCCGACGCAAGGCCAGGCGGGCCTCGTCTTCGGCATCTTCCTCAATCTGATGGGGGCGGCGCTCATCTTCGCCACCAATCTCCACCACGCCATGCTGGGCGCAGTCGTGGCGAGCTACGAGGCGTTCCGCCCCGGCGCGTTCCCGAGCCTCGCGGACGCCGCAGCGCTCGGCGTCAAGGCGATGGGGGACGCGTTCCGGATCGGCCTGCAGATCGCCGCGCCCCTGCTGCTGGCGGGCCTCGTGTACCGGGTGGGCCTGGGGATCCTGTCGCGTCTGATCCCCCAGATCCAGGTGTTCTTCGTCACAATGCCGCTGAACGTGCTGGGCGGGTTCATCTTGTTCGCGATGGGGCTGTCTGGGGGCATGCTCGTCTGGCTCGATCGCCTCGATCGCTACGCCGCCACGCTGCAATAGCCGGGAGGGCGCGCGATCATGGCCGAGCAGGGCGAAGCGGGAGACAAGGATGACAAGACCGAGGAGCCCACCGCCAAGCGCCTGGAGGACGCCCACAAGCGCGGCGACATCATCTATTCCCCCGAGGCCGGCGCCTGGCTGATGCTGGCCACCGGCGCGCTGCTGGCCGCCGCCATGGGCCCCGCGACCGCGGACGCGCTGGGCCGCCTCCTGATCGTGTTCCTGGAACAGCCCCATGCTTTGGCCTCGGACGGGCCGGGCCTGATGGCGCTCGGCCAGGAGATCGGGCTGAAAGTGGGCGCGGCGCTGGGGCTGGCGGCGCTGGCGCTCCTGGCGGCGGGCCTGGTGGCGCGCTTCGTCCAGGACGCGCCGGTCTGGGCCCCCGAAAAGCTCGCCCCCACGCTCGACAAGCTGAACCTCGCGGAGGGCGTCAAGCGCACGTTCGGCGCGCCGGCCTTCGCCAATCTGGGCAAGGGTCTGTTGAAATTCGTCGTGGTCGGCGCGGCGATGACGGTGGCGCTGTGGCCCCATGACGCGGCCTGGGAGAGCGCGCCGCTGCGCGACATCGCGGCCTTCTGGCCGTTCGTCCAGGAAAAGCTCGCCGCGCTGTTCATGGCCATGCTTGCGGCGTTCGGTGTGCTGGCCGGCGTCGATTATTTCCTGACCCGGCGCGCCTATATGGAGCGGCTGCGCATGTCCAAGCAGGAATTGAAGGACGAGCACCGCGAGAGCGAGGGCGATCCCGCCGTCAAGGCCAAGCTCCGCCAAGTGCGTATGGAGCGTTCGCGCCGGCGCATGATCGCCCAGGTGCCCAACGCCACCCTCATCATCACCAACCCGACCCATTATGCGGTGGCGCTGCGCTATGAGCGGGGGGAGACGGACGCGCCGATGTGCCTGGCCAAGGGCGTGGACGAGGTGGCGCTGATCATCCGCGAAGTCGCGGCCGCCGCCGACGTGCCCATCGTGGAGGACCCCCCGCTCGCGCGCGCGCTCTACGCCTCGGCCGAACTCGACCAGCCGATCCCGCGCGTCCATTTCGAGGCGGTGGCGAAGGTTATCGGCTATGTGCTGCGCTTGGCGGAGCGGCGCCGAAAGCGTCCGCGCGCGCGCCCGAATCAGCCAAACTAGCGTACGTCACTCAAGGGGCCGCTCGATGACCGACATTGTAGACGACACGGCCGCCCCCGCCGCGCCGCCGGGGGCCTCTCCCCTTGCGTTCCGGACCGGGCGTTTCGACTATCCGCGCGCGGCCTTCTGGGTGGCGATGGCGATGGGCGCGGGCGGGGCCGGGGTCGCGGTGGCGGCGGGCCCGTCGCTCGTGGGGCCGGTCGGCGCGGTGCTGCTGATCGGGGTGGCGGCCGCGGGCGTGGTGTTCCTCATGTGGCTCACCGGTCTTGGGCGCTATGTCGGTCTGTTTCCTGCGCGCGGCGCGGCGGAGGCCGCCTCGATGGCCATCGGGCGCGCGGAGTTCCAGATGCTCGAAGCCCTGGAGGAGCCCGCCTTCGTGGCCGAGCACGGCTCGGCGCCGATCGCGGCCAACGCCGCCTATCTCGAGGCCGCCCAGGCCGCCGGCGCGCTCGGCCAAAGCGCCCGCCCGCCGGCGATGGACCGGCTGTTCGGCGCCGATCCGGTTGTGTCCGCGCCGATGTACCGCCTCGCCAACGCCGCCCGTCGCGGCCAGGCGCGCCGGGAGGAATTGCCGGCCGCCGCCCTCGATCGCGCCGGCGGGCTTGTCCGCTACGAGGCCTGCGTCGCGCCGATGCCGGGGGGGCGCACGCTGTGGCGCCTGCGCGCGCTGGGGCCGGCCCCGGCCAGCGATCCAACCGTCGCCGATCCCCGCCGGCTGTTCATCGACGAAGCCCCCTTGGGCTTCTTTTCCGTCAAGCCCGACGGCGCGATCGCCTATATGAACCAGGCCCTGCGGGCGGTGCTGGGGGTCGGCGAAGAGGCGGCCGGGCTCCGGCTCAAGGATATCGTCAAGGACGATCTGACCCGCCTCCTGCGGCGCGACCGGCGCGGCTTTGCGCCTATCGCCTCGCCCATCACGCTGCGCGCCCGCGACGGGATGGAGACCAAAGCCCGCCTCCTCTCCACCTGGCCCGCCGCCGATCCCGACGGCGCCTCGCGCAGCTTCGTGCTGTTCGACGCCCCCGCCGAAGCCCGCCCCGAAAGCGCGCCCGCGCCCGCTCCCGCCCACGCCATCGAGGGCTTCTTCGAGAACGCCCCGTTCGGCGCGGCGGTGCTCGATTCAAGCGATCCCGCGCTCGCGGCCATCCTCGACGTGAACCCCGCTTTGATGGAGATGAGCCAGGGCCGCGCCGCGCCGGGCGCGGCGTTCGCGGACCTGTTCGAAGCGGGCGAAGGGCCGGGCGAGCTCGCCGCCAAGCTCCGCGAAGCCTCCGCCCAGCCGATCGAGCTCGTGATCGCGGGCAATCCTCCGTGTGCGGCCCATGTCCATTTCGCGCCCGCGGCGGATGGGCGGGGGCTCGCTTATGTCGTCAACGTCGCGGGTCAGCGCGAGATCGAACAGCGGCTGGCGCAAAGCGAGAAGATGCGCGAGATCGGCACGCTCGCCTCCGGCGTCGCGCACGATTTCAACAACACCCTGACCGTAGTGCTTTTGTCGGTGGAGCACCTGCTGACGCGCCACCCCGTCGGCGATCCAGACTTTGAGGATCTGCACAAGATCAACACCCATTCCTTACGCGCGCGCGAACTCACCGAGATGCTGCTCGCCTACGCCCGGCAGAAAACCTTCAAGCGCGAGATCCTCGATGTCTCAGCGCTGATCGTGCAGGTGCAGGAACTGGCGCGGCGCCTCGTGGGGGATGCGATCGTGTTCAACGCCGTGCACGCGCGCGACCTTCCGCACATCAAGGTCGACAAGACCCAACTCGAGCGCGTGCTGATGAACCTCGTCACCAATGCCCGCGACGCCATGCTCTCGAAGGAATCCGGGCGTGCGCGCGGCGGCGCGAAGCTCACGCTGCGCTCCGATCTCGTCACCGCGGAGGAGGCCCGCGCGCTCGGCCACCATCCGATCGCGGACGGCCGCTACGTGCTGATCGAAGTGTCCGACACCGGCCCCGGAATCAAGCCGGAGGATCAGGCGAAGATCTTCCGCTCCTTCTTCTCCACCAAGGAGCCGGGCAAGGGCACGGGCCTCGGCCTCACCACGAGCTACGGCATCGTCAAACAGCTCGGCGGCTACATCTTCTTCGACAGCGAGCCCGGGCGCGGCGCCACGTTCCGCATCTATCTGCCCGCCTATGATCCGCTCCCGGAGGAAATCGAGGAGATGGCGCGCAAGGACCGCGAGCGCATCGAGGGGCGCAGCGTGGACCTCGCCGCACGCGGGCGCATCCTGCTGGTCGAGGACGAGGACGAGGTGCGCCGCGCGGTGCGCCGTACACTGACGGAATTCGGCTGCGAGGTGGAGGAGGCCGAGGATGGCGAGGAAGGGCTCGAGCGCATCCGCACCAAGCCTGGCGCCTATGATCTCATCATCTCCGACGTGTCCATGCCGCTGATGACCGGGCCCGAAATGCTGCGCGCGGCCGGTATCGAGGCGCTGGGCGCCGCCAAGGTGCTGTTCCTGTCAGGCTACGCCCCGGAAAGCCTCGGCGCGCTGCTGGAGGAATATCAGGTGAGCTTCCTGCCCAAGCCGGTGCGCACCGCCGAACTCGCCAGCAAGGTCAAGGAGATGATGGGGGTGTGAGGATACGGGTGGGGAGAAGCCGCGTGTTCCTGTTGTGTTTCAGGAACAAAGAGTGTACATGGAAGGGAGAGGCGCGCGGGCTGGCTTGCGCGGCGGACTCGACGGATAAGGGGAGCGGCCAATGGGCGCCTTGAGGCTCGTGGAAGTGAACGAAAGCGACAAGCAGAAAGCTTTGACCGCCGCCCTCACCCAGATCGAACGCGCGTTCGGCAAGGGCTCGGTGATGCGGATGGGCGCGTCGAACCCGTCCGTGGAGATCGAGGCGATCTCCACCGGTTCGCTCGGCCTCGATATCGCGTTGGGGATCGGGGGGCTGCCCAAGGGGCGGATCGTGGAGATTTACGGGCCTGAAAGCTCGGGCAAGACGACGCTCGCGCTGCACTGCATCGCCGAGGCGCAGAAGAATGGCGGCGTGTGCGCGTTCGTGGACGCCGAGCACGCGCTCGACACGATCTACGCCCAGAAGCTCGGCGTCGATCTCGACGATCTCCTCGTCTCCCAGCCAGACAATGGCGAGCAGGCGCTCGAGATCACCGATACGCTGGTGCGGTCGGGCGCGATCGATGTGCTCGTGGTGGATTCGGTCGCGGCGCTTACGCCGAAGGCCGAGCTCGAGGGAGAGATGGGCGACAGCCTGCCCGGGCTTCAGGCCCGCCTCATGAGCCAAGCGCTGCGCAAGCTCACCGGCTCGATCAACCGCTCCAAGACGCTCGTCATCTTCATTAACCAGATCCGGATGAAGATCGGGGTGATGTACGGCAATCCGGAAACCACGACCGGGGGCAATGCGCTCAAATTCTACGCCTCGGTCCGCCTCGACATCCGCCGCACCGGCCAGATCAAGGATCGCGAGGAGGTGATCGGCTCCGAGACGCGGGTGAAGGTCGTCAAGAACAAGGTCGCGCCCCCGTTCAAGCAGGTGCAGTTCGATATCATCTATGGCGAGGGCATCTCCAAGAGCGGGGAGATGATCGAACTCGGCGTCAAGTCCGGGGTGATCGACAAGTCGGGCGCCTGGTACGCCTATGGCGCGGCCAAGATCGGGCAGGGCAAGGAGGCGGCGCGGCGGTTCCTCAAGGAAAACCCCGCCGTCGCGCTCGAGATCGAGGACAAGGTGCGCCAGAAATCCGGGCTCATCTCCGATGCGATGAACGCCGCGCCGGAACCCGACGACGAATAAGCCGGAAGACGAAGAGCCGAACGGTGCGCGCTTTGCGCCCCGCCGCCTGCGTCTTTATATGAAGTGCGTGGCGCACCGCATGGCGTGCGCCACGCACTGGGATGAGGGGCCGGGGGCCGGATGGCGAGCGTCAACGAGATTCGTGCGCATTTCCTCGATTTCTTCCGGGAGCGCGGCCATGCGACGCCCGCCTCGGGTCCGCTCGTGCCCCAATCCGACCCGACGCTCCTCTTCACCAATGCGGGCATGGTCCCGTTCAAGAATTACTTCACCGGCGCCGAGACGCCGCCCTTCGCGCGCGCGGCCACCTCGCAGAAATGCGTGCGCGCCGGGGGCAAGCACAATGATCTCGACAATGTGGGCTACACCGCGCGCCACCACACCTTCTTCGAAATGCTGGGCAATTTCTCGTTCGGCGATTATTTCAAGGAGCAGGCGATCGTAGAGGCCTGGGCGCTGATCACGCAGGAATTCGCGCTGCCGAAGCGGAAATTGCTGGTCACCGTCTATAGCGAGGATCACGAGGCCGAGGCGCTGTGGCGCAAAGTGGCGGGCCTGCCCGCCAGCAAGATCATCAGGATCGCCACCAACGACAATTTCTGGTCGATGGGCGACACCGGTCCCTGCGGACCGTGCTCGGAAATTTTCTACGACCATGGGCCCTCGATCCCCGGCGGCCCGCCTGGCTCGCCCGACCAGGACGGGGACCGGTTCATAGAGATCTGGAATCTCGTGTTCATGCAGTTCGAGCAGCACGCCGACGGGCGCCGCTCCCCCCTGCCCAAGCCCTCGATCGATACCGGCATGGGGCTCGAACGCATCTCGGCGGTGCTGCAGGGCGTCCATTCCAATTACGAGATCGACCTGTTCCGCCGCCTGATCGAGGCTTCCGAGGCCCTCACGGGGGACCGGGACGGCGCGGGCGACCCCGAGCGCGCCGCCAGTCACCGCATCATTGCCGATCATCTGCGCGCCTCGAGCTTCCTGATCGCCGACGGCGTCACCCCCGCCAATGAGGGGCGCGGCTATGTGCTGCGCCGGATCATGCGCCGCGCGATGCGCCACGCGCACCTGCTGGGCGCGGCCGAGCCGCTGCTGCACCGCCTCGCGCCCACCCTGATCGCGGAGATGGGGACGGCGTTTCCGGAGCTGAAACGCGCCGAGCCCGTGATCCGGGACCAGCTGGAGCAGGAGGAGGAGCGCTTCCGCCGCACGCTCGGGCGCGGCCTCGCCCTCCTGGAAGAGGAGACGCGGGCGCTGGCGCCGGGCGCGGCGCTCCCCGGCGAGACCGCGTTCAAGCTCTACGACACCTACGGCTTCCCCCTCGATCTCACCCAGGACATCCTGCGCGGGCGCGGCCTCGGCCTCGACCTGCCCGGGTTTGACGCCGCCATGGACCGCCAGCGCGAAAAGGGCCGCGAGAGCTGGGCCGGATCGGGCGAGAGCGCCGGCGGGGATGTGTGGCTCGCGCTGAAGGACAAGGCCGGCGCCACCCGGTTCCAGGGCTATCTCGAGGAGGAGGGCGAGGGCCGCCTGATCGCCATCGTCGTCGACGGCGCCTCCGTGGAGCGTCTGGAGCCCGGCGCGGAGGCGGAATTGCTGTTCGACGCCACCCCCTTCTACGCCGAAAGCGGCGGCCAGGGCGGGGATCAAGGCGTCATCACTTTCGCCGGCGGGGCGGAATTCACGGTCTCGGAGACGCAAAAGCGCGCCGGCGCGCTGCACGTCCATCGCGGCGTGCTGGCGGGCGGGGCGATCGCGCGCGGGGACGGCGCGCGCCTGCGCATTGACGGCCCCCGCCGGGCGCGCCTGCGCGCCAACCATTCCGCCACCCACCTGCTGCACGCGGCGCTGCGCAACATCCTGGGCCCCCACGTCACGCAGAAGGGCTCGCTGGTGGAGGAGGACCGCTTCCGGTTCGATTTCTCCCACAACGCGCCCCTGACGGCGGGCGAGATCGACCGGATCGAGGCCGAGGTGAACGCCGTGATCCGTCAGAACGGCGAGGCCCGCATAGAGGAGATGGCGCCGGAGGCGGCGATCGCGGCAGGCGCTCTGGCGCTGTTTGGGGAAAAGTACGGCGACCGCGTGCGGGTGTTGACGCTCGGCGCCGCGCTCGGGCCCGACGCGGGCGGGCGGCCCTATTCTGTGGAGCTGTGCGGGGGCACGCATGTGCGCCGCACCGGGGACATCGCGTTGTTTTCGGTGCTCGCGGAAACGGGCGTGGCCGCCGGCGTGCGCCGCCTCGAGGCCGTGACCGGCGCCGCTGCGCTCGCGCACCTGAAGGCCCAGGCCGGGGCGGCCAGAATGGCGGCGGCGCAGATGAGGGCCCCCCTGCCGGAGCTGCCCGAACGCCTCGCCGCGCTGCTGGAGGAGCGCCGGCGGCTGGAGCGGGATCTCGGGGAAGCGAAAAAGCGGCTGGCCCTGGCCGAGCAAGGCGGGGGCGCAGCGCCGGCGGGCCCGGAGGAGATCGCCGGGATCAAGCTCATCGCCCGGGTGCTCGAGGGGGTGCCGGCGAAGGACCTGCGCGGGCTAGTGGACGAGGGCAAGAAGGGCTTGGGCTCCGGCGTCGTGGCCTATGCGGGGGTGGATCAGGGCAAAGCCGCGCTCGCGGTCGGGGTGACGGAGGATCTGGCGGGCCGAATCTCGGCCATCGATCTCGTGAAGGCGGGGGTGGCGGCGATCGGCGGGCAAGGCGGGGGCGGGCGCGCCGATCTCGCCCAGGGCGGGGGTCCGGACGGCGCGCGCGCGCCCCAGGCGCTGGCCGCGATCCGCGCCCTGCTCGAACGCGCCCCCTCGCCCTGACGGACGTGCGGCTTGAACGCGGGCCCGAGCCGATGATCACCTACCGCGATGCGACGCCTGAGGATGCGCAAGCCCTGGCGGCCTTCGCGCGCGCCACGTTCGAGGCCACATTCGGCCCGCTTTATCCCCCCCACGACCTTGCGGCGTTCCTGACGGCCCAGTACGGCCCTGCGATCCAGGCGCGCGAGATCGCCGACCCGGGCCTCCACACGCGCCTCGCGCTCGAGACGCGGGAGGGCGGGCCCGCCGCGCTCGTCGGCTACGCCCAGTTCGGCCGCTTGAAGCTGCCCTTCGACGTCGGGGGCCGCGCGGTCCTGGAGCTGCACCGGTTTTACCTCGACGCGCGCGCCCAAGGACGCGGGATCGGCGACGCGCTGATGGCGCAAACCATCGTGCGCGCGCGGGCGCTCGGCGCCCAGGACCTCTATCTCGGCGTGTTCTCGGCCAATGCCCGCGCCCAGCGTTTCTACGCCCGCCATGGCTTCGACGTGGTGGGTGGTTATGTGTTTCCCGTCGGCGAGACGCGCGACGACGAGCACATCATGCGCCTGCGCTTAAGTCCTTAGAGCGGTTCTCGATTGGATTGAATCAATCCAATCGAGAAAAACCGCTCTACACTTAAGTTAGACCGTTTCTCGTCCGAAAACCGCGTAACACTTTTCGGGAAACGGTCTAGGTGCGGCGGTACTGGATGAAGCCGCTGCGCTTGCCCACCGAATCATAGAGCACCCGCGCGGTGCCGTTGGTCTCGTGGGTGAGCCAATAGACGCGCGCGGCGCCGCGGGCGTCGGCGTGCCGGTAGACCGCCTCGATCAGCTTGCGCCCAAGGCCCAGATCCCGCGCCTCGGGCGCGACGAACAAATCCTCGAGATAGCAATAGGGCCCCTCCGCCCAGGTGGCGGGGTGCAGCACGCAATGGGCGAGCCCCACCAGCGCGCCCGCCTGCTCCGCCACCAGCGCAAACATCGGCGCGGCCGGATCCAGCAGGCGCCGGAAGGTGAGCGCGCTGATCTCCTCGCTGAGATGGGCTTCGTAGAAATCGAGATATCCGCGCCAGAGCGTGTCCCAGCCGGGCCGGTCCCGCGCCTCGATCTCCCGGATGACGGCTTCGGCGACGGGGGCGGGGTTGGCGCTGGAATCGATCCGCATCACGCCGCCATGGCTTCAGTCAGGTTTGCGTCCACCGCGTCGAGGAAGCCCTCCGTGGTCAGCCAGGATTGCGTGTCCCCGACGAGAAGCGCCAGGTCCTTCGTCATCTGCCCGGCCTCGACCGTGGCGACGGTGACCTGCTCGAGCGTCGTGGCGAAGCGGATCAGGGCCTGATTGTCGTCCAGCTTGCCGCGATGGGCGAGGCCGCGCGTCCAGGCGAAGATCGAGGCGACGGAATTGGTGGAGGTGGGCTCGCCGCGCTGGTGCTGGCGGTAATGGCGGGTGACGGTCCCGTGCGCGGCCTCCGATTCCATCGTCCGCCCGTCCGGGGTCAGCAGCACCGAGGTCATGAGGCCGAGCGAGCCGAAGCCTTGCGCCACGGTGTCCGATTGCACGTCGCCATCGTAATTCTTGCACGCCCAGACGAACCCGCCCGACCATTTGAGGGCGGAGGCCACCATGTCGTCGATCAGGCGATGCTCGTAGGTGATCTTGGCCTCGGCGAACCGGTCCTTGAATTCGGCGTCGAAGACTTCCTGGAAGATGTCCTTGAAGCGGCCGTCATAGGCCTTGAGGATCGTGTTCTTGGTGGAGAGGTAAACCGGCCAGCCTTTCAGCAGGCCGTACATGAGCGAGGAGCGCGCGAACTCGCGGATGCTTTCGTCGAGATTGTACATCGCCATGGCGACGCCGGCGGCGGGCGCGTCGAATACTTCGTGCTCGATCACCGCGCCGTCCTCGCCCACGAATTTGATCGTCAGCTTGCCCTTGCCGGGGAAGCGGAAATCGGTGGCGCGGTACTGGTCGGCGAAGGCGTGGCGGCCGACGACGATGGGCTGGGTCCAGCCGGGGACCAGGCGCGGCACGTTGCGGCACAGGATCGGCTCGCGGAAGATCACCCCGCCCAGGATGTTGCGGATCGTCCCGTTGGGCGATTTCCACATTTTCTTGAGGCCGAATTCCGCGACGCGCGCCTCGTCCGGCGTGATCGTGGCGCACTTCACCCCGACCCCGTGCTTGGCGATGGCGTGGGCGGAATCGATCGTGACCTGATCGCCGGTGGCGTCGCGGTTCTCGACGCTCAAATCATAATAGTCGAGGTCGATGTCGAGATAGGGATGGATGAGCTTGTCCTTGATCAGCGCCCAGATGATCCGGGTCATCTCGTCGCCGTCGAGTTCGACAACCGGATTGCTCACCTTGATCTTCGCCATCGAATCCAATCCCTGCCTGGACCGGGGCGCGCCGCAGCGCGCGCCGCATGGGGCCTAGAGGGCCCCTCCATGATCGGCCGTCCTAACACGCCGGAGCGTGTGCGCAACAGGATAGCCATGGCGCCTGCGCTTCAATTCGCGAGGCCCGTCGTGGTTTCCCTGATCGCGGGAGAAGCCGCGGGAGAGGCGGCAGGAGAAGCCGCGGCGCGGGGGGCGATCGCGGCGCATACGCGCCCGGCGATGGGGGGACCGGCGGCCTTGGCCCCCCGGCAGGCGCTGAGATTGCCGTCGCTCACCTTGGCGCGGTCGGGGAAGAGCGGGGTGGACAGCATGAGCTTCTCGCCGTCGCTGAGCTTGGCGTTGGCGGCGAGGCTCCGCCGGACGGCGGGGTCCACCGGGCTGCAGAATTGCGCGACGTCCAGGAGACAGCGCTCCAGCGCCTCGAACGTGGCCGGATCGGGCGTCCCGTCCGCCGTCGGGGGGACGGGGCCGGGCGCGTAGGGCTCGAGCGTGGCGAGGGCGAAGGGGGCGGGCGTCTCCTGCAGCGGCGCGGGCTCGAGCGGGTCCACGAAGGCTATCTGCACCTGCGGCTCCAGCGGGATGCCCATTTCGAACGCCGGCAGCGCGAGGCTCGACAGCGGTACCGCAAAGCGGGGCGCGGCCCACACGCCGGCGGCGAGCATCACGCACAGCGCGATCGCGGCCAGCGTCAGCCGCGCGGCGACCTTGCCCATCGGCTTGGCGCCGTCGGGCAGGCGGATCTCCACGTCGGTGAAGACCGGGGGGGGCGGGGCCTCGGGCGGGGTGCTCAAGCTTCTAAAATTAAAACACTAGAAAGTGAGTTGGTGGAAATGCAATCAGCTTTGAAGGCGCAAGCACAGGAAATGAACGAGTATAAACAAAAAATGGCCGAATTGACAAGGATGGTAGAGAACATACATCG
>JANNOI010000033.1:0-49928 GCA_031398975.1 Alphaproteobacteria bacterium | reverse complement strand
TTCCGGACTATAAACTTAATAACTTACTTTTTCTCGGGTTTCCTTTTTGTTTTTATTAAACCAAATCGACCACCGCTCTAGGCCGCAGCCCGCACGGTCGGGACCGCGCGCGGCAACACCCGCACCGAAACCTGCCGAGCGGTCCCGTTCTCGATATCCCATTGGGCGATCACAAGGCGCTCGCTGTCGTCCTGATCGATCGTGACGAAGCCGGGGAGGCGCCCGCGCAGGCGCAGCGACAGCGTGCCGGTGCACACCGAAACGGCCGGTCCCTCCGCCGTTACATGCTCCTCAGAAGACACATGCAGGTGTCCGCAAAGCAAAAGGTCGGCGCCCGCCTCTGCGAGCTTCCGCGCCGCGCGGACCCCGCCATGGGTGGCGCCCTCGAGAGGCGCGCCGCGGGGAAAGATCAGCGGATGGTGGGTGACCACGATTTTCAGCGCGCCCGGGGGCGCCGCGCGCAGCGCGCGCCTGGCCGCCCGCACCTGCGCGCCGGAGATGGCGCCCAGCGCCCAGTTCAGCCGCAATTGCCACCCCCGGCTGGTATTGATCGTCACCACGTGCAGAAGCGGCGAGCGCCAGGCGTCCAGCAGCCGGCCGCGCGCGGCGCGCCGGTACCGGCGGTATGGCCGCCAGAACCGCCCCCACAGCTCGTAATAGGGCACGTCGTGATTGCCGGGCGTGGCCACCACTGGCGGGCCCAGGGAGGCGAGCCAGTCGGCGCACCCTTCGAGCTCCGCGGCCAGCCCGTCCATCGAGAGATCGCCGGAGGCGATAATCAGGTCGGGCTGGTGTTCGGCGGTCCAGCGGGTCACGGCGGCGATCGCCACCGGGTCCTCGTCGCCGAAATGAATGTCGGAGAGGTGCAGAATGCGCATCAGCGGACTACCAGCACGCGCGGGCCCCGCCGCAACATCGCGATCCGAACGGGGGACTCAAACGTCGTCGGCTCGCCGTCCAGGATGGCGGGGATGAGGCCGCGCCGGCGCACCTCCCCGCCGCGGCAGCGCATGACTTCGATGGCGCTGTCCTCGCGCCAGCCGCCCAGCACGGCGCGGGCGGTCACCCGCATGAAGCTCGGCAGGGTGGCGGCGTTCAGGTGCACCCATTCGAGGTCGCGCCCCTCGCACGATCCGGAATAGGCGGGGCAGAGCACGCCCACCGCCTCCACCCGCGCCGCCGCCCCCCCGGTCGGGCGCGCCGCCCGGCGGCTCGACATCAAGGCCTTCATAGCCACCCGCGCGCGGCGCAGGGCCGAGAGCAGCTGGCCGCGCCGGGCCGCCTCGCGCGCGCGCGCAAAGAGGGCGGAATCGCCCAGGAACGCCGCGACGAAGAAGTGCTGGTGGTTTGCCTGGCCCCCGGCCAGACGCACCACCCGGCCGTTCGAGAGCGCCGCCTCCAGCGCCTCGGGCCAGGGGCGGGAGCCATAGAGCGCGCGCGGCAGCACGTTCAGCGTTCCCCCGGGCAGCAGAACCAGGGGCGGCGGTTGGGTCATCCCCAACGGGCCCGCCGGCCGGGCCATCATTTCAGCGGCCGCGCGCGCCGTGCCGTCCCCGCCGAGGACGATGGCGACGTCGGCCGGTTCGCTGCGCGCGAGCGCGCCCAGATGGGCCACATCGTCCGCAACGGCCACGATAGGGGCGCCCAACCGCAGCAGCACCTCCTCCACCCGCGCGCGCGCGCCCGGGCCCACCCCGCCGGCGTTTTCGTTGATGAGCACAAGCGCCCGCGGCCCCGCCGGGAGGGCCGGGCGCTCCGCCGCAATATCTGAGAAGGCCATCCTTGGCGAACTCCCTATGCCGCAGCGGGTTCCCCCGCTCGCTTTTGGCCTGTTTACCTTGCGGTCAGCAAATCGTGGTCCCTTACGCGCCGAGCGGGTCAAGACCCGAACCGGCGCGTACAATAAAGCCAGGGAGTCCGGCCGCGATGGGCGATGTCATGAACAAGATCCTGCGACCGGGCGACTGGCCTTTGACAGTGAAGATCGCGGTCGCCCCGGGCCTTGCGCTGGCCTTGCTGGCGGGCGTCGCGGGCGCGGGCGCGATGATCCAGGCGCGCCAGTCCGAAACCATCGAAGACATCGTCCAGACCAACATGAAAGACAGCCTACACCTGGAGGAGGTGGCCCGGCGCATCAATGGCGTGCAGGCCGCGCTCTATCGCTGCCTCACCTTCCAGGCGGCTAATATCGAAGTGGGCGAGATCGCCGGCCGGATGCAGGCGGTGCTCAGCGAGATCGACGCGATCAAGACGGACGTGGAGTCCATTGGGGCGACCGCGACGGGTGAGTCCAAGGCCGATTACGATCAGCTTGCGAAGGATCTGGGCGAGTATCGCACCGCGGTGGAGTTCGTCGGCAACATGCTGGCGATCGACTTCAACAGCGCGGCCTCCTTCGTCACGCCGTTCGACGAAAAATATACCAAGATGAACGCCACCCTCGACAAGGCGGTGCGCAAGGTGGTGGCCGAGGCCGAAGCCGACGCCAAGGCAGCTCAGGAGGAAGCCGCCGCGGCCTCGACCATGTCGCTCGCGGGGGCTCTGATCGCGCTCTGCGTGGTGGGCCTGTTCGCGGGCGCCACGGTGCTCACGATCCGCCGCGCCATCCGCGACATCGCCGGCGCCACCGAGCGTCTGGCCCGCGGGGACGACACCGTCGATCTCGAAGCGTTGGCGCGCACCGACGAACTGGGCGCGATCGTCACCTCCCTCAGCGTCTTCCGCGACAATCAGCGCCGCATCACCTCAATGCGCGAGGAGCAGGAGGAAATGCGCGCGCAGTCCGAGCGCGAGCGCAAGGCCATGCTCGCCCAGTTCGCCGATACGTTCGAGAAGAGCGTGCGCGGCGTCGTGGACGCGGTGGCGGAGCGGATCTCGCACATGAACGGCACGGCGAGCCAGATGGCCGCGCTCGCCGAAACCGCCCAGCGCCGCGCCGGCGACATCGCCCACGCCGCCGACGATACGTCCGGGAGCGTGCAGGTGGTGGCCTCGGCGGCGGAGGAGCTTTCGGCCTCGATCTCCGAGATCGGGGGCCAAGTGGACCAGTCCCAGAGCATCGCCGGCCAGGCCGTGTCCCAGGCACGCCTCGCGGACCAGCGCCTCGCGGGCCTCACGGACGCTGCGAGCCAAATCGGCTCCGTGCTCGACCTCATCTCCAACATCGCGGCGCAGACCAATCTCCTCGCCCTCAACGCCACCATCGAGGCCGCGCGCGCGGGGGAAGCCGGCAAGGGCTTCGCGGTGGTCGCGAGCGAGGTGAAGCTGCTCGCCACCCAGACCGCGCAGGCGAGCCAGGACATCTCCTCCAAGATCGCCCAGATGCAAACGAGCACGAAGGCGACGGTGGAGGACATCCGCGAGATCGGCCGCGTGATCGATCACGTCAACGCCATCACCGCCTCCATCGCCCGCTCGGTGGATCAGCAAAACGCCGCCACCCGCGAGATCGCCGCCAATGTCTCGCGTGCGGCGATGAACACGCGGGAATCGAGCGAAGGCGTGTCCGACTTCTCGCGCCTGGCGCAGGATGTGGGGATGGCCTCCGGCTCGGTCCTGCAGACCGCCGACGATCTCTCCCGCCAGGCCGGCTCCCTGCGGGAGGAGATGGACAAATTCGTCCGCTCGATCCGCGCGGCCTGAGGCCGGTGCGGTTGACGGGGCCCCATCGGGCCCGGCCTTATGCGCCGCCAAGGGAGGCGCGGGGCGAATGCTGCAGATCGGCGTGGATTTCGGCGGCACCAAGATCGAGGCGGCGGCGATCGGGCCGGACGGGGAATTCCTGGCGCGCCGGCGCGCGCCCAATCCCGGCGGGTATGACGCAGCGATCGCAGCGATCGTCGCGCTGGTGGGGGCGGTGGAGGCCGAGGCCGGGGGGCGCGGGAGCGTGGGCGTGGGCGCGCCGGGCTCGATCTCGCCGCGCACCGGGCGCATGCGCAACGCCAATTCCGTCTGGTTGAACGGCAAGCCCTTCCTGGAGGATCTCACCGCCGCGCTCGGACGCCCCATCCGCCTGGCCAATGACGCCAATTGCCTCGCGCTCTCGGAGGCGATGGACGGGGCCGGAGCCGGCGCGCGCGCGGTGTTCGCGATCATTCTGGGCACGGGGTGCGGCGGGGGGGTCGCGGTCGAGGGGCGCCTGATCGAGGGGGTGAACGGCATCGCCGGCGAGTGGGGCCACATGCCGCTGCCCTGGCCCAACGCAGCGGAGCTGCCGGCGCCGGTCTGCTGGTGCGGGCGGGCGGGCTGCCTGGAGATGTGGGTGTCGGGCACCGGGCTGCGCCGCGATTATGCCCGCGCGGGCGGAGAGACGCTGAGCGGCGAGGCGATCATCGCGCGCATGCGCGAAGGCGAGGAGGAGGCGGTCGCGGCCTTCGCGCGCTACCTGGACCGCCTGGCGCGGGCGATGGCGGTGGTGTGCGACATCCTCGACCCGGACGTGTTCGTGCTCGGCGGCGGCCTCTCAAACGTCAGCGAGCTGTATGAGCGGCTGGGCCCGGCCATCGCGGCCTATGCGTTCAGCGACGCTTTCGCCACCCGGATCGCGCCCGCGCGCTGGGGCGACAGTTCAGGCGTGCGCGGCGCGGCCCGGCTTTGGCGCTGAGGGAGAACGGACATGCATGTCGCGGTGCAGATGGACCCGATCGAGACGATGCTGGTGGCGCGCGACACCTCGCTCGCGCTCATGCTGGAAGCCCAGGCGCGGGGGCATACGCTCTGGTGGTTCCATCCCGACGATCTCTTTTTCGACCGCGGCGTGGTGAAGGCCGCCGCCTATCGCGTCTCGGTGACGGACCAGGCTGGGAGCCATTACCAGACTTTGGAACAGGCGATTAAGCCCGTGTCGGAGTTCGACGTCGCCCTGATCCGCCAGGATCCGCCGTTCGACATGGGCTATGTCTCCAACACCTATCTGCTCGAGCGCGCCGCGGAGCAGACTTTGATCGTCAACGATCCGCGCGGCGTGCGGAACATCCCCGAAAAGCTTTCCACCCTGGCCTTTCCCGATCTGATCGCGCCGACCTTCGTGGGCCGCAACAAGACGGCGTTGCTGGCCTTCGCGCGCGAGTTTGAGCAGGTGGTGCTGAAACCCTCCTTCCTGGCGGGTGGGGAGGGTGTGGTGAAGCTCGCCACCGCCGCCCCCGATTTCGAGGCCCGGCTGGAGGGCTTCCTCGAGGGCGTCCCGCGCGAGCCGATCGTGGTGCAGGATTACATCCCGCGGGTGATGGAGGGGGACAAGCGCGTGTTCCTGCTGGACGGGGCGGCGATCGGGGCGGTGCGGCGCATGCCGCGCGGGGGCGATTTCCGGGCCAATCTGCACGTGGGCGGGGAGGCCGTAGCTGCCGAACTCGATGCGCGCGACCGCGAGATCGCTGCGCGCGTCGCCCCGCTGCTGGCCCGCGAGGGCGTATTGTTCGCCGGTCTCGACGTGATCGACGGGCGCCTGACGGAGATCAACGTGACCTCGCCCACGCTGGTGCGAGAATTGAAGCGCTTTTCCGGCGTCGATGCGCCGGCGCTGTTCTGGGACGCGGTGGAGGCCAAGGCCGCCGCGCGGTAGCCCCCCGCCCGGACCCCAGCTCAGACCCCCCGCTCACACCAGGTCTGCGACCAGCGCGTTCAGATCCATCGTGCCGAAAGCGATGGCGCTATCGGCGACCGCATAGGGCAGGTAGAGCGTGCGCCCCAGCGCCAGCGCCCCGCAGGTGTACACCACGTTGGGCACATAGCCTTCGCGTGTTTCGTCCGAAGGCGAGATCAGCGGAGCCTTGGTGCGGGCCAGGATCTTGCGCGGATCGGCCTTATCGAGCAGCGCTGCGCCGATGCAATATTGGCGCATCGCGCCCACGCCGTGGGTCAGAAGCAGCCAGCCCTCCTCGATCTCGATCGGCGCCCCGCAATTGCCGATCTGCACGAGCTCCCACGGAAACACCGGCTTCATCAGGATTTCCCCGCTCTCCCAGGCGGTGAGATCGTCGGATTGCAGAAAGAACAGGTTCTCCCCGTCCTGGCGCCCGATCATTGCGTAGCGGCCTTCGATGCGCCGGGGGAACAGCGCCATGCCCTTGTTGCGCGCCGCCGCCCCGCGCATCGGCTCGAGGTCGAAGGTGCGGAAATCGCGCGTAAGCAGCACTTCGGAGCCGATGGCCGAGCCGCTATAGGCCGTGTATGTGCCGCAATAGAACTCCTCTCCCGCGTCCTCGTCCTGGAAGCGGAGCAGGCGCAGATCCTCCAGGCCGTTGCGCTGGGCGGGGGTGAACGGAAACATCACCGTGCCGGAGAGCGAACTGTCCTCATTGCGCTGGACGGTGACGCGGCCGTTTGCGGCCGGCGCCTCTTTGAGAGTAGCGGCGGTGGCGAACGGCGGTTCCGACATGAGGCTGAGCAGCCCGTCCGCGCCGATAATGCCCTCGCGGAAAGCGATGGAGGAAATGTGCCCCTCGCCGACCGCACGCACCGACAAGATAAAGCGCAACGCCCCTTGCGAAAGCCCGGACTGGTCGGGATGGGCCACGATGCTCGGGTTCATCACCGCCGCGGCGGCATAGGAGTATTCGTGGCAGAAATAGGCCCCGATCAGCTCCTTCTTTACTTGCGGGGCGTCGTCGGCCAACTCCAATTCAGCGGTCACACGCTTATAGCGTTCCAGGAACACCTTGCGGGTTTGCCAGTGGCGGCCGTCGAAATCGCGGGCGACGAGGGCGAGCTGCGTGCGGCAGGTCTCCATGTCCATGGCCTCGACGGCGTCGAAGATGCGCTGCGTGCGCGAGCCGTTGGGCGCGTGCGCCGCGGGGGGCAGGTGGAACGGCCGGATCACCACGCGCGCGGGATCAGCCGTCAAGCGCAGGGGCAGGTGGGTCAGACGGGTC
Organism: Alphaproteobacteria bacterium; assembly: GCA_031398975.1. Classification (GTDB taxonomy): domain Bacteria; phylum Pseudomonadota; class Alphaproteobacteria; order Caulobacterales; family Aquidulcibacteraceae; genus JAKFWI01. Next base: position 43,059 of record JANNOI010000033.1, on the reverse strand, counting down.
ATGGAGGTGCGGCGAACCCTTCGTTCGCGCCCTCTTCAGGGTTGATCGAGCGCGGCGCGTTCAAGCACATGCATGGAGCACGTGGCCAGCGCAAACGACAGAACCGATTCCGCGCCCTGATTGAGATTAAGCCCGTCCGGCGTCAGCCCGTCCCGGCACACCCCGGTCTGGGGCGCGGCCAAGGCGAGGCCGTGGTCATTCTCGCCCAGGAACCAGCCATAGGCGCGGCGCGCCTCGTCGAGCCAGGAGGCGTCGCGTGTGGCGGCGAAGGCGGCGGCGCAGGCGTCGATCGTGGCGGCGGCTTCCAGCGGCTGCTGATCGAAGGCGGCCGGTTCGGCGTAGACATCGGCGAAGCTCGCCGTGCCCACCGGCCGGAACACCCCGCCCTCGCCGGTCTGGCGGCGCGTGAGCCAGGCGAGCGTCTCCACTCCGTCCGCCATCAGATCCCGGTCCTGCAGCGCCATCCCGGCGCGGATCAGCGCCTCCGGCAGGCGCGCGTTGTCATAGGACAGGAACGGCTCGAACCAGACCCAGTCCGGATTCTCACGCCCGTGCAGCAGCGCCCGCAGGCCCTGCGCGCGCGCCTGCAGGTCCGCCCGCAGGGCGGCGTCGCTGGACCCCCCGGCCAGGGCCTCCGCCACGGCCAGTATCACGAAGGCCTGCGTGCGCGGGGCGTGATCGCCGGCGAAGAAGGGCCAGGCCCGGTTGAACAGCGCTTCCGCCCACAGCCGCTCCTCGCGCTGGGCGCCGGCGCGGCGGACGAGCCCCAGCGCCCACAGGCCGCGCGCGCAACTGTCGGGAGAGCCTTGCGGCTCCAGCCAGCGGCGCTCGAAGCTCATGAAGTTGCGGAATGAGCCGGTGTCGGGATTGAAGGCATGCTGCACGAAAGCGGCGTAGAGCGTGCGCAGGCCCGCCGCGTTCGGCGCGGGAAAGCCCGCCTCGTCGAGCCGGTAGGTCAGCATCAGGGCGCGCGCATTATCGTCCAGGCAATAGCCGTGGGCGCGGTCGGGCACGTGGAAGATGCTGTGCTGGAGCATGCCGCACCCGTCGGTCATGGCGGCGGTGGCGGCGACGCTGGGCGGGGGAAGGGCGGGGACGTGGGCGGGCGCGGTGCGGGCCTGCTCGAAAACCCGCAGATAACGCTCCGCCACGCGCGGCCAGGTCGTTTCCCGCGTGGCGGCGTAGGCGCGCCGGCGCAGCGCCATCCGGCTCTGGTCATCGGTCAACAGGCGCGTGATCTCGAGGGCGAAGGCCTTGGAATCGTTAAACCCGGCCAGCACGCCGCGCCCGTCCGCCAGCGCCTCGCGCGCGTGCCAGAACGGGGTGGAGACCACCGCCTTGCCCAGCGCCAGCGCGTAGGAAAGCGTGCCCGAAGTCACCTGCGCCTCCTGCAGGTAGGGCGTCACGTAGACGTCCGCGGCGGCGAGCCAGGCTATCAGCGTCTCATCGCTCGCATATTCGTTCACGAAGCGCAGATGCGCCTCCACGCCCAGATCGCGCGCCAGCGCCGTCAAGCCGTCGCGATAGGCCTCGCCCTGCCGCGCCACGAGGTGGGGATGGGTCGCGCCCAGCACCACGTAGAGCGTGTCCGGCGCGGCGGCGACGATGTCGGGCAGCGCGCGGATCACAGATTCGATGCCCTTGTTGGGGGACAAGAGCCCGAACGTCAGCACGACCTTGCGCCCGGCAACGCCAAGGCGCGCTTTCTCGGCGAGCCCGTCGGAGAAGGGCATGTCCGGCGCGCCGTGGGGCACGATCACGATCTTGGACTCCCCCACCCCATAAACGCGCCGCAGCAAGGAGCGGCCCTTTTCCGCCATCACGATCAGCGTTTCGGACGCCTCGGCGAGCTGTTGCAGCACGTGTTTCTGCTGGCTGCTGGGTTCGGCCAGCAGGGTGTGCAGCGTGGTGACGAGCGGGCGGCGCAGCGCCCCGGCCAGCGTCAGCACGTGCTCCCCCGCCTCGCCGCCAAAGATCCCGTACTCGTGCTGCAGGCATACGACGTCGTAGCCCTCGCCATTGATGCGCCGGGCGGCGGCGAGATAATCGGCGCGCACATCCTGGCGGATCACCGCCGCCACCGCGGCGGGGTGGGGCCGGGTCTCGCCCGGCTCCTCCAGCGCGAACACGCCGCAATCCAGGTCCGGGCGGGCGCGCTGGACGGCGTTGGCGACGTCCTGGGTGAAGGTGGCTATGCCGCAAAGGCGCGGGGGAAAGCTGCCGACCACCGCAACGCGCTTCAAGTGCTGCGCTTTCAGGAAGGCGGGCTTCGGCGCGCCTTGCGCTGGGTTTTGCGGGCCGGCGGAGGCCGCGATGAGGGGCCGGCCGGGTTGGATGCTCTCCAGGGTCGCCACGCGCATGCCGATTTCCTCGTGCGTCAACTCAAGCCCAAGGCTCCTTACGCACGAACCGCGTTCGGGGTCCCGCAGCAGTGAAGGTTTCGCCGCCGCCGGGCTTAGGATCCGCGCGCAGCCGCCCCCCGCGCGGCGAGCGGGATCACGATCACGCCGTCGCGGTCCTCCCCGTCCTCGCCGGGCTCGCCCCCCGGTCCCCGGCTTCCCGTGGCGGCCGGGCGGGGGCGCGCCGCAAACCGCGTCTCGCGGCGCAGATCGAGGAGGAGCGCGGTGAGCGCGGCCAGGATCGCGCACCCGATCAGCGCGCCGACCATCAAGGCGGGAGCGGCGGAGGCTTCCGGCGCGGGGGCGGGGGAGAAGCGGGGCTGCGGGAGAAAGCTGGTGGCGGCGATATCCCCGTAATGCAGCGCAGCCATGGCGGCCGCCAGCGCCAGCGCCACCGAGAGCCTCGTGCTGTGATAGGCAAGCTTGTGCGCGGCCCAGTACGCCAAGGCGCAATAGGCCAGCGCCCCAATTGTCATCACCGCGGCCGAAGCCGGGCTGAAGCGGATCTCGGCGTCGATCGCGAGCCCCCACACGCCCAGATAATGCATCACCGGAACCCCGTGGGCGAGCCAAGCGCTGACGAAGAAGAAGCGCAGCGCGCCCGGACGCACGCCCCCCGCCGCAAATCCGACGGCCCCCACCGCGAGCGGCAGGAGCGCCGAAACCAGGGTCGCCGGCAGCTCAAACCCCCGCATCAGCGGCGTCTCGAGGGCGATCAGGGCGAGGAGGTGCACCCCCGTCAGCGCCGTTCCGAACAGGGCGCCCGCGCCCGCAAGCCACACCCGCGCCGCCCGGCCCTGCCGAAGCCGTCCGCGGGCGGACAATTCGAGCGCGGCCCAGGCGGCCGCCGTCGCGAGCGCAAACGAGGCGATCATCAGCGTGGGATCATGCAAGAAGGGCGGCGCGGCGGCTTGCCCCTGCGCGGACCAGGGCGCCTGCGCGATCCCGCCTGCTTCTGCGCCGATGCTCATGGCCTTGCTCCCCCGCTGCTTGTGCGGCGCCTCAGGCGGGCCGCACCCAGATCTCGACGCGGCGATTGGCGTTGCGGCCTGTATCGGTCGCGTTGTCGTCCAGCGGGCACATCTCCCCCGCGCTTTCGACTTCGACGCCCAGCACGCCCGCATCCTCGAGCGCCGCGCGCAGCGCATTCGCGCGCTCAAGCCCCAGCGCCCGGTTGCGGCGCGCCTCGCCAACGTCGTCGGAATGGCCCACAAGGATCACGCCCGCCCCCTCCGAAAGCCGCCCCCGCAGCACAGCCGCCAAGCGTGCGACTTGGGCCTGCTGGTCGGGGGAAAGCGCGGTCGTGGCGGAGCTGAACATCACCGCGTTCGGCAGCCGGTCGGCGCCCTCGAGGCGCTTGGCGAGCGCGGCCGATTCCGCCACCCCGAAAGCGCACGAGGTCGAAAGCGCGAGCGACGCCGCCTGCAGCGTTCGCCCGGGCCCCGGCGCCACGAAGCCTGCGGCGTCGATCCGGTCGAGGGCGGCGGGCTCGGCGAGGAAGGCGAGGAAACTGCGCGTCAGCGCGTCCGCGCGGGCGTCCGCGGGGCGGGCATAGGCGAAAAGCGGGCGCGAGAAGGGGTAGGCCTGGCGGGCCACGTTCTCCCGCGTCGGCGCGGCGCGCGCGCCAGCTAGGCCGATCTCCAGCGCCCTCACGCCCGCGCCCTCGAGCAGCAGCGCGCTGAGGAGCCCCACCGCGTGCGGGGTGGCCGCGATCGCGTTCACGACGTCGCGCTGCGTTGCGTGCGGGGTGAAGCGGGGGGCGGGCGAGGGCTCTTCCGGAACCGTTTCCCGGGGCGCGATCTGCGCCAGGCTCTCTTGGTCGATCTGCACAAGAACCGGCGCGTCGGGGCCGCCGATCTCGCTCCACCGCGCGATCTCGCCCGCGCTCAGCGCGCGGGCCGCGCCAAAGCTGATCTCGGCGACGGGGTTGGAGGGGTGCACCGCCAGCGCCAAGACCTCCACGCCGACCAGCCGCTCGGCGTCCTGACGCACGGGCGCGAGCGCGCCGGCCCCGGCCGCCTCCAAGGCGCGGATTTCGCCCGCGGAGATGCGCCGCGCGGCGAGGACGATGTCCGCCTCCCCGACCGCCAGCGCGCGCAAGGCGCGATCGGCGCCGCCAGGGCGCACGCGCACCGTGCACCGACGCCCGCCCCGCACGCCGACGATCTCACCGGTCCCGTCCGCACGCCGCGCCGCCCGCTCCACCACATAGCCGTAACGCAGCAGGAAATGGGCGGCGAGTTCGGGCGCGAGCGCGCGCGCCGCGACCGGCGTGGAGACCAGCGTCAGATCGCATTCTTCCAAGGCCCGCGCGGCGGCGCTGCGTTGCGCGCCGGATACCGCGCCGCCGTGAAATACAAGCCATGCGAGCACGAAGGCGGAGGCGAGCGCCACGCAAAGCGTGGCTGTGCCCCCAGCTAAAAGCGGCCGCGCGACGTCCTTCGCCCATGCCTGCGCTACCAGATCCCGCATGGGCGTCCGCGGCGCGCCGAAAGGCCCGCGCAGCGCCCCGCCCCCGAAGCCCGCTTCCGCAAAAAAACGCTAAACGCGGAGCGCAACCTTCGCAATTGCAGATTGCAGATGCCGACAAGCGGATTTGTGCAGGCTCCGGGGCGGACCGCGCTAGGCTCTTGGCGGGGCGGTGAGGCCTCGGTATGAAAGGGCGGCGGGAACCACAGGCGACAGCGGCCGATCGCGCACTCCGTTTCGCCGATCGGCCCGAAGGTCCCGGCTTTCCGGCATCCTTGTGGCGAGCAGCGCTTGTGGCGAGGAGCGCTTGTGGCGAGGAGCATGTTGAATGTCTGCGCTAATTCTGACCGTGGCGAACATGAAGGGGGGCGTAGGGAAGACGACGGTGGCGGTGTCGCTCGCGCGCATGTTCGCAAGCGAAGACGGGCCGATCGGCCCGATGCGCGTGCTGATGATCGATCTTGACGCGCAAGCGAACGCATCTTTCTGGGTGTGCGGCGACGATGTGCTCGCGGAGCTGATCGAGGGCGGGCGCACAATCGACGCGTTCCTCGAGGATTGCGTCGTGCTGAATCAAGAGCGCAAACTCTCCGAATTCGTCCACAGCGCGTATCTCGACGCCGCGCCGATCTCGATCGTGCCGTCGAGCCCGCAATTGCGCCTGGTGGAGCGCGAGATGCTCTATTTCCTGTCGGAGCGGCGCCAGAGCATGCGCGACGCCGAGCGCGTCGTCGCGGACGCTTTCCTGCAGGAGCTCGCGGAGCTGAAGTCGAGCTACGACATTATCATTTTCGACAGCGCCCCCGGCATTTCCGCGCTCACGGAAGCGGCGCTGCGGGCCTCCCACATCGTGATCGTGCCCACCGTGCCCGATCTCATCTCCACCCTGGGCCTAGACGCGTTCTGCAAGGCCGTGTGGGCCGACGATTCCATGGGCGGGGGGTTCCAGCAAACGCCGTGGGTGCTCGCCAACATGGTCAAGGACACCGCCCACCACGAGGACACGCTGCGCGAGATGCGCCTCGAGGCCGAAGCCGAAGATGCGGGCTTTCGGATGTTCAAGGTGGAGATCCCAAGTCTGACTGCGATCGAGGAAGCCGCCACGCACGTCAACGGCGATTCCTACAACGCGCTGACGGAGCAGGCCTCCATGCTGTTCCACGCGCTCGCCGCGGAGGTCGCGGAAGCCGCCCATGCAGTCCACGCCGCCCACGCCGCCCATGCCGCCCATGCCGTCCGGTGAAGGCTGGACGCTGCTCCAGTGCATCGTCGCCAATGTCGATCGCTTTGACCAGTGCGAGAACCTCGCGGAATTGGTGGGTAATCTGCTGCTGCGGCGCCAGCTGCTGCACGGCCTGCGCGACGCCCACGATCTCACGGACCTGACGGCGCTGATCGGCAGCGACGCTATGGTGGAGGCGCTCGCCAAATTGTCCGCCTATGAGGCGGTGCCGATCGCGGCGCGGATCGCGGGCTTGCCCGGGGCGCTCACGCGGCGCAACGCCGTAGCCGCGCGGCTTGCGCTTGCGCGGCTCGCCTCGGAGGCGGGCGCCGAGCCCGCGGAGCGGATCGAGGAGGCGCGCGCGCCCGCGCCGCCCGCCCCGCCGGGCGCGTTACGGGTGTTGGGGCGCCGGCGCGCGATGGGGGCGCGACGCTCGGGCCGCGTCGTCTCCAATTGACGGTTCGCGCGGGGCGATGTTAGGCGGGCCACGGCGCTGGGGCCTGATCGGTTAAGAACGATCCCGCCTCCGGACCGGCGCGGTCGGGAGCCACAGATGCAGCCCCGGGGAGCGATGTGCGGATCGATTTGGGCGGGCTTAAAGACTTGGCCGGCTTTGCAGGCGCAGCCGTCGTCGACAGCGAAACCGGCCTGATCCTGGGTCAGATCGGGGGGCTGGAGAATGGCGTGGAAGTCGCCGCGGCCGCCAATATGGACGTCCTGCGCGCGGCGCGCCAATTGGTCGAGACGCTGGAAATGGACGATGACGTCGAGGACGTGATCGTCGCGCTCGGCTCGCAATACCATTTCGTGCGGACCATAAGTCTCAATCCCGCGATCTTCCTCTATCTTCGCCTGGACCGCCGCAACGCCAATCTGGCCCTGGCCCGCCTCTCGCTGAAACGCACCGAAGCCGGCATCGCGCTCTAAGGCCGTGCGAGGAAGCGCCTAGCGGGCCGCGCGCGCACAACGCTGTCCAAGAAGCAGGCAGCGCGGATTTTAAACGGAAATTTGAGCGCGAAACCGTTGCCGCGCGCGCCCGGCCTCCGGATCGTCGCGCCTGGCGCGCAGCATGGGGGACATGCAGGGCGCGCCCGAGGGGGTGTTCATGTCATACAAGCGTGCGCGGGCGACGTTTTCCCTATTGGCCTTTGTCGCCGGCGCCGGCGCCGCGCTCTGGGCTGCGCCCACGACTGCGAAGGCCCAAGAGGCCCGGGAGGGCGAGGGCGGCGAACCCGAGACGGTGGTGGTGACGGGCCGGCGGGCTTCGGAGGCGGCGGTCGCGATCGGCCTCGACGAGACAAGCAACACCATCGCGATCACGCGCGAGGCGCTCTTGTCTGCGCCGTCCGGGGTGTCGGGGCTGAAGATGCTTGAGACCCTGCCGGGCTTCAACGTGCAGGCCAATGACGCGCTGGGGCTCTACGAGTTCGGCAATTCGGTCACGATCCGGGCCTTCAACTTTCGCCAGATCGGCTTCGTACTGGACGGCGCGCCGATGGGCCGGTCCGATCAGTTCGGCGGCAGTCCCATCTTCCGCTATGTGGAGAATGAAAATCTCGCCCGGGTCACCGCCTCGCAGGGCGCGGGGGACGTGACCTTGCCGAGCTACGCCTCGCTCGGCCCGATCGTACGCTATTCCACGATCGATCCCACGCTGGAGCCCGGCGCGTCGGCGACGTTCAGCGCCGGCAACGACAATCTGCGCCGCGGCTTCGTGCGCCTGGAGACGGGCGAGCACGGGGGGCTTTCGGGCTATCTCAGCGTGTCAGACTTCTCCGCCGATTTGTGGCGCGGGCCGGGCGATATCAACCGCGATCACGTCGAGGCGAAGATCCGCTACCGCAGCGACACGGGCTTCGCCGGCACGCTCGGCCTCACGCACAACGATTATTTCGACTATGACGCCCCCGCCATCTCGAAGGCTCAATATGCGGGGACCGCCGGTGACGTGTTCGGCCGCAGCGGCCGAAAGTTCGCCTATCTCGAAACCGTCCCTGACTTGGCCCCCACCACGCCGGGCGTCCGCTATTCGAACGCCAATTACAACCAATATTTCAAGCAGGCCATCAACAGCCGGACGGACACGCTCTACCACCTCTCCGCGGAGGCCCCGCTCGGGGCGGCGCTGCGGCTCGAAGGCACGCTCTATTATGAGGAGAAGGAGGGCTATGGCGTTTCGCCGGAGGCGTACGCCACGTCCCTCAGCAGCTATAACGCCCAGCGCAACAGCGTGTCAGGGCTCACCGCGCCGCGGGGGCTGCAATACGGGCTATCGACCGTGGAGGGCGAGCGCGAGGGCGCGGTCGTGCGCGGCGTCGCCGATATCGCCGGCCACCGGATCACCGCCGGCTTCTGGGTCGAGACCGACGATTATCACCGCACCCAGGCCCGCTACAACCAGGCCGACGGCAGTCCCGATGGGCAGCCGCTGCTGAACGAGCCGGTGCACTTCCAGCGCGATTTCGTGTCCACCCGCGAGACCACGCAACTCTTCCTCCAGGACAAGATCGCCCTGTTCGACGACAGGCTGACTTTGGAGCTCGGCGTCAAAGCGCTCCTGATCGATTACGCCATCTCGGGCTATCGCAACGCCGCCGACTATAATAACCGCCGCCAGCCCAGCCTGAGCGATTCCTGGGAGGATGGCTTCCTCCCCAATGTCGGCCTCGTCTGGGATATGACGGGGACGGAGCAGATCTTCGCTTCCTATGCGGAAAACATGGCCCTGCCGCAGGGCGCCGACGACGTCTATTCCGCCGCCAGCCCAACGGTGACCGGTGTGGAGGCGGAGAAATCGACCAATGTCGAGTTAGGGCTGCGCACCAATCGGGCGACCTTCAACGCCGCCTTCGCCGTCTACCGCACGACATTCGACAACCGCCTGCAATCGTTCGCCTCGCTTGTGCCGGGCAGCACGACCAGCGAAACCTTTTTCCAGAACGTCGGCGAGGTGATCGCCTATGGCGGCGAACTCAGCGGCGTCTGGAAGCCTGACTTCCTGGGCCGCTACGCCTATTTCAACGCGAACGTCAGCTACAACATCTCCGAATTCCAGGACAATTACACCACCTCCACCGCCACGACCTCCACGCTCGTGTCCATCGCGGGCAATTCCGTGCCGGATTCGCCGGAATGGCTGCTGCAGGGGGGCGTCACGGTCGAGCCGTTGTCCTGGCTGGTGGCCAATGTCTCGGTGCGCCACATGAGCAAGAGGTTCACCAATTTCGTCAACACGGAGACGCTGGACGCCTATTCCGTCGTCAACGCCTATGTCGATCTCGGGGACGGCTTCCAGTACGGCCCGCTCGAGAACGTCCGCCTGCGGCTCAATGTCGATAATGTGTTCGACGAGGATTATCTCGGCACGATCACGGCCGCCACCACGGGGCTCGCCACCCAACTCCGGCCGGGCCCGGCGCGGACGTTCCAGGTGTCGCTGACGACGGTGTTCTGAGCGGGCTCAGGCGCTGCTGCGGCGGGCGCCGGCGAAGGTGATGGCGCGCGTCAGGGCCGCAGACAATTGCTCGATTGAGTAGGGCTTGTGGAGCAGTTCGAAGCCGAACGTGCCCTTCTGCGCCAGCACGTGGCTGTAGCCGCTGGTCAACACGATGGGGATGGCGGGGTGCGTCTCGCGGATGCGCTGGCCCAGATCGATGCCGCTCATGCCGGGCATCACCACGTCGGAGAACACGACGTCGAACCGGCTCGCATCTGCCGCCAGTTCCGCCAGCGCCTCTTCGCCATTGGCGGCCAGCACCGTCGCGTAGCCAAGATCTTCCAGAGTCTGGTTTGCGAAGGTGCGCACGGCGGCGTTGTCCTCCACAACCAGCACGCAGGCGCCGTTGCCATTGGCGAAGGAAAGCCCGGACTGGGCGTCCTCGTCGTGGGCGGCCTTGGGCTCCACGCGGGGCAGATAGAGCGTGAACGTGGCGCCGTGGCCCAGCACGCTCTCCACCTGCACCTCGCCCCCCGATTGCTTCGCGAACCCGATCACCTGGGACAAACCAAGCCCCGTGCCCTCGCCGATCGGCTTGGTGGTGAAGAAGGGCTCGAAGATCTGATCAAGTTGCGCGGGATCGATCCCGGAACCGGAATCGGTCAGGGAGACGGTGACGAAGGGGCCCTCGATCGCCGGGTGCGAGCGGATCGGGGGCACGCGCTGCGCCAGCGCCACCGCGATCACGAGGCGCCCCTGGCCGTTCATCGCGTCGCGGGCGTTGACGGCCATGTTGATCAGCGAGGTGTCGAACTGGTTGGGATCGGCGTTGACGAAGCAGGGCGTCTCGGGCGTGCGGATCTCCACCTCGATGCGCGAGCCGGCGAGCGTGCGGATCATGTCGGCGATGGAGATCACGCTGCGGCCGACCTCGAAACGCTCCGGTTTCAAAGTCTGGCGGCGCGCGAAGGCCAACAATTGGCTGGTCAGTTTGGTGGCGCGATCGGCGGTGGAGGAGATGGCGTCCAGGTAGCGGTCTCGTTTGGCTTCCGACAGGTCCGGCCGTCGCAGGAGGTCGATCGATCCGCGGATGACGGTGAGCAGATTGTTGAAATCGTGCGCCACCCCGCCGGTGAGCTGGCCCACCGCCTCGAGCTTCTGGGATTGGCGCAATTGCTCCTCGGCCTCGGCGTACCGCGCCTCCGCACGCAGCCGTTCGGTGACGTCATAGACGTACTGATAGGCGCCGATCGCCTTTCCGCTCGCGTCGCGCAGCGTGCTGAACTTGATCTCGTAAGACGGCCGGTCGAGCCTGCCGAATTGCTCGATGAAGGTGAATTCCTCTCCCGCCAGCGCGCGGCTCCAGGCGGCGCGGACCTCCTGCTGGTGTTCGGGCTGGTCGGCCAATAGCGCGAGCAGGTTGTCGCCCACTTTCGGGCGCACGCCGTAGACGCGTTCGAACTCGTCGGCGCTGGCCTTGTTGAGGGCAAGGATGTTGTGGTCGAAATCCGCCGCGAGGATGAAGGCGTCGGTGGTTTCCACGATGGTGGCGAGGAGGTTGCGCTCGGCGGTGCGCGCGCTGACCTGCTGCTCCAGCGTTTCGTTCAGGCGGCGCAGCGCCTCGTCCTGGCGCCGGCGCAGCGTCTCGTCGCGGGCGATCTTGAGGAAGCCCTGCGGGCGTCCCTGGTCGTCCGGCGGGAGGGGGTAGACGGAGCCGTTCATGAACACCTGGCCGCCGCTGCGTGTCACGTGCCAGCGTTCGTCGCTCGCGGAGCCTGCGCGCGCGGCGTTGACGAGCTCCTGGCGATCGAGGCCGGCGGCGCGGTCCTCGGGCGCGTAGATCAGGGCGATCGGCTGGCCGATCGCGGCCTCTGCGGTCCAGCCGAAAATCGAGGATGCGCCGGGGGACCAGCTGGTGATGATCCCGGACGGATCGGTGCTGATGATGGCGTGGTCCTTGGCCCCCTGGATCACGAGGCTGAGCCGGGCTTCGCGGTCCACCAGGGCGGCGGCGGTGCGGTGCTGGTCGGTGATGTCGCGCGAGATGGCCAGGAGCTTTTCGGGGCGGCCCGCCTCGTCGGCGATCGGGGTCACCGCCACGTCCCAGAAGCGCAGCGCGCCCTTGAAGGTCGGCGCATAGCCCTGGAACCGGCCGGTCTCGCCGCGCCGCGCGTGCGCGATCGCGCTTACCGCCGCGCCATATTCATCGCCGTGCCAGAAATCGGGCCAATAGGCCCCCGCGACCGCGGCGAAATCATCGACCTCCATCACCCCCATGCCGCCGGCGCTCATGAATTCGAGCCTGCCCTCGAGGCTCAGCACCTTGATGCAATCGCGCGAGCTCTCCAGCACGCGCCGGGTGAACGCCTCGCTCTCGCGCAGGGATTGTTCGGCCAAATAGGTTTCGGTGACGTCGACCCCTTGCGCGAAAACGCCGGTGACGGCCCCGTCCTCGTCGGTGAGGGGCTGGTACACCATGTCGAAATAGCGATCGCTTTCGGGCTTGCCGGGTTCCGGCTCGGCCACGAATTTGGCGCGCGAGGACCGGAACGGCGCGCCGGTGCGGAACACCTCGTCAAGCAGCTTCACATAGCCCTGCGCGGCCGCCTCCGGCATCGCTTCCGCCACCGTCTTTCCGATCACCGCCCGCTCGCCGAGCAGGCTTTGGAAGCGCGGATTGGTCAGCACGAAGCGATGCTCGGGCCCCTCCAGCAGGGTCATGAAGGTCGGCGCCTGCTCGAACATCCGCGACAGACGCTGGCGCTCGCTCCCCGCTCTGCGCGCCGCCAAGACTTGCGCGGTGGTTTCGTTGACCACCGCGAGCATGCCGCAGAGGGCGCCGGACGCGTCCCGCACCGGGGAAGAGGAGAAGGTCCACCATGTCTCCTCGGTCTGTCCCTTGCGGGTCATGCGCAGCCGCATGTTCTCAAACCTCGAGCCTTCCCCGGCCAGCGCCTTGTCCACGATCGGATTGATCTCGCCCCAGATCTCGGCCCAAAGCTCCGCGAACGGGCGGCCCATCGCGCCGTCCAGGCGGTCAGCCAGAATCGGCGCGTAGGCGTCGTTGAAGAAGGACAGGAGCTGAGGGCCCCACGCCAGGTACATGGGCTGGGGGGAACCAAGCAGGGTGGCGAGCGTCACCTTAAGGGCCTCGGGCCAGCCGGATACCGGCCCGAGCGGGGTGGCGGCCCAGTCGCGCGCGCGAATGCGGGCCGCCGCGTCGCCCCCGCTCGCTAGAAATCCCGCGTCCGTGGTTTCGTGGGGCGGCGCGGTCGGCAGGTGGGCGTTCCTTCATGCAACAGGCCGCGATCGGCCGGAGGCGCGTTAGCCCCGCACAGTGCATAGCCAGAACGCCGCAACGCGTCATCTGGTTCGCTAACGCCGTCGCGCGCCGCCGACGCCGCGCCTGGGGACCGTGGGGCGCGCGGCGCTGGGGCGCGCGCGCCAGGGGTCCGTTTTCGCCGGGACTGGTGCGGGTGGTCGGGGTCGAACCGACACTCCTTTCGGAACCGGATTTTGAGTCCGGCGCGTCTACCAATTCCACCACACCCGCGGCGTGCAGCGCGCACTACGGCTTGGTTGCCACAAGAGGGCGGGGGGCGTCTAGGCCCGGCGTGGTCCTTGGACCCGCGCGGGGCGTCTCGACGTGGAAAGGATATAACCTTAGCGTGGGCGACCGAACCCTATCGCCTGCGCGCAGGAGCCTTGATGACCGCCATCCGCACCGACATGCCCGTCCTTGCCCGCCATGAGGGGGAGTGGGAGGGCGTCTATATCCACGTTGACGCCGATAATCGCGAGATCGACCGCCACCGCTCGCACCTGCAATGCCTGTTCCCGGCCGAGGGGCCTCACGCCTATTACCAGATCAACACCTATCTCTGGGCGGACGGGCGGCGCGAGGAGATCCACTTCCCGGCCGCCTATCGCGACAAGGCGATCTGGTGGGACACCGAACGCATCGTCGGGCGCGCCTGGGAGGTCGATGCGCGCACCGTGATGCTGACTTGGAGCCGCAAAGACACGCCCGCCGCCTATCTCTACGAGATGATCCAACTCAGCGAGGACGGCCGCCATCGCGGGCGCACCTGGCACTGGTTCGAGAACGACATTCTGGTCAAGCGCACGTGCATCCGGGAAACCCGGCTGCGCTGACCACCCTCCAGACTTAGAAACGCACTCCGAGCGTCGCGCCGGCGAGCCGCCGGTCGGCGCCGGTTACGAGCGGGGCGGCGACGGAATAATTGGTGCTGTCGAAGAAGCGCACTGCCGCGACGGGGGTGTCGTCGTCGAACGCGTTGTCCACGAAGGCCTGCACCCACCAGCGCGGGGCGCTATAGGTGGCGCGCACATCCACCACCGTCTTTTCGCCGAAACTCTGCAGATTGTCCGCACGGACATAGGTCTTGGTCTGGTACGCCGCGTCGAGGCGGAATTCGAGTTCGGTATCGCCGGCGAGGTCGAGCGTGTAGCGCGGGCTCAGCGAGACCTTGTGCTCGGGCACGTACGGCAGGGAGCGCCCGTCAAAGTCATAAGCGGGGAGGCCGGCCGCACTCAGCACCGCGGCGAGGGAATCGTCCACGAATTCCTGATAGCGCGCACGGGTGTAGGCGTAATTGCCGCTGACCTCGAAGGCCTCGGTGATCCGCCAGACGCCGTCAAGCTCCACCCCCCAGACGCTGGCCTCCCCGACATTGCACGTGTAAGTGCGGTTGGTGCTGCCCCCGGTCCCCGGGTTCTGGCAGGCGACCTGCTGGTTCTGCCAATCGGTGTAGTAGAGCGCGACATTGGCGCGCAGGCGGCGGTCGAACAGGTCGTTCTTGGCGCCGATCTCGTAATTGAGGCTTTCCTCCTCGTCATAGGTGCGCTGTTCGGGTGTAATGTTGGAGGCCGTGTTGAAGCCGCCCGCCTTCACGCCCTTGCCCACCGTGGCGAACACGAGCGTGTCCGGCGTCAGCTGATAATCGATGGTCGCGCGCGGGGTCACGAAGTCAAAACTCTGACTCAGGTCGAACACGTTCGTCGAGGGACCGCTATAGACGAAGGCCGTGCCCGCATTGGTCGGCCGCTGCACATAGGCTTGTTGCTCGTGCTCGTGGCGAACCTCGACCGTGGCGGTGAGTTTGTCGGTGATGTCGTAGCCCAGAGAGGCGAATTGCGCGAAGCTCTCGGTCTCGATCAGGCTGAAGGCGAAGGCGTAGCTCGCGCGGCTGGCGGTGGTGAGCGTGTAGCTGCGGGCCAGCGCCTCGGAATCGCTGTCGAAGAAATAAAGCCCGGCCAGCCATTGCAGACGCGCGTTGGCGGGCGATTGGATGCGCACTTCCTGGCTGAAATCGCGGAACGTCTGGTCTTCGGACGAGACCGAGAAATTGCTCCGCCCCTCCGCCAGCGCCACGCCGAAATCGGGGCAGCCTCCGGCGCGGTCGCAGATCGTGTTGTCTCCGTCGAGCGTGTATTCGGTGTCGCGGGCGGAATAGGCGGTGATCGAGGTTGCGGTGAAGGCGTCGAACTCGTTTTCGAGCGTCAGGTTGAAGCGGAAGATCTGGTTGCGCTGGCCGTAGGGGCTGGGCTCCAGGCCGGTGGTTTTGGTGTTCACCAGCACGCCGTCCTCGGCGATGGCGGGAACCTCGCCGACATAAAGCCGGTTGCGGGTCTGGCCGGCGGCGACGGTCGTGGGGGTGGAATTGGTGCGGATGACGTTCGAGGGCGGCTGGCCGGAATCCTCGTCTGACGCCGAGAGCCGCACGGTGGCGGTGAATTGATCGGTAGGCTGAGCTTCCAGGGTGAGGATCGCGCCGTAGACGCGCTGGAAATCCACCTGCCCGCCGTCGATCACGCTGGTATAGAAGCCGTCGAACTCCTTGCCATAGGCGCCCACGCGCAGCGCGAGCGTGTCAGACAGGGGGCCGCTCATGCTGGCGATCGCCTTGCGCAGGCCGTTCTCGCCGACAGTGGCTTCGGCGGAGGCCTCGAACGTCCGGCTTGGCGCTTTGGTGACGTAATTGATCGCGCCGGAGAAGGTGTTGCGGCCATAGAGCGCCGATTGCGGACCCTTGACGACCTCCACGCGCTCCAGATCGTTGAGTTCGAGATCCACCGCGCCCTTGCCTGTCAGGTACACCCCGTCCAGGAACACGCCCACGTTCAGCGCCCCGAATGTCTGGGCCGCGCCTCGGATGATGGGCAATTGGTTTTGCGCCCCGAACAGGGGCGTGAAGTTGAGGCCGGGTGTACGCTGGGCGATGTCCGCCAGGTTTTCGATCTTGGCGCTTTTGATCTCGGCCTCGCTATAGGCGCTGACGGTAACGGGCGCCTGTTGGATCTGTTCGGCGCGCTTCCTGGCGGTGATGACGATCTCTTCGCCGGCGGCCTCCTGCGTCTGGGCCAAGGCGGGGAAGGCCAGCAGCGCCGCGAGCCCCGACGCGCCCGCCAGCAGGACGCGTTTTCGCCGAATGCGACCTGAGGTCATCCGCGTATCCCCCTAAAAGATATATGGATATACCATTCCATCTGATAGAGAACGTCAAGACGGCGCACGGCTGAAACGGCCTTCGCTGCGAGATCTGCGGAGACCTTATGCCGGGCGATGGCCCCAAGACCTTTTCCGCCCGCAATCCACGCACCGGGCAGATCGATTTCACCTTCACCCCGCCCAGCGGGAGCGAGACCGCCGCCGCCGCAATGCGCGCCCGGGCGGCGCAGGCCGGCTGGGGCGCGCTCCCCTTGGAGGGCCGCATCGCGGCGCTGGGGAAACTGAGCGAGGCGATTGAGGACCATCGCGCAGCCATCGCCGGCGCGCTCGAAGCGGATACGGGCCGCCGGCGGATCGCGCAGCGGGAGGTGGCGGGGGTGGTCGCCGCGATCGAGGCCTGGTGCGCGATCGCGCGGGCGTCCCCGGTTTTTGCGCCTCAGGAATGGATCGCGGGACGGACGATGGCGCAGCTGCGCCATGGCGCGCTGTGGCGGCCTTATCCGCTCGTGGGCGTGATCAGCCCGTGGAATTTCCCGCTGCTGCTTAGCCTGATCGACGCCATTCCCGCGCTGCTCGCGGGGGCGGCCGTGCTGGTCAAGCCCTCGGAGGTGACGCCGCGCTTCGCCGGGCCGCTGGGCGAGGCGGTGCGCGCGGGGGGCCTTGAGGCGCTGTTGCAGATCGCGCCGGGTGGTGCGGAGACGGGCGAGGCGCTGATCGATGTCGTCGATTGTGTGTGTTTTACCGGCTCGGTGGCAACCGGTCGGCGCGTGGCGGGGCGCGCCGCGCAACGCCTGATCCCGGCGTTTCTGGAGCTGGGCGGCAAGGACCCTCTGGTCATCACCGCGACCGCAGACCTTGACCGCGCCGCCGACGCCGCTTTGCGCGGGGGCGTGGCGGCGACCGGGCAGGCCTGCCAATCGATCGAGCGCATCTATGTGCAGCGCGTCGTGCACGACGCGTTCCTCGATCGGCTCGTCGCGCGCGCGCGCCAGGTGCGCTTCAACTGGCCCGACATAAGCCACGGCGAGATCGGCCCGCTGATCTGGGGCCCCCAGGCCGACCGGCTCGCCGTCCAGATCGAGGACGCCCGCGCCAAGGGCGCGCGCGTGCTTACGGGCGGGGTGATCGAGCATCATGGCGGGGGCCTCTGGCTTGCGCCCACCGTGCTCGCCGACGTCACCCACGCCATGGCCGTGATGCAGGAGGAGACGTTCGGCCCGATCCTGCCCGTGATGGCCTATGATACGCCGGAGGAGGCGGCCGCACTGGCCAATTTCGGCGAATATGGCCTCTCGGCCGCCGTGTTCGCCGGCGCCCTCGAGGAGGCCGCAGCCCTCGGCGCCAGGATCGAGGCGGGCGCGATCAGCCTGAACGACGCCGCCCTCACCGTGAGCTTCCAGGAAGCCGCCAAGCACAGCTTCAAGGCCTCCGGCCTCGGCCCCTCCCGCATGGGCGCTGAAGGCCTCACGCGCTTCTTCCGCCGCCAGGCCCTGATCGCCAATACCGGCGCGCCCACCCCGCTTTCGGCGTTCGCGGAAGACGGCGGCTTTTAGACCGTTTCCCGAAAAGTGTTACGCGGTTTTCGGACGAGAACCGCTCTAGCGTGAGCCGGCTTCGGCCTTGCGCTTGTCCATCGCCTTCTTGAACACGGTCCAGCTTGTCTCGTTGGGGCGGGCGTCGTCGCCGGGCGGGGGGCTTGCGTAGGCGGGGTAGCGCTGGGCGATCTCCTGGCGCAGCACCGGCGGCAGCGCCTCGACGCCGGCCACCGCCTGGCCGGTGGCGTTGAACACCATGCCGCCCGGGCGCGAACCCATCGCCATCCAGGGCAGCCAGGGCGCGATGCGCACCCAGGCGATCGCAGGCTTGGCCTCGCTCACGCGGCGGTCGCGCAGGGTTTTCTCATCCAGGATGAAGTCGAAAATCTCCATCGCATGGTAGTGCCCGCCGACATTGTCCTGATACTCCCCGCCCAGCGGGTTGCGGTAGAACAGCGGCACTTCGATCGGCATGAACACCCGGCCTGCGTCCACGCGCGCGTCGAGCGTGAAGGGGGCGCCGGCCTGGTCGCGCTCGAAGGTGGGCTCGCGGCTGTTCACCGGGTCATTGGCGACGTGGAACACTTCCACGTCCTTGCCCGTCCAGGGATTGCGCCACGTCTGCAGCACCTGATCCGTACCCGGAGCAAGGTAGAGCATGAGCTCGCGCGAAACCAGCCGGAAGCCCTGGCCGCGCTTCGGATCCTGCACGCTCACGCATTGGCGTATGTTCATCCCCTGCAGCCCGAACAGCACCCGGTCCGGCTCGCCCGGGGCGCGGGAGAAGGCCTTGCCCTCCCAGTGGAACACAACCGGCCTCAAATCCTTCGTGGAGCATTGGATCTTGCGCGAGGCCGCCACCGCTTCCGCCCCGCTGAGCCCCAGCGGCGCGGCGTTCGCAGGGAAGGCCGCCGCAAGCATCGCGGCGAGCGCGGCGAAAAACGCTTTCTGAGGCATGGGCGTGCTCCCTCGCTCCCCGTTCGATCAGGCGCGGCTTCAGCCTATCTTTGTCCGGACAATCCGCAACGTCTATTGCATCGGCCCGCGGCTTAACCGCGGATCGGGACGGCGGCCCAGTAATCGAAATCGAGGATCACGGCGGGGTCATAGACTTTGGCGGCGTCCTGGTCGGGGAAGGCCGCGCAGGGGCTGTTCTTCGCGCCCACCAGCCGCAGCCGCAGCGCCCCGAGCGTCGGCGCGAGCACGGCCTTGTCCAGCACCTGCGACCAGGCATAGACGGTGTCGCCAGCAAACAGCGGGCTGACATGGCGCCCGCCATTGATCGCGAGGATCAGCCCCGCATTCGCAAGCCCGTTGAACGCGAGCGCGCGCGCGATCGAGATCGCCACCCCGCCATAGATCAGCCGGCGCCCGTGGCGGGAGGCCTTCTGGGCCAATGCGTCGAAATGGACTTTGGCGGTGTTCTGGTAGAGCCGCGTGGCGATCTGGTGCTCGGCCTCTTCCACGCTCATCCCGTCCACATGGTCGATCCGCTCGCCGATGGCGTAGTCTTCGAAGGCGTAGGGTTCCCCGGCGACGGTCCAATCATAGCCCTTGAACGTGAGGCCCGGCGGAAGCGTCAGGTCGTTTGGCGAAAGCGCGAGCGCGAGCGTGGGCGCCACGGGCGCGGGCGCAGGGGCTGTCAGGTCCCGCTTGGCCACCATCACCCAGCGCACGAAGCTCAAAACGGCCTCCCCGCGCTGGTTCAGGCCCCGCGTGCGCACATGCACCACCCCGGTCTCCCCGTTCGCATTCTCCTTCAGCCCGATCACCTCCGAGACGGCGTGGAGCGTATCGCCCGGATAGACGGGCGCGAGAAAGCGGCCCTCCGCATAGCCCAGATTGGCCACGGCGTTCAGCGAGACATCGGCCACGCTCTTGCCGAACACGGTGTGGAACACGAGCAGCGGGTCGATCGGCGCCTGAGGCAGGCCGCAGCGCTGCGCCGCCGTATCGGCGCAGAACAGCGCGTAGCGCGAGCCCGTCAGCGCGGTGTAGAGGGCGGCGTCCCCGTGCGTCAGCGTGCGCGGAACGGGGTGGGCGAGCACAGCGCCCAGGGTGAAGTCCTCGAAGAAGCGGCCGGTGCGGGATTTGGTCATCGGGCCTTGGGCGTGCGCGGGGCGGGGGAGGTCGGGGGGTCGCCTTCGCCCTGAGGCTTGGCTATAGAGCGCGGGCGGCGATAAAAAAGGGGGGATGGGCGATGACAGACGCTGATCTGAAAGAGCGCGAACTGGCCCTGGCCGAGCAGCGCCTCGCGTTCGAGCGCGAACGGCTCGAGTTCGAGCGCGTGGGCAAGAAGAAGGGCGGGGGCCTCACCAGCCTGGGCGCGGGCCTCCTGGCCGGGATCATCTCGATCGCCGGGGTGTTCTTGGACGTGCAGCAGGCCAACCAGCAGAATTTCAGCGCCCGGATGACCAATCTGACGCAAGGGTACGATTTCTATTTCAGCCAGCGCGACAAGCTGAAGGCCAGCGGCGACGCGGGCGATCTCGACGCCGTGATCGACACCATGACCAAGGCCTTCCCCGAAGCCTATTGCGGCATCCGCCCGGACCTCCACCGCCTCGCCAAAACCAAGGGCGCCTCCGAAGAGGAAAACGCCCAACTCGTCGCGCGCATCCTCTCCACGGGAGAGCTGCGCCGGGCCGGCGATCCCGCCTCCTCGCTGCTGGGGCGCATGCCGTTCCCCAACAAGGAAGAGGCGCTGGCGGTGGAGTGCGCGCCGCTCACCGAGACCGGCGGCGAAACCGTCGAGGCCAAATCCGAAGCCGATCCCAAACCCCAGGAGACGCCCGCCCCCGAAGCCGCCACCGACCTCGCCGCGTCCGAACCGGGCGAACCCGCCGAGGAGGGCGCCGCTGCGCCCCAGCCCAGCGCGCGCGCGCAGACGCGGGACCTGGTCGCGCCCTCGGTCGCTGCACCCTCCGGGCGCCGCGCCGCGCTCGCCGCCGCCCGCCAGCCCTATCGCGTCTTCCTGCAGGTGGGTTCCGGGCGGAGACGGGACGTGCTCGCCGGCGAGCGGGAGTTCCTGAGCGGGAAGGGCTACCGGATCGCGGTGGGCGTGGAGCGGGTGGGGTTTGCGGTCAAGCGCGCCGAGGTGCGCTATTACCGGGAGACCCAGAAGGCCGATGCGGAGGCGCTCGCCGCCTGGCTCACCACCTATTTCAAGAGCGAAGGCCTCGTGTTCACCGCCGCCGCTCCCCGCCGTCGCGGGCTTCCGGACGGGATCTTGGACGTCTGGATCCCGGATACGCGGACGGAGGCGCGCGTGGAAGCCCGGCCCTCCACGCTCGCTTCGCCGAGCCCTTGAGCCGATAGTCGCGGCCCTACAGAAAGTTGTGCGGCCAGATCATCGTCCGCCACATGTGGGCGGTGGGCGATCCGTCGAAGCCGAGGCCCTCCTCGGGCTGGCGGAACGTGCGGCCGATCACGTCCGTGAAGATCGCCGGATCGATGCTCGGGCCGTCTTCGAAAAAGTAGATGTCGTAGAGCGTGACGAGGCGTGACGTCATGTACCAGCGGTGGCCGCGGGCGTGTTCGGCGTCGCGCCGGATATAGTCGGGGGGCACGTAATCGGCCCCGAAGAAGCGGTGATAGCTCTCGGGATAGGCGTAGCCGACGCTCTCATCGGCGAAATAGCGCAGCGCCTGGTGGTATTGGACGGCCCAGGCGATCTCCTCATCCACGTAGGGCGCGATCATCTGGGCGCCCCAATAGCCGTGATCGGTGCGGATCAGGCAGCCGTTCGAGATGTCGTGCAGCAGGCAGGCGATCACCACCTTGTCCTCCTGCCCCTCGTCGAGCGCGCGCTTGGCCGAAGTGAGCAGGTGGCGAAGCGTCACGTCCCCGAAGCGGTGAATGAAGAAATCCATCAGCTGCGGCCGCGCCGGCATGCGGGGCAGGGCGGGATCGTCCCCCATCATCATGACGGTGTCTGGGCCAAGCGCGGCGAGCATCGCCTTCTCGCCGTCATCGCCGCCGCCAGCGCGCCCTACCGGGGCGGTCACCACTTGGCGGATGCGGCCGGCCTGGGGATAGGGCTCTTCGAATTCAGGTGCGCACATAGGAAACGAGATTAAACAATCGCCGCGCCCTTGCCTATCCTCCCCCTTGCGCGGGCTCCGGCGCTTGCGCCTTGTAAGCTTCCGCCGCCTCCAGCAGGCGCAGCACGTTGCCGCCCCAGATCTTGGCGATGTCTTTCTCCGTATACCCCGCTTCCAAGAGGCGTGCGGTGATCTTCGGGAAGGCCGCGACATCGCCCATGCCGACAACGCCGCCCCCCCCGTCCCAATCCGCGCCGATGCCGACATGGTCGGGGCCCAAAAGCTTCAGCGCGTAGAGCACATGCGCCATGAAATCGTCGAACGTGGCGCGCGGTTCGGGGAATTGCTTGTCGATGCGCCGGCGCGCGGTGAGGAAGGCCTGGCGCTGTTGCAGCGTCACGTCCGCCGCCCGCTCCTGCGCGCGCAGCGCCGTGAGGGCCGCGCGCCGTTCCGGATTGGGCGGGGTGGGGATCAGGTAGGCGGACAGGGAATTCATCTGGATCACCCCACCCTTGGCCGCGAGCGCCTTGAGGCGCGCATCGTCGAGATTGCGGGGATGGTCGTAGAGCGCGCGCACCCCGGAATGGGAGAGGATGATCGGCGTCTTGGAGAGCGCGAGCATGTCGTCGAAGGCCGCGTCCGAGGCGTGGGAGGCGTCCACGATCATGCCCAGCCGGTTGGCCTCGGCGATCAAAGTCTCGCCCAGTGGGCTGAGGCCGCCCCATTCGGCGCCTTTGGGGTCCGTCGCGCTATCGGCGAAATCATTGTTGGAGAAATGCACCGGCGAAACCATGCGCACGCCGAACGTGTGGAACGTCTTGAGGAGCGTCACGTCCCGGCCCAGCGGGTAGGCGTTCTCCATGCTCTGGTACACGATGCGCCGGCCGGTCTTGTGGATCGCCTCGGCGTCCGCGGCGGTGAAGGCGAGCGTGAAGGCCTTGGGGTGGGCGGCGACCATCTCCCGGATCCGCATCGCGGTGCGCAGCGCGTGGTCGCGCGCGGCGGCGTAGCCTTCCGGCGCGCGCGGGCCCTGGGCGGTGTAGATCACCCAGAAGCCGCCATCGAGCCCCCCCTCCACCAGGCGCGGGAAATCGACCTGGGAATAATCCTCGTCATAGGAATGGCGGGCCATGATGTCCCAATCGGGATTGAGGAGCAGGGCGGGCGTGTCGAGGTGGGTGTCCAGGGTGAGCAGCCGCTCGTGCAGGGCGCGCGCGGGCGTGGGCTTCGGGGCGGCGAGCGCGGGGCCGGCGGCGGCGAGAAACAGTGCGGCGAAGGCGGCGCAGAGAGCGATCATGGTGCGCCATCACAGCCTGTCGCAGGCGCGCGCGCAAGGGCGCGGCCCCGCTGGCGCGCCGCCTGCGCTCAGGTTTGACCGATCGCGCGCCGGTGTTGGAAGCGAAGGCCTGCGGCCTCGTCGAGCGCGGCCTGCTCGCGCCGGGCGGTTTCGCGGGCGCTTGCCGCGACATGCTCCTCATGGAGCGTCTCGAAACGCTTGAGCTCCAGGAAGGCCTCGCCCAGCTCGGCGCGCAGGCGCGTATCGGCGGCGTCGAGCACGGCCTGCTCCGCCGCGAGCGCCGCGCGGTCCCCGGCGCGGGCGCGGCGATAGGCGAGGAAGGCGGGCATGGCGGCGGCGTCGCGCACCGCGAGCGCCTGCTCGCGCGCCATCGCCGCGTCCGCCGCTGCCGCAGCGCGCGCCTGGGCGGCGCGCTGCAGGTCAAGTTCGCCCAGCTCCCGGCGCAGCGTGTCCGCGCGCAGCGTCGCAAGCCGCACCAGCGCCGCCAAGGTTTTCATGGCTGAAGCGCCGCAGCGAGCGCGCGGAAGGCGCCCACGCCGGAAACCCGCTCTTCGCGCGCCTGGGAGAGGAAGGCCTCGAGCCCCGGGCGCAGCCGGATGGCTTCGTCGATCTCGGCGTCGGCGCCGAGCTTGTAGGCCCCGATGCGGATCAGCTCGGACATGTCGGCATAGGCTGAAAGCACCGCGCGCGCGCGCGCGACGAGGGCGTTCTCCTCCGGCGCGTGGCACATGGGCATGAGGCGCGACACGCTCTTCAGCACGTCGATCGCAGGATAGCGGCCGCGCTCGGCGATTTTGCGGTCCATCACGATGTGGCCGTCCAGGATGCCGCGCACGGCGTCGGCCACCGGCTCGTTGTGGTCGTCGCCGTCCACCAGCACGGTGAAGAGGCCGGTGATCGAGCCGCGCGCTTCGCCCGCGCCCGGCCCCGCCCGCTCCAGTAGGCGCGGCAAGGCCGCGAAGACGGAAGGGGTGTAGCCCTTGGTGGTGGGCGGCTCGCCCGCGGCGAGGCCGATCTCGCGCTGGGCCATGGCGAAGCGGGTGACGCTGTCGAGCATCAGCAGCACGTCCTTGCCCTCGTCGCGGAAATGCTCGGCGATGGCGCAGGCAAGCTCGGCCGCGCGGCGCCGGCGGGCGGCGGGCTCGTCGGAGGTGGCCACCACCAGCACGGCGCGCTTCAGCCCCGCCTCGCCCAGCGTGTCCTCGATGAATTCCTTCACCTCGCGCCCGCGCTCGCCGATCAGGCCGATGACGATCGCGTCCGCATCCGCCCCCCGCGCGAGCATCGCCATGAGCACGGATTTGCCCACGCCTGAGCCCGCGAAAATCCCCATCCGCTGGCCCCGGCAGATCGCGGCGAACGTATCGAGCGCCTTGACGCCGAGATCGAGCTTTTTGCCCACGCGGGCGCGCGCATGCGCCGGGGGCGGCCCTGCGGACACCGCCCGGTCCGTGCGGCCCTGCGGCAGCGGGCCTTTTGAATCGATCGGCTCGGCGAAGGCGTTCACCACGCGCCCGAGCCAGGCTGCGCAAGGCCGCGCCGGCGCGGGCGCGCCTTGCAGCATTACCTTCGCCCCTGGCCTTAAAGCGTGGGCGGCGTCGAACGGCAGCATCAGCGCGCGCGCCCCGCGGAAGCCCACGATCTCGGCCCGGGTCGGGGGATCGCCGGCGATCACGGCATGGGCGCCCAGCGCCAGCGCCTCGCCCGGGCCGGTCGCCTCGATCAGCAGGCCGTTGACGCCCGCCACGCGCCCCTCAAAGCAACGCGCCTCGATACTTGCTATGTCTTGAACGAGCGCTTGCGCCGCGGGCCGCATGGAACACCTCGCCGGCGACGCTCGATCGCACCGGTTGACGTTTCATGAACAGCGCCACGCAACATTTTGAAGCGCGACGCTTGACGCGCGAATGCGAACGCCTGCATCGACAAGGTACCGAAGGGCGGGGCGGCTTTAATCAAATCTAAAGTTCTACCCTCGAATCTTAAGCTTAATCGCGCTCTCCGGGACGAGACGCGATCCTCGACAGTGGAGGGGGGCAGATGCGCGTTCTATTGATCGAGGATGACAGCCCGACGGCGCAAGGCATCGAGTTGATGCTGAAGTCGGAAGGTTTCAACATCTACTCCACCGACCTCGGCGAGGAGGGGATCGATCTCGGCAAGCTGTATGATTACGACATCATCCTGCTCGACCTGACGCTGCCGGATATGAGCGGCTTCGAGGTGCTAAAGCAATTGCGGGTGGCGCGGGTGAACACCCCCATCCTGATCCTCTCGGCGAACGCCGATATCGATACGAAGGTGCGCGGCCTCGGCTATGGCGCCGACGATTACATGACGAAGCCGTTCAACAAGGACGAGCTCGTCGCCCGCATCAACGCCATCGTCCGCCGCTCCAAGGGCCACGCCCAATCGGTGATCAAGACCGGCGAGGTGGTGGTGAACCTGGACGCCAAGACCGTTGAGGTGCACGGCCAGCGCGTGCACCTGACCGGCAAGGAATACCAGATGCTTGAACTGCTCAGCCTGCGGAAGGGCACAACGCTGACGAAGGAGATGTTCCTCAACCATCTCTATGGCGGCATGGACGAGCCGGAGCTGAAGATCATCGACGTGTTCATCTGCAAGCTGCGCAAGAAGCTGCAGGCCGCCGCCGGGGACCATTTCATCGAGACGGTCTGGGGCCGTGGGTATGTGCTGCGCGATCCCCACGAAAACGGCCAGGCCGCCACCGCCGCTTGAGCGCTCAGAACGCGCCGTCGATCGCGACAAAGGCCAGCGCCAGCAGGGCCAGGAAGCCGATGCTCCAGACAAGGCCCCGCACCCAGGGCACGCCAAACGCGTAGAGCGGCAGATAGGCCAGCCGCGCCAGCACGAAGGTGATAGAGGCGGCGCCCGTAAGGCTCGTTTGCAGTCCCGCGGCCTCGATGATCAGCACCAGGCCGATGAAATAGGGCGCGGTCTCCATCAGGTTGACTTGGGCGCGCTGAAGGCGGCCCAAGAGGGGCGTGTCCGGTTTGCCGGAGGGTGTGTCGCGGGCGGCGTTGGCCCAGACCACTCCATGCACCCGGCGCAATTCCACCGCCGTCAAAACCATCTGCACCAGGCCCAGCCCGATGAGGGCGACGGCCATCGCCAATTCGGTGCTCATTACCGCCTCCCGCGCCCCAGCCGCTCAACCCGGCCCCGGAAACACCCGGAACGCCAGCGGCCGCACGCGCACCGCCTCGCCCACGCGCCAACGGACCGGCCCCGGCGCGCGCTCCAGCGCCTCCAGGAACGCCCCGTCGGGCAGCTTCAGCTCCACCCGCGGCGCGGCCCCCGCCGGGAAGATCGCGCTGATCACGGCCGCGACGCCCGGCTGGTCCGGCGCCTCGATGCGCAGGTCCTCCGCCCGGGCATAGGCGATGGCGGGGCCGGAAAGGCCGGCAAGGTCCGGGCGGGCCTCGCTGAAGCCGTCGAACTGCACGATCGCGTTCTCGATCACGCAGGGCAGTTTGTTGGCGCCGCCCAGGAAGTCGTAGACGAAGGCGTTGGCGGGCGCGCGGTAGACGTCGTCGGGCGCGCCGATCTGCTCGATGCGGCCCTTGTTCATGATCGCCACCCGGTCCGCGAGGTCGAGCGCTTCTTCTTGGTCGTGGGTCACGAACACGCTGGTCAGGCCCATGTCCTTGTGCAGCCGGCGCAGCCACCGGCGCAGCTCCTTGCGCACCTTGGCGTCCAGCGCTCCGAACGGCTCGTCGAGCAGCAGCAGCTTGGGTTCGATCGCCAGCGCGCGCGCCAGCGCCACGCGTTGCCGCTGGCCCCCGGAGAGCTGGCTCGGATAGCGCCCGCCCAGGTTTTCCAGCTGCACCAGCGCCAGCAATTCATCGACGCGCCGCTTGATCTCCTTCGGCGCCGGGCGGGTGGCCTTGGGCCGCACCCGCAAGCCGAAGCCGATATTCTGCGCCACGCTCATATGCCGAAACAGCGCATAATGCTGGAACACGAAGCCCGCCCCGCGCTCGCGCACATTCTGGGCCACGAGGTCCTCGCCTTTGAAGCGCACGCTGCCCATATCGGGAAAGTCGAGCCCGGCGAGGATGCGCAAGAGCGTGGTCTTGCCCGAGCCCGAGGGGCCGAGTAGGGCCAGGAATTCCCCGTCGGCGGCGGTGAGGCTCACCGCATTGAGCGCCTGGAACGCGCCGAAGGCTTTGTTGATCTGTTCGATTTCCAGCGACATGGGGGACCTTCAGTGCGCGCCGGCCGCGAGCTGATCGCGGTAGCGCCATTCGAGCAGGGATTTCAGCACCAAGGTCACCAGCGCCAGCAGCGCCAGCAGCGAGGCCACCGCGAACGCGGCGACGAAATTATACTCATTGTACAGGATCTCGACATGCAGCGGCATGGTGTTGGTAAGCCCCCGTATATGGCCCGACACGACCGACACGGCGCCGAATTCCCCCATCGCGCGCGCATTGCACAACAGCACCCCGTAGAGCAGCGCGCCGCGGATATTGGGCAGGGTCACGCGGCGGAACGTCTGCCAGCCGCTGGCGCCGAGGGTGAGCGCGGCCTCCTCCTCGTCCGTCCCTTGCGCCTGCATCAGCGGGATGAGCTCGCGCGCCACGAACGGGAAGGTCACGAAGATGGTGGCGAGCACGATGCCCGTGGTGGTGAACACCACCGAGACGCCCAGCGCGTCGAGCTGGGCCCCGAACCAGCCCTGCGCGCCGAACAGCAGCACGAAGACGAGGCCTGAAACCACGGGCGAGACGGAGAAAGGCAGGTCGATCAGGGTGATCAGGAATTCCTTGCCCTTGAACTCGAATTTCGCGATCGCCCAGGAGGCGGCCACCCCGAACACAAGGTTCAGCGGCACCGCGATCGCGGCCACGGTGAAGGTGAGCTGGATGGCGGAGATTGCATCTGGATCGCGGATGGCTTGCGCGTAGGAGGAAACGCCCTCGCGAAACGCCTCCACCAGCACCGCGATCAGCGGCAAGGCGAGGAACGCCGCCAGATAGGCGATGGCGATCACGATCAGCGCCGCGCGCATGGGCCAGGGATCGCGCCGCCCCGCCCCGCTCGCCGCCCCCTTGGACGCCCCGCCCTTCAGCCCCGCCCCGCTCATATTATCCCGCCCAGCTCCTCGACCACCGATTGGCGAGATTGATCACCAAGAGCAGCGCGAACGACGCCGCCAGCATCAGCACGCCCACCGCGGTCGCGCCCGCATAATCGAACTGCTCCAGCTTGATCACGATCAAAAGCGGCGCGATCTCGCTCACCCGCGGCAGATTGCCGGCTATGAAGATCACCGATCCGTATTCCCCCACCGCGCGCGCGAACGCGAGCGTAAAGCCGGTGAGGAGGGCGGGTGCGATCTGGGGGGCGATCACCCGGGTGATCGTCTGCAGCCGGTTGGCCCCGAGGGTGGCGGAGGCCTCCTCGATCTCCTTGTCGAGATCCTCGAGCACGGGCTGGACGGTGCGCACCAGGAAAGGCAGGCCGATGAACGTCAGCGCCACCACGACCCCGAGCGGGGTGTAGGCCACCTTCACGCCCAGCGCATCGAGCGGCGCACCCAGCCAGCCATTGGGGGCGTAGAGCGCCGTCAAGGCGATGCCGGCCACCGCCGTGGGCAGAGCGAACGGCAGATCGACCGCCGCGTCCAGGATTTTGCGGCCGGGAAACTCGTACCGCACCAGCACCCAGGCCACGATTGTCCCGAAAAAGAGGTTGATCAGCGCCCCCAGGAACGCCGCCCCGAACGACAGACGCAGCGCGCCCAGCACCCGCGGGTCGCTGGCCGCCTCCAGGAAGGCGTCAATCCCCATCTCCCACGGCCGCGCGATCAGCGCCGCCAGCGGGACCAGGACGATGGCGGTCAACCAGAATAAGGTTACGCCGAGCGCCAGCCCGAAACCGGGGAGCACGCTCGGCGTTTTCCAGGGGGTCGCTGCGGCTTTGGCGCTCATTTCACCGGGTCGCACATTTCGCTTTACCGTTCATGCGTTAGCGCGCTCCGGGCGTGTAGATCTGGTCGAACACGCCCTTGTCGGCGAAGTGGGTTTTTTGCGCCGCCGCCCAGCCGCCGAAATCGTTGATTGTCACGAGCCGGATATCCTTGAAGCGCGAGGAATATTTGGCGGCCGCGGCGGGGTCCCGCGGGCGGTAATAGTGCTTGCCTGCAAGGTCCTGGCCAACCGGGGAATAAAGGTATTTCAGATAGGCTTCCGCCGCCGCGCGGGTCTTTTTCTTGTCGGCGTTCTTGTCCACCACGGTCACCGGCGGCTCGGCCAGGATCGACAGGGAAGGATAGATGATCTCGACCTTGCCCGGGCCCAGTTCGTCGATCGCGAGGAACGCCTCGTTCTCCCAGGCGAGCAGCACGTCGCCGATACCGCGCTGGACGAAGGTGGTGGTGGAGCCGCGCGCGCCAGTATCGAGCACGGGCACGTGCCGATAGAGATCGCGCACGAAGGCCTTGGCCTTCTCGTCCGATCCGCCGGGCTGCGCCTTGGCCCAGGCCCAGGCGGCGAGGTAGTTCCAGCGCGCGCCCCCGGAGGTCTTCGGGTTCGGCGTGATCACTTCGATGCCGGGCTTCACCAGATCGGACCAGTCCTTGATCTTCCAGGGATTGCCCTTGCGCACCAGGAACACGATCGTGGACGTGTAGGGGGCGGAATTATTGGGCAGGCGCGTCTGCCAATTGGCCGGCAGCTTCTTGGAGCGCTGGCCGATCTCGCTCACGTCATAGGCGAGCGCCAGGGTGACGACGTCTGCAGGCAGGCCGTCGATCACTTTGCGCGCCTGCGCGCCCGAGCCGCCATGGCTCTGCTCGATGCTCACGTCCTGGCCGGTCTTGGACTTCCAATCCGCGGCGAAGGCGGCGTTGAATTCCTTGTAGAATTCGCGCGTCGGGTCGTAGCTGACATTCAGCAGCGTGATCTTCTTGGCCGGCTGCGCGAGCGCGTGCGGGACGGGCGCGGCCAGCGCCGCCAGCGCCGCCAAAGCGGCCCCCAGCAGCGCGCGGCGGGGCGGAAAAGTGTGCATCGGGGTTTTCTCCAGACCGTCTAAGTTAGAAGGCGAACTGCGAGCGCAGCGAAAGCGCCTCAAACGTCTCTCCGATCGAAACGCCCTGCTGGGTGTTCCCGCCCAGGCGGTCGATATCGACCCATTGATAATCGAGCAGGAAGCGGACCACGGAATTGGGATACCAATTGAGGCCGAGCGTCGTGATCGTCTGCACCCCCCCGCGCACGCGCGCCGCCGCGACCGCGCTGCGCTCCTCGTCGTCGAGATCGAGCACGCTGTGGCGCCCGGCGATCTCGAACGCGCCCCATTCCTTCTTCTCGGGGTTAAACGCCTTGGTCGGGCGGACGCCGCGGAAGCCGCCATTGGCGGAAGCCCAGGCATGGGTCTCCCCGGTGATGGTCCAGGCGCCCTGCACGTACCAGCCGCCGAACACGGGGTCGGGCAGGCTGGGGGAGACACGGTTGACCTCGATCTGGAAGACTTCGCCCGCGAGGTAGAAATTCTTCCAGGACGCGCCGAGCTCCGCGCCATAAGCGATCAGGTCCTCGGCCGCGATATTGCCGGTGTCCACCAGGCGCCCGCCATCGACGCGCAATTCGGGCCGTTCGCGCAGCCGGATCGATTTGCTCACCACCCCGCCCGCGCCGGTATCGGCGGGGTCGAACACGCCGGTCACGTTCGCGCCCAGGTGCACCGTCAGGTTTTGCGTCTTGAGCGGGGCGAAGGCGAACCGGGCCAGATAGCCGGTCTGCTCGTCGAACTCGGTGGGGTTCGCCGTGCCCACCAGGGCCCCGGTCAGCACGCCCGAGGCGTACCAGCGCTCGCCAGTTAGGAAGGCGCCCGCGCCGGTGCGCCCGTCGCCGCCGGCGATGGAGCGGACCAGTTCGGCGGGCGCGGCGCGCTCCAGGAACAGGCTTTCGGTGTTGGAGGTGGCGTCTTCGAGGCCCGCGGGCGTGGCCCAGGCGCCGATCCGCAGCCGCAGCGCCGAGGCGGATTCGAAGGGTTTCCAGCCGGCATATTCGACATAGGCCTGTGTAATCCCGGCGCTTTCCCCGCCGCTGCCCCCAAACTCGGTGATCAGCGCGTAATTCCAGCTTTTCAGGAACGAGCCTTCCACCCCGAGCCGCGCGCGGCGGAAATTGGTGCCGGAGCCCAGCTCGGTCGCGCTGTTCTCGGACTGGTCGTAATGGGCGGCGTCGAACTGGATCAGCGCGCGCACCGCAAGGCTCGCCGCGCCGTCCGAGCGGGCGATCACGGGCCGGCCGTTCTCCAGCTTGATGGTGGTTTCTTCGGCCTTGGCGCGCACGTCTTTCAATTGGTTGGAGGTGGCGGCCTTCAGGTCCTGCACCTGCACGCTCAGCGCCTCGATCTGGGCTTCCAGCGCCTTGATCTTTTCGTCCTGGGTGGCCGCGTCCTGCGCCGCAGCGGGCGCGCCCGCGGAAAAGAGCAGCGCTCCCACGGCCGCCCCGCCGGCCAGCATCCAGGAAGTGGCGCGAGCGCCGGAGCGCGCGCGCGGGTGGTTGGTCGCCATGAGATCCCCTCGCAATCGTTTGGCGGCGCGGCCGAACGCGTGCGCCGCCTCCCCCTCTTGGCCGCAGAGGAAGTCAAAAGCCCTATAGGGTCAATGGGATTTGAACCCGCGATCGGCGACCTTTTTTGCCGCTTCCGGTCAGCGCTGCTGATCAGTTTGAACAGGCTGGGAACGTTGGGGCGACGGAGCGGGTCCTGCCTCCGGCGCAGACTGGGGGCTCGGAGCAGGGCCTGCGAGGTCGAGCAGCGTGCGCTGGTCCAGCACCGAGGCGATCGCGTCGCGCACCTCCCGCATCACCCGCCGGGTGGAGCAGATTTCGGGGTCGGGGCAGTCCTCGCAGGGGCGGTAGAAGGCGAGGCTCGCGCAGGAGAGCGGCGCGAGCGGCCCGTCCAGGATGCGGATCACCCGGCCCAGCGTGATCTGGCCCGGCGCCTCGGCGAGCTGGTACCCGCCAAGCTTGCCCCGCGCGCTTTTCAGCACCCCGTTGCGGCGCAGTTCGAGCAGGATCGCCTCCAGAAACTTTCGCGGGCTGTCGGAGCGTGCGGCGATCTCCTGGATCGGCAGCGGTTCGCGCCCCCCATGCTCGGCCAGGACGGCGAGGGCGCGCAGCGCATAGCGGGTCTTTTGGCTCAGCATCGAGGGAAAGTATAAGCTTCTCGAGACGGTTCCAACGCCTAGAGCGGTTCTCGATTGGATTGAATCAATCCAATCGAGAAAAACCGCTCTACACTTTAAGGTAGACCGTTTCTCGTCCGAAAACCGCGTAACACTTTTCGGGAAACGGTCTAGCGCGCGCGCCCCTTGGGCTGAGGCTGAGGCTCGGGCTGGGGCTGGGGCGGCGCGCACTTGGGGCAAAGGCAGCCCTTGGGCTCGATGAAGTGGCGGAAATAGGCCGGGCCGTAATCATAGGCGAGCTCCTCGCCCGCCTTGATCGCGCGCTTGGCGAGAATGAACACCCGCCCGCGCCGCACCTCCACCTCGCAATTGGGGCGGCAGGAATGGTTGATGTAGCGGGCGAGGTTCGAACGCTCCGCCCCGTCAATGGTCTTGCGGGGGGAGACGGCGAAGAGGTAGCGGCTGCGGCTCGTGCGCTCCTCCTCCTTGCTCAGCGTGCGCCCGGTGTATTCGAGCAGGTGTGCGCCCTTCGGCGCAGGCTCCAGCGCAAACAGGCCAAGCCCCGTCCGGGAACGACGCACCTTGAACGCGTAGTCGCCCATGTTCCAAAGCCCTATCGGCCGCCCCCTGGCGGGGCGGCCGATGCTAGATGCAGCGCGGGCTCGTGCAAGCGCGCTCGCGCTTTACGGGGCGTCCACGAGGACGAGTTCGCTATCCTGCGCCGCGGTGAAGCGCAGAACGGGTTCGGCCTTGGCCGCGGCGCCGTCGCGCGCGGCGAGCGTCACCCCGTTCAGATCCGCCTCGCCCTTCACGAGCACCGCGTAGACATTGCGTCCCGGTGCTACCGCATAGGTGGCGCTCTGGCCCTTCTGCAGCGTCGCGCCCAGCACGCGGGCGTCCTGGCGGATCGGCAGCGCGCCGGCCTCGATATCCTCCGCGAAGCCCGAAGCGAGCGTCACCAGAGACCCTGCCCGTTCGCCCTTGGGGAATTTCGCGGCCTTCCAGAAGGGCGCGCCGCCGCGGGTCTTGGGCATGATCCAGATCTGGAAAAGCGTCGTCGGGTCGTTCTCCAGATTGTATTCCGCGTGCGTTACGCCCGAGCCCGCAGACATCACCTGCACGTCGCCGGCTTCGGTGCGGCCGTGATTGCCCAGATTGTCTTTGTGCGTGATCGCTCCCGAGCGGACATAGGTGATGATCTCCATGTCGGCGTGGGAGTGCGGCGGGAAGCCGGTCTTGGGCTGGATCGTGTCGTCGTTCCACACCCGCAGCGCGCCCCAATTCATCCGCCGGGGATCGTGAAAGTCCGAGAACGAGAAATGATAGCGCGCCGCCAGCCAGTCATTGTCGAACCGGCCGAGATCGACGAACGGGCGATGCTCGATCATGGGATGCTCCTTGTTCTCCGCAAACGGCCTCAACCGTGCAGTTTTTGCGCAATCTCCGCCACGCGCTTGCCCTGGTAGCGGGCCACTTCTTTTTCAGACTCGCTCGGGCTGCGCTCGCCCTTGGAGCCCGCAATCGTGCCCGCGCCGTACGGCGAGCCCCCGCGCACTGCGCTAATGTCGCTCAAGGGCCCTGCGCCGTAACCAGGTCCCACCACCACCATCGCATGGTGCAGCAGCGTGGTGTGGAAGCTCAAAACGGTGCTCTCCTGGCCCCCGCCCAAGGTGGCGGTAGAGACGAACACGCTGCCCACCTTGCCCGCGAGCGCGCCGGACGCCCAAAGGCCCCCGGTCTGGTCCAGGAAGGTGCGCATTTGGCCGCTCATATTGCCGAAGCGGGTGGGCGTGCCGAAGATGATGGCGTCATACTGGGGCAGCTCATCGACCGTGGCCTCCGGATAGGGGGAGGTGGTCTTCATGCCCGCGCCCTGGCGGGCGGCCTCGCTCATGGTTTCCGGCACGCGCTTTAGCGTAACCTCGCCGCCGCCGGCGCGCACGCCTTCGGCCACCGCCTCGGCCATCGTTTCGGTGTGCCCATACGACGAATGATACAGAACCAGAACCTTGGCCATCGCACCTCTCCTTCAACCACCCGAAGCGTCAACCGCCCCAGTCCTCAACCGCCCCAAGTCCTCAACCGCCAAAGCCAACCGCCTTCGCGCGGCTTTGGATCGGCCAAGACATGCGCCTTGCGCCGGAGCGATTGAATAGAAATAGTACGCACAGATTGTTTCTTTAGGTGAGCCGTCATGGCGCAGCAGCCGCCGCATCTCGATCTGTTCGGGCTGTTCGCCCATGTCGCGGAGGCGAGGTCCTTTTCTGCCGCCGCCAAGGAGCTGGGCTTGTCCAAGGCCACCATCTCCAAGCGCGTGGCCGAGCTTGAGGCGGCTCTTGGCGTGCCTCTGGTGGCGCGCACCACCCGCCGCGCCGCGCTCACCGAGGCGGGAGTGCGCGTGCTGGCCCGCGCGCAGCGGATGATCGAGGAGGCTGAGTGCGCCATGGAGGAGGCGGGCGAGGCCCGTCACAGCCCGCGCGGGAGCCTGAAAGTGTCTGCCCCGCTGACGTTCGCGATCCTGTATCTGCGCCCGGTGTTGCAATCGTTCCTGCGCGCCTATCCCGACATCCTGCTCGATCTCCACCTCGAGGATCGGCCGGTGGATCTGATCGGGGAGAATTACGACGCCGCGCTCAGGATTTCAGCGATGGAGGATTCCAGCCTGATCGCGCGCCGCCTGGCGCCGGTGCGGGTGTCGGTAGTGGGGGCGCCCGCCTATTTCGCCGCGCGCGGGCGCCCGCGCCGGCCCGAAGATTTCGCCGCCCATTCCTGCTTCGTCTACGCAAATCTCGCCGCCCCGATCTGGCGCTTCACCGGCCCGGACGGGGAACGGGTCCAGGTCCGGGTGGAGCCGCGCCTGCGCTACAACAACGGCGACGTGATCGAGTGCCTGCTCCGGGACGGCCTCGGCGTGGCGCTGCAACCCGATTTCATCTACTGGCGCGATGTTCAGGAGGGGGCGTTGGAAATTGTGCTGCCCGAATGGCGAGCCCCGGATTTGCAGCTGCACCTCCTGACCGCGCCCGGCCCGGCCCAGACGCGACGCCTCAAGGCGTGGTCGGATTTCCTGCACGATCATTTCGGCGCGGGGCGCGCGCCCTGGCGCGTCAATGCACCGGCTGCGCTTCAGCCATGATGGCGGCGCAATCGGCGTCCTCGGCAAGGCCCGGGTTCACGAACGGCAGCAGCGCCGCCAGCGGGGTCAGCAGCACGCCCAGCGCCGCCGCCGCGCCCGCCTGGCCTGCCATCGCTCCGGCGTCCACCCCAAGCTTCGGC
Source organism: Alphaproteobacteria bacterium (assembly GCA_031398975.1). Taxonomy (GTDB): domain Bacteria; phylum Pseudomonadota; class Alphaproteobacteria; order Caulobacterales; family Aquidulcibacteraceae; genus JAKFWI01. Next base: position 7,744 of record JANNOI010000033.1, on the reverse strand, counting down.
GAGCGCAGCTTGCCCCCCACCTCGATTGGCGCCGAGAGCCGCACCAGGCGGGGCTTCTTCGGCTCGCCCTTCAGGGTCAGCGCCAGCGTCTCGTCCGCCAGCCGCACTTGCCCGGAGCCCGAGGTCCGCACGACTTCGGTATCCAGCAGGATGGTGCGCGCCTGCAGCACGCCTTTCACGGCCTGAAAGTCCGCCACCGCGCAGCGAATCTCGGTGGTCTCTTGATCCCTGGACAGCAAGAGCCCGAGTCCGCGGGTCAGGTTCACGCCCAGCAATTCCGCGAACGCGGCGCGGATCTCCCCGCTGGGCATGACCAGGCTCACCTGTCCGTTGGCGTTGCCCGCCGCTTCCCGCACCGAAAGCCCCCGCGCGCGTAGCTTGGCCCGGGCCTCCAGCACGCCGGTTGCGGCATTGGGCTGGCCCGATCGCGCGATCCAATCCTCCAGCCGCGCGTCCCGCAGGCGCATGTCGAGGTCAATGTCGGGGGTGTCGCGGCGGGCGTCGATGCGCACCGCGCCGGAGAGCGTCCCATTCGGCAAACCGAAGGAGAGCGGGCTCATGGTCAGCACCCCCTCCTTGAGCGTCAGGTCCAAGGTGAAGCGCTGCAGCGGCAGGAAACCGGTGCGCACCGCGCCGGCGCGGTATTTCAGCGTCGCGTCCATTTTGCGCACGCGCGTCAGGTCCAGCGAGGCGTCCGGCAGCAGCCGGTCCTGTTGCGCGAGGCGCCGGGCGGTAGCGCGCTGGGTGGCGCTTGCGCTTTCCCCGCGCGCGGTCGATGGCGGCGCGCCGAGGATGGTCGCCAAATCGTCGAAATCGAGGGATTTGGAGCGCAGATCGGCGCCCAATTGCATCCGCGGCCCCCGGCGGTCGATCTCGATCACGCCGGCGACGTCGGTATCGCCCACCGTGCCGGTGATGGCGCGCAGCGCGTATTGGCGGCCCCGCCGCTCCAGCCGCGTTGAAAGCGCGTAGGGCGGGGTGTTGGGCAGCACTACCCCCGTCAGCCGATAGAGGTCCGCCAGGTCCGGCCCCGAGGCGTTGAGGTCTGCGTCGAAGCGTGCGAGGTCGAACGGGCGCAGCACGCGGCCGTCCGCGTGGATCTTTGTGTCGCCGGAGAGGACGTCGGCGGTGAACGCGTAGGGCCGGTCCCGGCGCACATTGAGCAGCGGGGCCCCGCGCAGATCGAGGCGGAAGCGCTCCGCGTTCAGCGTCCCGTCCCCGCGCAGGTTGAAGGCGCCCGCCGCCGCCCCCGCCTGCTCCCCGGAGGTGAAGCCGCCGGAAAATCGCAGATCGCGCCGCGCGTCGGTGATGGCGAGCCTGCCCCCGCGCAGCACGAAGCGCCGGATAGGGGGGATGTCGAAGGGCTTCGCATCAGGCTTTTTCTGGCCGAAATTCCAGGTCGCGCGGCCGTCCTCGGTGCGGGTGAAGCGCAGATCGGCGTCGTCGAGCTCGAGGGTGCGCACGCGCAGCCGCCCCGTCAGCAGCGCCAGCAATTCCACCGTCATATCCAGCTTGGCGATGCGCACCGTGTCGCCTTTGCCGGCCCAGGGCGGGTCGGCGATGCGCAGGCCCTCCACCGCGATGCGCGGGGTGAGCGAAAAGAGAGTGACGTCGAGATCGCCCTCGATCGCGACCGTCCGGTCCAGCGCCTGGCCCGCGAAGCGCGCGATCGGCCCGCGCAGGGCGTTCCAGTCCAGCAGCGCCAAACCGATCACCGCCAGCGCGACCAGAGCAGCAAAACCGGCAAGGACCCGCGTCCAGACTTTCCGGGAGGGGCCGCGCACGCGGTGCAGCGCCGCCCGCAGCCAAGCCCAGGCTCGCCGCGCGGCGGCGCGGGCCGGTCCGGGCTGCGGGGGGGCGGGGGCAGTCACGGAAGAGGAACGTCCAATACCCGGCGCGGGTCCGTTCCGCTGCAGGTTTTCCTTTTGACACCCGCACGATCAGCCCCTATTTCGCGCCCCCGGCCTGCCCCCAGGCCTCCCCAGCCAGGGCCGACCGATGAGAGCTTCCCGCGCGCTTGCGCCCGCGCCCCTGCTGCGGCCCGAAACCCCGTTCGACGCGCCCGCCATCGTTCAGGTGCTGGACGCCGCCTTCGGCCCCGGCCGGTTCGCCAAACCGTCGGAGCGGGTGCGCGCCTTCGCGCGCCATCGCCCGGATTTGTCCCGGGTGGCGGTGGGCGGGGGGGCGGTGCTGGGGTGCTGCCGCCTGTTCGATGTCCGGATCGGGGGCGCGCCGGGCCTGTTTCTGGGGCCGCTGGCGGTCCATCCCGCCGCGCAGCATCAGGGCCTCGGCCACGGGCTTGCGGCGGCGGCGCTGGCCGCGTGCCGGGCGGGGCAGGAGCAGGCGGGCGGCGTGATCCTGATGGGAAAGGCGCCATTCTTTGCTGAACTGGGCTTTGCGCTCATCCCGCCGGGACGGGTGACGCTGCCGGGCCCCGCAGCGCCGGAGCGGCTGATGTGGGCGCCGCTGCGGGCGGGCGGGCTTGAAGGGCTGGCCGGGGCGGTGGCGCGGCCCTGACCGTTCACCCCGCCTCGCGCCGCCAGCCCAGCATCAGCAGCGCGAGCCCCGCGCCCGCCCACGCCCAGCCCGGCCCCAGGGGCTTGGCCGCGCTGGCGCGCACCACATAGGCGCCGTTGCGCTCGAGCCCGATCCAGCCCTGCCCCGCCGCGCGCGCGCCCCGCTCCACCCGGCGCAGCTCCGGCAGGGGCGCGCCGCGCTCGCCCAGCACCGTCACCGCCCCGCCCGCCGCCTCGATCAGGGGCGCGAGGATCTCGCCCGTGGCGTTCACGACCGCGGCTTCCTTCGGGTTGAGCGGGCCCACGGCCGCATAGGCGCGCAGCTCTCCCGAGCGCGCCTCGTAGAGCCCGGTTTCTCCCGCCGCAGCGCTCGCGCGCCAGATGCCCGGGGCCGCCGCGGCGAGGGCGCGCCGGTCCACCGCCCCGCTCGGGCTTACGATCTCCACCGGTTCCGGCGCGTCGCCCAGGGTGGTGCGTTCGGCGGTGAGGCCATCGGGACCCGCGCTCAGCGTCAGGCGCTCCTCTTCCAGCTCCGGCTCCTGCATCAGCCAGTGCGCCAGCCGGCGCAGCAATTCCCCGTGCGGCCCGCCCCCCTCATGGCCGCGCGCCCAAAGCCAGGCCTGGTCGCTCCAGAGCTGGGCCACGCGGCCCTTGCCCGCCCGGTCCAGCACCAGGAGCGGGCGCTCTCCCGCGCCGGACAGAAGCGTGCGCCCGCCCGAGGCGTTGGCCTCCACCATCCGGCTCCAGCGTCCCCAGAGGGCGGGGTCGGGCAGGCCGCGCGTCACGGGGTGGCGCTGGCCGATGGGGGTCAGCGTCGGCCGGAACGGCTCCTCGATCACCCGCTCGGTCGGCAGGGAGGGCAGGATCGCGGCCACCGGCGTGCGCGAGAGCGATTCAGGGCCCGCATCATTGGGGCCCGACGCCACCAGCATCGCCCCGCCCGCCTCCACGCGCTGGGCGATGTTCTCGAAATAGGCGATCGGCAGGATGCCGCGCCGCTCATAGCGGTCGAAGATCACGAGGTCGAACTGGCCAAGCTTCTCTACGAACAATTCCCGGTGCGGGAACTGGATCAGCGCGAGCTCGTCCAGCGGGGTGAACTCCACCTTCTCCGGCGGCCGCAGGATGGTGAAGTGCACGAGATCGACGGAAGGGTCTGACTTCAAGAGGTTGCGCCACACGCGCGCGCCCGGATGGGGCTCGCCCGTCACCAGCAGCACGCGCAGCCGGTCGCGCACGCCCTGCAGCTCGAAGGCGGCGCGGTTATTGGCGCGGCTGATCTCGGCGGGGCCGGCTTCGGCCTCCACGATCACCATGTTCGGGCCGCGCTTGGGGGTGGAAAGGGTGATGCGGAACGGCTTGCCCGCCTCCACCCGCGCCTCGCGCACGGGCCGCCCGTCGATCGAGACCCGCACATTGACGCTCGCGCCCGCCACGGGATCGTCCACGCGCGCCTCCAGCGTCACGGGCTCCCCCACGATCCCGAACGCCGGCGCGGAAAGCAGTTCGAGGCGGCGGTCCCCGCGCTCGGGATCGCCTACGATCAGCGCATGGACGGGCCCCAGCCCCTTCAGCCGCTCGAGGTCTTCCGGCACGTCCGAGACTTGCCCCTCGGTGACCAGGATGGCGCCGGCGATGCGTTCGCGGGGGGCGTCTGCGAGGGCCTCTTCCAGCGCGCCGACCAGGGCGGTGCCGTCCGGCCCGCCGCGCACCTCGCGCACCCGCACTTCCAGGCCCTGCTCCTTGGCCAGCCGCTGCGCGAGTGCGGCGCCCGCGGCGCGCGCGGCGTCCAGGCGTCCCGCCAGGGCTAGGCTTTCGCTCTGGTCGATGATCAGGGCGGCGATGTCGTCGGCCGGTTCGCGGGTCTCGCGCACCAGGGTGGGTTGGGCGAGGCCGATCAGCACCAGCGCGAGGCCCGCGCCGCGCAAGCCCCGCGCGCGCCCGCCGAACGCGGCGTAAACGCAAAACAGCACGGCGCACACCACGCCCACCACGATCAGCGCCGTCCAGCCGATCGCGGGGTCGAAGGCGAGGCGGTCGGCCGGGATCATGGCTCGCCCGCTCCGGGGCTACGCCCGGGCCGGTCCCGGCCCAGCCGCTCCAGCAGCGCGGGCACGTGCACCTGGTCGGCCTTGTAATTGCCGGTCAGCGCCAGCATCACGAGGTTCACCCCGAACCGCAGCGCCATCTCCCGCTGGCGGTTTTGGCCGTCGAGCGCGCCCATCGGGCTGTAGGGGTCGGGCGCCCAAAGGGCGGCCCAATCGCCGTCGCCGATCATCAGCGCCGCCACCCCGTCGCGCGCGGCCGCGGCATTGGCGCTCTCGGCCCACAGATGCGCGCGTCCGTTCCGGCCGGGAAAGCTTTGCATCAGGTAGAAAGTCTTGGTGAGCACATGGTCCTTTCCCACGGCTTCGAGCGGGGGCGCGTCCAGGCCCTGCAGCAGCACCGCCGCCGCCCCCGGCTGCTCGGGCGTGCTGCGCGCGGCGGCCGGATTGCGGGTGTCGAGGAAAATCAGCCCGCCCAGGCGCATGTACCGGTCCAGATTGGCCACCGCCTGGTCGGGGAGGCGCCGCGGCGCGTCGGGCGCGGCCCAATAGAGGATCGGGAAGGCGGAGAGGTCATCCCGCGCGGGGTCCACGCCCACCGGCGGTCCGGGCTCCACGGCCGTGCGCTCGCGCAGCACCTGGGAAAGCCCTTCAAGGCCCGCAGCGGTCGCCCGGTCGAGGCGCGCATCCCCGGTGCGGATATAGGCGAGGCGCGTCTCCAGCATGGCGCGGCCGGCGGCGGCTTCGGCCGGCGGCGCGGGGACGATCAGCAAAAGCCCCAGCAAGAGCGCCGCCCCCGCGGGCGCGCGCCGGCGCGGCAGCCGCGGCAGACGCGGCAGCCGCCCCGCGAGCGCCAGCGCCAGCAGCAGGTCCAGCGCGATCAGCACTGCGGCGAGCGCGAGGATCACCCCGGTGAGCGGGCGCGCCTGCGCGCCCTCCAGCGTCTGAACCCGCACGCGCCCCGGCAGGCGCAGCGCTGCGAGGGGCTCATTGGCCGCCGCCGCGTCCAGCACCACGGGCGCGGCGCCGGGGCGGGTATAAAGGCCGGGCGGGGTGTCGGGGCCGGCGCGCGCGCCGTCCATCGCGTCGGCGGGGATGGGCTGGGCGTCGGCGCCGGGCTGGCGCAGTCCGCCATAGCCGTCCACCAACCGTTCGGGGATCCACGGCCCTTGCGCCTGGCGCTCCTCGGCGGCCCCCTCGGCGCGTCCCGCGAAGGCGAGCGTCCGGCGCAGCATGTCCACATAAAGCCCCGATAGCGGCAGGTCCGACCAGTCGGGCCCCGCCGTGATGTGGAACAGCACCACCAGGCCCTTGCCGCGCGCCGCGGCGGTCACGATCGAGGCGCCGTCCTCCAGCCGGGCCCAGACGCGGGCGTCGCGCTCAGCGGCGGGCTCGGCCAGCACCTGGCGGCGCACGGCCACGTCCGCGCGCACGCCCAGGCCGTTGAACGGGCTCTCCGGCGGGAAGGGGGCGAGGCTTTGGGGCCGCTCCCACGCCAGCGCGCCGCCCAGCGCGCGCGAGCCCGGGCGCAGCCGGATCGGCAGGAGGTCGTCGGCGTCGTTGGCCAGGCGCGGGCCCGCGAAGCGGATCAGCAGCCCGCCCTTTTCGAGCCACCCCTCCAGGGCCTGCCGCTCTGGCGGGGAAAGGCGGCTTGCATCGGCCAGCACGATCGCCTGGGCGCCGGTGTCGATCAGCCGCCGCGGCTCCCCGCGGCGCGGGGTGGCGAAGGGCGCGATCGCGCGCTCTACGTAAAAGAGGTCGGACAGGAGCGGCTGGTTCTGCCCCCCGGCGTCGATCAGGCCCACGAGCGGGCGCCCCGCCCCGGAGGGGGTGAGCCGGATCGCACCCGCGCTCGCTTCGCCCACGAGGCGCACCCGCGCGGCGCGCGCGGCGATCTCCGGGGGCAGGGCTACGCGCGCGCGCGCCGTGTCCGCGCCGGCGAATCTGAACTCGGCGGCGCCCAGCGATCGGCCTTCCAGCGTTTCCGCCGCGATCGCGCCTTGCGCCGCGCCCCCGGGCGCCCGGCGCAGCTCCGCCTCCACCCCCTCGGCGGTGGCCGCCGCGCCCGCCACCGCGCGCGCGGTGCGCGGGGGCAGCTTGGCCGTCACGGGTCCGCGCGCCTCGAGCGCTTGGGCGAGCGCGGCGGCGCCGGGATCGTCCAGCCCGTCGGTGATCCAGAGGATCCGCCCGAAGCGGGCGGGTTGGGCGGGCAGGCGTTTCAGCGCGTCCGCGCGGTCGGGCCGCCAGGGCTTGGGATCGAGCCGGGCGATGCGCGCGCGCGCGTCCCCCGGGCTCAGCGCTTCGCCGGCGTCTGCGGGGGCGCGCGCGGGCGCGGTGAGCAGCAGGAACACGGCCTGGCGCGCGCGCTCGGCCTCGGCGATCGCGTCCTCGGCGGCGGCCCGGGTCTCGCCCCAGAAGGGCGCGGCGGTCCAGCCGTCGTCGATGACGATCAGGGTGGGGCCCGAGGCCGCCTGGGCGGCCGCGCTCGGGGGCGCAAGGCTCGGGCGGGCGAAGCCCACGATCAGGATCGCGGCGATCAAGGCGCGCAGCAGCACGAGCCAGAGCGGCGCCCGCCGGCGGCTTTCCTCCTCGGTGCGCAGGCCCGCGAGCAGGCGCAAGGGCGGAAAGAAGGTGCGCTTCGGGGCCGGCGGCGTCGCGCGCAGCACCAGCCACAAGAGCGGCAGCCCCGCCAGCGCGGCGAGCGCCCAGGGCGCTGCGAAGAAGAACGGCCCGAGGATCATGGGTTCACCGCGCGCCGTGCTCGGAGAGCGCGGCCACCAGGAGGCTCAGCGCCGGGGCGGCGCTCTGGTCCGTGCGGTGCGCCACGGTGAGGAAGCCATAGCCGCGCGCGGTCTCGCGCAGCTGCGCGCGGTGCGCCCGCAGGCGCTCCCCGTACCGGACCCGCGCCTCCTCGGCCCGGCCGAACAAGGCGCGCACGCCGCCCCCGCCCGGCTCCTCGAACAGCACCCGCCCGCGGAACGGAAAATCCTCCTCCGCCGGATCGCTCACCATCAGCAGCGCTCCGCTCGCGCCCGCGGCCGCCGCTTCGCGCAGGCGCGCGGCCCAGACCTCGATGGGGTCGTAGAAATCGCTGGCGTAGAGGGCGACGCTGCGGCCCGGGGGCGTCGCCGGGGCCCGCGCGCCGGAACGGGCCAGCGCCTCGGCGCACCGCTCGGCCGCGCG
>JANNOI010000057.1:0-10130 GCA_031398975.1 Alphaproteobacteria bacterium | reverse complement strand
GCAAGGCCGCCGTGCGCCTGGGGGACGTGTACGACCCGCCCTATCCTCCGGGGCTCGCCGATCTGGTGACGGTGCATCAGGTGCTGCATTTCCTGCCCGATCCGGGCCGGGCGGTGCAGGAGGCGGCGGCGCTGCTGAAACCCGGCGGGCGGCTGGTGATCGCCGATTTCGCCCCCCACGGCCTCGAATTTCTGCGCGAGACCCACGCTCACCGCCGGCTCGGCTTCGCCGACGGCGAGATCGAGGCCTGGTGTGCGCTCGCCGGGGTCGCTCCGCTGGAAACGCGCACGCTGGCGCCGGAGGGGCAGCGGCCCGATGCGCTGACGGTGAAAATCTGGTCGGGCGCGCGGGCGCCGCTGCCGGCTTCGCCCGCGCGCCAGGTCCACGCGGAGGGGTCGCCATGAACGCAGCCGTGAACGCTCTGGCGCCGGTCGTGCAAGGCCTGATCGCGGAGGCCGCCGGCCGGGCGCGGCCGCCGCGCGTCTCGTTCGAATTCTTCCCGCCGAAAACCGAGAAGCTCGAAGAGGGCCTCTGGGAGGCGGTGCTGAAGCTCGCCCCGCTCAAGCCGCACTTCGTGTCGGTGACCTACGGGGCCGGGGGCTCCACCCGCGACCGCACCCACAAGACCGTGGCGCGCCTCATCGCCGAAACGTCGTTGCGCCCGGCGGCCCATCTCACCTGCGTCGCGGCCTCGAGGCGGGAGGTGGATGCGGTGCTCGAGGGCTATTGGGCGGCCGGCGTGCGCCATATCGTGGCGTTGCGAGGCGATCCGGTCGGGGGGCCGCATGCGCCTTATGTTCCCCATCCCGAAGGCTATGCCAGCGCGGTCGATCTGATCCACGGCGCGCGCGCCGTGGCGGCGTTCGAGGTCTCCGTGGCCGTCCATCCCGAAAAGCATCCCGCGAGCCCGGACTGGGCCCACGAGATCGACAATTTCAAGCGCAAGCTCGACGCCGGCGCCACGCGCGGCATCTCGCAATTCTTCCTCGACGCTGAAATCTTCCTGTCCTTCCGGGACCGCCTCGCGGCGGCCGGGGTCAGCGCGCCGATCCTGCCGGGCGTGATGCCGGTGACCAATTTCAGCGGGCTGAAAAAGATGGCGGCGGCCTCAAACGCGCGCGTGCCCGCCTGGCTCGAGCGGGTGTTCGAAGGGCTCGACGACGATCCCGACACGCGCCGGCTGGTGGCGGCGGCCTATGCGGCCGAGCTCTGCGCGCGCCTGGCCGCCGAGGGCGTCGAGGATTTCCATTTCTACACGCTTAACCGCGCGGACCTGACTTTGGCGCTCTGCCGCATGCTGGGCGTACGCGCGGCCCCTGAACACGCTTCGACTGAAAACGCCTCGACTGGGAGCGCGTCATGAGAGGCTGGAGAGTCTGGGCGATGGCGGTGGCCGCGCTGGCGCAGGCGTGGGGCGCACCAGGCGCTGCGCGCGCGCAGGACTGGTCCGCGCACTGGACCGCGCCCGCCCCGCCGCTGCGGATCGCCGATACTGTCTATTATGTCGGCGCGGAGGGCCTCTCGTCCTATTTGATCGCCACGTCCGCCGGCCATATCGTGCTCGACGGCGGCACGCCGCTTGGCGCGCCGATCATTGCGGCCAATATCCGTGCGCTTGGCTTTCGCGTCGAGGACGTGAAGATCTTGATCAACAGCCACGCCCATTTCGACCATGCCGGGGGCCTTGCGGGGCTGAAGGCCCAAACCGGGGCGCGCATGGTCGCCAGCGTGAAAGACAAGCCTCTGCTCGAGGGCGGTTATTATCCGGGCGCGCAAAAGCGGCTGGAATTCATGTTCCCCCCAGTGGGCGTGGATCAGGTGATCGGGGACGGCGGCTCCGTGCGCCTAGGCGGGGTGGCGCTGCGGGCCCATCTCACCCCCGGCCACAGCCCGGGCTGCACCACTTGGACGATGCGCGCGGCGGATGGGGCAAAGACCTATGACATAGTGTTCTTCTGCGGCGCGTCCGTGGCGGCCAACCGGCTTGTGGGCGCACGCGCGACCCATCCCGGCATCGTCGACGATTACCGCACGACCTTCCGCAAGGCCCGCGCCCTGAAGGCCGACATCTTCCTCGCCGGGCACGGGGAATTCTTCGATCTGAAGGCCAAGCGCGCGCGCCTCGCCGCGGGCGAGCCCAATCCGTTCGTCGATCCCGCCGCCTTCCCCGCCCATATCGCCGCGGCGGAGGCGGCGTTCGAAAAGGCGCTGGCCGAACAGGCCGCCGCGCAGGAGAAAACGCCATGACCCGCGCCGAACGCCTCGCCTGGGCGGAGCAGGAATTGGCGCAGCGCGTGCTGGTGCTGGACGGCTCGATGGGCGCCTATCTGCAGCGCTTCGGGTTGCAGGAGCAGGACTTCCGCGGCGATCGGTACACGGATCATCCCCTGCCCCTGCGCGGGGACGTGGACGCGCTCTGCCTGACTAGACCCGACGTGATCGGCGCCGTCCACGAGGCCTATCTCAAGGCCGGGGCAGACATCATCCAGACCAACACTTTCGGCGCCAATTCCATCTCCCAGTCCGAATACGGCCTGCAGAAAGACGTGCGCGCCATGAACATCGAGGCGGTGCGCATCGCGCGCACGGCATGCGTGGGCGCGCAGGCGCAGGACGGGCGCCCCCGCCTCGTGGCCGGCTCGATCGGCCCCACCACCAAATTGCTGTCGCTCTCCCCCGATGTGGCCGACCCCGCGCGCCGCGACTGCACGTTCGATCAGATGGCGCAGGCGTACAAGGAGCAGGTGCTCGGCTTGATCGAGGGGCAGGCCGATCTGCTGCTGATGGAGACCATCACCGACACGCTCAATTGCAAGGCGGGATTGTGGGGGGCGTGGGAGGCGTTCGACGAGACGGGCGTGGAGCTGCCGCTCTGGATCTCGGCCACGATCACCGACAAGTCAGGCCGGACCTTGTCGGGCCAGACGGTGGAGGCCTTCTGGAACGCGGTGGCGCACGCCAAGCCCTGGGCGGTGGGGCTCAATTGCGCGCTGGGGCCCCAGGACATGCGCGCCTTCGTGGCCGAACTCGCCCGCGTCGCGGAGTGCCGCACCGGCGCCTATCCGAACGCGGGCCTGCCCAACGCGATGGGCGGCTATGACGAGACGCCCCATTCGATGGAGGTCCATTACGCCGAATGGGCGCGCGCGGGCCTTGTCAACATCCTCGGCGGCTGCTGCGGCACCACGCCGGACCATATCGCCCATCTCAAACACGCCGTGGCGGGCGTGGAGCCGCGCACAGTCCCGGTGCTCGATAAGAAGCTGCGCCTGTCCGGCCTCGAACCCTTCAACGCGGCCGCCTGACATGGAGGCCGCCAATGCATTCGCGAACTTCATCATCATCGGCGAACGGACGAACGTCACCGGCTCGGCGAAATTCCGTAAGCTGATCGAGGCCGATGATTATGCCGGCGCGCTCGCGGTGGCGCGCAGCCAAGTGGAGAACGGCGCCAATATCCTCGATGTCAACATGGACGCCGCGCTGATCGACGGGCCGAAGGCCATGACGCGCTTTCTGAACCTGATCGCCGGCGAGCCCGATATCGCGCGCGTTCCGCTAATGGTGGACAGCTCCAAATGGTCGGTGATCGAGGCGGGCCTCAAATGCGCGCAAGGCAAATGCATCGTTAATTCCATCTCCCTGAAGGAGGGCGAGGCGGAGTTCCTGCGCTACGCCGAGAAAGTCCGCCGATACGGCGCCGCTACCGTGGTGATGGCGTTCGACGAGCAGGGCCAGGCCGATAGCGAGGACCGCAAGGTCGCCATCTGCACCCGCGCTTATCGTCTGCTAACGGACAAAATCGGCTTTCCGCCGCAGGACATCATCTTCGATCCCAACATCTTCGCCGTGGCCACCGGCATCGAGGAGCACGCAGACTATGCGCTGGCCTTCTTCGGTGCGACCCGCGCGATCCGCCAGAGCCTGCCGCACGCACATGTCTCGGGCGGGGTCTCCAACGTGTCTTTCTCCTTCCGCGGCAACGAGCCGGTGCGCGAGGCGATGCACGCGGTGTTCCTCTACCACGCCATCCGCGCAGGCATGGACATGGGCATCGTCAATGCGGGCTCGCTGACGCTCTATGACGACGTCGAGCCTGACTTGCGCGAACGCGTGGAAGACGTGCTGCTGAACCGCCGCCACGACGCGACCGAGCGGCTGCTCGACATCGCCGAAAAGGCAAAGTCAGGCGCGGTGCGCAAGGAGGTGAAGGACGACAGCGCCTGGCGCGCCCTGCCGGTCGCCCGGCGGCTCGAACACGCCCTGGTGCATGGGCTGAACGCGTTCGTCTCCGAAGACGTCGAGGAGGCGCGGCTTGCGGCGGAAAAGCCGCTCGATGTGATCGAAGGCCCGCTCATGGCGGGCATGGGCGTGGTGGGCGATCTGTTCGGCCAGGGCAAGATGTTCCTGCCGCAGGTGGTGAAGTCTGCGCGCGTGATGAAGCAGGCGGTGGCGGGTCTCATCCCCTATATGGAGGCGGAGAAGGCGCGCGCGGGCCTCGCCGGGCGCTCCAACGGCACCATCGTGATGGCGACCGTAAAGGGTGATGTGCACGACATCGGCAAAAACATCGTCGGCGTGGTGTTGCAGTGCAACGGCTATGACATCGTCGATCTGGGCGTCATGGTCGGGTGCGACAAGATCCTCGACACCGCGGTCGAAGTCGGCGCCGATGCGGTGGGGCTGTCGGGGCTGATCACGCCGAGCCTCGATGAGATGGTGTTCGTGGCGAGCGAGATGGAGCGGCGGGGCATGACGATGCCGCTGCTGATCGGGGGGGCCACGACCTCGCGCACCCATACGGCGGTGAAGATCGCGCCGGCCTATTCCGGGCCTGTGATCTATGTCACGGATGCGAGCCGCGCGGCGCCGGTTGTGTCCAAACTCTTGTCCCCCGAGCGCGAGGCCCTGGTGCGCCAGACGAAGGCGGAGTACGCGCAGTCCCGCGAGGCCTATCTCGCAGGCCAGGACAAGCGCCCGCGCCTGCCGCTCGAGACCGCGCGCGCGCGCGCGGCAAAGCTTGCGTTCGCAGCCCCCGTGCGCCCCGCCTTCCTCGGCCTGCGCAGCTTTACGGCCTATCCGCTTGAGGATCTCGTCCCGTACATCGACTGGTCCCCCTTCTTTGCATCCTGGGATCTCGTCGGGCGGTATCCCGACATCCTGCAGGACGATTTGGTCGGGCAGGCGGCCCGCAGCCTCTACAAGGACGCACAGGCTATGCTCGCCAGGATGGTGCAGGAGCAATGGGTGGAGGCGCGCGGGGTCGCGGGCTTCTGGCCCGCCGCGCGCGAGGGCGACGACATCGTGGTGTACACGGACGAACGCCGGAACGCCCCTCGCGCGCGCCTGCATACGCTGCGCCAGCAGATGGACAAGGGCTCGGACAAGCCCAATCTCGCGCTCGCCGACTTTGTGGCCGCCCCGGAGCAGGGCGGCGATTATATCGGGGCGTTCGCCGTCACCGCCGGGATCGGCGAGGACACCCGCGCCGAAGCCTTCAAGGCCGATAACGACGACTATTCCGCCATCCTCGTCAAGGCGCTGTGCGACCGGCTGGCCGAAGCTTTCGCCGAACATCTCCACGCCCGCGTGCGGCGCGAATTCTGGGGCTACGCCGCAGAGGAGAAGCTCTCCGTGTCTGACCTCATCGGCGAGAAATACCAGGGGATCCGCCCCGCCCCCGGCTATCCCGCCCAGCCCGACCATACCGAGAAGCGCACCCTGTTCGACCTTCTTGAAGCGCCCGCCCGCACCGGCATGTCGCTCACCGAAAGCCTCGCCATGCTGCCGGGGGCTTCCGTGTGCGGATTGTATTTCGCCCATCCGCACGCGGAATATTTCGGCGTCGGCCGGATCGACCGCGACCAGGTCGGCGATTATGCACGCCGCAAGGGCTGGAGCGTAGCGGAAGCGGAGCGCTGGCTGTCGCCGGTTCTGGCCTATGATCCCGTCCGCACGGGCTGAGGCTTCCTGCTTTTGTGCAGCGCGGGTCTTGACGCTTGGAGGGGATCGCGGCACCGCACGATGCGATGACAGCTCGTTTTGCTCCCTGGAGTGTGGCGGCGGTGTTCGTGGCGGCGGCGACCGCGGCCTGCGTCTCCACCCAGCCGGTGTTCCGCGGCGGCCCTGGGCCCGGCCCGGTCCCGCCTGAGCCTTCGGCGAACGAGCCCCCGGGCGTGGGGACGGCGCCTGGCGGCGTAGCCATCGGCAAGCCGCGCTTCGTGGCCGCCCCCCAGCAATCCTGCGTGCCCTATGCGCGCGCCCGCTCGGGGTTTTCCATCTCCGGGGACGCCAATGTCTGGGTGGAGGCGGGGCTTGCGGCGGGGTACGGGCTCAGCGCGCGGCCCGTAGCGGGTGCGGTCATGGCGCTGCGGATCGGCCCGGGCCGGGGCCATGTCGCTTATGTGAAGGCGCTCCTCTCTCCGCGCGAGATCGTGGTCGATCACGCCAATTGGCACGGGCGCGGGGAGGTGGCTGTCGACGTGCCGGTGGTGGACGTCTCCGAGCGGGGCGATTGGTCCCGCGTGCGGGTGCAATGGCTTGATTCCGGAGAGATGGGCGCGCGCATCTATCCGGTGGAGGGCTTCATCCTGCCCCACGGGCAGGACGCGCGCGCTTAAGCTTAATCGGTCTCGCCGAACCCTTCCCGCACCAGCGCCTCGATCGCGTCGAGCGCCTCGGGGCCGCGGGGGCCTTGCGCCTCCACCTCGATGTCCATGCCCACCCCCGCACCCAGCATCATCAAATCCATGAGGGAGGTGGCGTCGGCCTCCCCATCCTCGCGGCGGACGATGATCTGGGCGTCCGGGAAGGAAAGCGCGAGTTCGGCAAGCTTGCGCGAGGCGCGCGCGTGCAGGCCGCGCTTGTTGACGATCGTCAGCGTGCGCCGCGCCGGCCGCGCCTCCCCGTCACGCATGATGCCATCCGCCCTATCTTGCCGTGCCCATCATAGGCGCTCTGCGCGCCGATAGGCCAGCCAAAGCCTTCGGCCGTTCAGGCCTGGCCCGCAAGCTCGGCGGAGGCGACGCGGATATAATGGCGCCCGGCCTCCTGGGCCAAAGCTGCGGCCTTGGCCAGGGGCGCGCGGCCCCGCTCCACGGCTAGCTTGATCAGCATCGGCAGGTTAACGCCCGCGATCACCTCCACCGGGCTCTCATTGATCACGGAAATGGCGAGATTGGAGGGGGTGCCGCCGAACATGTCGGTCAGGATGATGACGCCAGCGCCGTCATCGGCGTCGCGGACGGCGGCCAGGATGTCGGCCCGGCGGGCCTGCATGTCGTCGTCGGGGCCGATGGCCACGGCGAGCATCTGCCGCTGGGGCCCGAGCACGTGCTCGGCCGCGGCCACGAATTCGTCCGCCAGATGGCCGTGCGTCACGACAACGACGCCAATCATCGGCGGCTCTCCGTTCAAAACGCCCATAGCATTACCATCCGGAAATACGTCACCTGTTCGCGTGTGCAAAAAGAATTCCGCAGCGGCGTGCGCGGCGAATGTGCGCGGGCGCGCGTCATCGCGCCGCGGGCAATTCAACGATAAGGCGGGCCCCGCGGGGACGGCTTCCCTGGTCCGTCTCCGGGCCGGGGAGGTTTTCGGCCCAGATGCGGCCGCGATGGGCCTCAACGATCTGGCGCGCGATGGATAACCCTAATCCCGAATTCAGGCCAAAAGCGGCGCCGGGCGGGCGTTCGGTGTAAAATCGTTCGAAAATCGTCTCGAGATTGGCTTCCGGCACGCCCGGGCCCTGGTCCTCGACCGTCGCGCGTAGCCAGCGCCCGTCGCGCCGCACCATCAGGTGCAGCCGCACGATGACTTGGCCGTCGGGGGGGCTAAAGGAGCGGGCGTTGTCGATGAGGTTGCGGAACACCTGGCCGAGCGGGCCCTCCTGGCCCATCACCATCGCCCCGGGCGGGGGTGGGCCCTCGAACAGCACCTGCGCCTCGCCGGGCTTGCCGGTGGCGGCGTAGGTCTCGGTGGTGTCGGCCAGCAGGCGGCCCAGATCGATGCGGTTTTCCACCCCCCGCGCGGTCTCGGCGTCGAGGCGGGTGGCGCGGGAGATGTCGGTGATCAGCCGGTCGAGGCGCGAAACGTCGGCGGCGATGATGCGCATCAGCTGCTCGCGCGCCTCGGGCTCCTTGACGATGGCGGCGGTCTCCACGGCGCTGCGGATCGAGGTGAGCGGGTTCTTGATCTCGTGGGAGACGTCGGCGGCGAAGCGCTCGTTCAGGTCGATCCGGTCGGCCAGCGCGCCGGTCATCCGCTCCAGCGCTTGGGCGAGATCGCCGATTTCGTCCTGCCGGCGGGCGGCCTCGGGCAGCACCAGGCGGGTCGCCCCGCTCTCGCGCACCCGGTCGGCGCTGAAGGCGAGCCGGCGCAGCGGCTGGGCGATCACCAGGGAAAGGAGCGCTGAAAACAGCAGCGAAATCACCCCCGCCACAACGATGAAGGGCAGCATGGCGCGCCGCTCCGCGCGCAGGATGTCGTCGACATCGGCTGATTCCAGCGTCAGCACCCCCAGCACCGCCTGCACACGCTGCACCGGCACCGAGACGCTCACCACCCGCTCGCCGGTCTCGCTCAGCCGCTGGCCGGCCGCCCGGTCCCCGCGCGCGGCGACGGCGCGCTCCTCGTCCAGCGAGAAGGTGGGCCGCCAGGGCGCGAGGCGGGCGCTGGTTACGGAGCGGGCGGCCGCGCGGGCGGTGGCGGCGGTCTGGTCCAGGCGCGTATTGTCGCCGCGCGCGGGATCGGGCAAGGCGCTCTCGATGATCCGGTCTGCGAGCACGTTGGTGTCGGTCACCAGCGCGCCGTCGGGCAGGAACAGGCGTACGCGGGTGGCCCGCGGCAGGGTGAGGCGCTGCATCACCTGACGGGCGCGGCGCTCCTGGAGAGCGGGGGCGGGCTCGCCGACGGTGGCGGTCTCGGCCAGCACATTGGCGAGGATCTCGCCCTGGGTGGTGAGGCTGTCGATCTTGGCCTGGATCAGCTGCGCGCGCAGTTCCGACAGGAGCAGCGCCCCCGCGGTAAGCACCGCAAACGCCACGAAATTCCACGCGAAGATGAGCCGCGCCAGCCGCGACGACCAGAGGTTGCGGACCCCCTCACCCCCGGACCGGCCCCGCCGCGCCAGCCCCGCCAGCGCGACCCCCGGCCTAGGCTTCGTTATAGCGGTAGCCAACGCCGTAAAGGGTTTCGATCGCGTCGAACGCGTCGTCGACCTCGCGGAACTTCTTCCGGAGGCGTTTGATGTGGCTGTCGATGGTTCGGTCGTCGACATAGACCTGATCGTCATAGGCCGCGTCCATCAATTGGTCGCGGCTTTTCACGAAGCCCGGGCGGTTGGCGAGCGCCTGCAGGATCAGGAATTCGGTGACGGTGAGGCGCACCTGCTGTCCCTTCCAGAGGCAGGCGTGCCGGTTTGGGTCAAGCGTCAGTTCGCCCCGCACGATGGATTTGCGGTCCCCCGTCTCGGGCCCGGCGCCGGCCCCGGCGCGGGCGCGCCGCAAGAGAGCCTTCACCCGCTCGTTCAGGAGGCGCTGGGAGAAGGGCTTCTTGATATAATCGTCGGCCCCGACATTGAAGCCCACCACCTCGTCCATCTCCTCATCCTTGGAGGTGAGGAAGATCACGGGCAGGTTCGAGTTCTGGCGCAGCTTGCGCAGCACCTCGATCCCGTCCATCCGCGGCATCTTGATATCGAGGATCGCGACGTCGGGGGGGCTTTCGGTCATGGCGGCGAGCGCGGAGGCGCCGTCATGGAAGGTGCGCACCTGGTAGCCTTCGGCCTCGAAGAAGATCTTCAGCGAGGCGAGGATGTGTTCGTCGTCATCGACCAGCGCGATGGTGGGCATCAGGGCTTTCCCGCCGCGGGGCCGGGTGGCCTCCGATCCGATATCTATAGCGGGGGAGCCTCCGGGGAAGGCAAGCGGAAACGCGCGTGGGGGTAACGCCGGCTTAGCACCGGGGCGGTAGCCTTCCCGCCGATGTCTTTCGTCGAAGCCTCGCGCTTGGGGGACCTTGCGCCCCCCGAAGCGGATCGGGAGGACGCGCCGGGCTTTGCGCGCCTGCGCCGCCTCCTGGCGGCCGCCCGGGCCCTGCCGGACGACGCCCGCCGCGTCCGCGCCGCCCGC
>JANNOI010000026.1:0-25656 GCA_031398975.1 Alphaproteobacteria bacterium | reverse complement strand
CACCGGCGCGCACGCGATCGGCGACGCCGCGCGCCTGATCAAGCTGGGCGATGCGGATATGATGGTCGCCGGCGGGACCGAGGCCGCGGTGTGCCGCCTCGGCATGGCGGGCTTTGCGGCGCTGCGCGCGCTGTCCACCGGCTTCAACGATACGCCCGAACGCGCCTCGCGGCCCTATGACAAAGCGCGCGACGGCTTCGTAATGGGCGAAGGCGCGGGCGTGGTGGTTCTCGAGGCGCTGGAGCACGCGCAGGCGCGCGGCGCGCGCATCTACGCCGAAGTGGCGGGCTACGGCTTGTCCGGGGACGCCCACCACATCACCGCCCCGGCCGAGGACGGCGACGGAGGCTTCCGCGCGATGCAGGGCGCACTGCGCAACGCAGGTCTCGGGCCCGGCGATATCGATTATGTGAACGCCCACGGCACCTCGACGCCGCTGGGCGATGAGATCGAATTGCGCGCGCTGGAGCGTCTTTTCGGCAGTGCTGCGGAAACGATGTCGCTATCGTCGACGAAGTCGGCGATCGGACATTTGCTAGGGGCCGCGGGGGCGGTGGAGGCGGTATTTTGCGCGCTGGCGATCCGGGACGGGGTGATCCCGCCCACGCTCAATCTCGACAATCCTTCGGTGGCTACGGCCATCGATCTCACCCCTCTTACGGCGAAGAAGAAGACCATTCGCGCCGCGATGTCGAACTCGTTCGGCTTCGGCGGCACGAACGCCGCTTTGATCCTGACGACCACGCAGGGATGAGCGGCTACGAAGGCGAGTACGAAGAGGAGCGCCCGCAGGGCGGCTTCTGGGGCAATCTTGCGACCTTCGGTTCCTGGGCCTTCACGGGCCTTGCGGCGCTGCTGGTGGCGGCTTTCCTGCTGGCGGCGGAGGCCCAGCGCCCGGGCCCCGTCGCCCGCGCGGGCGAGGAAACCTTGGTGGTGATCCCGCCGGGCCATGGGGTGAACGCCATCGGGCGCCGGCTCGAGGCCGCAGGGGCGATCCGCAGCGCCATTTTTTTCCGCGCCGCCACCCTGGTCTATGGCGGGGGGCGCCCGCTCCAGGCGGGCGAGTACGCGATCCCCAGCCGCGCCAATCTGCGCTCCGTGATAGAGCAATTGGGCGAGGGGCGGGCGGTCCTGCATGCGGTGACGGTGCCGGAGGGCTGGACCAGCGCGATGGTCGTCGATCTCCTGGCGGGCGCGGATTTTCTGGCCGGCGATACGCCCCCCGCCCCGCCCGAGGGCTCGCTGCTGCCGGAAACCTACAAGGTCTCGCGCGGGGCAGACCGGGCCGAGCTTCTCGCCGACATGCGCCGCGCCCATGCCCGGACGGTGGCTGAGCTGTGGGAGGGCCGCGCCGCCGACCTGCCGTTCGACACCCCCGAGGAAGCCGTGATCCTCGCCTCGATCGTGGAAAAAGAGACCGGGATCGCCGAGGAACGCCCGCGGGTGGCTTCGGTGTTCGTGAACCGCTTGCGCAGGGGCATGCGGCTCGAATCCGATCCCACCATCATTTACGGCGTCACCCAAGGCCGCCCCCTCGGCCGGGGCATCTTGAAAAGCGAACTCGACCGGGCCACGCCCTATAATACCTATAAGATCAACGGTCTGCCGCCCACCCCGATCGCCAATCCCGGCCGCGAGGCGATCGCGGCCGTGCTCAACCCGCCCCAGACCAAAGACCTCTTTTTCGTGGCCGACGGGTCAGGCGGGCACGTGTTCGCGGCCACCTATCCCGATCATCTGCGCAACGTGCAGCGCTGGCGCCAGGTGGAGAAGTCGCGCGCGGCGCAGCGATGAGGGCCCCCGGGCGGCGGCCGAGCGGGCGATCGCGCCTTGACAGGCCTGCGCCCCGATCTGAAGACCGCCAACCAGCATCTGCGTGAGCGCGCCGCCAATGCCCGATGAAGCCCGCCTGCGGCGGGGTCTCATGTTCGTTCTGTCGAGCCCGTCGGGTGCAGGAAAATCGACGCTGGCGCGGCGCCTCGTGGCAGGCGATCCCGAGCTCACGCTCTCGATCTCGGTGACCACGCGCCCCCCGCGGCCGCTCGAGCAGGACGGGCGGGAATATCTGTTCATCGACACCAAGCGCTTCGAGGCCATGGCGGACGGCGGCGAGCTGCTGGAATGGGCGCGGGTGTTCGACAATTTCTACGGTACGCCGAAGGCGGCGGTCGAGGAGGCGCTGGCGGCGGGCCGGGACGTGCTGTTCGACGTGGACTGGCAGGGCGCACGGGCGTTGCGCGCCGCAGCGCCCGAGGATATCGCCGCCGTCTTCATCCTGCCGCCGGACATGCGCGAGCTTGAGCGCCGCCTCCACACCCGCGCCCAGGACGACGACGCCACCATCGCGCGCCGCATGGCCAAGTCCGCCGACGAGATCCGCCACTGGGCGGAGTACGATTACGTGCTCGTCAACACCGATCTGGACGAGGCGTATGCGCGGCTGGTGGAGATCCTCGCCGTGGAGCGGCTGAGCCGCAAGCGCCAGCCCTGGCTCGCCGGTTTCGTCCGCACCCTGCTCGAAGGTCATGACGGCTGAGCCGCCAAGGCCTGCGCCAAGTTTAAGAAGCCCGCCAGCGGGATTTCCTCCGCCCGGGCGGTGGGCGCGATCCCGGCTTGCGCCAGCAGCGCGCCGTGGCCGGGCAGGCCCGAAAGGCTCGACCGCACCATCTTGCGCCGCTGGCCGAACGCCGCCGCCGTCACCCGCTCCAGCGCCTCCAGATGGGGGAAGGGCGCGGCGTGTGGGGTGAAGCGCACCACGGCGGAGGCCACTTTGGGGGCCGGGACGAAGGCGCCAGGCGGCAGGGTGAGAACCAGTTCGACCGCGCACACGGCCTGGGTTAGAAGCGCCAAGCGCCCATAGGCCTTGTCCCCCGCCACGGCGACGATCCGCTCGGCCACTTCCTTCTGGAACATGAGGCACATCCGCCCCCGCCAGGGGCCGGCCTTCAGCCATTTCACCAGCAGAGGGGTCGCCACATTGTAGGGCAGGTTGGCCACGATCAGCGCCGCGCGCGCCCCGGCCTCCTCCAGCAGCGCAGCCTCCTTGACGGTCAGCGCATCGGCGCACACGACCCGCAGCCGCCCGCCCGACCACGCCGTCAACGGCTCCAGCAGCGGCAAGAAGCGCGCATCCTTCTCGATCGCAATCACGGGCCCTGCGCCCGCGGCCAGCAGCGCTCGCGTCAACCCGCCCGGGCCGGGGCCCACCTCGATCACCGCCTGGCCCTTCAGGGGCCCCGCGAGCGCGGCGATCCGGGCGGTGATCGCGGGATCGAGCAGGAAGTGCTGGCCCAGGCCCTTGCGCGCCCAGAGCCCGTGGGCGTGCAGCAGCGCTTTCAGCGGGGCGAGCTCGCCCTCACCCACGCGCGCGGCGCGCCGCGATCGCAGCAGCCTCGCGCAGCGCCGCGATCAGGCTGTCCGCGCGGGCTACACCCTTGCCCGCAATATCGAACGCCACGCCATGGTCGGGCGAGGTGCGCACGATCGCCAGCCCGAGCGTGGTGTTGACCGCGTCCCAGAAGTGCAGGGTTTTCAGCGGGATGAGGCCCTGGTCGTGGTAGAGACACAAGACCGCGTCCGCGCGGGCGCGGGCCTCGGCGTGAAACAGCGAATCCGGCGGCTGCGCGTCGGTGATGTCGAGCCCCAGCGCGCGCGCCTGGGCGGCGGCGGGATTGACGATCTCGATCTCCTCCCGCCCCAGCGACCCGCCTTCCCCGGCATGGGGGTTCAGCCCTGCGAGCGCGATGCGGGGCCTGGCCACCCCATAATCGCGCCGCAACGCCGCATCGACCACCTGCGCCACCGCCACGATGCGCTCGGTGGTGAGCCCGTCCAGCGCCTGGCGAAGCGATACGTGGATGGACGCGAGCGCCACCCGCAGCGTCGGTCCCGACAGCATCATCACCGGCCCGCGCGGCCCCTCGAACGGGGCCTCCGCGGTCAGCGCGGCGACGAATTCGGTGTGGCCGGGATGGGGAAAGCCCGCGGCGTAGAGCGTCGCCTTGGCGATCGGGCAGGTGACGAGCGCGGAGGCCTCCCCCGCCAGCGTCAGGCGCACGCCTTCTGAGATAGCCGCGATCACGGCGGGCGCGTTGGCGGGGTCGGGGAGGCCTGGGGTCTCGGCGCGGGCGAGAGGAACCGGCGCCACCTTAAAGACTTCGTCCGGCCCGCCGGCGCCTTCCCTCACCGGCAGGCGCACGCCAAGCCGGTGCGCGGCGCGCGCGAACGCCTCGGGATCGCCGACGCTTACGAACGCGGGGAGGTCCAGCGCCTGGCGCGCGGCCCACGCCTTGACGATGATCTCAGGCCCCACCCCCGCCGGATCGCCCATGGATATAGCGATCGGGGGCCCCTCCCGGGTCGTCACCGGGTGATGATCGTCGATTCCCGCCGCAGGCTGCGCAGGTACCGCTCCGACAGCAGCGCCAATTCCTGCTCGTAGAGGCGGTTTTCGATCTGGTCCCGGCTGGGCACGGAGCCGCCTACCGCTTCGCGTTTGCACACCAGCACGGTGGAGACCCCGGAGGGCGTGTCGAACAGCGCCGAGGCCTCGCCGGCGGCCGTCTGGACCACGCGCGCGCGCATATCGTCGGCGAGTTCGGTTTCCGCCACCTCGCCCAGATCGAGCACCTGCAGGCCAGCGACCGCGCCGATAGCGGCCTCCATGCCCTCGCATCCCTTGACGCGCTTGCGGCCGCGATCAAGCGCGGCGCGCGCCTCCTTGGCGGCGGTGACCTGTTTCAGCGTGACCCGGGCGAGCGATTGGGGGTCCACCCCCTCGCGCTTCTCCCGCAGGGCGATGATGTAGATCCCGTTGGGCGCACGCACCGGCTCCGACACCTGGCCCGGCCGGAGCACGTCCACGAGCGCGCGCACCTCCGCGCGCAGCTCCGCCCCCGAAAGCCAGCCGAGATCGCCCCCGGCCGCCGCCGAGGGGGCCGACGAGAATTGCCGCGCCACCATGGAGAACCCGACCCCGCGGCGCATCTCTTCGAGCAGGCGCTTGGCGGCCTGGGTGGCGTCCTCGAATTCCTGGGGCTTTTCCGCCGGCAGCAGGATTTCGGAGACGAGATATTGGGGCTTTGCGGAATTGGCGACGATGCGGTCCAGCGTCTCCTGGATCTGCACCTTGGAGATGCGCACGCGCGAGCCGTACCGGCCCCCGATCAGGCGCCGCCAGGCGAGATCGGCCTCGAGCTGCTGGCGCAGCGTCTGCAGGCCCGAGCCCGCGCCGGCGAGTTCACGCCCCAGATCCTCGACGCTCGACTTGTTGGAGCGGGCGATATCGGCCAGCGCGTCGTCCACGGCGGCCTTCTCGATCTTGATGTCGTATTCCCGCGCTTCCTGGATCTGGAGGCGCTCGTCCACCAAAGCGCGCAGCGCCTGGGTGCGGACCTGTTTCAGCGTTTCGGCGGTCGGCTCGATGCCGGCGGAGGCGAGGATGAGGCCCGCGCGCTGGCGCACGTCGAACGTGGAGACCACCTCGTCATTGACGACCGCGGCCACGCCCTCCGACTGCTGCGCCTGAGCCGCGCCCGCGCCCGCCGCCAGCACGGCCAGCGCCGCCGCCGCAGCCGCCCGACCAGATGTGAACTTCATGCCTTAAGCACTCCCTCGGGATGGGCGGGCCGTGCGATCACTCGCCGCCGCCGAACATGCCCAGCGTCGACAGGCCGATGCGGATCTGGAAGCCCTCGCTGGGCCCCAATTGCCGATCGGAAGTCTCGGTCCGCGAGTAGGCGAATTCCAGGAATGTGCAATCGTCGCGGAACGATAGCCGTGTGTCCTGGGACAGGTTTATGGCCGAATCCAGGTCGCGCCGGATTCCGTGGCTCAGATTCCAGGAGCGCGACAGCTGCACCCCGACCGTGGCGGCGATCTCCTGGCTCGGATCGGCGCCGCGCAGCGCCTCGTCTACGGTGAAATAGCGCGCACTGGCCGAAACCCGCCATAAGGCCGCGCGCAGGGTGGCGTCGAGGCGGTTGACCGCCAGGCTCTCCTCGTCGAGGCGCGCGCGCACCTGGCCGCCGAAATGGCGCCCGAGATCGGCCGAGACGGAGCCCACATAATCGGAGGCCTCGCCGTCGAGATTGGTGGTGGGGTCGAAGGCGTCGTCCTCGTCGGCCCGCCAGCGGCGGCCGAACACGACGCTCGCGTCGCCTATGGCGGTGGAGGCGGTGGCGCGCACGCCCACGCTCACCCGCGCCCCGGATTCCCAGAGGTCGTAGTTCGGCACCACATTGGCGCGGAACAGGTTGGAATCGTCGAGCTCGAAGGAGATGCTGTCTTCGTTCGGGATGCGGCTGTCGGAACCGCCATTGGAGCCCACCACCGCCATGGCGATCGGCTCGATCACCACGTCCAGCGCTTCGCCCGCCCGCATCAGCGGCCAGCGCAGCTCCACCCCAGCCATCCCCAGATTGCGCGAGATGGTTTCGCTCTCCTCGGCGCCGGAATAGTTCGAGACGCGGTAGAGGTCGCTTCGGCCTTCCACGAACGGGCCCGCCACCAGGCCCGGGCCGAACACCGCTTCCTTGTTCCAGGCCACGCCCCCGCTGACGCGGGCGCTGTCCACGCCTTCGCTGCGCACAAGATTGGCGGTGGAGCCGCGGAGCTTGAGCTGACCGTCGAACAGGGGATCGCGATAGACGCGCTCCACCTCGCCCACCGGCAGCACGAGCGGCAGCTCGGCCTCCGTATCGCCCTCGCGCAGACCCTGGGCGGCGATGAAGGCGAGATTGGTGTAGGAGCGGGTGTCCTGGCCTTCGATCTCGATCTCGGAGAACAGGCGCGAAAGGTCGCTCGAGATCCGGCCCTGGCGCGGGGCGTCGCCCGCGATGTCGTAGCGCTTGATGTAGAGATCGTCGGAGGCGCGCGCGACGTTGAAGCCCCAATCCCAATAATCGTTGATCCGGAACGCGCCCTGGCCGAACACGTGGCTGCGCAGCGCGTCCTGGCCGAAGCGCTCGCCGTCATTGTCGAAATCGCTCTCGTAGGTAAGCCCGCCCTCGAACGAGACCGCGCCGGAATAGAAGCGCTTCCGGTAGCTCAGATTGAGCAGCGGGTTCACGTTGGAGTGGAATTGCGGGGAGACCGTCAGGTCCTGGTAGGGCGACAGCGCCCAATAATAAGGCTGTTCGTAGAACGTCCCGAGCCTTCGATTATTGCCGAGGTCGGGGGCGAGGAACCCGGATTTGCGCCCCGCCGAGGGATCGGGGTGGGCGAAATAGGGCAGGTAGATCACCGGCACGCCATGCACCTGGATCACCACGTCGCGGTAGGAGATCATGTCGGTGTTCGGGTTCTGCGAGGCTTTGCGCGCGCGCAGCCGCCATGTAGGCCCGCCTTCGCCTTCCTTGCAGACCGGGCAGGCGGTGTAGACCACCCGGTTCAGCTGGTTGACCCCGTCCGGCCGGGTGATGGCGGAGGCCGCCGCGGCCGTGCCCCCGCCCGGGATGCGGGCGCTGAACTGGGTGGCCACGCCGGCGTTCAGCGCCTCGTCCACCTCCACGTCCTCGGCGAAGCGCACCGTCCCGTCGGCGTCGAGGATCTCCACGCGGCCCTGGGCGCGCACGGTGCGCTTTTTGAGGTCATAGACCACCCGGTCCGCGCGCAGGGTCCGTCCCTCGTAGCGCGCCTCGACATTGCCGGTGGCGGTGATCGTGCCGGCGGCTTCGTCATTGACGAGCTCATCGGCCTCGAGCAGCACGGCGGGGCCGGCCTGGGCCTGGTCGATCTGGGCATTGGGTTCGGGGATCGGCTGGGCGGGGCTTTGGGCCTGGCCCGTCGCCGGCAGCCACACCACCACAATGGCCGCGGCCGCAGCCCAGACATGGGCCGCGCTTTCGTCTCTCCGGTCGGCAGCCTCATCCGATCGGGACATTCCGCTCCCCTGCTTCGCCCCCGCGCGAGTTCCTAGCGCCCAACCGGAGCGGGCGTCCAGCGTGGTCAACCGTCCTCCAGGGAGGAGAGCACCGCCATCGCGCCGAAGAACCCCGCCACGGGCGGAGCCCACGCCGCCAGGAACGGCGGGGTCATCTCCGCGGAAGCGAAAGCTCCGATGAGTCGGCCCAGAAAGAACAGCAGAAATCCGATCGACACCCCCGTCATCGCCCATTGCGCCACCCCGCCAAGGCGTTGCAGCCGCAATGAAAATACCGCGCCCAGGGCGGCCATCGCCATCAGGAGGGCGGGCGTCGCCAAAAGCGCATGCCATTTGAGTTCGTACACGACCGGCGCAAGCCCCGCCGCCCGCGCCTGGGCGATGAAGCTGGGCAGGCGCCAGAAGGACAGCGTCACCGGATTGACGAAGCGGTCGAACAGGGCGCTGGGCTGGAGCGGGGTGGGGATGGCCAATTGCGCGTGGCGCTCCAGCGCCTGGCCCTGGCCCGCCTCCACCACGTCGCGCAATTGCCAGAACCCCGGGCGCAGCGCGGCTTCCGCCGCCACGATCCGGCGCGCGAACGCGAGCGATCCGTCCGGACTGACGTTGAACACCATCAAGGTCGCCCGCTCCAGCGTGGCCCTGCGGGGATCTACCGCATCGGCGTGGATGACGATCTGCTGCGTCTGGTCGCCCTGGCGGAGCCAGATGCCGGTGCGGGTCACGGCGTCCTTGTCCCGCCCCGTGAGGCGTCCGGTCTCGGCCTCGTAGAGCTCATAGAGGCGCGCCCCGACCGGGTTCAGCACCAGGCTTGCGAACACTCCGATCGCGAACGCGACGGTGGCTGCCGGCGCAAGGAAGCGCCACGCCGAAACCCCCGACGCGCGGATGGCCACCAATTCGCTGCGCCGGTTGAGCCGCAACAGCGCGATCATCACCCCCACCAGAACGATGAAAGGCAGCGTCTGCTCGATCAATTGCGGGGTCTTTAAAAGCGTCAGGAACAGCGCCTGGCCGAGGCTGAGCTCGGTGCGCGCGCCCACGGTGCGCAATTGCTCGACGACGTCGACCAGAAGGGTGGTGGCGGCCACCCCCGCGAGCGTCAGCGCTATCGCGGAGACCGTCTGCGCGATCAGATAGCGCCCCAGGCGGGTGAAGATGAAGTGCATCGCAGGGCCAGTTCAGACGGGGGCGTATTCGTTGCGCATCGTGGCGCGGGCGCGGCGCGGGCGCGGCCGGCGGTTGGCCGCGGTCACCCAGATAGCCGCCGCGGTGACGGCGATCGGCAACGCATATTGCACGATATTCAAGGCCGGCTCGTCCCGCGCCGCAGCCTGGATCGCCAGGGCGACGAGCCGCAGCGTGAGCGCCAGGACCGCCGCCTGCGCCATGCGCGCGCCATAGCCGCGCCGGTTGAAATCGCCCCCCACGAGCGCCGCCAGCGCGATCATGGCGAAGGCGATGTTCAGAAGCGGCGAGGCGATGCGCGAATGCCCCTCCGCCAGGAACCGCCCCACATTGCCCTGGTCGTAATAATGGGCGCGGTTGGGGGCGAACAATTCCGAGAGGTAGCGGTCGGAGGCTTTGAGAACGAGGGCGTCTTGTTCGCCGATGAATTCGCCGAGCTCCAGCACGTATTGGTCGAAATCCAGCAGGTCCACCGCGCCGTCCGGCTTGGGCTGCTGGATCTGGCCGTCATGCATGATGATGGCGGGGCGGCCCTCGACCATGGCGGTGGCGCCGCGCCGGGCGGTGTAGGTCACAGGGCGCTTTGGATTGCGGCTGTCATGGACCATCACGTCCAGCATCTCGCCGCCTTCGGAGGCGCGGGTGTAGAGCGTCAGCCCGTCGGCGGGGGTTGTGAACGCGCCCTCGCGCACCATCGAGGCCGCGAGATCGCCGCGGATGGCGTACACCGTCTCGCGCATCTCCCGGTAGGAAGCCGGCTGCACCAGCACCCCCACCACCAGCTGCGCCAGCGCCGCAACCGTGGCCAGCCGGAACACCGGCGCGATGATCTGCCATTGCGAGACCCCGGCCGCGAACGCCACCACGAGCTCGCTGTCGGTGTGCAGCCGGTTGATCGCGTAGGCGACGGCGAAAAACAGGGCGAGCGGCAGGATCAGCGACAAAAGCTGCGGCAAGGCGAGGATCGTGACCCACAGAAACGCAAAGCCCGACCCGCGCTGGTTGACGATCAGATCGAGCTGGCCCAACCCCTGGGTGAGGATGGCGATGGCGATCAGGGCGGCCAGGATCGCAAACAGCGGCGCGAGGATCTGGCGCAGCACGTAATACTGGAACGCGCGCATGAGACCCTTTCACGCCGAAGCGCCCCCGCGAGGCCGCTTTTCATCTCCGGCGCGCCTCGTTACCACTACGCGGATAAAGGTTGAAGCGCTGCGGCCGCGCCTGGCGTGTGGCTGGAACGTCGCACTAGACCGTTTCCCGAAAAGTGTTACGCGGTTTTCGGACGAGAAACGGTCTACCTTAAAGTGTAGAGCGGTTTTTCTCGATTGGATTGATTCAATCCAGTCGAGAACCACTCTAGCGCGCTAACGGCGAGGGCTCATGGACGTCAAGTTCGTTACCGAAGGGCGCGGCGATGCGATCGCGGTCATGGCCGTGGAGGGCGGCGCGATCACGCCTCATGGTCAAACGATCGGGGCGGGCGGGGTGATCGAAAAGGCCGCCGCCGCCGCCCGCTTCACCGGCGCGTCCGGCCAGGTGCTGGAAATCCTTGCGCCTGCGGGGATCGAGGCGGGCCGCCTGCTGGTGATCGGCGTCGGCGCGCCGGACAAGGTGGAGCCCTTGTCGGTGGAGCGTTGGGCGGGGGCGGCGGTGCGCCGCCTGATCGCCTCGGGCGCGGAAAAGCTCGTTCTGCTGCCGGACGGGTTTCCCGCCGTCCCCGCCGCGGAAGCCGCCGCGCGCGCGGCCTGCGGGGCGCGCCTCGCCGCCTATCGGTTCGATCCCTACCGCACCAAGCTGAAGCCCGAGCAGAAGCCCTCGCTCACCGAAGTCCAGGTTGTGACGGACGGGCCGGCCGCGGCCAAGGCGCGCTTTGAAGTCCAGAGCGTGGTGGTGGACGGCGTGCTGCTGGCGCGCGACCTCGTGAACGAGCCCGCCAACATCCTCTATCCCGCCGAATTCGCCCGCCGCGCCAAGGCGCTGGAGGAGCATGGCGTGGAGGTGGAGATCCTGGGCGAGGCCCAGCTCGAAAAGCTCAGCATGAACGCGCTGCTCGGCGTGGGCCAGGGCAGCCCGCGCGAGACCCAGCTCGTCGTGATGACGTGGCGCGGGGCGCGCAACAAGGGCGCCCAGCCCTTGGTGCTCGTGGGCAAGGGCGTGACGTTCGACACCGGCGGCATTTCGCTGAAACAGCCCGGCGGCATGGAGGACATGAAGGGCGACATGGGCGGCGCCGCCGCCGTCATGGGCGCGATGAAGGCGCTGTCGGCCCGCAAGGCGCGCGCCAATGTCGTGGGCGTGATCGCGCTGGTGGAGAACATGCCCGACGGCTCGGCCCAGCGCCCGGGCGACATCGTCACCTCCATGTCCGGCCAGACGATCGAGGTGCTCAACACCGACGCCGAGGGCCGCCTCGTGCTCGCCGACGCTATCTGGTACGCGCAGGAGAAGGTCGCCCCCACCGCCATCATCGATTTCGCCACCCTGACGGGGGCGATCATCGTGTCGCTGGGGCACGAGCATGCGGGCCTGTTCGCCAATGACGAGGACCTCGCCCATGGTCTGCTGAGCGCCGGCCAGACGGAGGGGGAGACGCTGTGGCGCATGCCGCTGGGCCCCGCTTACGACAAGCTGATCGACACCCCGAACGCGGACATGAAAAACATCTCCGGCAAGCCGGCGGCGGGCTCGATCGTGGGCGCCCATTTCATCGCCCGCTTCGTCAAGCCCGGCGTGCCCTGGGCCCATCTCGACATCGCCGGCACCGCCTGGAAGCCCGGGCCCTACGAGGATCCGCTCTCGCCCGGCTGGGCGACCGGGTTAGGCGTGCGGCTGGTGAACCGGCTGGTGGCGGCGCGCTACGAGGAATGAGCGGGGCGCTCTGGTTTTACCAGCTGGAGCATTCCGGACTCGAGGCCGCGCTCGCGCCGCTTCTGGAGAAGTGCTTGGCGCGGGGCTGGCGGGCGCTGGTGCGGGGGGGCGTGCGCGCGCGGCTCGAAGCGCTGGACGACAAGCTCTGGACCTATCGCGACGACGCCTTCCTGCCCCATGGCCTTGCCGGGCGTGATGCGGGCGCGCCCCAGCCCGTCTGGCTGACCGACAACCTCGATAATCCCAACGCCGCCCAGGCCTTGTTCGTGATCGACGGGGCCGACCCCCAGGGTTTCGAGCGCTTCGAACGCGCTTGCCTCGTATTCGACGCCGCCGATGAGGCGGCGCTCGCGGGCGCGCGCGCCCGCTGGCGGGCGGCCAAGAGCGCGGGCGCGGACGCCGTCTTCTGGCGCGAGGAAGCCCCCGGGCGGTGGGTCAAGCAAGGCTGAAGCGCGCGCACGCCGCCTTGGCGATCCCGGCCGCTGCGTCTATAGAGCGCCCCTG
This sequence comes from Alphaproteobacteria bacterium, assembly GCA_031398975.1. Lineage (GTDB taxonomy): Bacteria > Pseudomonadota > Alphaproteobacteria > Caulobacterales > Aquidulcibacteraceae > JAKFWI01. Next base: position 13,211 of record JANNOI010000026.1, on the reverse strand, counting down.
CTTTCCTGTGGGAGCCCGTCATGGCCGCCGAGCGCACGTTTTCCATCCTCAAACCGGACGCGACCGCGCGCAGTCTGACCGGAGAGATCAACGCCCTCATCGAGAATGCGGGGCTGCGGATCGTGGCCCAGAAGCGCATCCGGCTGAGCCGCGAGCAGGCCGAGGGCTTTTATGCGGTGCACGCCGCGCGCCCCTTCTTCGCCGACCTCGTGAAGTTCATGACGTCGGGGCCCGTCGTGGTGCAGGTGCTCGAGGGGGATAATGCGGTGGCGCGCTACCGCGACATCATGGGCGCCACGAACCCTTACGCCGCCGCTCCCGGCACCATCCGGCGCAAATATTCCTCCGGCATCGAGGCCAATTCCGTGCACGGCTCCGACAGCCTCGACAATGCGGGAACCGAGATCGCCTTCTTCTTCGCAGACGAAGAAATCGTCGGCTGACAGGGCCGGCAGAAGCCGCAAAACGCTCCCGCGCCCCAATTTGTGTCCTCCCGGCCGAAGCGCAGCGCAGCGCCGGGACCTCCTGCAGGACCGGGCGCAACCACCACAAGGTCCCGGATCGCGTCTTCGCCGCGTCCGGGAAGACAACAGCGTTCTGTGTAGGGCCGGTACCTGTCTTGCTGCGGGACCGGGCGCAATCGCCACAAGGTCCCGGCTCTGCGCTGCGCTCCGGCCGGGAGGACAACAGCGCTTTGTGTAGGCCGGGCCGCTGTCTTGGCGATCGACGGATTGGAGGCTAATCCGAGGGCGCGTCCGGCAGGAAGCCGTTCAGCAGCACCGCGCGGTCCCGCGGGGGCGCGAAGCCGCGCACCTCCCCGCCGCGCCCCTGCGCCGCCAGCGCCAGGCAATTGGGGTAGAGCACCCGCTCAGCCTCCAGCACGCGTGCGGCGAGTGTTTCGGGGCTATCGTCGGGGAAGACGGGCACCGCCGCCTGGCCGATGATCGGGCCCTGGTCCACGCCGTCGGTGACGTAATGCACGCTCGCGCCATGCACGCGCACGCCTGCGGCCAGCGCGCGCCGGTGGGTGTCCAGGCCGGGAAACAGGGGCAGCAGCGAGGGGTGGATGTTCACCATACGCCCCGCCCAGGCCTGCGCCAGGACCGGGCTCAGCACGCGCATGAAACCCGCCAGCGCCACCAGCTCGATCCCGCGCGCGCGCAGCGCCCCGTCCACCACACGCTCGAACGCCGCGCGGTCTTCCCCGAACGGGCGGTGGTCGATCGCCAGCGCCTCCACGCCCGCCTCGATCGCGCGCGCCAGGCCTGGAGCTTCCGGGTTGTTGGAGATCACCACGCGAACGGCGTAGGGCGCGCCTTGTTCGGCCCCCTGCAGCAGGGCGGCGAGGTTTGAGCCCCGGCCCGAGATCAGCACCGCCGTCGCGCGCATCACGCCTCCACCACCACCCCGATCGGGAAAGCGCGCTCGCCCGCCGCCTCCAGCGCCGCTGCGACCGCGCCCCCATCCTCCGGCCCCGTCACGCACACCATGCCGACGCCCAGATTGAACGCGGCGCGCATCTCGGGTTCCGGAACGGCGCCTTCCTGCTGCAACCAGTCGAACACGCCGGGCCGTGTCCAGGAGGACCAGTCGATCCCCGCCGCCAGTTCCCCCGGCAGCGCGCGCGGCACGTTTTCCAGCAGCCCGCCGCCGGTGATGTGGGCGAGCCCCTTGATGCGTCCGGCGCGGATCAGCGGCAGCAGCGCGCGCACATAGATGCGGGTGGGCGTCAGCAGCGCCGCGCCCAGCGTAACCTCCGGCGCGAACGGGGCGGGCGCGTCCCACCCAAGGCCGGTGCGGGCCACGATCGCGCGCGCCAGGGAAAAGCCGTTCGCATGCAGCCCGCTGGAGGCCACGCCCACCAGCCCATCCCCCGCCGCAATCGCGTCCAGCCGCGGCAGCAGGCCCCCGCGCTCGGCGGCGCCCAGCGCGAAGCCCGCCAGATCGTAATCGCCCGGACCGTAAAAGCCCGGCATCTCGGCCGTCTCCCCGCCCGCGAGCGCGCAGCCCGCCTGGCGGCAGCCCTCCGCGATCCCGCCCACGATCACCGCGCCGGCGCGCGCATCGAGCGCGCCGGTGGCGAAATAATCGAGGAACATCAGCGGCTCCCCGCCCTGGGCCAGGAGGTCGTTGACGCACATCGCCACCAGATCGATCCCGATCGTATCGTGGCGGCCCGTCTCGATGGCTATTTTCAACTTGGTGCCCACCCCGTCGGTCGCCGCGAGCAGGATGGGGTCCTTGAAGCCCGCGGCCTTCAAGTCGAACGCGGCGGCGAAGCCCCCGAGCGCGGCGTCGGAGCCTGCGCGGGCGGTGGCGCGCGCGGCGGGGCCGATCAGGTCCACCAGCCGGGCGCCCTCGGCGATATCGACGCCGGCGTCGCGATAGGTGAGGGGGGCGGGCTTATCGGATGGAGCGGGCATGCGGAAGAGGGGCTGATCGGCCTTCCGGCCGGTTCCGGGGATTGCTAGAGAGAAGCGAAGCCGGCCCGCGAAGGAAAAACAAGATGCGCTTATCCGTGCTGTACGCGACGCTCCTGGCCGGTCTGTGCGCCTTCTTCGCGGCCCCCGCAAGCGCGGCGGGGCGGGGGGATGTCTATTCCGTATCCGGGGTGCGCGCGGACGTGACGGCGAGCGACGCCACCCAGGCGCGCAATCTGGGCTTCCGCCAGGCCCAGCGGCTCGCTTTCGAGCGGGTGGTCCGCCGCCTCACCTTGCCGGACGAACTGGCGCGCCAGGGCGGGGTCCCCGCGCTGCAGGATCCCCAGCTCGATCGGCTGGTCGCCGGCGTCGATATCGAGGAAGAGCGGCGCAGCGGCACCCGCTATATCGCGCGCCTGGCGGTGAATTTCGATCCCTCCGGCATCCGCAAGGCGTTGCGCGACCGCGGCCTCAGCGTGGTGGACACCCGCACCGCCCCGATCCTGGTGGTCCCGCTGCTGCAAGGGGGCTCGCCCGAGCTCACCACGCTCTGGCGCCAGGCCTGGGCGCAAGGGGGCTTTGCGGAGGATCTCGTGCCGGTGGCGGTCGCGCCCGCCGACCTCACGGGCGCCCCCGACTGGGGCCGCGCGCAAGCGGCGGCAGGCGCGGCGGGGGCCACTTCGGCGCTTTATGCGGCCGCACGCGTCACCGGCGCTTCGGTGATCGTGGAGCTGACGGAAGTGGGCGCAAGCCAGGCGGTGCGTCCGCGCGGCCAGCTCTCGGCGAGCGCTAATCCGGGCGAGCAGGGCCTGGCCGCCGCGTTCCAGCGCCTGGCGGACGCCGCCAACGCCCGGGTGCAGACGGAGTGGAAAAGCCGCCTCGCCACCGGCGGGGGCCAGCGCGCGCGCGTTTCGGCCTCTGCGCTCTATGAAGGCCAGGCCCAATGGGCGCGGCTCAAGCGGGGCCTGGAGGGGGCCGCCTCCACCCTGATCTCCGAGATCCGGATCGAGGCGGTCTCGAAAAACGGCGCGACGCTCAGCTTCTCCTACACCGGCTCTCCCGAGCAATTGCAGGCGGAGCTGCGCCGCTACGGGGTGCTGGTGGAGCGGGCGGGCCAGGGCTTAATTCTGCGCCCCGCGCCGGTTTGAGAATTCTCTCTGCGCGGGTCCCGGCGTCCCGCATTGCGCGCCGGGGGTGAAATCCTCCACAGATTATGGCATGAACGATTCGGCCCTGCGGATCGCCGCTTGGTTCCGGCCAGCCCCGGGGGGTGTGGAGATCGCCGGGTGATGAACGATCAGCCGCGCCTGTTCGACGCCTTGTCCGAGGATGACGAAGCCGGCTTTCTGGTTTCCGAGAGCAATAGCGACGCCGCCGAGCAGCTGCGCCGTTGGGATTCCTGGCCCGGAGGGGCGCTGGCGCTCACCGGCCCGGCCGGGGCCGGCAAAAGCCTGCTGGCGCGCCGCTGGGCGCGGCAAGCCCAGGCGGGCGCGCTCGCGGTCGCGGTAGGGCCGCTTGAGGCGCAAGCCGCTTTCCACGCCTTTCAGGGCCGCCTCGTGCTGGACGGCGCAGACGGCGCGCGCGACGACGCTTCGTTCCTGATGCTGCTCGATCTCGCGCGCGACCAGGGCGGGGCGCTTTTGCTGGTGGGGCGGGCGCCGCCGGGGGAGTGGCCGGTGCAGATCGCCGATCTGCGCTCGCGCCTCGCCGCGCTGCCGGTGGCCGAGATCGGGGAGCCGGACGAGGCGCTGCTGGCCGCGCTGCTGCAGCGGCTATGTCGCAACCGGTTCATGAAACTGAGGGATAACGTCGCGCGCTATATGGCCCAGCACATGGAGCGGTCGTTCGCGGCGGCCCAGGCGCTGGCGGGGGAATTGGACCGGCTGATGGTCGCCGGCGCCCACCCCGTGCCGTACGACATGGCGCGCGAGGCGTTGCGCCGCCTCGAAGCGGCGGGCCCCGAGGCCGCGCCGCTGGAAGCGACGACTGGGGCGAGCGAGGCGGTATGAGCGAAACCAGAGTGCAAAAAAAGCGCGCCGCCCCGAACGGGCAGGCCGGCGCCGTCCCCGCGGATGCGCCCCAGCGCTTTATAAACCGCGAACTCTCCTGGCTCGCCTTCAACACCCGCGTGCTGGAGGAGGCGGAAAACCCCGCCCACCCGCTTCTCGAGCAGCTCCGGTTCCTCTCGATCTCGGCCAACAATCTGGACGAATTCTACATGGTGCGCGTGGCGGGCCTGCACGAGCAGGTGCGCGCCGGGCTCACCACGCCGAGCCAGGACGGCCTCACCCCCGCCGAGCAGCTTGAAAAAGTGGGCGCGGCGGCGAACGCCCTGATGATCCAGCAGCAGGAGCGCTGGAGCGCGCTGCGCGCGCAATTGCGGGCCAACGGCCTTGTGGTGGCGGACGGGGAGGATTTGTCGGCCGCGGAGAAAGCGTGGCTGCAGAGCCAGTTCCTGGCCCGCATCTTTCCCCTGCTGACGCCGCTGGCGATCGACCCCGCCCATCCGTTCCCGTTCATCCCCAATCTCGGCTTCGCGCTGGCGCTGAAGCTGCGGCGCAAGGAGGACGGGCGCACGCTGAACGCGCTCTTGCCCGTGCCCACCCAGGTCGAGCGCTTCCTGCGTCTGCCGGCGGACAAAGCCGCCCCCGGCAAGCAAGGCGTGCGGTTCGTGGCGCTGGAGACGGTGCTCACCCTGTTCCTGGACATGCTCTTCTCCGGCTATGAGCGCGTGGCGAGCGGGGCGTTCCGCGTCGTGCGCGACAGCGACGTGGAGATTGAGGAGGAGGCCGAAGACCTCGTCCGCGAGTTCCAGTCCATGCTGAAGCAGCGCCGGCTGGGCGAGATCGTGCGGCTGAAGATCGAGGCCGCCATGCCGGCCGATCTGCGCGCCTTCATCATCGAGAAGCTGCAGGCGGCGGCCTCGGACGTTGTGATCGCGGAGGGCATGCTGGGGCTCGCCCAGCTTTCAGAGCTGATCGTCGACGACCGGCCGGACCTGAAATTCACTCCCTACGAGCCGCGCTTTCCCGAACGGATCAAGGATTTCGGCGGCGATTGCTTCGCGGCCATCCGCGCCAAGGACATGCTGATCCACCACCCCTATGAGAGCTTCGACGCGGTGGTGCAGTTCCTGCGCCAGGCCGCGGCCGATCCCAACGTCGCCGCCGTCAAACAGACGCTCTACCGCACCTCCAAGAACTCCCCGATCGTCGCCGCGCTGGTGGAGGCGGCCGAGGCCGGCAAGAACGTCACCGCCCTGATCGAGATCAAGGCCCGCTTCGACGAGGAGGCCAATCTGCGCTGGGCGCGCGATCTGGAGCGCGCCGGGGTTTCGGTGGTCTACGGGTTTGTGGATTACAAGACCCACGCCAAGGTGAGCCTCGTGGTGCGCCGCGAGGCGGAGGGTCTGCGCACCTACACCCATTTCGGCACCGGCAATTACCACCCGATCACCGCGCGCATCTATACCGACCTCTCGCTCTTCACCGCCGATCCCGCGCTCGGGCGCGATGCGGGGCGGGTGTTCAACTACATCACCGGCTACGCCCGACCCCCGCATCTGGAGCGGATCGCGCTCTCGCCCATCACCTTGAAGGCGCGCCTCCTCGAGCTGATCGGCGCCGAGGTCGCGCACGTGAAAGAGGGCCGGCCCGGAGTGATCTGGGCGAAGCTCAACGCGCTGGTGGACCCTGAAATCATCGATGCGCTTTATCGAGCGAGCCAGGCGGGGGTGCGAATCGAGCTGATCGTGCGCGGCATCTGCTGCCTGCGGCCGCGCGTGCCGGGCTTGAGCGACAACATCCAGGTGAAATCCATCGTCGGGCGCTTCCTGGAGCATTCCCGGATCGTGGCGTTCGGGGACGGGGCCGGCCTGCCCAACCCGAATGCAAAGCTCTTTCTGTCCTCCGCCGACTGGATGCCCCGCAATCTCGATCGGCGGGTGGAGGTCTTGTGTCCTATTGAAAACCCCACCGTCCATCAGCAGGTTCTCGACCAGATCCTGGTGGCGAACCTGAACGACGAGGCGCAGAGCTGGTACATGAACCCCGACGGCTCCTACACCCGCGTCGATCTGAGCGGGCTGGAGGATCCCTTTTCGGCGCACACTTATTTCATGCGCAATCCGAGCCTTTCCGGGCGCGGTCGGGCGCTGAAAGGGGACGTGCCGCCCGCCTTCGACCATGTGGGCCCCCGCGCGCAGTGAGCGCGCTGGCAGGCGGGGCCGGGCGATGATCCGCGACGCCGCCGTCATCGACGTGGGCTCCAATTCCGTGCGCCTGGTGGCGTACCGGCTGGACGGGCGCGCCATCACGCCGTTCCTGAACGAAAAGGTCATGGCCGGCCTCGGCCGGGACCTGAGCGCCACCCACGCTTTGCCCGAGCAGGGCGTGCAGGCCGCGATCGCAGCGCTGAAACGCTTCCAGGCCCTGATCGAGGCCCACGGGATCGAGCAGACCGACGCCGTCGCCACCGCCGCCGTGCGCGAGGCCCAGGACGGGCCGGACTTTGTACGCCGCGTCGCGCGCGAGACCGGGGTCAAGCTCAAGATCATCGACGGGGCGGAAGAGGCGCGCCTCTCCGCCCTCGGCGTGCTGGCGGGGGAGCCGGACGCGGACGGCGTGGTGGGCGATCTCGGGGGATCGAGCCTCGAATTGGTGCGGGTGGGGCCGGGCGGGCCGCAGCCAGGCCGCACCTTCCCGCTCGGGCCGCTCTCGCTGATGCGCGGCGCCTTCAACGCCGAGGAGGTCGCCGCGCGCGCGGACGAGGCGCTGGCGGACGCCGCGGCGCTCCAGGGGCCGGACGGGAGCGGCGGCGCGGCGGGGGGCGATTTCTACGCCGTGGGCGGGGCCTGGCGGGCGCTGGGGCGCATCGACATCGCGCTGCGCGACCATCCCGTGCGCGTGCTGCACCATCACGAGATGAGCCGCACCGAGGCGCTGGTGGTGGCCGATTTCGTGCGCCGGCAGAGCAGGCGTTCGCTGGAAAAGCTGGAGGAGGCCGCCGCCAAGCGCGCCGACATGCTGCCCTACGCCGCCACCGTGCTGGAGCGCGTCCTGCGCCGGGGCGGGTTCAGCCGGGTGATCCTGTCCTCCTACGGCCTGCGCGAGGGGCTTGTCTTCGAGCGGCTGTCCGCGCGGGCGCGCGCCGAGCATCCGCTGGCCGCCGCCGCCGAGGCCTTCGCCGCGCCGAGTCTGCGCGCGCGCGCCTTCGGCGCTGCGCTCGAGCGTTGGATCGAGCCGGTGTTCGCGCAAGGCCCGCCGGTATTCTCCCCCGCGCGGGACCCGGTGCTGCGCGCCGCGGCCGCCCGGCTCGCGGATGTGGGGGCGGCGCTGCACCCCGACCAGCGCGGGGACATCGTGTTCGAGCTCGTGGTGCGCGCGCCGTTCACCGCGATCAACCACACCGAGCGCGCCTTCCTGGCCGCAGCCGTCCACCACCGCTATTCCAAGGCCCCCCCGGTCGCGGCCGCCTATGAGAAGCTGCTGAGCGAGGAGCACAAGCGCGCCGCCGCGGCGCTTGGCGCGGCGCTGCGGCTGGGCGCCGATGTTTCAGGCCGCGCTGCGCGCCTCCTGGACGAGATCACGCTCACGCTGTCGGGGCCCGTGCTGACTTTGGCCGCCAAGCCCGCCCGCGCGCACCTGATCACCGAACAGGCCGCCAAGCGCCTCGATCCCCTGGCCGCGGCGCTCGGCGTCACCGGCAAGCTGGCGAGCGTGCGCCGCTAAAGCGGTTCTCGATTGGATTAGATCAATCCAATCGAGAAAAACCGATCTACACTTTAAGGTAGACCGTTTCTCGTCCGAAAACCGCGTAACACTTTTCGGGAAACGGTCTAAAGCCCGCGTGCGGGGCGCTCCATAGCGGCGAAAGCCTCGGGGATGGAGCGCGCCTCCACGATTGCAGCCTGGAAACTCGCCGGGGTGAGGTTGGCGGCGATCGTGTGGGAGATGAGCTCGAAGAACGGGGCCCAGAAATCGTCCTCCGAGAGGAAGATGGTCGGCTTGCGGTGCAATTCGAGGCGCCGCCAGGAGAGCGTCTCCACCACCTCCTCCAGCGTGCCGATCCCGCCCGGGAGCGCGACGAACGCATCGCTTTCGTCGAACATCATGCGCTTGCGCTCGTGCATCGTGTCCACCAGCCGCGTCTCCACCGCATCGAACACGATCTCGCGGCGCGCCAGGAAGCGGGGCATGATCCCCAGCACCTGCCCGCCGGCCGCGTGCGCGGCCTCCGCGGCCCGTCCCATCAGCCCCACGCGCCCGCCCCCATACACAAGCCGCAGGCCGCGCTCCGCCACCGCCGCCCCGAAGCGCGCGGCGAGATCGAGATAGGCTGAGTCGGCGGCGTTGGAGGAGCCGCAATACAGACAGATGGAGGCGAGGCCGGCGGAAGCGGGAACGGAAGCGGTCATGGATCCTTCGTAGCAGAATTTGCGGTCATTTGCGGGGCAAGGGCGGGGCTTCGCAGTGCAACGCCACGCTCAAGCGGCCTAAACCCGTACACATTTGCGACAGGCCGGCTTAAATAGGGCGATGCCCCCCGATATCCCGCGCCCGGCTTCGAGCGAAGCCGAAATCGTTCCGCCCTCGCTGTGGCGTTCGGTGACGCGCATCCTGAAGCTGATCGGGGGGCTGAACGCGCCGGGCATCCGCGCGCGGCTTTCGCTCGCGCTTATCCTGACGGTGGCGGGGAAGGTGCTGGCGGTGCTCTCGCCGCTGGTGCTGGCGGACGGGGTGAACCGGCTTTCGCGCGGGGAGGGCGCGGGCGGGACGAGCCTCTTTCTGGGATTGGTGGGGATTTGGGCGGCGATGCGGTTTGCGGCCGCCGCGGGGCCGGAGGCCCGCAACGCGCTGTTCGCCCCGGTGAGCGAGGAGGCGCAGCGGCGCGCGGGCGCTGCCGTCTTTGCGCACGTGCATGCGCTTTCGGTGCGGTTTCACCAGTCCAAGCGCACGGGCTCCCTCTATCGCACCATCGAGCGCGGCGTGCGCGCGATCGATTTCCTGCTGCGGTTCCTCGCCTTCAACATCGCCCCGACCGCGGTGGAGCTGGCGCTGGCGGCCTTCGTGCTCGGCTGGCGCTATGGGTGGGGCTTTGCGGCGATCGCGGCGGCCACGGTGGTGGTCTATACGTGGGTGACGTTCGGCATCACGGAATGGCGCCTGCGCCACCGCCGGGCGATGAACGAGGCCGACAACGAGGCCTCCGGCCGCGCGGTAGACAGCCTGCTGAATTTCGAAACGGTGAAATCCTTCGCCGCCGAAAAGCGCGAGACCGAGCGGTTCGACCGCGCGCTCGCCACCTACGCCCACGCCGCCGTGCGCTCCAACACCTCGCTCGTGCTGCTGAACGTGGTGCAGGCCCTGATCATGAATGTGGGGCTCGCCGCGATGGTGGCCACGGCTGGCTGGATGGCCGCGGGCGGGCGCATGGGGCCGGGCGACATCACCGCCGTGATGCTCATCATGCTTAACCTCTACATGCCGCTGAACGTGCTTGGCTTTGCGTATCGCGAGATCAAGCAGGCCGGGATCGACATGGAGAAGATGTTCGTGCTGCTCGACGAGAAGCCCGACGTCGCCGACGCCTCCGATGCGCGCGTCTTGCAGGCCGGCCCCGGCGAGGTGACGTTCGAGGCGGTAAGCTTCGCCCACGAGGGCCGCGAACGCGGGCTGGCGGGGGTGAGCTTCACCTGCCCCGCGGGGCGCACGACCGCGATCGTCGGCCCCAGCGGGGCGGGCAAATCCACCGTGCTGAAACTCCTGTTCCGCTTCTACGACCCGGCCGCCGGGCGGGTGCTGATCGACGGCCAGGACATCAAGGGCGTGACCCAGGAAAGCCTTCGCGCCGCACTCGGCCTCGTGCCCCAGGACGTCGTGCTATTCAACGATACGATCCGCTACAACATCGCCTATGGCCGCCCCGAAGCGAGCCAGGCCGAGATCGAGGCCGCCGCCGCGCGCGCGCAATTGCTTGGCTTCGTCCGCGCGCTGCCTGAGGGGTGGGACACGCGTGTGGGCGAGCGGGGCTTGAAGCTTTCCGGCGGGGAGAAGCAGCGCGTCGGCATCGCGCGGGTGATCCTCAACGAGCCGCGCGTGCTGGTGCTGGACGAGGCCACCTCCTCCCTCGACAGCCGCACCGAGGCCGAGGTTCAGGACGCGCTCGAAGAGGCCGCGCGCGGGCGCACCACCATTGTCGTCGCCCACCGCCTGTCCACGATCGCGGGGGCCGATCAGATCGTCGTGCTGAAAGATGGGGTCGTCGTCGAGCGCGGCCGCCACGGCGAGCTGGTGCGACGCGGGGGCGAGTACGCCGAACTCTGGCGCCGCCAGGCGGAGGAGCCGGCGCTCGCGGAATCGATGGGCTGAGCGGGGCGCCTCAGGCGTTCCAGCGCTCGAAAAACGGCGCGAGCTTGCCCTCATAGGCGCGCCAGGCGTCCACGGCGCGGGCATGGACCGGCTCGCGCACCTGCGCCATGCTGGAGGTCTGGACGACGCGCGCATTCTCGTGGAAGCGCCGCGTTCCTTCCTCATCGTCGAGCCCCGCATGGGCGAGCAGGCGCTTGGTCCACAGATCGGGCGCGTGGACGAGCGCCTCATAGTCCAAACTCAGCAATCGCTCGCCCAGCACGCCCCGCCAATGCGCATGGAACCCCTCCAGCACCCGCAGATGCGCGCCGATCTCGGCGAGCGACCACGACCACGCCATGCCTTGGGAAAAGCGCGTGCGAAAGCACGACCACGCCACCGCGCCGGGCGTCCGCTTCAGCCAGATGAACCGCGCCTCCGGCAGGATGTGCGCGATGAGGCCGAGCGTCATGGCGTGCGAGAGCGTCTTGTCGACGATAAGCCCGTGCGGCCCGAACCGTTGCGCCAGCAGATCGTGGTAGCCGCGCGCGATCGCCGTCCAGGCCTCGTGGCCGCGCGCGTCGAGCGCGGCGATCGAGGCGGGCTTGAAGTCGGCCAGCGCCATCGCGGCGTGGCGGAACAGGCCAAGCTCGCCGCCCCCGCCTACGCGGCTGTGCGCGGCCAGGATCTCCTGCACCAGCGTGGTGCCCGAGCGCGGAGGGCCCAGCACGAAGATCGCCCGCGCCCCCGCCGCGGCGCTCGGGCGGAGGCGGGCGAGGAACGCCTGGTCGAACCCGGCCCGCGTGTCTTCCAGCAGCGTCCGTGCGGGGGCGGGATCGTAGGGCTGAGCGGCGCGGAACAGCTCTGCCCCGGCATTATAGGCCCCGAATGCGCCCTCGACATCGCCCCCATCCTCGAGCGCCTTGCCCTTGGCATAGAGCAGGGTGGCGCGCTCGCGCCCGCCCGCGCCCTGGAGCGCGGACGTAAGGCGCGCAAGGTCCGGATCGCCGGGGGAAAACCGCTTCAGCGCGCACAGCATGAGCCAGGATTCCGCGCCCGCCCCACCGAGCGCGATCGCGCGGCGCAGCCGCTCCGCCCCCGCCTCCAGCCGCCCGGCATGCGCCAGCGCCACCCCGAGGAAATGCTGCGCAACCGGAGAGGCGGGCCACCGCGCCGCCGCCGCCTCGCCCAGCTCTAGCGCCTCCTCCATCCGCCCGAACTCCGCCAGCATGGCCGCAAGCTCGATCTGGCGGCGGGGATCGTCGGGCGCGTGGGCGGCGAAGGCGCGCATAGCGAGGAGCGTCGCGCCGGTTTCCCCGATCGCCTTCGCCAGCCGGACGACCGGCCCCCAGCCTTCCCCCAGGCGCGGGCGGGCGGCGATCAGCGCGGCGAGCCGGCCCGCGCAGGCCTCCCGGTCGCGCGCCTTCAGCGCGGCGGCGGCCTGGCGCAGGAGGGTGGCGGCGTCGGTCTCCATGGGCGAAGCCTAGCATTGCGCGCCGCGCGCGCCACCTTCGCCCGGGACCTGCGGGGGGCTATATCTGGGAGATGGCTGATTCCTCCGCGCTCGCGCCGGGCGCGCCCCCCGGCGCCGGCAATCTCCCGGAACTTTCCGTCTCCGAACTCGCGCACTCGATCAAACGCACGATGGAGACCAATTACGAGCGCGTGCGGGTGCGCGGAGAGCTGGGGCGGGTGACGATCGCCAAGTCCGGCCATTTCTACGCCGACCTGAAAGACGAAGGCGCCTGCCTCGGGGTGGTGATGTGGAAGAGCGCCGTGGGGGCGCTGCGCTTCCGGCCCGCGGAGGGGCTTGAAGTGGTGGTGGAGGGCAAGATCTCCACCTTCCCCAACAAATCCGCCTATCAGCTCGTGGCCGAGCGGATGGAGCCGGCCGGCGTGGGCGCGCTGCTGGCGCAGCTCGAGCGGCTGAAGGCCAAGCTCGCCGGCGAAGGCCTGTTCGAGGCCGGGCGGAAGAAGGCGATCCCGTTTTTGCCGGCCGTGATCGGGGTGATCACCTCGCCCACCGGGGCGGTGATCCGCGACATCCTGCACCGGCTGGAGGAGCGTTTCCCGAGGCGGGTGCTCTTATGGCCGGTAGTGGTGCAGGGCGAGCACGCCCCCGCCCAGGTGGCCGCCGCCATCGCAGGCTTCAACCGGCTGGAGCCCCACGGCGCCATTCCCCGCCCGGACGTGCTGATCGTGGCGCGCGGGGGCGGCTCGATCGAGGATCTGTGGGCCTTCAATGAGGAGGTGGTGGTGCGCGCCGCCGCCGCGAGCGCGATCCCGCTGATCTCGGCCGTGGGCCACGAGACCGACACCACGCTGATCGATTTCGCCGCCGACCGGCGCGCCCCCACCCCCACCGCCGCCGCAGAAATGGCCGTGCCCGTGCGCGCCGATCTGGTGCAGCGCGTCGAGACCGGGGCCGCGCGGCTGGCGGGGG
>JANNOI010000017.1:0-32880 GCA_031398975.1 Alphaproteobacteria bacterium | reverse complement strand
GGCCTTGGCCGCGGCGGGGGGCGTGCGCGCAGGGTGGGGGGTCGGCGGGGCCGGGCGGGCGGCCTCGCCGCGGATGGGGCCGCGCACGGGCTCCACCAGGCGGCGCGCCTCGCACAGCACCGCGTCCCATTGCTGGTCGGGCCCCCCGCGCCAGCGCGTAAGGTCCCCGCTCTGCACCCGGTGGAATGGCATCGGCGGCTCGACCCGCTGCAGCAGCACGGGCAGCAATTTGCCCCGGTTATAGGCGTGCGCGGCGTGGGCGAGCATGGCCTCGGACTTGGCGGCCGCCTTCGTCCAGCACAGGATCACGCAGGGCGTCTCATCCATCGCGGCGCGGAAATCCTGGCGTCCGTCGAGGCCGGCGCCCGCCCCCGCCTGCGCGCGCACGGCGAAGCCCTGCGCCGTCAGCGCTTGCACCAGCACGCCCGCCCGCTTGCGGTCAGGACGCGCATGGGAAATGAATATGTCAGCCATCGCCGCCCCTCTCCCGGCCCCACATCTAGCATATCCTCGTTACGTACCGGACACGTTCAGCAGTTGCCCGCAACCGCTTTCCCCGCCCCGAAGAGCCCTGCAGCCCCCGCGCCGGCGCCTCGGGTCCCATGACGCGCGCCGCGGACATGCCCGCCCCGATCGCGGAAGCCTGGCCCGCCGTGGTTTTGGTGCGCCCGCAAAAGGCGGAGAATATCGGCGCGGCGGCGCGCGCGATGCTGAATTTCGGGCTGGCGGGCTTGCGCCTGGTGGACCCGCGCGAGCGCTGGCCGGACCCGCGCGCCTATCCCGTGGCCTCCGGGGCGGACGCGGTGCTGGACGCGGCGCGGCTGGATTGGCGCCTGGAGGACGCCGTGAGCGAGTGCACGCTGGTGCTGGCCGCGACCGCCCGCCCGCGGGGCCTGGAGAAGCCGGTCTGGGGCCCGCGCCAGGCGGCCGCCGCGTTGCGCGAGGCGGTCGCGGCGGGGCAGCGGCCCTGCGTGGTGTTCGGGCCGGAGGCCCATGGGCTGACGAGCGAGGAGGTCTCCCGAGCGGATGCGATCCTCACCTACCCCGTCAATCCCGGCTTCGCCTCCCTCAATCTGGCGCAAGCCGTGGCGGTGTTCGCCTTCGCCTACGGGGAGGCGCGCCAGGCCCAGGCCGCGCCGGCCTGGTTCGCAGACGGGACGGGCGCGCCCGCCGCCCAGGCCGAACTCGACGGCTTTTTCGCCCACCTGGAAGCGGAGCTTTCGCACGGCCGCTTTTTCCACCCGCCCGAGAAAACCCCCCTGATGCGCCAGCACATCCGCTCCCTGTTCCAGCGCGCACGGTTGACGGAGCAGGAGGTGCGCACGCTGCGCGGCATGATCAAAGCGCTGGTGAGCGGGCGGGGCGGACGCAAGCTGGATCAAGTGCAGGAAAAACCCTAAAGCCGTGGGCGTCGGCGTAAAGTCGGCTCTCGTCAGCATGAGCCGGGGACGTCGGATGCGTTGGTTGCCGCCGCTGGGGAAAAGCCGGGCCGTGAAGCCCGTCCTCGCGCCGCCGCAACCCTGGGACGGCGCGCCCGTGGACGTGGAGCGCTACTGGGCCGAGGCGTGGGCGGAGCTGCACGCCCGCCAGCAAAACCTCGCCAAGACGATGAAGCTCGCCGACGCCAGCTGGGCGGTCGATCAGCAGGCCGGCCTCATCCATTTCGAGCGCCAGGACGGGGTCGTCATCACCGCGCCGGTGCAGATCATCGGAGCCTGGGACCCCAAGCGCGAAACCTTCACCTGGGGGTGGGACCACCAGGCCGTGCGGGTGCGGCTGCGGGCCTCGGCCGAGCGCACGCGCTGGTTCGGGGACAAGCACGCCCTGCAGGAGCTGACCGAGCCGGTCGTGCGCGCCTCGGAGGCCGAAGCCTGGCGGCTCACCGCGGTGGCGATGAAGGTCAACGCCGCCGCCGGCGCCTATCGCGGGCCTACCGAAGGCCCGGTGATCTTCATGACCCTGGGCGAACTCACCGTCAAAGAGGGCGATTGACCGCCCCCGCGCGCGGGCCCGTTGCGACGGCGACGCGCTTGTGGATGTTCGTTCATGCTTTGGTGACATCGCGGTGCAATCGATTGATCTTCCGTTCGGGGAAGATTTGCTGATGGAGCTGACCGTGATCACGGAGCTGGAACGCGACACCTTGGCCGAAGATATCAGCGCCGCCTGGCCGCGCGTGGAGACTGGGGAAGCCTCGGTAGAGGAAGTGCAGGCGCTGGCGCTACGGGTGTTCGACCGGCTGGGCGTCGTCGGCCTCGACCGCTGGGAAAAGCACCATTTCGTCTGGGTGCTGAAGGGGCTCGCCATGAACCGCCAGGATCCCGCGCTCGGCCTCCATACCGCGCTGCACGGCGTGGAGCAGGCGATCGCGCCCGCAGACGCGCGGGAAACCCCGCCGGACCTCACACTCGACGAACTGAACCCGAGCCAATTGCGCGATTGGGTGGCCGCGGCCTGAGCCCAGACCGCTTCAGGCGCTAAACCGCTTCACGCATTAGACGGCTTCAGGCGCTAGACGGCTACGCCTCGCAGGACGTGGCCGTCCGCCGCTTCGATGCGGACGCGCCCGAACGCGCCAGGCGTCAGGCCCGCGGGGGCGTGGACCACGCCGTCGATCTCCGGCGCGTCGGCCTTGGTGCGGGCGGCGAAGGCGCGCTCGTCCTCGTCCCATGCGTCGGTCAGCACATCCAGGGTTCGCCCGATCAGGGTTTGCGCGCGTGCATCGGCTACGGTGGTCTGCACTTCCATGAAGCGCTCATAGCGCTCGTCGATCTCGTCCTGGTCCACCGGGTCGGGCAGGGCGCGGGAGGCGGCGCCCTCGACGTTTTCGTATTTGAAGCAGCCCGCGCGGTCGATGCCCGCCTCCTCGACGAAGTCGAGCAGGGTCTCGAACTCCTCCTCCGTCTCGCCGGGGAAACCCACGATGAAGGAGGAGCGGATCGTCAGGTCCGGGCACAAGGCGCGCCAGGCCCGCAGCCGCTCCAGCATCTTCTCCTGATTGGCCGGGCGGCGCATGGCTTTCAGCACGCGCGGGGCGGCGTGCTGGAGCGGCATGTCGAGATAGGGCAGCACCAGCCCGTCAGCCATCAGCGGGATGACGCTGTCGACGTGGGGATAGGGATAGACGTAGTGCAGCCGCACCCAGGCCCCATGCTCCGACGCCAGCGCGCCTAGCGCTTCGCACAGGTCGTGAAACTTCGCCCGCACCGGCGCGCCCCGGAAGGGGGTCGCGGCGTAACCGAGATCCAATCCGTAGGCGGAAGTGTCCTGGCTGATCACCAGCAGCTCCTTGACGCCCGCGCGCAACAGCGCCTCGGCCTCGCGCAGCACCGCGCCCGCCGGGCGGGAGGCGAGCCCCCCGCGCAGCTTCGGGATGATGCAGAAGGCGCAGCGATTGTCGCAGCCCTCGGAGATCTTCAGATAGGCGTAGTGGCGCGGCGTCAGCCGCAGGCCCTGAGGCGGCGTCAGGTCCGTGAAGGGGTGGGGCGCGCGCGGGGCGTGGGCGTGCACGGCCGCCATCACCGCCTCGTATTGGTGGGGCCCGGTGATGGCCAGCACGCTCGGATGGGCGGCGGTGATCAACTCCGCCTCCGCCCCCAAGCAGCCGGTGACGATCACCTTGCCGTTCTCGGCCAGGGCCTCCCCGATCGCGTCCAGACTCTCGGCGCGGGCGCTATCGAGGAAGCCGCACGTGTTCACAAGCACCAGATCGGCCCCCGCATAGGTCGGCGCGACCCGGTAGCCCTCGGCCCGCAGGCGGGTGAGGATGCGCTCGGAATCCACCAGCGCCTTGGGGCAGCCAAGGCTGACGATGCCGATCGCGGGCGCAGGTGCAGGGGGACGGGAAGCCATGAAGCGGCCGGTGATAGCCCGCCGCGGCCCCCCCCGCCAGGGGGACCCCGGCGCGCCCGCGTTTGACAACGCCCCCCGCGGCGCTAAAACCCGCGCTCCGCGCGCAGGCGCGGTCATGCTGGGGGACGGGCGCGCCGCCAGGGAAGCCGCAGGGCCATACGGGCCAGGCCGGACCCCGTCAAAACGAAAGCACAAAAGCGCCCATGACCAAGCGCATCGAAGCGAAGTACAAGTCCAACCGCCGGTTCGGCCAGAACATCTGGGGCCGGCCGAAGTCTCCGGTGAACAAGCGCTCCTACGGCCCGGGTCAGCACGGCCAGCGGCGCAAGGGCAAGACCTCCGATTTCGGGCTGCAGCTCGTCGCCAAGCAGAAGCTGCGGATGTATTACGGCAACATCACCGAGCGCCAGTTCCGCCGGACCTATGCCGAAGCGTCCCGCCGCAAGGGCAATACCGCGGAAAACCTGATCGCGCTCTTGGAGAGCCGGCTCGACGCGCTGATCTACCGCGCGAAGTTCACGCCCACTGTGTTCTCCGCCCGCCAGTTCGTGAACCACGGCCACGTCAAGGTGAACGGGCGCAAGGTGAACATCCCCTCCTTCCTGGTGCGCCCCGGCGATCTGGTGGAGGTGCGCGAGAAGGCCCGCAACATGGCGCTCGTGCTGGAAGCGCTGCAGAGCGGGGAGCGGGACGTCCCCGATTATATCGAGATCGACCCCAAGGCGATGACCGCCCGCTATCTGCGCACGCCCAATCTCGCCGATGTGCCCTATCCGGTGCAGATGGAGCCGAACCTCGTCGTCGAATATTATGCAAGCTGACGCGCGCGCGTCAGCCTGAAGGGCGGACGCCATGGCGAAGGCAGGCGGCATGGCGAAAGCGGGCGAGTGGAAAGCCTTAGACGCCGCGCTCCGGGTGGAGCCAGGCGCCGCCGTGGCGCTCACCGACGCCCGCGCCGAGGGCGAGGGCCTGTTCGCGGACAAGGCGGAGGGCAAGGAAGCCCTCGCGGCGGACGCGCAGGCGATCGCTGCGCTGCAGGAGAACCTCTGGGCCGAGCGCCGCCGCGCGCTGCTGGTCGTGCTGCAGGGGATGGACACGTCCGGCAAAGACGGCGCGACGCGCGCCGTGTTCGGCCCCTGCGGCCCCTTGGGCGTGCACGTGACCGCGTTCGGGCGCCCCAGCGCGCAGGAATTAGCGCACGATTTCCTGTGGCGGGTCCATGCGGCCGCGCCCCCGCTCGGGACGATCGGGGTGTTCAACCGCTCCCATTATGAGGACGTCGTGGCCGTCAAGGTGCGCGCGCTCGCCCCCGCCGACGTGGTGGAGCGCCGCTACGACCAGATCAACGCGTTCGAAAAGCACCTCTCCGAGAACGGGGTGACGATCCTCAAATTTATGCTGCACATCACCAAGGAGGCGCAACGCGAGCGCCTGCAGGAGCGGCTGGACGATCCGGGCAAGCGCTGGAAATTCGATGCGGGCGATATCGAGGACCGCGCCCTTTGGGACGCCTATCAGGACGCCTATCAGCTGGCGCTGTCGCGCTGCTCCACCCCGCACGCGCCGTGGCGGATCGTGCCCAGCGACCGGAAATGGCGGCGCAACGCCGTGATCGCCCGGTGCGTCCGCGTCACGCTCGAGCAGATGGACCCACGCCCGGCGCAGCCGGACTGGGACCCCAAAAGTTTCGTCATTCCGTGAGCGCGGTCAGGCCGCGGCGAATTTCGCGAGCGGGGCGTCGCCGAGCACCATCATCGCGCCCGCCTGGATCGCCACCGCATACGGCACGCCCCGGTCCGGGGAGAGCAGCCGGTTGATCGCGGCCGAGCGGCCGTCCGCGGGCTTGAAGGCGGCGCGCGCGCCCAAGGTGGCCGCGGCCAGCGCGCCCCCCGCGAGCGCCGTCCAGAGCAGGAAAAGCGGCAGCAGAACCGGCCCGGTCCAGATCGACGCCGCGGCGATGACCTTGGCGTCCCCCCCGCCGAACACGCCCAGCTGGAACAGCGCAAAACAGACCGCGAGCGCTATCAGGCCGGTGACGAGATGGACCCCGATCGTCGCCACATTCTGCCCGCAGGCGAACGCAGCGACCGGATAGAGCGCAGCCATCAGGATCGAAATGCGGTTGGGGATCTCCATCGTCGCCAGATCGCACACTGCCGCCCACAGCAGCAGACCCGCGAACACGCACAGACAGAGGATCGCCAACATGGCCCCGCTTATGGTGTGCTTCGCTTAACGCGGCGTTACCGCTTGGCGCGGGGCCGCGCGCCCGCGGGGGCCGGCCTCAGTGCGCGGCGCGTCTTAGATGGTCGATTTGCTCTTTGATTTTCAGCTTCTGACGCTTCATCTCCATCAGCCGGATCGTATCCACGGCGGGGCGCCGGGCTTCGTGTTCAATTGCGAGGTCGAGGTCACGATGACGGGAATCCAGTTCGCGAATCCGCGATTGCAGCGCCATGATACGCCTCCGGTGCTCTTGACTGTGATAATCAAGCACCAGCAGGGCGGCCTGTCCGTTCACAAACTGTTTCATCGCTAACCAGACTTAAGGGACCGCACATGACGGGTTCGGAGCAATCGATCCGTCGGCTGATCGTCGGCGTGACGGGCGCGTCCGGCGCGATCTATGGCGTGCGTGCGCTGGAGGCGTTGCGGGCGTTGGGGGTGGAGGCCCATCTGGTGCTGTCCAAGGCGGCGGTGCGGACCCTCGAACTCGAGCTCGACCGGGACGCCGCTTCGGTGGCGGCGCTGGCGACGGTGCGGTATGCGCCCGGCGATGTCGCGGCGGCGATCTCCTCGGGCTCGTTCAAGACGATGGGCATGCTGATCGCGCCCTGCTCGGTGCGCACGATGGGCGAGATCGCCACCGGCGTCACCACTTCGCTGCTGACGCGCGCCGCCGACGTCACCCTGAAGGAGCGTCGCCCCCTGGTGCTGATGGTGCGCGAGACGCCGCTGCATCTGGGCCATCTGCGCACCCTGGTCCAGCTGGCGGAGATGGGGGCGGTGATCGCCCCGCCGCTGCCGGCGTTTTACATTCGGCCCCAAAGCGTGGACGATCTGGTGAACCAATCCGTCGGCCGGGCGCTCGATCTGTTCGGGCTGGATTGGGGGCGAGTGGTGCGTTGGCGCGGCGCGGAGGATGGCGATGGCGATCGAGGATAAGGGCGAAACCCTGTGGAACTGGGCGGTGGCGGGCTATGGCGCGCGCGGGGTCCGCGAGGCGCTGTTGGGGCTGCAGGACCGGTTCGGCGCGCATGTCCCGCTCGTGCTCTGGGCCGCGCATTCCGCCACGTTGGGCCGGGCCGTGCCGCTGGAGGAGGCCAAGTCCGCGCGCGCGAGCCTCGCAAGCTTGAGCGCGTTGACCCGGTCCCTGCGCGACGCGCGCCGGCGCGTCGGCGAGGTAGGCGCGGGCGAGGGGGAAGTCGCTGCGTCTGCGATCGGCGAGGCCAAGGCCGCGATCGGGCAGGGGGAACTGGCGCTCGAGAAGCTCGAACTGCTGCGCCTGGCCGCCCGCCCCGCCGCCGTCGCGGCCGGGGCGCAGGGCGAACTCCTCACCGCCAATGTCGAGGCCGCGCTCGCCGCGGTCGGGATCGATCTGCACGAGCGCGCCGCCGCCGAGGCGTCCCGGACGCTCGTCGCCGCATTGGCCCACGCCTTTACAGCCTGACCCCCCTGTGGCTTAGCTCGCCGCGCGTTTTTGGCCTCTTCTGCTGGACGGACGCCGAGGGCCATGGCCGACGATCCCATCGCCGACACTCCCGAACAGCGGGCCCTGAAAGGCCGGCTGATGGAATTGCGCAACGAGCACCGCGCTCTCGACGCCGCCATCCTCGCGCTGCAGGAGAGCGGCGGGGACGCCGTCCAGGTGGCGCGGTTGAAAAAGCGCAAGCTCGCCCTGCGGGACCAGATCAGCTGGATTGAAGACCAACTAACCCCCGACATCATCGCCTGAGCAAACCGGAAGGCTATGGCGTTAAAGCCCCGATCCGACTCTGTCAGATCGGAATAGGCTCTATACCCGCTCGATCGCCAGCGCCGCCCCCTGACCCACGCCGACGCACAAGGTGATCAGCGCGCGTTTGCCCCCGCCCTCTTCCAGCGCGCGCAGCGCCGTCAGCGCAAGGCGCGCGCCTGAGGCGCCCAAGGGGTGCCCCAGCGCGATCGCGCCCCCGTTCGGATTCACGTGCGCGCCGTCTTCCGGCAGGTTGAGCGCACGCAGCACGGCGAGCGCTTGGGAGGCGAAGGCCTCGTTCAGCTCCACCACGTCGAAATCGCTGACTTTCAGGCCCGTGCGCGCGCAGAGCCGGGTGACGGCGTCGATCGGGCCCACGCCCATGATCCGCGGCGCGACGCCGGCGCTGGCATAGCCCAGCACGCGCGCGCGCGGCGTAAGCCCATGGCGGCGCGCGCCCGCCTCGGAGGCGAGGGCGAGCGCGGCCGCCCCGTCATTCACGCCGGATGAATTGCCCGCCGTCACCGTGCCGCCGGCGCGTACGATCGGCTTCAGCTTCGCGAGCGTTTCGATATTCGTGTCCGGGCGGGGGTGCTCGTCCTGCGCCACGCGCACCGGCTCGCCTTTCGCGCGCGGGACGTCTATGGCCACGATCTCCTCGTCGAAGAAGCCGCGCGCGCGCGCGGAGGCGGCGCGCGCCTGGCTTCGATAGGCGAAGGCGTCCTGATCCTCGCGGGAGATGGCGTAGGCCTCGGCGACGTTCTCGCCCGTCTCGGGCATGGAATCGACGCCATAGGCGCGGCGCATGGCGGGGTTCACGAAGCGCCAGCCGATCGTGGTGTCCTCGATCGCGGCGCTGCGCGAGAAGGCTTCGCCCGCCTTGGCGAGCACGAAGGGCGCGCGCGTCATGCTCTCCACGCCGCCGGCGAGGAGAAAGTCCCCGTCCCCGGCCGCGATTGCGCGCGCCGCCTGGCCCACCGCCTCCAGCCCGGAGGCGCACAGGCGGTTCACCGTCACGCCCGGCGCGGATTCGGGCAGGCCCGCGAGCAGCGCGGCCATCCGCGCCACATTGCGATTATCCTCGCCCGCCTGGTTGGCGCAGCCGAGGATCACGTCGTCGAGGGCGCCCCAATCGGCGTCCGGGCACCGTGCGACGAGGGCGCGCAGCGTCTGCGCTGCGAGGTCGTCCGGCCGCACGCCGGCGAGCGCGCCGCCATAGCGGCCGAAGGGCGTGCGCACGCCCCCGCAGAGGAACGCGCTCACGCCGGCGCCGCGACGCGATAGGCGGCCTCGGTCTTGGAGGCGATCTCCTCGAGCGTGACGCCGGGGGCGCGCTCCACCAAAGTCAGGCCGCCGCCGCGCGCCTTGTCGCAATCGAAGACGGCGAGATCGGTGATGATGCGGTCGACGACGCGCGCCCCGGTCAGCGGCAGGGTGCAGCGGCGCAGCACCTTGGAATGGCCCTGCTTGTTTGCGTGTTCCATGACCACCACGACGCGCTTCACGCCCGCCACCAGATCCATCGCTCCGCCCATGCCCTTCACCATCTTGTTGGGGATGGTCCAGTTCGCAAGGTCCCCGTTTTCGGCCACTTCCATGGCGCCGAGGATGGTGAGATCTATATGGCCGCCGCGGATCATGGCGAAGCTGTCGGCGGAGGAGAAATAGCTCGAGGTCGGGAGTTCGGTGATCGTCTGCTTGCCGGCATTGATCAGGTCGGGATCCTCTTCGCCCTCGTAGGGAAAGGGCCCCATGCCGAGCATGCCGTTCTCGCTCTGCAGCGTCACGGTAAGGCCTTCGGGGATGTAATTGGCCACAAGCGTCGGAATGCCGATGCCCAGATTGACATAGAACCCGTCCTGCAGCTCAAGCGCCGCGCGCTGGGCCATTTCCTCTCGCGTCCAGGCCATTACGCAGCCTCCCCAGCCGGGCGGGGGCGGGTGGTCACCCGCTCGATCCGCTTCTCATAGAAAGGCCCCTTGATCAGGCGGGACACATAGACCGAGGGGGTGACGATGGCCTCCGGGTCCAGCACGCCGGGGGGGACGATCTCCTCCACCTCGGCGACGGTGACCTTCGCCGCCGTGGCCATCATGGGATTAAAATTACGGGCGGTCTTTCGGTAGATCAGGTTGCCCGACGTATCGGCCTTCCAGGCCTTCACGATGGCGAGATCGGCGCGTAGCCAGCGCTCGCGCACATAAAGTTCGCCCTCGAACTCCTCCACCGGCTTGCCCTCCGCCACCACCGTGCCGACGCCGGTCTTGGTGTAGAAGGCCGGGATGCCCGCGCCGCCGGCGCGGATACGCTCGGCCAGCGTGCCCTGGGGGTTGAGCTCGAGTTCGAGTTCGCCCGAGAGATAGAGGCTTTCGAACAATTTGTTCTCCCCGACATAGGAGGAGACCATCTTCTTGATCTGGCCGTTATTGAGCAAAACCCAGAGGCCGAAGCCGTCCGCCCCGCAATTGTTGGAGATCACCGTCAGGTTCTTCACCCCGGAATCCCGCAGGGCGAGGATCAGATTCTCCGGATTGCCCGAAAGGCCGAAGCCGCCGGACATGATCGTCATGCCGTCGAACAGAAGCCCCTCGAGCGCGGCCGCGGGGCTATCGTAGAGTTTGCTGGCCATCCTCACCTCAGCGGCAGACCGACGTAATTTTCCGCGAACGCCGCCTGGGCGGCCTGCGACGTCTGCATGTACTTCAATTCCGCGGTTTGCACACGGCCGTTGAAGGCGTCCGAATCCGGGAAGCGGTGGGTGAGGCTCGTGAACCACCAGGAGAAGCGCTCCGCCTTCCACACCCGCGCCAGCGCGCGCTCGGAATAGCGGTCGAGAGCGGCGGCGTCCTTGTCCTTGAAATAGGCGATCAGCGCCTCGGAGAGGTAGATCACGTCGGAGACGGCGAGGTTCATCCCCTTCGCGCCGGTGGGCGGCACGATATGGGCAGCGTCCCCGGCCAGGAACAGCCGGCCCCAGCGCATCGGTTCGGCCACGAAGCTGCGCAGCGGCGCGATGCTTTTCTCAAACGAAGGCCCGCGCGTCAGGTGGGCGGCGCATTCGGGCCCCAGCCGCAGGCTTACCTCGTCCCAGAAGCGCTCGTCGGGCCATTCGTCGAGGTTCTCGTCCACCGGGCATTGGACGTAATAGCGGCTGCGGGTGCGCGAGCGCATGGAGGCCAGCGCAAAGCCGCGCGGGTGGCTCGCATACACCACCTCCTCATTGCAGGGCGCCACCTCCGCCAGCACGCCCAGCCAGCCGAACGGATAGACCCGCTCGAAAATCTGCGCCACGCTCTCGGGAATAGCGGCCCGCGCAATGCCGTGATAGCCGTCGCACCCGGCCACGATATCACAGTCGGCGCGCCGGTCCTGCCCGCCCTCGCGCCAGGTTACGAAGGGCTTGTCGGTGTCCAGGTCGTGCAGGGCCACGTCCTCGGCCTCGTACACCACGTTCAGCCCGCGCGAGACGGCTGCGTCGTTCAGATCCTTCATGACCTCGGACTGGCCATAGACGGTGATCGTGGCCCCGTTCACCATGCCCGCCAGATCGATGCGCATCAGATCCCCGTCGACGGCGATCTTGACCCCGTCATGCACCAGCCCCTCAGCGCGCAAGCGGTGGTCGAGGCCGAGCTTCGTCATCGCCTCCGTCGTGGTGCGCTCCAGCACCCCCGCGCGGACGCGCCCCTCCACATAGGACCGGCTGCGCCGCTCCAGCACGATCGCATCGACGCCCGCCTGGTGCAGGAAATGGGCGAGGAACAGCCCCGCCGGCCCCGCGCCGATGATCGCAACCTGCGTGCGCATGACTATTCCCCTCACTCGGCGCCCTTACGGCGCGTTTCCGCCAGTGCGCCCGTATGGCGCTTTTCGCCAGTGTAAGCAGCGGGCCGCGGCGGGAAAGAGCGGTCGGGCGAAACCTGGACGATCTGTCGCGCGCCGGGGCCCGGCCTCAGCCTGCGCCGCCTATGGTCAGGCCCTGGATGTAGAGGGTGGGCTGGCCGACGCCGACGGGGACGCTCTGGCCGGCCTTGCCGCACGTGCCCACGCCTTCGTCGAGCTTCAGATCGTTTCCCACCATGGTCACGCGGGTGAGCGCGGAGGGGCCGTCCCCGATCAGGCTTGCGCCCTTGATGGGGGCGACGATCCGGCCGTTCTCCACCCGGTAGGCCTCGGTGCACTGGAACACGAACTTGCCCGACGTGATGTCCACCGAGCCGCCGCCGAAATTCACCGCATAGACGCCGCTCTTCAGGCTCGCCAGGATCTCGGCGGGGTCCTTGTCGCCGGCGGTCATGAAGGTGTTGGTCATGCGCGGCATGGGGCGGTGGGCGTAGCTCTCGCGCCGGCCGTTGCCGGTGGGGGCGACCCCGCTCAGGCGGGCGTTCATCCGGTCCTGCAGATAGCCTTTCAGCACGCCGTCCTCGATCAGCACGGTGCGCCCCGTGGGGGTGCCCTCGTCGTCCACGCTCAGCGAGCCGCGGCGGTTCTCGAACGTTCCGTCATCCACCACCGTCACGCCCGGGGCGGCCACCCGCTCCCCCACCCGCCCGGAGAAGGCCGAGGAGCCCTTGCGGTTGAAATCGCCCTCGAGCCCGTGCCCCACCGCCTCGTGCAGCAGCACGCCCGGCCAGCCGGGGCCCAGCACCACGTCCATCTCCCCCGCAGGGGCGGGCACGGCGTCGAGGTTCACGAGCGCGATGCGCAGCGCCTCGTCCGCCAGCGCCTTCCAGCGGTCAGGGGCCAAAAACGCGGCATAACCTTCCCGGCCGCCCGCCCCGGAGGAGCCGCTCTCGCGCCGGCCGTCCTTCTCCACCGTCACCGACACGTTCACCCGCACCAGGGGACGCGCATCGTCGATGCGCGCGCCGTCCGGGCGCAGCACCGAGATCGCGCGGCGGCCGCCGGCGATCGACACCGAAACCTGGACCACGCGGGGGTCGCGGGCCCGCGCATAGGCGTCGATCTCGCCCAGCAGATCGGTCTTTTCGCTGAAGCCGGGGGCGGCGAGGGGGTCTATGTCGGCGTAGAGCTTGCGGTTGGTGGGGCGGGGGCCTGTGTCCAGCGTGGCCGAACGGCCCTGCTTGGCGGCCGCGGCCGCATCGCCCGCGCGGGCGATGGCTTGCGTCTCGAAGCTGCTCGCGTGGCCATAGCCCGCCGCTTCGCCGGACACCACGCGCAGGCCGAAGCCCTGGGAGGCGTCGAACGTGGCGTTCTTCAACCGGCCGTCGTCCCAGAAAAAGCTCTCCGAGCGGCTGTCTTCCACGAACAATTCGGCGTCGTCCGCCCCGTGGGCGGCCTCGGCGAGGATCCGCTCCGCCGCCGCCCAATCCAGTTCCGCCCCGAACGCGCCGTCGGCCATGCCCTGCTCCTTGCTCTGCCCGCAGATATAAGCAGGGCGTGAGGCGCTTGCGAGCGCCCCGCCCGGGAACGGACGCATCAGGGCCGCTTGACGGCGGGGTTCGTCGCGGAGGGGCTTAGAGGCGAGGGGCTGGCGGGCGAGGCGGGCTGGGGCGCGCCGGCCGTGGCGGCGGCGGCGGCGTCCTCGGCGTCCTCCTCCTGGATACGGATGGCCAGAACGTCCCGCCGCCCCTGGGCGAAGCGGGCGAGCTCGCGCTCGGCGGGGCCCCAATCGGGCTTGATCTCGAGGGCGGTGGAATAATCCTCATGCGCGCCGCGCACATCGCCCAGCCCCTCGCGGGCGACGCCGCGGTTGAGGTAGGCCTTGTGCGGCTGGCTCACGCCCATGCCCAGCGCCTGCGTGATCGCGGCGACCGCCTCGCCATGCTTGCGCGACAGGATCAGCGCCGCCCCCCGATTGACCATCGCCTCGCTGTGGCGGGGGTCGCGCGCGAGCACGGCGTCGAAATCGGCCAGCGCGGCGGCCCCGTCATTGCGGCGCAGATGCAGGGCGCCGCGATTGATCAGGGTGATGATCATGTTGTTGCGGTTCAGGTCTTCGGTGTTGATCGCGAGGTTGCAGGCCTCGAGCGCGGCGTCGTCGGAGCGGCCCTTGTTGACGAATTGGGTGCACGCCGTTGCGTTCGGGGCGCCCAAAACGGTGGCCGCCGACCCCTCGCGCCCGCGGCCGCCCCCGCCGAGCACCTTGTCGGCGGCGACCGCGCTCCCGGCCGTCGCGAGCGCGGCGGACGCCCCAAGCAGCGCCGAAAACAGCGCGCCCGGGAGAGCTGGAGAGCCGGTTCGGCTCATGCTAGGCACACCCCCCTGAAGCCCGCAGCGATCCCGCGCCGCTGCGACAAATCGGCGGAGGTGATCGCCCCGCCGAGCCGGTGCAGTATATGCGTGTCGCCTGGGCGCGCCAATCGCGCAGGGCAGAGGAGACGGTGCGTGCGGTTCGCCCCTCAGTTGAAATTTTCGCCGTCGGAATGCGGGACGCGGCGCGCGCGCGCGAAGCGGCGGGCCCCGGCTGCGCTGGCGGCGTACGCGACGGTTTTAGCTAGCTTTTTCGCAAGCGTAGGGGGCGCTGCGGCGCAGGCCCCGCCCGCGGTCGGGCGGCCGGTGGACACCGCGATCGACCTGCAGGGCGCAGCGACCGAGCTGATGCAGCAGACGCGCGACTTCCACGCCTTCGTCGTCATCATCATCACGGCGGTGACGGCTCTGGTGCTGGCGCTGCTCGTGTGGGTGATGGTGCGCTACAACCGTCGCGCCAATCCCGAGCCGCGGAAGTTCAGCCACAACACGACGGTAGAGGTGATCTGGACCGTGGCGCCGGTCCTGATCCTTATCGCGATCGCAATCCCGTCCTTCCCTATCCTCTATCAGCAGGAGCGTACGCCGAAGGCCGATTTCACCGTCAAAGTGGTCGGCAATTCCTGGTATTGGAGCTACGAATACCCTGATTACGGCGTGGCGTTCGATTCCAACCTCCTGCCCGAGGCCGAGGCGCGCGCCGCCAACAAGCCCTATTTGCTGGCGGTCAATGAGCCCATGGTCGTACCCGTGGGATCGACGGTGCAGCTGCTCATCTCCTCCAATGACGTGATCCATTCCTGGGCCATGCCCTCCTTCGCGGTGAAGCAGGACGCGGTGCCCGGGCGGTTGAACCAGGGCTGGTTCAAGGTCGAAAAGCCGGGCGTGTTCTACGGACAATGCTCGGAATTGTGCGGCGTGCGCCACGCCTACATGCCGATCGAGGTCCACGCCGTCGAGCGGAGCCGGTTCGACGCCTGGATCGCCTCCAAGGGCGGCGCGCTGAAGGTCGCCGACGCCGCGAGCCCCGCCCCGCCCTCGCCCTGAAGCCGCGCGGGCGCGACGCCCCGCCAAAAGCCCCGATAGAATGTTGCCGAACAGAATGTCGCCAAACAGACCGTCGCCCGACAGAACGCTGTGAGAGAGAGCCGGATGGCCGCCGATCAAACCCACGCCCTCGACGCAAACCCCGGCGCCCATGCCGGTCCCGGGGCTGAGCCGCACGCCGATCACCGCCCCAGCCTCTATGACTGGAAGCGCTGGGTCTATTCGACCAACCACAAAGACATCGGCACGATGTACCTGATCTTCGCGATCATCGCCGGGCTGGTGGGCGGGGCGATGTCGGGGATGATCCGGTTCGAGCTCGCCGAACCCGGCCTGCAATTCTTCGGCATCCTGAACGACCCGACCGCCCAGGGCCCCTGGGGCAACGCCCAGAATTACAACGTCATCGTCACCATGCATGCGCTGATCATGATCTTCTTCATGGTCATGCCGGCGATGATCGGGGGCTTCGGCAATTGGTTCGTGCCGCTGATGATCGGGGCGCCCGACATGGCGTTTCCGCGCATGAACAACATCTCCTTCTGGCTCCTGCCGGCGGCCTTCATCCTGGCGGTGATGTCGATGTTCGTGCCGGGCGCGGGGGCGCAGAACGGCTTTGGCGGCGGCTGGACGCTCTATCCGCCCTTGTCGACCACGGGCCATCCCGGGCCGGCGATGGATCTCCTGATCCTGTCGCTGCACATTGCGGGCGCGAGCTCGATCCTGGGCGCGATCAATTTCATCACCACCATCCTCAATATGCGCGCGCCGGGCATGACGATGCACCGGATGCCGCTCTTCGTCTGGTCCGTGTTTGTGACGGCGTGGCTGCTGGTGCTCTCCCTGCCGGTGCTGGCCGGGGCGCTGACGATGCTGCTGACGGACCGGAATTTCGGCACGCAATTCTTCGCCCCGGCGGGCGGGGGCGATCCGGTGATGTACCAGCACCTGTTCTGGTTCTTCGGCCACCCGGAGGTCTATATTCTGATTTTGCCGGGCTTCGGCATGATCAGCCACATCGTGTCCACCTTCTCGCGCAAGCCGATCTTCGGCTATCTGGGCATGGCCTATGCGATGGTGGCGATCGGCTTCATCGGGTTCATCGTCTGGGCCCACCACATGTACACGGTGGGCATGGGCTTTGACCTCGAGGCCTATTTCGTCGCCGCCACGATGATCATCGCGGTGCCTACTGGCATCAAGATCTTCAGCTGGATCGCGACGATGTGGGGCGGGTCGCTGGAGTTCAAGGTGCCGATGCTCTGGGCGATCGGGTTCATCTTCCTGTTCACCCTGGGCGGGGTGACGGGAGTGATGCTGTCCAATTCCAGCGTCGATACCGTGCTTCACGACACCTATTACGTGGTCGCCCACTTCCATTATGTGCTGTCGCTGGGGGCGGTGTTCGCGATCTTTGCAGGCTTTTATTATTGGATCCCGAAGATGAGCGGGTACCAGTACAACGGCGTGCTCGGCGGCCTACATTTCTGGATCACCTTCATCGGGGTGAACATCGTCTTCTTCCCGCAGCACTTCTTGGGCCTGCAAGGCATGCCCCGCCGCTACGCCGACTATCCGGAGCAATTCTCGTTCTGGAACTACGTCTCCACGGTGGGCTACGTGATCGCGGCGGTGGGGACCTTGGTGTTCCTGGTGATGCTGGCGGAGATGTTCGTGGTGCGCCGCCGTGCGGGCGCCAATCCGTGGGGCGAGGGCGCGACGACACTTGAATGGACGCTCTCCTCCCCCCCGCCTTTCCACCAGTTCAGCGAACTGCCCACCATCAAGGCCGAAACCCATTGAGCGCGCCCGCCGCCGCCGCCGCCGCGCCGCCGCGCGCCGCCACGGCGGGGGATTATCTCGCGCTGATGAAGCCGCGGGTGATGTCGCTTGTGGTGTTCACCGGCTTTGCCGGCATGCTTGCGGCGCCCGGTGGCCTTGAGCCTGTGCTCGCCTTTGCGGCCTTGCTGGCGCTGGCGGGCGGGGCGGGCGCGGCCGGCGCGCTCAACATGTGGTACGATGCCGATATTGACGCCCGCATGCGGCGTACGCGGATGCGCCCGGTGCCGGCGGGGCGGGTCGCGCGCGAGGAGGCGCTGTTCCTCGGGCTCGTGATGTCGGGCGTTTCGGTGGCGCTCATGTCGCTCGCGGGGGGGCTTTTGGCGGCGGGCCTGCTGGCCTTCACGATCTTCTTCTACGCCGTGATCTACACGATGGGGCTGAAGCGGCGCACGCCGGAGAACATCGTGATCGGGGGCCTGGCCGGCGCGCTCCCACCCATGGTGGCCTGGGCTGCGGCGGCCGGCGCGCTGACGCTCGACCCGCTGCTGCTGACCGCGATCATCTTCGTCTGGACGCCCCCGCACTTCTGGTCGCTCGCGCTCTACCAGCGTGGGGATTACGCCGCCGCCGGCGTGCCGATGTTGCCGGTGACCCACGGGGCGCGCGAGACCCGCCGGCGCATTCTTCTGTACACGCTGCTCTTGGTCCCCACCGCGTTCGCGCCGGTGCTCACCGGGCTCGGCGGGCTCGCCTACGCCGCAGTGGCGCTGGTCGGGGGAGCGGCGTTCCTGGCCTTGGCGGTGCGTCTTGCCTTCTCGCGCGCGGGCGAAGCGTTGGAGCCCGGCGGGGAGGCGCTTTACACGGTAAGCGAGGGGGACCGGGCGGCCCGGAATCTCTTCGCCTTCTCTATCCTCTACCTCGCCGCGTTGTTCGCCGCGCTGATCGGCGAGCATGGCTTCGGGCTGAGCTTCGCGCTGCGCTTGCCCGCTCCCTTTCCCGCTTGAGCGCCGCTTTCCGCCCCATGGCAGCCGCCCCGATCCCCCCCGCTCCGGAACCGACCGAACAGGCCGCGCGCAAGCGGCGCAATCTGGTGATCGGATGGGTGCTGGCGGCGTTCGTGGTGTTGGTGTTCGCCATCACCCTGGTGCGCCTTGACGCAAATGTGAGCCCATGAACAGCCCCGTCTCCCCCAAGCGCTTGCGCGCATCCGCCGCCCTGGTGGGCGGGGTGATCCTAGCGATGCTGGCGCTCGCCCTCTCGGCGCGCCCGCTCTATTCCATGTTCTGCGAAGCCACTGGCTATGGCGGCGCCACCCGCGCGGACGGGCGCGCCCCGGACCGGGTGCTGGCGCGCGAGATCGAGGTCAGGTTCGACACCAACGTCGCCCCCGGCCTGCCGCTCGAATTCACCGCGCGCGAGCGCCCGCGGCCCGCGAAGCTGGGCGAGAGCGCGCTCACCTTCTTCACCGTCCGCAACCTCTCGGACAAGCCGCTCCCGGTCGTCGCCACCTACAACGTGACCCCCCACAAGACCGGGATCTATTTCCAGAAGCTCGAATGCTTCTGCTTCCAGGATCAGGTGCTCCAGCCTGGGCAGAGCCTCGAATTGCCGGTTGTGTTCTTCATCGACCCCGCCCTCGCCGAAGACCGCGACGTCGAGGAGGTGGCCCAGATCACGCTTTCCTACACCTTCTTCCCCGGCAAGAATAACGCGGTGAAGACCGCCGATTCGGCCCTGGCTGCGGGGCGCGTTGTCGCAAGACCCTAGGCGCGCGCTTGGCGGGCTGGGCGGGCCGCGCTAGAGCGCTGTTTATCCGGGGGCGCTGCGGCGGCGCCTCGGGGCCCGGCGGCGTTGGAACGGAAAGAGGCGGATGGCTCAGAGCGGCGGCGTCAACCACGATTACCATCTGGTGAACCCAAGCCCCTGGCCGTTCCTGGCCTCGGTATCGGCCTTGCTCATGGCGATCGGGCTCGTGGTGCAGATGCGCGGGCTTGTGGGTGCGGACGCAGCCGGCGCGGCGGGCGTGCTGCTCGCGCCGGGGCGGCCCTGGATCGCGCTCGTCGGCCTCGCCGTGCTCACCTTCACGCTGTTCGGCTGGTGGGGGGACGTGATCAAGGAAGGCCGTCAGGGCGACCATACCCCGGTGGTCGATATCGGCCTGCGCTACGGCATGATCCTGTTCATCGCCTCGGAGGTGATGTTCTTCGTGGCGTGGTTCTGGATCTTCTTCGAGATGACCATCTTCCACGAAAACCGCGCCGGCTGGTACGTGCCCGATTGGGACGAGGCGACCGCGGCCGCCTGGAGCGATTGGCCGCCCCCCAATGTGGAGACGTTCGATCCCTTCCACCTGCCGCTGATGAACACCCTGATCCTGCTTTTGTCGGGCACGACCGTGACCTGGGCCCACCACGCGCTGCAGCAGGGGGACCGGAAGGGCGCGCGCAACGGCCTGATCCTCACCGTGCTGCTGGGAATTTTATTCAGCGCGCTGCAGGTCCTGGAATACCAGCATGCCGGCTTCCGCTTCGGCAATCAGGGCGGGGTTTCGGACGCCAACCTCTATGGCGCGTCCTTCTTCATGGCGACGGGCTTCCATGGCTTCCACGTCATCGTGGGCACGCTGTTTTTGTTCGTCTGTCTGGTGCGGCTGATGCGCGGGGGCTTCACGCCGACCAAGCATTTCGGGCTCGAGGCGGCGGCCTGGTATTGGCATTTCGTGGACGTGGTCTGGCTGTTCCTGTTCACCTTCGTCTATGTGACGCCCTATCTGGCGATGGAATCGCCGTGAGCCCGGCCGGCGCATGGCCCGCCCTTTGGGTGGGTCTGCGCGGGCGCTGCCCCCAGTGCGGCCGGGGGCCGATGTTCAAGGGCTTTCTCGCCATCGCTCCGGGCTGCGCGGCGTGCGGGGCCGATTTCACGAGCGCCGATGTGGGGGACGGGGCGGCGGTGTTCGTCATGTTCGTGGTGGGCGGGCTGGTGACGCCGCTGGCCTTCGCGCTGCAGTTCGCAGCCGGCTGGCCGATCTGGGCGACGATGGCCGCCGCAGGCCTTGCCGCGATCGTGCTGTCGCTTGGCTTGCTGCGCCCGTTCAAGGGCGTGCTGTTTGCGCTGCAATGGCGCTACCATGCGCGCGAGGCGACCGCCGCGGACCGGGTTCCCCCGCCTTGACGCCACGCCTGCGCTTCCGCCCGCTGCCCGTCCTGAGCGCGGCGAGCCTGGCGGCGCTGCTGCTGCTGGTCGCGCTCGGCGCCTGGCAGTGGCAGCGCTTCCTGGACAAAAGCGCCGCGCGCGCCGCCACGCCCGAGATCGTCACCCTGAGCCGGGCCGAGCCTTTGGCCGGCGGGGTGCAGCTGGTCTATTCGGTGGGCCCGCAGGGGCCGGTCTGGCGGGTGTTCGCGCCGGTGCGCCAGGGCGGGCGCGTCACCTTCCTGGACACTGCAGCGATCCCCGGGCTTCAGCCGCCGGACTGGCGCACCGCGCCTACGCCCTTCACCGGCCCGTTCGCCGTCCGCGGCGTCAAGATGGTCCCGAAGCCCAACGCGCCCTTCACCCCCAAGCCCGACCCCGCCCGCCGGCTCTGGTACGGGATCGACCTCGAAGCCATGGCCGCCCGCGTGGGGGCGGGGCCGACGACGCCCTTCTATCTCGCCTTGCCCTATGTGGGGCCGGACGGGGCGGCGGTCGCGAACCCGTTCGCGCGGCCGCTCGATACGCTGCCCCCGGAGCGGCACCTCGGCTATGCGGCCACCTGGTGGGGCCTCGCGCTTGCGCTGGTGGCGGTGTATGCAGCGTTCCACGCGCGCGCGGGCCGGCTCACGGTCGTTCGCCGCCAGCCCTGAAGCCCATGCGCTATATCTCCCCCCGCGGCGCCGCGCCGCCCGTCTCCTTTCTGGACGCCATCCTCGAGGGCCTCGCCCCGGACGGGGGCCTTTATGCGCCCGAGGCCTGGCCGGAGGTTTCGCTTGCGGGCGGAGCGGGCGGCTATGGCGAGGATGCGGCGCGCGTCACCCAGGCGTTCGCAGGCGCGGACCTTGGCGCGGGCGAAGCCGCCGCGCTCGCCGCGCGCGCCTATGCGAGCCCGCCCTGGCCTGCGGCCGTGGCCCCGCTGGTCGAGATCGCGCCCGATACCGCCGTGCTCGAGCTCTTCCACGGCCCGTCTTTGTCGTTCAAGGACATTGCGCTGCAATGGATCGGCCCACTTTACGATCTGGCGCTGGAGCGCCGCGGGGCGCGGCTCAGTGTGGTGTGCGCCACGTCCGGCGATACCGGCGGGGCGGCGGTGGAGGCGCTAAAGGGCGGTTTGCGCACCGATCTGTTCGTGCTGACGCCGCGGGGGCGCGTTTCGCAGGTCCAGCGCCGGTTCATGACCGCAAGCGGCGCCGCCAACGTGCATGTGATCGAGATCGATGGCGATTTCGACGCCTGCCAGGCGATCGTCAAAGCCCTGTTCGCGGATCAGGCCTTCGCCGCGCGGGCGAGCCTCTCCGGGGTCAATTCCATCAATTGGGCGCGCATCGCGGCCCAGAGCGTCTATTTCCACCGCGTCGCGCACGCCGCCTCCGCGGGCGGGCCGGTGAACCTCGTCATCCCCACCGGCAATTTCGGCGATGCGTTTTCCGCCTACGCCGCCAAGCGCACCGGCGCCCCGATCGCCCGCATCGTGATCGCCACCAACGCCAATGACATCTTGGCGCGCGCGCTCGCCGCCGGGCGGTATCAGCGCGGGCCCGCCTCGCACGCCACCCTCTCCCCCGCCATGGATATCCAGGTCGCCAGCAATTTCGAGCGTATCCTGTTCGAGGCGACCGGCCGGGACGGCCCGCTCGTCTCCAAGCTCTACGCCGCCTTCGCCGCCGAGGGCGGGTTCGACATCCCTCCCGGGGCCCTCGCGCGGCTGCGCGCGGATTTCGCGGCGGCCGCCGTCGATGACGCAGAGACCCAGCGCGCCATGCGCGCCGCCGCCGCAGAGGGCTATCTCGCCTGTCCCCACACCGCGGTGGGCTTGGCTGCGCGGGCCCGGCTGGCGGGCGCGCTTACCGGCCCCGTAATCACCCTCGCAACCGCCCATCCCGCCAAGTTTCCCGAGACGGTGGAGGCCGCCACAGGTACGACGCCCGGCCTGCCGCCGGCTTGCGCCGATCTCTTTGCGCGTCCCGAGCGTCTGACCGCCCTGCCGGGCGAGGTCGCCGCCGTGCAGGCCTTCATCGCCGAGAAGAGCCGCGCATGGCGCTAGGGCCGGAGCTCGTCCGCCTGCCCAACGGGGTGCGCATCGCGCTCGATCCGATGCCGGGGCTGCTGAGCGCGGCGGTCGGGGTGTGGATCCGGGTCGGCGCGCGCCACGAGCGGGCCGAGGAGAACGGCCTCGCTCACCTGTTCGAGCACATGGCCTTCAAGGGCGCCGGCGCCCGCGACGCCCGCCAGCTGGCGGAGGCGATCGAGGCCGTGGGCGGGGTGATGAACGCCTCCACCTCCTATGAGCGCACCACCTATTACGCCCGCGTGCTCGGCCGCGACGCCGCCTTCGCGCTCGATCTGTTGTCCGACATCGTCTGGAAGCCGCATTGGGCGCCGGGGGATTTGGAACTCGAAAAGGGCGTGGTGGCCCAGGAGCGCGGGGAAGCGTTCGACCAGCCGGACGACCGCGTGTTCGAGCTGCACCAGGGCGGCCTGTTCGCGGGCCAGCCGCTGGGGCGCCCGGTCCTGGGCGAGGCGGAGACCGTGGCCGGCCTCAACGTCGCCGCGCTCGAAGCCTTCCGCGAAGCCCATTACACCCCGGACCGGGTGGTGATCGCGGCCGCCGGCGCGTTCGACCGTGCGGCCGTGCTGGAGGTGGCGGAGGCGCGCTTCGGGGGCCTTGCGCCCAAGCCCGGGGCGGCGCCCGCGCCCGCGTCTCCCCTCTCCGCTTGGGCAGGCGAGGCGCGGCGGCTGGAACAGACCCACCTCGTGCTCTCCCGCCCCGCGCCGGCGAGCGGGGACGACGCGCTCTATGCCGCGCGCCTGTTCACCGAAATCTATGGCGGGGGCATGGCCTCGCGCCTCTTCCAGGAAGTGCGGGAAAAGCGCGGCCTCGCCTACGCGATCGACGCCTATCTCGACGTCTACGAGGATGCGGGCCGGCTGGTGCTCTATGCGGGCGCCGACGCGCGCGACGCGGGCGAGGTGGCGACGATCGCGGGCGACATCCTGGGCGAACTCGCAGCCCACGGCCCGAGCGCAGGGGAGCTCGCGCGCGCCAAGGCGGTGACGGCGGCGCAGATGCTGATGGGCGCGGAGGGGCCGGCCGCCCGTGCCGAAGCGCGCGCGGCCCAGGTGTTCCTGCGCGACGCGCTGGTGGGGCTCGAAGAAATCCAGGCGCGGGTGGAGCAGGTGAGCGCGCAGGAGGTGCAGGCGGCGGCGGCCCAGGCGCTGGCACCGCCGCTGGCGGGGGCGGCCATCGGCGCGCGCGCGGGGCTGAAGCGTGTGGAGACGGCGGTGGCGCGACTCAGCTAGCCGCGCTTCCTGTCGAGGCGGCCCTCCTGTTGCGGGGCCGCCTTGTGCTAGAGTGCCCGGGATGGCGTTTCTTCGGCGCGACGATGAGGGCGGGCGCAGGCTCGTGGGGCAAGGCGTCTATCTGCGCCACCCCGAACCACGCGACTACGCCCAATGGGCTGAGGTCCGCGGGGCGAGCCAGGCGTTCCTGACGCCGTGGGAGCCCACCTGGCCCGCCGACGAGCTGAGCCGGCCCGCCTTCCGCGAGCGCCTGCGCCGCTACGCCGAGGATGTGCGCGACGGGCGGGCCTATCCGTTCCTGATCTTCCGGGCCGAGGACGACCAGCTGGTCGGCGGGGCGAGCCTCAGCCAGGTGCGGCGCGGGGCCGCGCAAAGCTGCACGCTGGGCTATTGGGCGGGCGAGGCTTTCACCCGGCGCGGCCACACCCGCGCGGCGGTGCGCGCGCTGCTACCCTATGCGTTCGAGGATCTGGGCCTGCACCGGGTGGAGGCCGCCTCCCAGCCCAACAACCTCCCCTCGCGTGCCCTGCTCGCCAGCATCGGGTTCACGGAGGAAGGCGCGGCCCGCGCCTACCTGAAGATCAATGGCGCCTGGCGGGACCATATCCTGTTCGGCTTCGTGGCGGGAGATGAGATCCGATGAGCGCGCCCGCCCGCACGCCCGCGCCCGAAGCCATGACGCTGGAGACCCTAGCGCTGGCCCTGCAGGAGGAACGGCTCGAGCCCGCCTTCCAGCCCATCGCGCGCCTCGGGGACGGGGCGCTGGCGGGCTTTGAGGCGCTGGCGCGCCTGCGCGGCCGGGACGGGGGGCTGATCCTGCCCGCCGCTTTCCTGGAAACCGCCTTCGCCGGCGGGCTGATGGCGCAGGTGTCCAGCCGCATGCTGGCGGCGGGGGCCGCAGCGCTCGGCCGGTGGCGGGCGGGGTTTCCCCAGGCGCGGGGGCTGTTCGTGGCGGTCAATGTGTCGGGCAGGGATCTCGAGCGGGTGGAGATCGTCGCCGAAGCGCTGCAGGCGCGCCTGGCCGCGGACCTGCCGGCCGGCGCGCTGAAGCTCGAGATCACCGAGCACCAGGTGGTGCGCGATCCCGCGCTCGCCCGGCGCACCCTGGGGCTGCTGCGCGAGAGCGGGGTGGCGATCGCGTTCGACGATTTCGGCGCGGGCTTCAACGCCTTGCGCTGGCTCGCGGAGCTCCCGGCCGACACGCTGAAGATCGACCAGAGCTTCGTGCGCGATATCGAAACCCATCCCCCCTCCGCCAAGATCGTGCGCGCGCTGATCGCGCTCGCCCATGATCTGGGGCTCGACGTGGTGGCGGAAGGCGTAGAGAGCGAAGCCGTGCGCGAGCGCCTGGCGGTGATGGGCTGCGACTACGCGCAAGGCCTTGCGATCTCGCCCCCGCTCAGCGCCGCCGATGCGCAAGCCCTGATCGCCGACCTCGCCGCCGCCCCGGGCGCGCGCGCGGTGTAGCGATGGGCGCTAAGCCCGGCCCGCCACGTCGCCGGTGAGTTGGGCGGGATCGAACCCGAGCTGGGCGATGGCCTGGCCCCATTTCGCGTCATGGTTTTGACCGAACACGATGGCCTGCTCGGGCTCGGCCACGAGCCAGGCGTTGCGCGCGATCTCGCTCTCGAGCTGCCCCGCGCCCCAGCCGGAATAGCCCAGCGCGAGCACGAAGCGGGCCGGACGGTCCTCCATCGCCAGCGCCTCCAGCACGTCGCGCGTCGCGGTCAGGCGGATGCCGGGGGCTACGTCGTGGGTGGCGTCCTCGACGTAAAATTCCTCCGAATGCAGCACATAGCCGCGATCCTGCTTGACCGGTCCGCCCGTCAGCACGATTTGCGCCGCCACGCCCCCGCCCGCGACGATTCCCAGATGCTCCAGCACGTCGCCCAGCGTCAGCTCGGGCTTGGGCTTGTTGAGCACGAGGCCCATCGCGTGGTCCTCGGTGTGCAGGCACAGAAGGATCACCGCATGGTCGAAGCGGGGATCGCCGATCCCCGGCATCGCAATCAGCAATTTGCCCGCGAACGAGCTTTCCATGGCGCATGCTCCCGCCGGCTCAGCGTGTCGCCGTCCGCGGGCGCGCGCAAGGGGCGTCTGCGCCGAACCAAGCGGGCGTCGCGTTCGTCTTTCTCCTGGTGTAGGGAGGGGCCGTATCGTCGGTACGGCGTACAGCGACCGGAGCAAGATGATGATCAAAGTTGGTGATACGTTGCCGCAAGCAAGCTTCATGGCCGGCGGCGCAGACGGGCCGAGCCCGCTCACGTCCGATGACGTATTCAAGGGCAAGACGGTGGCGGTGTTCGCCTTGCCGGGGGCGTTCACGCCCACCTGTTCGGCGCGCCACCTGCCGGGCTTCCGCGACAAGGCCGCCGAATTCAAGGCCAAAGGCGTGGACACGATCGCCTGCCTCTCGGTGAACGACGCCTTCGTCATGAGCGCCTGGGGCAAGGATCAGAATGTCGGCGATTCCGTGCTGATGCTGGCCGACGGCAATGGCGATTTCACCAAGGCGATCGGCCTCGACATGGACGGGACGAAATACGGCATGGGCCTGCGCTCGCAGCGTTATTCCATGCTGGTCAAGGACGGCGTTGTCCAGGAACTCAATGTCGAGGAAGGCGGCGAGTTCAAGGTATCCAGCGCCGAATACATGCTAGAACGCCTGGGCTAACGGCGAAGCGCTTCCGGACCGCGCAGGCGCCGGTCCGGAAGCGCTTTACGGCGCTACAATAAAGGGGGGATCGCATGCAGGAAATCGTCATCGTCGCGCTCGTGGTGCTCGCGGTCGCGATCGTCATGAGCGTCATCAAGGTGGTGCCGCAGGGTAGGCAATGGACGGTGGAGCGCTTCGGCCGCTACACCCGCACGCTGAAGCCCGGCATCTCCTTCCTCACCCCGTTCATCGACCGCGTCGGGCGCAAGCTGTCGATGATGGAGACGGTGCTCGACGTGCCGCGCCAGGAGGTGATCACGCGCGACAACGCGATCGTCACCTGCGACGCGGTGGTCTTCATCCAGGTGATAGACGCGGCGCGCGCCGCCTATGAGGTGGAGAATCTCAACCTCGCGATCATCAATCTGGCCATGACCAATCTGCGCACCGTTGTCGGCGCGATGGAGCTCGACGAGACGCTCTCCCAGCGCGATGCGATCAACGCCCGCCTGCTCGGCGTGATCGACGCCGCCACCCATCCCTGGGGGGTGAAAGTCACCCGCATCGAGATCAAGGACCTGACCCCGCCAGCCGATATCAACGAAGCCATGGCCCGCCAGATGAAGGCCGAGCGTGTCAAGCGCGCCGAAATCCTCACCGCGGAGGGGGATCGGCAAGCCTCCATCCTGCGCGCGGAGGGGGCCAAGCAATCGGCGATCCTGGAGGCGGAGGGCCGCCGCGAAGCCGCGTTCCGGGACGCCGAGGCGCGCGAGCGCACCGCCGAGGCTGAGGCCAAGGCCACGACCATGGTGTCGGACGCGATCGCTTCCGGAGACGTGAACGCCATCAATTACTTCCTCGGCCAGAAATACATCGAGGCGTTCGCCCAGCTCGCCGCCTCACCCCAGCAGCGCACCTTGATCATCCCCGCCGACCTAGCCGGTCTTGTCGGGCTGGTGGAGGGGGTGAAAATCCTCACCGACACCCCCAAAGGCGGCCCGCGCACCCCGCCGCCTGGCCCAGACGGCGGGAGCCGCGGCCAGCCGTGGTCTGCGCCATGAACGCGGCTGTTGCGCTGCTGGCCCAAGCCCAGCCCTGGCATTGGCTCGCGCTGGCGCTCATCCTGCTGGTGGCCGAGATCGCGACCGGCACCTCCTATCTGCTCTGGCCCGCGGCGGCCGCTGCGCTGGTGGCGGTGGGTTCGTTCCTGGCCCCGGGTTTGAGCTGGCCCGTGGAGCTCGCCGCCTTCGCCGGCCTGACGATCGCGCTGACCTTGACGGGGCGGCGCTATGTCCGGGGCCGGTGGCTGTCTCAGACGGAAGGCGGCGACGGGCTGAACGAGCGCGGCGCGCAATTGATCGGCCAGACCGCCCTGGTGGAGGCCGCGTTCGTCGGCGGGGTCGGGCGGGTGCGGCTGGGGGACACGACATGGCGGGCCACCGGCGCGGAAGCCTTCGCCGCCGGCGAAGAAGTGGCCGTCGCGGGCGTGGACGGGGCGACGCTGAAGGTCGCCCGCAGGGCTTGACCGCCTTCAGGAGGCCTTGAGAAGCGCCTGGATCGCGGCGCGGGCCAGCGCGTCGGCGCGTTCGTTCATCGGGTCCCCCGCATGGCCCTTCACCCAGCGCCACTCGATCGTGTGGGGCGCGGCCGCCGCCTCGAGCCGGCGCCAGAGATCGGCGTTAGCCACCGGCCCGCCGGCGGCCGTGCGCCAGCCCTTGCGCTTCCAGCCGGCCAGCCATTGCGTCATGCCGTTCTTTACGTACTGGCTGTCGGTGTGCAGGACTACCGCGCAACCGCGCGTCAGCGCCTCGAGCGCGGCGATCGCGCCCATCAGCTCCATGCGATTATTGGTGGTCGCGGGCTCCGCGCCGGACAATTCGCGCACCGTCCCGCCCGCCATCAGCACCGCGCCCCAGCCCCCGGGACCGGGATTGCCGCTGCAGGCGCCGTCGGTCCAGATGCGAACAGCATTGCTCATTGCGCGGTAATAGCCGAGTCTCGGTAGAGCGGGGTATGGGCTTGCAGCGGTGGAGACTGTCGATGGCCGACATCGGAACGCGCATGAGCGCCGCGGAATTCGCGGCATGGGACATGAAGCGCGCGGTGCGCTGGGAATTGGCGCGCGGGGTGCCCGCGCCGCTGCGCATCACCGCACCGCTGCGGCGCAAGCGCCTCATCCGCAATCTCGTCGCCGCGCTCAACGCCCGCCTGGTGGGCGTGGGCGATAGCCCCGCGCGCACCGATTGCGCCATCGTCACCGAGGACGGCCAGTGCGTGCGCAAGCCCGACGTGGTGGTGGGCGTGCGCACCCCGCGCGCGGCGAATGCGGACGCCCCGCTCGCCATTCTGGAAATCACCCCGGCCGGGGGCGATGTGATGGAGCGCGTGGCGCGGGTGGAGGAGTACAAGCGGCTCACCACCTTGCGCTATCTGGTGCTGTTCGATCAGGACGCGCCGCGCATGCTGGTGTTCTCGCGCGCGGGCGAAGGCTGGCGGGACCGTTGGGTGCGGGGGCCCGGCGCGCGCCTGGCGCTCCTGGAGCTCGGCGTGGACATTCCGATCACGGAAATCTTCAAAGACATCGCCCGGCCCGCCGGCAAGGCCCCCGCTCACGCCCCGTAATCGGCGGCGCGGCGGGCGCGGCGGTGGAAATCGAGCTTGTCGGCGTATTCAAGCGGGTCCTTGGGGCGGACCATCGCCCCGGGCGGGGTCTCGGCCCAGTCCGCCAGGCGGGTCGCGAAAAAGCGCAGCGCCGCGCCCCGCGCCAGCGCTGGCAGCGCCTCGATCTCTGCGGGGCTTAGCGGGCGCACGCTTGTATACCCCGCCAGCAGCGCCGCCCCCTTCGTGATGTTGTATTCCCCGCGCGGCTCGAAGCACCATGCGTTGAGGCACACCGCGACGTCGTAGGCGAGCGCATCGGTGCAGGCGAAATAGAAATCGATCACCCCGCCTACGGCGTCGCCGAGGAACAGGGCGTTGTCTGGGAAGAGGTCGGCGTGGATCACGCCTTGCGGCAGGGCGGAGCGCCAATCGCCGATCTCGCCAAGATCGGCCGCGACCGCGGCGGCGAGCCCCGGGCGCAGCTGTTCGGCGAGGCCCAAGCGCGGCGTGATCAGGCCCGCCCAGGCGGAGGGCCCGAGGCTGTTGGCGCGCCGGCCAGGGAAATCGGCCAGGGTCTTATGCAAGGTCGCGAGGCTCGCCCCGATGGCGCGGCACTGCCCCGCCCCCGGCCGGCGCGGGGACACCCCGTCGAGGAAGGTGACGATCGCGGCGGGCTTGCCGCGCGCCTGCGCGAGGCGGGCGCCCCCGCGCGTGGGCATGGGCCGCGGCGCAGGAAAGCCCGCCCCCGCCAGCCGCTCCATCACCGCCATGAAGAAGGGCAGATCGGCGGGGTTCACGCGCTTTTCGTAGAGCGTGAGGATGAACCGCCCGGCTTCGGTCTCGAGCAGGAAGTTCGAATTCTCCACCCCCTCGGCGATGCCTTTCAACGACCGCGCCCGGCCCAGATCGTACTGGGCGAGCAGGGCGTTCAGGTCCTCGTCGCTGAGGTCGGTATAGACGGCCATCACACAGCCAGGATGCGGGGCAGCTTGAAGATCACGGATTCCTCGGTCACGCGCACCTCGCGCACCCGCGTCTCGTAGCGCTCTGAAAGGGCGGCGATGAAGCCCTCCACCAGGTCCTCCGGGGCGGAGGCGCCGGCCGAGAGGCCGATCGTGGAGACGCCCTCGAGCAGGCGCCAGTCGAGCGCCTCCACCGACGCAAGCAGCACCGCCGCGGGCGCGCCCGCGCGCCGGGCCACCTCCACGAGGCGCACCGAATTGGAGGAATTGGCCGCCCCGATCACGAACACGATCTGGGCCTCTCCCGCCAGCGCCTTGATCGCCTCCTGGCGGTTGGTGGTGGCGTAGCAGATGTCCTCTTTGTGGGGCGCGACGATCGCGGGGAAGCGCGCGCGCAGGATCGCGGCGATGGCGGCGGTGTCGTCCACCGACAGGGTGGTCTGGGTCACGAGCGCCAGGTTTTCGCGGTCCTTGGGGACGAAGGTCGCGGCGTCCTCTTCGGTCTCGATCAGGGCCACCGCGCCGGGCGGCAATTGGCCCAGCGTGCCGATCACCTCGGGATGGCCGGCATGGCCTATCAGCACGATCTCAAAGCCCTCGCGGAAGCGCCGTTCGGCCTCCACATGCACCTTCGAAACGAGCGGGCAGGTGGCGTCGACATAGATCATCGCCCGCCGCTCGGCCTCCGCCGGCACCGATTTCGGCACCCCATGGGCGGAGAACACAACCGGGCGGTCGCTCGGGCACTCG
Organism: Alphaproteobacteria bacterium; assembly: GCA_031398975.1. Classification (GTDB taxonomy): domain Bacteria; phylum Pseudomonadota; class Alphaproteobacteria; order Caulobacterales; family Aquidulcibacteraceae; genus JAKFWI01. Next base: position 2,570 of record JANNOI010000017.1, on the reverse strand, counting down.
TCCAATTCCTCCACGAACACCGCCCCCAGCCGCTCCAGGCGCTCCACCACGTGGCGGTTGTGGACGATCTCGTGGCGCACGAAGACGGGCGCGCCCCATTTGTCCAAGGCCTGCTCCACGATCTGGATCGCGCGGTCGACGCCGGCGCAGAAGCCGCGCGGGGCCGCGAGGAGAATGTCCAGGGGGGGCTTCTGGGATGACGACATCGCAAGCGCGGCTCCGCGCACAGCCGCGCGCGATTGCGAGGCCGGCTGTGCGGCTGTATCACGCCTCACGGCGATTGCGGACGCCCCAGCACTTTTTCCCGGCCGCTTTCTGAAAAGGCTTAATGATGCGCGCCACGATCGGGTACGCGGTGAAGGCGGGCGTGGCGGCGCTGGCGCTGCCGCTGGCGGCCTGCGCCTCCGGCGGAGACCGGCCCCCCCCTGGCGCTGGCGCGCCCGAGGCCGGCGCGCAGGCGCCCGGCGGCCCCCAGGAGAGCCCCGGTTTTTTCGCCCGCCTGCTCGGCGCGGGATCCAACGTGCCCAATGCCGGCCCGTGCCCGATCATGGGCGTGCTGTACGACGCCGCGCGCGTGGTGGAGTTCAAGCAGCCCGAGGAGCGCTTCGCGAGCGTAGGCTACACCGCCGAGATGCGCGGCGTGCGCGGCTTATGCCGCTATGTGGGCGGGGAGCCGATCGAGCTCGCGCTGCAGATCGACATGGCGTTCGGGCGCGGGCCCATGGCGGAGGGGCAGGTCCACACCTACCGCTATTGGGTGGCGGTCACGCGGCTGGACGTCGCCCCGCTAGCCAAGCAATATTTCGATATCGAGGTGCGCTTTCCCCCCGGCGCGGACCGCGTCTCGGGCTCGGAAGTGTTCGAAAAGATCATCATCCCGCGCGCCAACGAGACGATCTCGGGGGCCAATTTCGAGGTGCTGGTGGGCTTCGACCTAACGCCGGAGCAATTGGCGTTCAACCGCGAAGGCAAGCGCTTCCGCGTCGACGCCGGCGGCTGAGCGATGGGCGCGCCGCCCCTTTCGCGCCTGGCGCCGCCCAACTGGGCGTTAAGCGCGGTGTTGTGCGCAGCGCTGGGCCTCGCCGCCTGCGCGCCGGGCCCCGCCGGACCCCCGCCGGCCCGGCCCGCCGCGGGCGCGGAAGCGCTGCCCGCCCGCCCGATCGAGCTCGGCGAGTACGCCACCGAAACCGAGGCGCGGACGCTCGCCGCCTTCTCCGCAAGCGTCGCGCGCCGCTACGCGTCGGGCGCGCCGATGGCCCCCGCGCTCGCCGATCTCGAAGCCAACAAATTCGCCTGCGCCCGCCCGCGCCCCGGCGCGGGGGACCCGCCGGACCAGGTCTGCCGCCGGGTGGTGAAGGCGGAGGGCTGCAAGCACACCTTCCAGGTGCACCTCTTCGACGATGACGGCGCCAAGCAGACGCTGGCGCGGGTGCGGGGCCTCTACGACAAGAGCTGCGGCGGCGACGATCTCCTAGGCGGCTAGGGCGCGTGCGCCTATGTGAGGGCCATGGAGCTTTATCACCCGCGCATCCTGGAGCTCGCCGCCGATATCGAGCATGCGGGCCGGCTCGCCGCGCCGGACGGTTCGGCCGTGCGGGTGAGCCGGGTGTGCGGATCGGTAGTGCAGGTGGACGTGCGCCTCGCGGAGGGCCGCGTGGCCGCGATCGGGGTGGATGCGCAAGCGTGTGCGCTGGGTCAGGCCGCCGCGGCCATCCTCGCCAAGAACGCGATCGGCGCCACGCCCGGGGAGATCGCCGACGCGCGCGACGCGCTCTCCGCCATGCTAAAAGCGGGCGCCCCGCCCCCGGGAGGCCGCTTCTGGGAGCTGCGCCACCTTCAGGGCGTGCGCGATTATCCCCCCCGCCACGCCTCCACCATGCTCGCCTTCGACGCCGCCGTCGAAGCCCTCGATCAAGCACAGAAAAAAGCCGCGTGAGCGCGTCCGCCAAACTCAAGAATGCGCACGCTAAGGCGCTGCGCAAAGCGTCGCTCGGCTATCCTGAAACAGTTGAAGATTTTCCATGGGGTCACAGCGCCTTCAAGATTGCGGGCAAGAAGGTTTTTCTCTTTCTGAGCGAAGACGAAGAGGGCGGCTGGTCGTGCTCGATGAAGCTGCCGTTCCGCAACGAAGAGGCGCTCGCCATCAAAGGCGCCAAACCAACTGAATATGGGCTCGGCCGCTCGGGCTGGGTGTCGTTCAGCTTTACCGCCAAGGCCAAGCCGCCGATGGCCAAACTTGTCGATTATCTCGATGAGAGCTGGCGCGCCGTGGCGCCGAAGAAACTCTCGGCGTCATTCGCCCCGCCTGTAGCGCCCAAGCGCCGCAAAGCGCCCTGATCGGCTTCCGGGCGAAGGAAATAGCGGCTAGCTTCCGCCGCTTGGGGAACCCTTGGGAGGACGCGGAACATGAAATGGATTGTGTTGCTTTTGATTATCGCTGGTGTCGCCGGCTATTTCACGAGGCCGGAAGAAGCTGTGATGCGCGAAGCCGCTGACGCTGTGCTCAGCGATCCGCAAGACATTTCGCAGGGCTTTGAAAGCTTCGGCGCCACGCTCGCGGGCGAGCGCGC
>JANNOI010000012.1:0-16935 GCA_031398975.1 Alphaproteobacteria bacterium | reverse complement strand
CCCCCCCACCGCCCCCGCCGCCGGCGCGGCTGAGCAGGGCCCGCTCCCGCTTGACTTTCCCGCCCGCGGCGGTGCATTTCCCGCGCTCCTGATTTCTGGCGACACTCCATGGCGAAGCCCACCACCATCAAGATCCGGCTGAATTCCTCAGCGGACACCGGCTTTTTCTACGTCACGAAGAAAAATCCGCGCACCAAGACCGAGAAGCTTAAGCTTAAGAAATACGATCCGGTGGTGCGCAAGCACGTCGAGTTCGTCGAAGGTAAAATAAAGTAAGCTAAGCGTGCGGGCGTCGTGCGCGTAGGCCGGGTTAGATAGGGCTCATCGCTATCGCCTGGAGCATCCTACGATGCGCGCCGCCTCGACCCCACTGATCTCGCGTCTTCTTTTTGCCTTGGGGCTTTGGCTGAGCGCAGCCGCCCCGGCCAGCGCGGCCGATATGGCGCCGCCGCCGCGCGCAGCGTTCGCGGCCGGCGGGCTCGAGCGGTATGACGCGGCCCTGCAGAGCCTTATTGATCAGGGCAAGGTGGCGGGCGTCGTCACGCTTGTGTCCCGCAACGGCCAGCCCCCGCGGATCAAAACGTTCGGCAAGCGCGACATCGCCGACGACGCCCCGATGCTCGAAAACACGATCTTCCGGATCGCCTCGATGACCAAGCCGGTCACCGGCGTGGCGCTGATGATCCTGCACGAGCAGGGCGCGTGGCGCTTCGACGATCCGGTCACGAAATTCATCCCTGAATTCGCCGGCCTGACGGTGCTGGAGAACGGCGCGCGCAAGCCGCTGAAACGCACGATGACGATGCGCCACCTCCTGACCCATACGGCGGGCTTCGCCTACGGCCTCAGCACCCAGACCCCGGTGGACGCCCTCTACCGCGAGCGCGAGGTGCTGGCCCGCGATCAGCCGGCCTCGGAGATGATCGCCAAGCTGGCGGCGCTGCCGCTCGCCTACCAGCCGGGGGAGCGCTGGTATTATTCGGTCGCCACCGACATCCAGGGCGTGATCGTGGAGCGGATCAGCGGGATGTCGCTCGAGCAGTTTTTCCGCACCCGGATCTTCGCCCCGCTGGGCATGCCCGATACGGGGTTCGCGGTGCCCAAGGTGAAGCTTCACCGCGTCGCCTCGGTCTATGGCTATGACGCAGACGGCGCGCTCACGCCCCAGCCCGGCTTCGCCTATCTCACCGGGCCCCCGGAAGAGCGGCCGGCCTTCCTTTCGGGCGGCGGGGGGCTTTTCTCCACCGCGCGCGACTATTTCCGCTTCTGCCAAATGCTGCGCAATGGCGGCGCGCTGGACGGCGTGCGCATCCTCAGCCGGGCGAGCGTCAAGCGGATCCGATCGGACCAATTGCCGTCCAATGTCAATTTTCAGCGCGAGGACGCACGCTTCGGCGTCAACGTCCAGATCGAGTCCGGCGGAAGGCGCGGGAGCGAGAGCCTAGGCGCCGGGACCTATTCCTGGAGCGGGGCGTTCGGGACCTGGTTCTGGATCGATCCCGCCAACGATGTGATCGCGGTCGGCATGGTGCACCATCTGGGCGATCAGCCCTCGCTGCGCGATCTTTCGGTCAAGGCCCTTTACAGCGCGCTCGCCGGGGGCCGCGCGCGCCGCTAAGGATGGCGCGATGGGCTACGGGAGCAGGCGATGCTGACGATCGACGAGGTGCTGTCCGCCGGCCCGGTCTTGCCCGTGGTGACTTTGCAGGACGCCGTCCACGCCGCGCCCTTGGCGCGCGCGCTGGCGCGCGGCGGCGTCACCGCGATCGAGCTGACGCTGCGCACCCCCGCCGCGCTCGAGGCCATCGGGCGGATCGCCGCCGAAGTCCCCGAGACCTTGATCGGCGCCGGCACGGTGCTGACCGGCGCCGATCTTGACGCCGCGCTCGCCGCGGGCGCGCGTTTTGCCGTTTCCCCCGGCGCGACGCCTGCGCTGCTGGCGGCGGCCAAGGCGCGGGGCGCGCCGTTCCTGCCCGCCATCGCCACCGCCTCCGAGCTGATGGCGGGGCTGGAGCGCGGCTTCACCCGGTTCAAATTCTTCCCCGCCGCGCAATCGGGCGGGACCGCGGCGCTGCAGGCGCTCGCCGGACCCTTCCCCACGATCCGCTTCTGCCCCACGGGCGGGATCAATCTCGAGCGCGCGCGGGACTATCTGGCGCTGGCGAACGTGGCGTGCGTGGGCGGCTCTTTCCTGGCGCCGGAGGAGGCGATCGCGGCGCAGGATTGGGCGGAGATCGAGGGGCGGGCGCGCGCCGCGCGCGCGGCGCTGGCGCGGTCTGAAGGGTAAGGAGAGAGGCGTTGAAGGAAAGCCTGCCGAGCCCGGCGAGCGCGGTCGTCCTCTTCGGGGCCACGGGCGACCTTGCGCTGCGCATGCTGTTTCCTGCGCTCTATTTTTTGCACCGCGACGGCTTCCTCCCCGAGGGGCTGCCCATCCTATGCGCGGCGCGCGCGCCCCTCGATGACCAGGGCTTTGCGGCGCTTGCGGCCGAAAGGGTGCGCGCGACCGCCAAGGCCGCCTTCGACGCCCCCGCCTGGGAGAGCTTCGCCGCGCGCCTGCGCTACCGCCGGGTGGACGCCGAACAGCCCGAAAGCTTCGCGCGCCTGAAGCCTGCCCTGGGGGAGGCCGGCGCCGCGCCGCTCTTTTTCTTCTCCACCTCGCCCAGCCTCTATGCGCGCTTGTGCGCGGGGCTTATGGCCGCCGGCCTCGTCACGCCCGCAAGCCGCATCGTGCTGGAAAAGCCGATCGGGCGGGACCTCGCCTCCTCGCGCGCGATCAACGCCGCGGTGGGCGCGGCCTTCAGCGAGGACCGGGTGTTCCGGATCGATCATTATCTCGGCAAAGAGACGGTGCAGAACCTGTTCGCGCTGCGCTTCGCCAACGTTCTGTTCGAGCCGCTCTGGAGCAGCCAGACGATCGAGCACGTGCAGATCACGGTCGCCGAGACGGTGGGCGTGGAGGGCCGCCACTCCTATTACGACGAGTACGGCGCGCTGCGCGACATGGTGCAAAACCACGTGCTGCAGCTTCTGTGCCTGGTGGCGATGGAGGCGCCCGCGCATTTCGACCCGGACTCGGTGCGCAACGAGAAGGTCAAGGTGCTGCGCTCGCTGCGCCCGATCACCCAGGCCGAGATCGACATCAAAACCGTACGCGGACAATACGGGCCCGGCGTGGTCGAAGGCGCGCCAGTGCGCGGGTATGCAGAAGAAGAAGGCGCCGGCGACAGCCTCGCGGAGACCTATGTCGCGCTGTGCGCGCACGTCGATAATTGGCGCTGGGCGGGGGTGCCGTTCTATCTGCGCACCGGCAAGCGCCTGCCGGAACGGCGCACCGAGATCGTGATCCAGTTCCGAGCGGTGCCCCATTCGGTGTTCGCGCGCGACGCGGGGCTTGCGGCCAACCGGCTGGTGATCTCGCTGCAGCCCACAGAGTCCGTGTCCCTGACATTGATGAACAAGGCGCCGGGCCTGGGCGGCATGGAATTGGCGCCGCTCGCGCTCAATCTGTCGCTGGACGACGCGTTCGCCAGCCAGAGACGCCGCATCGCCTATGAGCGGCTGTTTCTGGACGCCTTGAACGGCAACCCGACCTTGTTCGTGCGCCGCGACGAGGTGGAGGCGGCCTGGGCCTGGATCGATGCGATCGAGGAGGCGTGGGCGCGCGCCGGCGCAAAGCCCCGCCCGTACGCCGCCGGCGCCTGGGGGCCTGCGGGCGCGTTCGCCCTGACGGAGCGCAACGGCCACACCTGGTTGGAGTAAGTCTCGGCGCACATGCAGTTGGACTTTCCCTCCCGAGAGGCGATGGCCGCGCAGGCGGCGTTCGATCTGGCGCAGGCGCTTGAAAGCGCGATTGCGGCGCGCGGGCGTGCGGGGTTCGCCGCCGCCGGCGGGGAGACGCCCAAACTTACCTACGCCCATCTCGCGCGCGCGCCGCTCGATTGGGGCGCGATCTCGATCACCTTGTCCGACGAACGCTGGGTCCCGCCCGAGCATGCCTTGTCGAACGAGCGTGTGCTGCGCGAAACGCTCCTGAAGGCGGCGCCCGGCGCGCGCTTTGCGCCGCTCTATTCGCACGCGCGCGATGTCGAGGCGGGCGCGGCGGCCGCAGACTTGGCGTTGCAGAGCCTCAATTGGCCGCTCGACGCGATTGTGCTGGGCATGGGCGAAGACGGGCATATCGCCTCGCTGTTTCCCCACGCGCGGGGCTTGGCCGGCGCGCTGACGGGGCAGAGCCTGTGCGCGGCCATCCACCCTTTTCCCCCGCCGGAGAACGCGCCGGTCGCGCGGCTCAGCTTCACCGCGCACGCGATTTTGTCCGCGCGCGAGATCTTCGTGCTGACGACGGGCCGCGCCAAGCGCGAAACCCTCCTCGCCGCCGCCGCGCCGGGGCCGGTCGCGGACCGCCCGGTGCGGCTATTGCTGAACCAAAACCGCACCCCCGTTCGTTTTTATTGGGCCCCTTGAGGAAGAACCGATGCATCCGAAGGTCCAAGAGATCACTGAAGCGATCGCCGCCCGCTCGGCCGATACACGCGCCGCGTTCCTGGAGGGCGTGGCGCAGGCGCGCCGGCGCGGGCCCGGCCGGGGGAGGCTTTCCTGCGGCAACCTCGCGCACGGCTTCGCCGCCGTCCCGATCGGGGATAAGCTCCGCCTGCGGAGCGTCGCCTCGCCCAATCTGGGGATCGTCACCGCTTATAACGACATGCTCAGCGCCCATGAGCCCTACAAGGACTTCCCCGACATCTTAAAGGCCGCCGCCCGCGAGGCGGGCGCCACCGCCCAGGTCGCGGGCGGGACGCCGGCGATGTGCGATGGGGTGACGCAAGGCCGCCCGGGCATGGAGCTTTCGCTCTTCAGCCGCGACGTGATCGCCATGGCCACGGGCGTGGCGCTGACGCACGACATGTTCGACGCCGCCCTGATGCTGGGCATCTGCGACAAGATCGTGCCGGGGCTTTTCATCGGCGCGATGGCCTTTGCGCACCTGCCGGTGATCTTCGTGCCGGGCGGGCCGATGCCGTCGGGGGTGTCAAACGCGGAAAAGGCGCGCGTGCGCGGCCTCCACGCCCAGGGCAAAGCCACGACCGAGCAATTGCTGGACGTGGAATCTGGCTCCTATCACAGCCCCGGCACCTGCACCTTCTACGGCACCGCCAATTCCAACCAGATGATGATGGAGGTGATGGGCCTGCACCTGCCGGGGGCGGCCTTCGTCCATCCCCGCACGCCGCTGCGCGACGCGCTGACCCGGGCCGCCGCCGTCCAGGCCGCCAAGCTCGCCGGCGTCCAGACCCTGGCCGACGCGATCGACGAGCGCGCAATCGTGAACGCCATCGTGGGCCTCTTGGCCACCGGGGGCTCCACCAACCACACGATCCACCTCGTGGCGATGGCGCGCGCGGCCGGGATCTTGATCAATTGGGACGATTTCGACGCGCTCTCGGGCGTCACCCCGCTTTTGGCGCGCATTTATCCCAATGGCGCGGCGGACGTGAACCAGTTCCACGCGGCCGGGGGGATGGGCTTTCTGGTGCGCGAACTGGTGCAGGCGGGCCTGCTGCACGAAGACATCGCGACCGTGTTCGGAACCGGGCTCGCCGCCTATGCGAAACACCCCGCGCTGGAGGACGGCGCGTTGGTGTGGCGGGACGCGCCGGCGGAAAGCCTCGACCCGGGGATCCTGCGCCGCGCCGAGGATCCGTTCGACACAACCGGGGGCCTGCGGCTGTTGCGGGGAGGATTGGGGCGGGCGGTCATCAAGGTGTCCGCGGTCGGCGCGGCGCATCGCATCGTCGAGGCCCCGGCCCGCCTGTTCGACACCCAGGAGGGGGTGCTCGAAGCCTTCAAAGCGGGCGAGCTCGACCGCGACGTCGTGGTGGTGGTGCGCTTCCAGGGGCCGCGCGCCAACGGCATGCCGGAACTGCACAAGCTCACGCCCTCGCTCGGCGTACTGCAGGACCGGGGCTACCGGGTGGCCCTTGTTACGGACGGGCGGATGTCGGGGGCGTCGGGCAAGGTGCCGGCGGCGATCCATCTGACCCCTGAGGCGCTGGACGGCGGTCCGCTCGCCCGGCTGCGCGACGGCGATGTGATCCGGCTTGACGCCGAGGCGGGGGTGCTCGAGGCGCACCTCGATCCAGGCGCGCTGATGGCGCGCGCCCCCGCACGGCCGACGCAGCCTCAGGAATACGGCTATGGCCGGGAGCTCTTCACCCCGTTCCGCGCCGGCGTGGGCGGGGCCGAAGCCGGGGCGAGCGTGTTCTTCTAGGCCGCCCTCGTCCGGTCTGGGCGCCGCCGGAACGGGCGGAGCAGGGGCAATTTCGCCTGCGCCGTGAAACAGGCGCCGCGGCGGGTCCGGTATGGGCTAAGCCATGCGCCACCCTCCAGGAGCCCCCATGCGCCGCCTCGCCCTTGCCCTTGCGTTCACCGCCTTCTGCGCCGTCCCTGCACGTGCGGAGCCCCCGCGCGCCGTGGCGATCCAGGCGGGGCGGCTGGTGGATGTGTTGAGCGGCGCGGTGAAGCCCGCCCAGACCATCCTCATCGAGGGCGAGCGCATCAAGGCCGTGGGCCCGGCGGGCTCCATCGTCGTCCCGCCCGAGGCTTTCGTGATCGACCTGGCCGGCTACACCGTGCTGCCGGGGCTGATTGACACCCACACCCACATCACCAGCGACCCCACCATCTCCCCGTTCGACAGCTACAACATCTCCGCCCCGCGCGAGGCGATCATCGGCGCGGCCAACGCCCGCAAGACGCTGCTCGCGGGGTTCACCGTGTCGCGCAATGTCGGCGCTTCGGGCTTTTCCGACCTAGGCCTGCGGGACGGGATCAATCGCGGCGACGTGCCGGGCCCGCGCGTGTTCGGCTCCGGCCCAGCGCTCGGGATCACGGGCGGCCATTGCGACGAGAACAATCTCGCGCCGGAATTCGACTTCCAGTCCAGCGGGGTAGCGGACGGGCCGGACGCGGTCCGCGCCATGGTGCGGCGCAACATCAAATACGGGGCCGACCTGATTAAATATTGCGGCACGGGCGGGGTGTTCTCGAAGGGCACCAAGGTCGGCGCGCAGCAATTCACGCTGGAGGAGGCCAAGGCCATCGTCGAGGAGGCGCACATGGCCGGGCGCACGGTGGCGGTGCACGCCCATGGCGCGGACGGAATCAAGATCGGCATCCGCGCGGGCGCGGACTCGATAGAGCACGCAAGTTTGATCGACGACGAGGGCATCGCGATGGCCAAGAAGGCCGGCACGGTGCTGTCGATGGACATCTACAACACCGAATACACCCAGTCCGAGGGCAAGAAGAACGGCGTCCCGGAAGAGAATTTGCAGAAGGATCGCGATATCGCCGAAATCCAGCGCGAAAATTTCCGCAAGGCGGTGAAGGCCGGGGTGAAGCTCTCCTACGGCACCGACACGGGCGTCTACCCCCACGGGGATAGCGCCAAGCAATTCGCCGTCATGGTCCGCTACGGGATGAGCCCAATGCAGGCGATCCAGGCCGCCACCAGGATCGGCGCGGAGTTGCTGGGTAAAGGCGCCGATCTCGGCGCGATCGCGCCCGGCCGCTACGCCGACATCATCGCCGTGACGGGCGATCCCCTCGCGGACGTGCGCGCGCTCGAGAAGATGGCTTTCGTCATGAAGGGCGGCGCGGTCTATCGCGGGACCCCGGCCCAGTGCGAGAAGGCGCCTAGCGCCTGGGGCTGCGCGCCCCCGGCGCCGTAAGGCTGGCGCGGCGCGCCGCCAAGGGGGAGGGGCGAGATGGCAGAGTTCAGGGCGAACAGGATAGGCGAAAGACCGCGCCCTACCGGTCAGGTGGCGGTGGCGATCGTCATCGTCGTGGTTTCATTCAGCCTGCTGGCCGCCGCCGCCCTTCCAATGGTGTTCGCCGCAAGGGGCCTCCCGGCGGCGGAACAGGTCCAGGTGCATCAGCAGACGTTCAATCAGCTCATGGCCGTTATCGCGGCCTGGGTCGGTGCGATCATCGCGTTCTACTTCTCGCGCGACAATCTAAACGCAGTCACGCAGGGCTACAGGGATCTCGTTGTCCAGGCGTCAGGCGAAGAAAAACTGAAGAGCCTCTCCTCTACGGATAAGATGATAACCTATGACGAAATCGACTTTGTCGAGCTTGTCACAGAAGAGGTGTCTGGCCGTAAGGTTTCGCGAAACACGCTTGAACAATTGATTCGCATTGCCGACAATGGCCGAACCCGTATCCCAATCCGCAACACGGATGGGACCATTGTTTACGTGGTGCACCGCTCCATCCTCTACGAATTCATCGCTGTTTGCACAGGTAAGCTGGAAGGCCCGCCCGCCAGTTGGCAATTGCAGTCGCTTCTGGATCAATTCCGCATCCAGGTCAGCGCGCTCGCTTTCGTGCGGCAAGGCGCGACGCTTGCCGAAGCAAAGGCCGCCATGGCGGCCCAGGGTCCGCACTGCCAGGACGTGTTCGTCACCAAAACCGGATCGCGGCGCGAGCCGATCCTCGGTTGGCTGCCGCACACCAGGATCATCCAGCTGTCGAACGATTAGAGCTGAAAATCGTTGATGCTTGCGTCGGCGCGGCGGGGCCAGGCGGCGGCGGGCAGGCCGCAGGTCTCGGGGTCGAAGGCGGCGGCTTCGAGCACGACGGCGTTGGTGGGCGTTTCCTCCACCCGCACGGCGCCCACGCGGAAGGGCAGATCGTCGGCGGCGAGGAAGGCGGAAAGTTTTAAAAAGAAGCTCGCCGCGAGCGCTTCCGTGGTGGGGTCTCCCGGGAAGGTCATGATGCGGGAGAGGCGGGCGGGCTCGTGGTCGCGGAACCATTCGATCAGAGGGTCGGCCTCGTCGAGTTGGAAGGCGTGGTCCACCTCCGCATCGATCCAGCCCGCCCAGCGCGCCTTCACGCGGGCGAACGGCGCCAGCATATTGGACCCCCCGAACCGGAACGGGCCGGCCGGCTCCAGCCGCACCGCCACGATCTCGTTATGCCCGTGCGGGACCGCGCACTTCGACGCCGGGTCCGCGCGCAGGCGGTGGGCCATGCAATAGCGGCGGGTGAATTCGACGGCGGGCATTCAGAAGCCTCATGGCGGGCAAGGCGTGCGGCGTCAATCCGCGCGCGTCTGCGCCCCCACCGTGACGGTCGCGCGCTTCCAGCTTTTCAGCGAGATGCCGGCATGACCGAGCGGCAGCGGCAGGATGGCGCGCACCGGCGGCGCAAAGCGCGACCCTTCGGCCAGCGCGAACCAAAGCTCGCCCTCCGGGATCTTCTTGACCTGGTTCGGGTCGGTGGGCTCGTAGCCGGCCACGCGGCGATACTGGATCCGGCACTTGAGCACCGGCCCGCTATAGCCCCCCGCCTCATATGGCTCGATCCGCCCGCCCAGCAGCACCAGATCGTAGCGGTACTTGCCGTCGAAGGTCGGGAAGGCGGCGTCGCAGAGGCGGGTCTGCGCCACGCGCAGCCCCATCGCCACCATGGCCGAAAGCGGATCGAAACTCTCCCGCTTCATCTCCTCGCTGGCGGGGGGATCGCCCCAGGCGCTGTAGATCGGGATGATGCGGCTCTCCACGCCCGCCTCCGTGCGGCGCAGCGCGGTGACGCGGCGCTTCTTGGAATAGGAATGATCGAGGTCGTAGCGGCGCCATTGGACGCCCTCCGGCGAAAGCGCGCCTTCGGCGTCGGCGGACAGGGCCGTCTGCTCGAACAGCGCCAGCACGCCGCCCGATTTCAGCGTGGTTTCGGCGTAGTAATCGGTATCGTCCACCATCACGTCCAGGCGCGCGCTGCCCAGCGGCGCGAGGGACCAGGCGCGGGCCGTGTATTCGAGGGTGAACCGATCGCCGTGCGCGGGCGCGATCGCGGCGAAGCCCGCCATCAGCGCGCCGGCGAAGGGCCCTATGCTGAAGGGCCCTTTACTGAAGGACCATGTGAAGCGCATGCGCATCCTCCGTCCCCCGGCCCAGAGATAAGCGCAAGCGATCGGGCTAGCCAGGGGGTGCGCAGCGGCCCCGCTACAGGGCGGCGGCGAGGGCGAGGCCGCCCACCATCGCCCCGATGGCGAGGCTCACCTTGTCGCGGATGGCGAACACCACTGGATCGTCGTGCATCTCCCCGCGATTGGCGATGAACCACACCCGCAGCACCCAATAGAGCATGAGCGGGCAGATCAGCCACAGCAATTGGGGATGGCGGTAGGTCTCCCATACGGTGGGCTGGTTGGTGTAGAGCGCCATGACCAGCACCGCCATCAGCCCGCTCGCCCCGCCCAGCGCCGGCATCATCGCCATGTCCGCGACCAGATAGCCCCGGCCCGCGGTCTTTTCCTTTCCCGAGGCGCGCAGGAGGTGGAGCTCGGAATAGCGCTTCAGCAGCGCAAGGCTCAAGAACAGGAACATGGACAAGGCCAGCAGCCAGAAGGACACCACGATGCCGGTGGCGGCGGCGCCGGCGAGGATGCGCATGGTATAGAGGCCGGCGAGGCTCATCACGTCCAGCATCGGGCGCCGCTTCAGCCAGAACGTGTAGGCCGTGGTCACCGCAAAATAGAGCGCGAGCGCGGCCCAAAACAGGGGCGCAAGCGTCAGCGCGATCGCGACGCTGGCGCTGAGGCTCGCCACCCCCAAAGCCGCCGCGCCCACGATCGAGATGTCGCCCGCGGCGAAGGGCCTGCGGCGCTTGCGCGGATGGGCCCGGTCGTCCTCTAGGTCCATCAGGTCGTTCAGCACATAGACGCTGGAGGCGAGCAGCGAGAAGGAAAGGAAGGCCAAAAGGCCCTGCTGGAGGGTGGCCAGGTCGAAGTGGTGGGCCGCCGCGATCGGCACGAAGATAAGCGCGTTCTTGGCCCATTGGTGCACCCGCAGCGCCTTCGCGACCGATCTGAAACCCGCCCCGCGCGCCCGCGGGAACAGGGGCCCTAGCCCGAGCGCGCTCGCGGCCGCGCTGGCGGAAAGCCCGCCTGCGCCGTTCACCACCACCGCGTCATGGGCGTGCGCCCAGACCCGCAGGTCCACCTTCGCATTGCCGGCATAGTCGAACCCGCGCTCGCCGAAGCGTTGCGCCAACGCCTTGCCCTTGGCCCGGCCCGAGAGGTTGGCGGCGCCGTCGGAGGCGAGCACCTCATCGAACACGCCCAAATGGGCGGCCACCGCCTCGGCCTGGACGCGATCGGCGGCGGTGGCCAGCACGAGCCGGCGCCCCCTGGCGTGCTCGGCGCGCAGATAGGCCAGGAAGTCGACGCTATAGGGGAGGCTCTCGGGGGGCAGCAGAACTGCACGGGCCAGCTTCGCCTTCAGCGCGGCCCGCCCGCGCAGGAGCCAATAGGCCAGCACGAACAGCCCGGTCAGCGGCCGCGCCTTCAGGAGGCGGAGCGCGCTTTCGTGCAGCAGGTCGGTGCGGATCAGCGTGCCGTCGAGATCCACGGCCAGCGGCCGCGCCGGCGGCGTCCGCGTCAGGGTGGTGGTGGTCTCCCCAATCATCGCGAGCGCCCCCCAATTGTCCCCCGCGCGGGCGCTAGCGGATGGCCGCAAGCCGGTTGGTGTCAAGCCTCTTGCAAAACCGTGGCCAAAGCGAAGGCGTCGGGCCCGGTCACGCCGGAGGAAGGGTGGGGCGGCGACCCTCGAATACGAAGGCGCGGGCGGCGAAGAAATTCCAGAACAGAACCAGCCCCGTGGCCGCGATCTGCGCCAGCAGATACGATGCGCCAAGGCCCGTCAGCCCCCACACCAGCGCCACGTTGAGCAGAAGCCCCACGCCCATCACCATGGCGTACCGGAAGAGCCCCGCGCCCAAATCGGCCTCCGACTGGAAGGTGAAGGCGCGGTTGGCGAGGTAGCTGACGACCGCCCCCGCCAGGAACCCCGCCGCCGCCGCCGCTGGCGCCGCGACCCCCACCGCCTCCACCAGGGCGATCATCACCGCATAATGCAGCGCGGTGGCGGCCCCCCCGACCAGCAGAAAGCGCAGGAATTGCCGCGCCAGCGGCCGCCCCGCCGTCGCGCGCAGCGCCGCGCCCAGCGCCGGGCGCGGCGCGCTCACGCCTTTTTCGCCAGCTCGCACAGCGTCTTGACCTCCTGGGCGCGGTCGCGGTGGACGATCAGCACCACGTCCGGCGTCGCCACCACGATAAGGTCCTCCACCCCGGCAAGCGCGACGAGCGGGCCTTCCCCCCGCACCAGCGTGTTGCGCACGTCGAGCGTCAGCACCCGGCCATGGCTCGCATTGCCCTGGGCGTCGGAGGCGGCCAGGCGATGCAGTTCCGGCCAGGAGCCCACATCGGCCCAGCCGATGTCGCACGGCGCCACCGCGGAGCGCCGCGTCCGCTCCATCACCGCGATATCGAACGGCGCGCTCGGCGTGGCCGCGAAGAGGGCCGCGTCCAGGGTGATGAACACGCCGTTGCGCCGGCCCGCCGCCAAGGCCTTCAGCGCGCCGTCGCGGATCTCGGCGCTCTCCTCGAATTCCTGCAGGACAAGGTCGGGCGCCGCCAGGAACATGCCGGCGTTCCAGGAAAAGCCCCCGGCCCGCAAATAGCCCTCGGCCGTCTCGCGGTTAGGCTTCTCGCGGAAGCGCGCGATCTCGAACACCGCCTCGCCCAGCTCCTGCCCGCGCTCGATATAGCCAAAGCCTGTGTCCGGCGCGGTAGGCTCGATGCCCAGCGTGACGATGCGGTCCCCGGCGAAAGGGGCCGCGCGGGCGAGCGCGGCGCGGAAGGCCGCCACGTCGGCGACGATATGATCGGCCGGGGCCAGCAGCATCAGCGCCTCAGGGTCAAGCTCGCGCACGGTGGCTGCGCCCAAGGCGGCGGTGGCGGCGGTGTTGCGGCCGATGGGCTCCAGCACGATGCGCGCCGGATTGACGCCCGCGGCCGCGAGCTGGCGGTCGGCCAATTCCCCGTGGCGCGCGTTGCAGATCACGACGGGGTCCAAAAAGCCCGGCCCCGAAAGGCGCAGCGCCGTGTCCTGGATCATGGTGTTGACCCCGGCGAGCGCGTGGAATTGCTTTGGCCGATCCTCGGTGGACATGGGCCAGAGCCGCGTGCCCGAGCCGCCGGACATGATCACTGGAATGATGTTGCGCATGGGCGCTCCCGACTGCCCCTCAGGGCTCTTTTCCTTCGCCCAACGCGCCGCCCCTGGCAATCGTGGCGCACCAGGAGGATTTCACGTCCACATCCTCGCCCTGGTCAAAATCAGGTCCTGGCGGCGCGATTGACTACGCCGCGCGCTTGTGCGTTGCACAAGCCCCAAGCGCCGGACCGGCCTTCGCAGTTTCTAAGACATCCAGAGGGTCGAGACGCCGTTGACCACCACCGTGCCCGACGAGGAGGTTCCTTCGAGCGGCGTCGCCGTCCGCCGCGGGTTTTTCTGGAACCTCGTGAATTTCGTGCTGGGGCAGGGCGCGGGGATGGTGATCTTCCTGCTGCTCTCGCGGCAGATGAGCCCGGCCATTTTCGGCGTCTTCGCCATGTCGGCGCTGTTGGTGGACCTGTTCGCCACACAATTCCGCTGGGCGGCGATGGATGCGCTGGTGCAGCGCCAGGAATTCTCCCGCGCGGCGCTGTCGAGCGCGTTTTGGACGATGATGGGGGCGGCGGCTGGGCTGGCGGTGCTGTTCGTGCTGGGCGCGCGCTGGGCGGGGGCGGCCTATGGGGAGCCCGAGGTCGCCAACGTGCTCCCCCTGCTGGGCTTGACGCTGCTGCTCGTGCCCCCGCTCGCGGTCATGGACGCCCTGATCATGCGTACGCTGCGCTTCCGCGCCCAGGCGCTGCGCACCATCGCGGGAACGCTGGCGGGGGGCGCGGCGGGGCTCTCCTTCGCTTTTTCGCCGGCCGCGGAATGGGCGCTCCTGGCCCAGCGCGTGGCCTCGCTCGGGCTTTCGCTGGTGGTGATGGCCCTCTTCACGCGCTGGCGGCCGAGCTTTCTCCTGGAGCGCGCCCATGCGCACGCCTTTCTGGCCCGCGCGGGCCGGCTTTGGGTCGCGACACTCATGTCCACCCTTCCGACGCGGCTGGTGGAGGCCTCGGTGGGCGCGCGGGCGGGGGCGGCCGCGCTCGGCCTCTTCACCGCCGCCCAGCGTTTCGAGCAGGCCCTCCATGGCCCCCTGACGGGGCCGATCCAGGCCCTGTGGGTGCCGATCCTGTCGCGCTTGCACGCGGGCGGGCCGGAGCGGCTCGAGCTGTTCACCCGCTTGGTGCAGATCGCTTCGCTTACCGCCATGCCCGCCTTCGTGGGCCTGGGGCTCGTGGGCGGGGAGATCGTGCCCCTGGTGCTCGATCCCCGTTATGCCGGGGCGGCGCAGGTGCTGCTCGTGCTGGGCATGATCGGGCTGGTCGTGCCGCTGGGCTTCTACAGCAATCTGATCTTTGCGGGGCTCGACCGGAGCGATCTGTCGATGCGCTTTTCGGCGCTGTCCATCGCCGTGCAGGCGCCGTGCATCTGGTTCGCTGCGCCGTTCGGTCCGGCGGCGGCGGCGGCGGCGTCCATGGCGGCGGGCGCGGGCTTCGGCGTCGCCGCCACCGCCTTGCAGACGCGCATGATGGGCGGGCGTTTCCTTGATCTGTTGCGCGCCTTGAGCCCCGCCTACCAGGCGGTGGCGGCGATGATGGCGGGGGTGATCCTCACGGGCGCGCTGGCGGGGGAGGCGCCGCGGCTGGCGCGGCTCGTTTTGATGATCGCGGTGGGGGCGGGGATCTATGCGGGCTGGCTCGCGCTGTTCCACCGGGCGTGGGCGATGGAGATCGTGCGCTTCCTCACCGACCTGCGCGCCGGGCGGGTGCAGGCGGTCGGCTGAGGAGCGTCAGTCCCGCCGCAGCGCCTCGATCGGATCGAGCTGCGCGGCCCGCCAGGCGGGGTAGGCCCCGAACCCGATCCCGATCAAAGCGGAAAAGCCGAGCGCGGCGGGCGTCGCCCAGGCCGAAAGCGTCGGCGGCCAGCCCGCGATCGCGGCGATCCCGAACGCAAGCCCCGCCCCGATCATCAGCCCCACCACGCCCCCGGCGGTGGAGAGGACCGTCGATTCGAGCGCAAACTGGCGCAGGATGTCGCCCCGCCGCGCGCCCAGCGCCATGCGCAGGCCGATCTCGCGCGTCCGCTCCGTCACCGCCACCAGCATGATGTTCATGATCCCTACGCCCCCCACGACGAGCGAAACCGCCGCCACCGCGCCCAGCAGGATGGTGAAGGTCTGTGTCATGCTCTGCGAGGCCTGGAGGATGGAGGCCATGTTCTGGACGGTGAAATCGTCGTCCTGGTCGATCGAGCGCCGGTGGCGCTCGCGGATGATGGAGCGCGCCTGCTCCTCGAGCTCGGCCATGTCCTCCTCGCGCGCGCCCTTCACATAGATCTGGTCCACCGAGCCCACCCGGGCGCTGCGCCCTTTCAGACGCGACCGCACCGCGTCCAGCGGCCCGAGCACGATATCGTCCTGGTCCTGCCCGAACGAAGACTGGCCCTTGGCGGCGAGCACGCCCACGATCTCGAACGGGGTAGACCCGATGCGCAGGCGCTGGCCGATCGGATCCATCTCCCCGAACAGCTCCCGGCGCACCGTATCGCCGATCACCGCCACCTTCCGGCCCTGGCGGACCTCGCGGGCGTCGAAAAAGCGGCCGGAGGCCATCGTCCAGTCCCGCGCCTGCAAATAGCCCTCCGTCACCCCCTCGATGCGGGAGGACCAATTGGCCCCGTTCGCCACGAGCTGCACGGTGGTGCGCACCGCGGAGGCGACCACCGCGGCCTGCGGCAGGCCCCGGGCCAGCGCCTCGGCGTCCCCGTCCGTGATAGTGGGCCTTGTGCCCGCGCCCTGGCTCGCCCCGCCCGCGCGGAAGGACCCGGACGAGACGATCAGCAGATTGGAGCCCAGCGCGCGGATGGTGGAGGCGACGCTATATTGCGCCCCCAGCCCGATCGAGGTCATCGCCACCACCGAGGCAACCCCAATCACGACCCCCAACGCCGTCAGCGCGCTGCGCAGCGGGTGGGCGCGGATCGCCCCGATCGAGGTGCGGGCGAGGTCGGTGGGGCGCATCATGGGCGGGTTCCGGAACTCATTGCGGGGCGCCGTCGCGCACGATCACGCCGTCGCGCATCTCGATCACGCGCCGGGCGCGCGCGGCGACCTCATGGTCATGGGTGACGATCACGATCGTGGCCCCCTGCACGTTCAATTCCTCGAAGAGGGCGAGCACGTCCTCGCCCGTCTTGGTGTCGAGCGCGCCGGTCGGTTCGTCCGCCAGGAGGAGGCGGGGGGCGCCGGCGAGCGCGCGGGCGATGGCCACGCGCTGCTGCTGGCCGCCGGAGAGCTGGGCGGGGCGGTGGTGGGCGCGCTCGGCGAGGCCCACGCGCGCCAGGGTGCGCTCCGCGCGCGCGAGCCGCTCGGCGCGGTCGAGGCCCGCATAGATCAGCGGCAGCTCCACATTGGCGCGCGCATCGAGCCGGGCGAGCAGCTGGAAGGATTGGAAGATGAAGCCGATCTTGGCGTTGCGGAACACGGCCAGCTGGTCGTCGTCCATGCCGGCCACGGCTTCGCCTTCGAACGCGTACTGGCCGGCGGTCGGGCGGTCCAAGCCGCCCAGGATGTTCATCAGCGTCGATTTGCCGGAGCCCGAGGGCCCGATTACGGCCACGTATTCCCCCTCGCGGATCGTGAAGCTCACCCCCGCCAGCGCGCGGACCTCGTTGTCCCCCATGCGGTAGGTTTTCACGAGTTCGCGCGCCTCGATGAGCACCGGGGCGGGCGCCGCAGGGGCGCGCAGGGGCCCCGGTTCGGGAGCCGGATCGGGCGCGGGGCGAACGTCCGCGAGCGGTCCTGCGGAGTCAGCCGGAGTCCGCCGCCGTCCCCGCCGTGCTCGACCGGCAGCGGAACGCGCCGACGCGCGCGGTGTTCGAGCGGGTGTTCGCACAGGCCGTTCTCGCCGAACGCACAGGATCGGCACAGCCCCGG
>JANNOI010000037.1:0-17665 GCA_031398975.1 Alphaproteobacteria bacterium | reverse complement strand
AGGCCTTCATCGCCCGCCAGGCGGGGGAGTTCACCGTCAATATCGCCCTGATCGCCGCGGGGCGGCCGGCGGCGGGGGTGGTGTACGCGCCCGGCGGGGGCGATCTCTTCTATGGCGGCCCGGGGCTCGGGGCGTTCCGGGCCCGCTGCGAGCCGGAAACCGCGCGTGTGATCGAGCCCGCGCGCGCCATCACGGTCCGCCCCGCGCCGGGAGGCGGGCTCACCGCGCTGACCAGCCGCTCGGCCGACACGGCGCGCCTGCGCCAGACCTTCGCCGCCGCGGGCGTCGCCCAATGGCTTGGCCTCTCGTCCTCGATCAAGCTGTGCCTGCTCGCGGCGGGCGAGGCCGATCTCTACCCGCGCCTGGGGCCGGTGAACGAATGGGATATCGCGGCGGGCCACGCCGTGCTGGCGGGCGCGGGCGGGGCGCTCGTGCGGCCCGACGGCTCGGACATGGCCTACGGGCAAAAGGCGCCGGACTTCGGGGTGGCCGGCTTCGTGGCGTACGGCGCGCGCGAGGCGGGCGCGCTAGCGCTGGCGGCGCTGAAATAAGCTAGCGCGTCGGGACCGGATGGTCCCCGCGATAATCGTAGAAGCCGCGTTGCGTCTTGCGGCCCAGCCAGCCCGCCTCGACATATTTCACCAGCAGCGGGCAGGGGCGGTATTTCGTGTCCGCGAGCCCCTCGTTCAGCACCTGCATGATCGAGAGGCAGGTATCGAGGCCGATGAAATCTGCCAGCTCCAACGGGCCCATCGGGTGGTTGGCGCCGAGCTTCATCGCCTTGTCGATCGCCTCCACCGAGCCGACGCCCTCGTAGAGGGTATAGACCGCCTCGTTGATCATCGGGATCAGCACCCGGTTGACGATGAAGGCCGGGAAATCCTCGGCATTGGCGATCGTCTTGCCCAGGCTTTCCACGAAAGCGAGCGTGGCCGCGTACGTCTCCTGGCTCGTGGCAAGGCCGCGGATCAGCTCCACGAGCTTCATCAGCGGAACCGGGTTCATGAAGTGCAGGCCAATGAAGCGCTCGGGGTTCTTCGTGCCGGCGGCCAGGCGGGTGATGGAGATGGAGGAGGTGTTGGAGGAGAGGATGGCGTCGGGTTTGATCAGGGGCGCGAGGTCGGCGAAGATCTTGCGCTTGACCTCCTCCTTCTCGGTGGCCGATTCGATGGCGAGATCGACGGTCTCGAACCCGGCGAATTTGGGGGCGGGGCGGATGCGGGGCAGGGCCTCGTCCATCTGCGCCTGGGTGATCATTTCGCGCGCCACCTGGCGGGCCATATTGTGCTGGATCGTATCGATCCCGGCCGCGATCCTGGCCTCCTGCACATCGTTCAGCAGTACGTCATAGCCGCCCAAGGCGCACACATGGGCGATGCCGTTGCCCATCTGTCCGGCGCCGATCACGCCGATGATCTTGATTTCCGTCATCGTGAACGCCGCCCGATTTTGCTAATCCCTTTACATAGCATGGTTTTGTTCAGGTGCAGCAAGGCCCTCGGGCCCCTGCCCGGCGGGGCGTGCGCCTCAGAGGCCGCGCCGGGCGAGTTCGGCTTCCAGTTCAGGCAGCACGGTGAACAGATCGCCCACGAGGCCATAATCGGCGATCTGGAAGATCGGGGCGTCTTCGTCCTTGTTGATGGCGACGATGACCTTGGCGTCCTTCATGCCCGCCAGGTGCTGGATGGCGCCGGAAATGCCCACCGCGACGTAAAGGTCCGGCGCCACCACCTTGCCGGTCTGGCCCACCTGGTAGTCGTTGGGCGCATAGCCCGCATCCACCGCCGCGCGTGAGGCGCCCACGGCCGCGCCCAGCCGGTCGGCCAGGGGCTCGATCACGGCCTTGAATTTCTCTTCCGATCCGAGCGCCCGCCCGCCCGATACGATCCGCTTGGCCCCCGCAAGCTCCGGGCGGTCCAGCTTGGCGATCTCCTCGCTGACGAAGGCGGATTTGAACGGCCCGGCTGGCGCGGGGACGCTGTCCACGGGCGCTGCGCCCCCGCCGGGGGCGGGCTTGAAGGCGGTGGGCTGGATGGTGGCGACGATCTTGGCGTCGCTCGATTCCACGGTCGTCAGCGCGTTGCCGGCATAGATGGGGCGCACGAAGGTCTTCGGCCCCTCCACCGCCACCACGCTTGAAATCTGCATCACGTCGAGTTTCGCCGCGATCCGGGGGGCCACGTTTTTGCCGGTCGTGTCGGCGGGGAAGAACAGCGCGTCATAGCCGGGCGCGAGGCTGAGGATCAGCGCCTCCAGCGGCTCGGCCAGGCCCCCCGCGAGGCTCTCGCCATCGGCATGGAGCACCTTGCGCACGCCGGCGATACCGCCCGCTGCGGCCGCTGCGGGCGCGCACGCATGGCCCGCCACCAGCACGTCCACGTCCCCGCCCACGGCCAAGGCCGCGCTCACCACCTTGGCGGTGGATTCCTTCAGGCTCGCCCCGTCATGGGCGGCGAACACCAAAACGGCCATCAGAGGACCCCCGCTTCGTTCTTCAGCTTGTCCACGAGTTCCGAGACGGTCTTGACCTTCACCCCGCCCTGGCGCTTGGGCGGCTCGGCCACCTTCAACACTTTCAGGCGCGCGCGGGGGCTTACCCCGAAATCGCCGGGGGTTTTGATGTCAATGGGCTTTTTCTTCGCCTTCATGATGTTGGGCAGGGAGGCGTAGCGCGGCTCGTTGAGGCGCAGATCCGTGGTGACGATGGCAGGCAGGTGCAGCGCGAGCGTCTGCAGGCCGCCATCGACCTCCCGCGTCACCGTCACTCGGTTATCCGAGAGCTCGATCTTGGAGGCGAAGGTGGCCTGGGGCAGGTCCAGCAGGGCGGCCAGCATCTGGCCCGTCTGGTTGGCGTCGTCGTCGATCGCCTGCTTACCCAGGATCACCAGGCCCGGCTGTTCGGCCTCCACCACGCCCTTCAGGATCTTCGCGACGTCCAGCGGCTCGATCTCGCCCTCGGCCTTCACCAGCACGCCCCGGTCCGCGCCCATGGCGAGCGCGGTGCGCAGCGTCTCCTGGGCCTGGTCCGGCCCGATGGACACGGCGATGATCTCGCTCACGGCGCCCTTCTCCTTGAGGCGCACGGCTTCTTCCACCGCGATCTCGCAGAACGGGTTCATGGACATTTTCAGGTTGGAAAGATCCACGCCCGATTGGTCGGCCTTGACCCGGACCTTGAGATTGTAATCGAGCACCCGTTTCACGGGCACGAGCACCTTCATGGACGTTCTTCCTCAAGGCAGGCGTGGAAAAGTCGCCCTCGACCTAGACCTGACGCCCCGGAGCGTCAACGCGCAGCGGCTAGGCGCCGCGCCCCGCGCCGGGGACCCACAGCACATCGCCCGCCCCGCGATTGGCGTAGCGGGCGGCGACGAACAGGAAATCGGAAACGCGGTTGGCGTAGGCAAGCGCCGCGGGAGAAACCGTCTCGTCCTCGCGCCGGGCCAGCGTGGCGATCGCGCGTTCCGCCCGCCGGATCGTGGCCCGCGCCACATGCAGAAACGCCGCCGCAGGGCTACCCCCCGGCAGCACGAACGACGTCAAGGGCCCGAGATCGGCGTTCAGCAGGTCGATCTCGCGCTCCAGCCGCTCTACTTGCGCGCTCACGATACGCAGCGCCTCGAACTTCAGCGGCGCGCCCCGTTCCGGGGTCGCAAGGTCGGCGCCGAGATCGAAGAGGTCATTCTGGATGCGCGCCAGCATGGGGTCGAGCACCGGGTCCTCGCCCGTATGGAGACGGGCCACGCCCAGGCAGGAATTGGCCTCGTCCACCGCCCCGTAGGCCTCGACGCGGAGATCGCCTTTGGCCGTCAGCTCGCCGGTGGCCAGGCGCGTGTCGCCCTCGTCGCCGGCCCGGGTATAGATTTTATCGAGCTGCACCATCAACCGCCCCAATGCTGCTTGGCCCAGAGGGCGGCCATCAGAACTACGATCGCGGCGAACTGGGTCACCACGCGCAGTCGCATCGCCTTGTTCGACCAGGACCGGCCGAAATCGCCGCCCCGGAACATCGTGTAGAGCCCAAAGCACAGCACCAGGAACACCACCCCGACCAGAACCGGGACAAGCACGCTCACCATCGTCGTCATCGGCCAGAAATAGCCCCGCGGAGGGGAAGGCGCCAGAGCGGGCCCGTTTTGACGCGCTGCACACTTGTTTGTGCTGCGGTTGCGAAATAGGTTAGTGAACGGGATTAGTGACGGTGATGGACGCCATCAGCTTCAACAAAAGCCCGGCGGACCTGCGGTCTCCGAGCCTGCGCGAGCAGCAGAAGGCCGATACGCGGGCTCGCGTCATCGGGGCTGCGCAGGCGCTGTTCCAGGAAAGGGGCTATGAGGCGGCCACGATCCGCATGATCGCGGCGCGCGCGGGCGTGGCGCCCGGCAGCGTGTTCACGACCTTCGACAGTAAAGCCGATCTGCTGCTCGACATCATCTTCCAGCGTTATGCGCTGATCCTGGAAGAGACGCGCCGCGCCATCGCCGGCGCGGAAGGCACGCTCGGCAAGCTTTCCGCAGCCGCCCGCGCCGCGTTCGCGGCCGACGCCGCCGAGCCTCGCCTGTTCGCGGACCGGATGGGCGCCTCCTGGACCTGGAGCGCGCGCGCCGAGGCCGCCCATCGCCACCATACCGAGCCGTTCCGCGAGCTGATCATCGGGGTGCTGCAGGAAGGCTGCGCGGCGGGCGAGTTGCGCGACGGGCTCGACGCCGACCTGCTCGTGGAGATGATCCTTGCCTGCTATGCGCGCGTGATGCGCTGGGCGCTGTTCGACGGCTGGAGCCCGGAGCGGATGACCGCCCGGCTCGAGGCCCAGATCGCGCTGATCCTCGCAGGCTGCCGGCCCGAACGCGGATAGCGCGCGGCGGTCAGAACGCGTTGATCGTTTCTGTTTTGTTCTGGCGGCTGCGGGTATAGACTGAACGCCATGAGCGATTCCCTGATCGGCCTGTTCCTCCTTTTGCTCCTGGCGGGCGGGGCCTATTGCGCCTGGCGCTGGCGCGAGGCGGAGGGCCGGCTCGCCGCCCATGCGGGCGCCGCCGCGGAGGCCCGGGTGCGGCTGGAGCAGATCGGGACCCTGGTCGCGGAGCGGGACGCCGCGCGCAGCGAGGCGCGCACGCTCGCCGCCCAGCTCGCCGGGGTCGAAGCCGCAGGCCGGGCCCGTGCGGAGGCCTTCGCGGAGAAGGAGGCGACCCTGCACGCCCTGCGCGGCGAGGTGGAAAAGACGTTTTCGGGCCTTGCCGTGCAAGCCCTGGCCAGCAGCGAGCAGCGCTTTCTGACCCTCGCGAACGAGACGTTCGAAAAGCACAAGGCCGCCGCCCAGGGCGGGGTGCGGGAGGTGGTGGCCCCGGTGCAGGAGCATTTCGTCAAGCTGACGGAAGCGATCGCCGCGCTCGACAAGTCCCGCACCCAGGATAAATCCGCCCTCTCCGAGCAGATGCGCCAGATCGCGGAATCCATGAGCCAGACCCAGGCCGTGACGGGGCGGCTCGCCAACGCGCTGCGCGCGGCGCCGAAAACGCGCGGTCGCTGGGGGGAGGAGACGCTGCGCAACGTGCTCGAATTGTCGGGCCTTTCCGCGCGGGTGGATTTCGTCACCGAACAGACCTCCGAGGACGGCGAAGGCGGGCGCGTCCGTCCCGACGTGATCATCCGCCTGCCGGGCAAGCGCGCGATCGTGGTCGATTCCAAGGTCGCGCTGTCGGGCTATCTCGACGCGATGGAGGCGACGGACGAGGCCGCCCGCGAGGCCCATCTGCGCAAGCATGCGGGCGAATTGCGCGCCCACATGGCCCAGCTCGGCTCCAAGGAATATTGGCGCCACGTGCCCGACACGGCCGATTTCGTTATCATGTTCGTGCCGGGGGACAATTTCCTCGCCGCCGCCTTCGAGCGCGACCCCACGCTTTATCAGGACGGCTTCGCCCGCAAGGTCGTGGTGATCGGGCCCTCGAACCTCTTCGCCCTGGCCAAGACGATCGCCTTTGGCTGGCGCCAGGAGGAGATCGCGGCGAACGCCGAGGAGATCGCCAAGCTGGGCCGCGAGCTCTATGCGCGGCTTTTGCCGCTCAGCAAGCATCTGGCCGTGGTGGGCGAAACGATCGCCAAATCCGTGCACGCCTATAATGGCTTCGTCAGCTCGTTCGACACCCGCGTGCTGGTGACGGCGCGCAAATTCAAGGGCTTGGGCGTGGCGGAGAGCGGGGCGGAGCTCGGCGAGCCCGCGATCGTGGAGGCCGCCCCCCGTCTGCCGGCGCCGCAGGCGGAGCTCGATCTCGCCCCCGAAAAGCTCCGGCGGCGCTGAGCGTGTCCCCGGCGAACCCGAACGCCTTCGCCAACAGCCCGCTCGACCGCGCGGGCGCGCGGCGGCGCGACCCGGACTGGCTGGCGGCGGCCTGGGCTTCGCCGGAGGCGCGGCTGGCGGCGTTCCGCGACCGCAAGCCGCTGGTGCGGGCCGATGGCGGCGCGCTGTGGCTACACCCCTCGGCGGCCGCCTCGGCGTATGAAAGCCCTGCGCTCTTTTTAGGCGTGGACGGGCAGGGGCGGCCGCATTTCGCGGTCGAAGCGGGGCCGGGATCCGATCCGGCGGGCTCAGCGGACGCGGACGGCGGGGCGTTCCTGGACCTGCGCGCCGCCGCAGCGCTTCTTCCGGGGCCGGACCTCGCCATGCTCGGCGCGGCCAAGGCGGTATTTGAATGGCATGCGCGCCACGGCTTTTGCGCGGCCTGCGGCGCGCCGAGCACGGTGGTGGACGCCGGGTGGAAGCGCGTCTGCCCCGCCTGCCAGGCCCAGCACTTCCCGCGCGTGGACCCGGTGGTGATCATGCTGCCGATTGCGGGCGAGGCCTGCCTGCTCGCGCGGCCCCCGCGCCTGCCCCCCGGGATCTACACCGCGCTGGCGGGCTTCGTGGAGCCGGGCGAAAGCGTGGAGGAGGCCTGCGCGCGCGAGACGCTGGAGGAGGTGGGCCTCAAGGTGCGCGCCGCCGCCTACCATTCGAGCCAGCCCTGGCCGTTTCCCAGCACGCTGATGATCGGCCTCCTGGCCGAAGTCGAGCCCGGGCCGGTAGTGCTAGAGGCGGAGGAATTGGAGGACGCCCGCTGGTTCACCCGCGCGCAAGCGCGGGATTTGCTCAAGGGCGATGATGGAGCGCTGCGCGCGCCCCCGCCCTTCACCATCGCCCACCAATTGCTCGCGGCCTGGACCGCCTGAAGCCTCAGCCGCCGGGTTTTTTGCCGAAAAAGCCCTTGAACTTCTCGTTGAAGCGCGACACCCGCCCGCCGCGGTCCATCAGGGTCTGCGACCCCCCGGTCCAGGCGGGATGGCATTTGGGATCGATGTCGAGCGACAGCGTCGCGCCTTCCTGGGCGTAGGTCGAGCGCGTCCGGTATTTGGTCCCGTCCGTCATCACCACGTCGATGAAATGATAATCGGGATGGCCTTCGGCTTTCATGGCCTGAATGTCCTGCGGTAAAGAAGGGCGCGCAATAGCGGAAAGGCGGCGCCCAGGCAAGGCGAAGGCCGCCTAACGCGCCGGGGGCATTGGCGCGCGCGGGCCGCGCCAGCCTCGAGCGCAGCGACGATCCCGCCACCGCGACGCGCCTGCGCGAGGCGCGCGCCCCGATCGAGGCCGGCGATCTCGACGGCGCCGAGCGCGTGCTGGAGGGGGGACGCCCGCCGCGCCGCCCGTGCTGCGGTGGTGCAGGGAGCGGGGGGACGATGCGGCGCCGCAGGGCGCGGTCCAGGCCTTCCGGCTGGCGCTGGAGGTGCGCACCCGGCAGAGCGCCCCGGCCGATTGGGCGATGACGCAGAACAATCTGGGGGTGGCGCGGGAAACCCAGGGCGATAAGGGCGGCGGGCGCGCGGCGTATGAGGCGGCGATCGGACATTATCGGGCCGCGCTGGAAGTGTTCACGGCGCAATCGGCGCCAGCGTATCACCAGACTATCGCCAGCAACCTCGCGCGTGTGCAAAGCAAGCTGGCGCGGGCGCGGTGACGGGGAATGGCGGAGGTTTTTGTCTCCTATAAGCGCGAGGATGGGGAGCGGGTGCGGTGGCTCGTGCAGGGGCTGCGGGCGGCGGGGCTCAACGTCTGGTGGGATGAGGACATCGCCCCGGACGCGCCCTGGGAAGGGACCATCGAGGCCGCTCTCACGGCCGCCAAGGCGGTGATCGTGGCGTGGTCCCGCGCCGCGGTGGGCAGCGAAAACGTCAAGTCCGAGGCGCGCGTCGCGCGCACCGCCGGGAAGCTGATCCAGGTGTTCGCGCCCTGCATCCCGCCGCTGTTCTTCGGCGAGCGCCAGGGGGTGGACCTTTCGGGCTGGGGCGGCGCGCCGCAGGACCGCGGCTTCCAGACCGTGCTCGCCGCCGTGCGCGCGGTGATCGCCGGCGAAAAGCCCCCCCATGGCGTGGGCCATGCGCCGAAGCGGCGCTCCGAGCCGGGGGCGATGAACAGGTGGGCGAGATGGGCGGCGCGGCGCCCGGTGCTGGTCACCGTCTTGTCCGGGCTGATCCCCGGCGTGCTGGGGGTCATGGCGCTCATCGAAGATGTGAACACCCTAAAGGTCCCGGTCTGCGCGCTCGCGCCGCTGCAACAGCCCTGCCGCGCGTTCGGCCTGATCGGCCCGCCGCCGCCGGACGGCGCCAGCCTCGCCGCCGCAGCCCGCGCTGCGCTGCTGGCGAAGGTTCCCGGCGTTTGGGGACCCCCCGCCTGCGCCACGACGCTGGTCTATACGGTGCGCCGCCGGGGCGAGGACGATATCGTTATGCTGCGGGCGGCCCCGTATGAGAGCGAGGGCCGCGTCGCCAGCGCCGAGGGCGGCTCGATCTTCACCCGCACCATCTCTCCCCCCGCCGAGGCCGGCGCGCAATGGGAGCTGCGCCTGGAGGGGGACCGGCTGATCCAGGTGGATTCCAGAAACGTCGCGACCCCCCTGGTGCGCTGCGACGGCTAAGCCCGGCTCACAGCCCCGCCGCGGCCAGCGCTTCGGCTTGGCGGCGGGCGAGGGCGTCGACGGAGAAGCCTTCGATCATGGCGTCGAACAATTCGGCGTAATTAAGTTCGGCGCGCAGGTGCAGGAAGGCCGCGCCCAGGCCGATGGCGGCGCGGTCCATGAACACGAATTCGCGCGGGATGGCGATGGGGCCGTGCTCGGTGAGCATGCGCTTCATGGTGATGGCTTCGCGCCGGCCATATTCCACCGGCTTGATCCCGTCCGCGATGGTGCGCACGCGGCGGTCGATCAGGGGCGCGTAGATGAAGCGGGCCCAAAGCGTCAGCGCGTTCACCAATTCTTCCTTAAGCCCCGCAAAGCCCCACAACTCGAACGCCTCCCGGATCCGGGCCCGGTCGTTGCGCTCCAGCGCGTCGCGCAGCACCACCACCCCCTCCACGAACGCGGCCGGGAAGATGCGCACGCAGCCGAAATCCAGCAGGTTCAGCCGCTCGCCCTCGCCCGCGAAGGAATAATTGCCAAGGTGAGGGTCCCCGTGGATCACCCCATAGCCGCCCATCGGCCCCCACCAGGCCTTGAACAGCAGCGCGGCGATGCGGTTGCGCGTTTCCTGGGGGGCGTCGAGGAAGTCCTTCAAGGGCCGCCCGTCCAGCCAGCTCATGGTGAGGAGGCGGCGGGTGGAGAGGGCCTCGACCGGCTCGGGAATGGCGATCCCGGGCTCGCCGGCCAGCAGGCCGTGATAGAGGCGCAAATGCTTGGCCTCGCGGGCGTAATCGAGCTCCTCGCGCAGCCGCTCGGCGATCTCGGCGCCGATCTCGGTCGGGTCGATCCATTTGAGGCTGCGCTTGGCGAGCGCTAGCAACGTCTGCATCTGGGCGAGGTCGCTCTCCACGGCGCTGGTCATGTCGGGGTATTGGAGCTTGCAGGCGAGCCTGCGCCCGTCCAGGCCCTCAGCCTTGTGCACCTGGCCGAGGGAGGCGGCGGCTGCGGCTTCGTGCTCGAAGCTTTTAAAGCGCGTCTCCCAGTCCGGCCCCAGCTCGGCGCGCATCCGCCGCTGAACGAACGGCCAGCCCATGGCCGGGGCTGCCGATTGCAGGGTGGCGAGCTCGCCCGCATAATCGGCCGGCAGGAAATCCGGCACGGTGGCCAGCATCTGCGCCACCTTCATCAACGGTCCCTTGGAGCGCCCGAGTGCGGCCCGCAGCGCGGCCGCGGCCTGCGCGTCCCCGCCCTCGCCGCCAAACAGGCGCGCCGCGCCATAGGCTGCGGCGGCCCCGGAAAGGTTGGCTCCCAGGCTCGCCGCCCGGCCCAGCCGGGCCGAGAAGCGGTTGCGTTCCCTGTCTTCGTTCATGCGTGGAAGGGCTCCTCGCCCACGGCGCCTGCCAGCTCTACAGCTAGGCGGGCGAAAGCGCCGATTGTAGGCCCCGCCCCCGCGACCGGGCGGCGCGGGGGCGCCGCTCTGTCCCAGATTAACGCAACTTTGAGGCCTCGCCCTTAACGTGCCCCCATCGAGCGCCCGCGACGAGGCGCCGGCTAAAACAAATGGGTGTCATGGTGAAGACGATCCTCGTCGTGGACGACGACCCGACGCAGCGGCGCCTGCTGCAAGCCTCCGTCGAGCGCCATGGCTTCCACACCAAACTGGCCGAGGACGGCCGCGCCGCCCTTGCGCTGGTGGAGCGGGGCGAGGATGTGGACCTGATCCTGCTCGATCTCGTCATGCCGGGCATGAGCGGCATCGAGGCGCTGCGCGAGATCCGCGCCCGGCGCGCCGATCTGCCCGCCATCGTGCTCACCGCCTCCGGCGGGGTCGACACCGTCGTCCAGGCGATGCAGGCCGGCGCCAATGATTTCTTCGTCAAGCCCGCGAGCCCCGAGCGGATCATGGTCTCGGTGCGCAACGCGCTCGAGATGCAGACGCTGAAGGGCGAGGTGGTCCGGCTCAAGAAGAAGGCCTCGGGCCAATTGGGCTTTGACGACATGGTCGCGGCCGCCCCCGCCATGCGCCCGGTGGTGCGGATGGGCCAGCGCGCGGCCGGCTCTAACATCCCGGTGCTGATCCTGGGGGAGAGCGGGGTGGGCAAGGAAGTGCTGGCCCGCGCCATCCAGGGCGCGAGCGCGCGCGCCGGCAAGGCCTTCATCACCGTCAATTGCGGGGCCATCCCCGACAATCTGGTGGAAAGCATCCTGTTCGGCCATATGAAGGGCGCGTTCACCGGCGCGGTCGATAATCACGCTGGCAAGTTCGTGGAAGCCAATGGCGGCACGCTGTTCCTCGACGAGGTCGGCGAGCTGCCGCTCGAGGTGCAGGTCAAGCTGCTGCGCGTGCTGCAGGAGGGCGAGGTCGATCCCGTGGGCGCCAAGCGCCCGGTGAAGGTCGATGTGCGCATCATCTCGGCTACCAACAAGGATCTGGCCAAGCTCGTGGCGGAGGGCCGCTTCCGCGAGGATCTCTATTACCGGCTCAACGTGTTCCCCATCGAGGCGCCGCCCCTGCGCGAGCGGCGGGAGGACATCCCGGCCCTGGTGCAGCGCTTCGTGGCCCGGTTCAGCGCCGAAGAGGGCCGCTGCGTGCGCGGCGCCGGGGCCGAGGCCATGGCGTTGCTGCAGGCGTTCGACTGGCCCGGCAATGTCCGCCAGCTTGAGAATGCGGTGTTCCGCGCGGTGATCCTGTGCGAGGGCGAATGGCTGGCGCCGGAGGATTTCCCCCAGATCGCTGCGCTGAAGCCGCGCGCGCTGGCGCCGGCGAACGACGCCCATCCCGGCCACCTGCCCGCCCCCGCCAATGACTGGACCCCCCCGCCGCCGCCCGCGCCGCCGCCCCGCCCGAGCGTGGGGCCGGTCGCGATGCTGGACGATAAAGGCCATCTGCGCGCGCTCGAGGCCGTGGAGCGCGATCTGATCGCGTTCGCCATCGAGCATTATGCCGGCCACATGAGCGAAGTGGCCCGCCGGCTGGGGATCGGACGCTCGACGCTCTACAGAAAGCTGCGCGAATACGGCATCGACGAGAGCCGCCTGCAGGCGGGGTAGCTGGATAGCGCCTCAGCCCGGCTTTAGGCGGGGCTTGGCCCGCAGGGGTTTGCGCGGCTTGCCGCGGGCCTTGGCCTCGATCTCCTTGAGCTTTTGGTGCTGGAGCGCGGAGAGCGCCTCTTCGCTGCGGCCCTTGGAGAGATCGTTGAACGCCGAGCCGTAGGTTTCGAGCCGCTTGCCGACCTCGCCGAGGAAGTCCTGCTCCCAGCCGGAATAGGCTTGCGCCGCTTCGACCTCGCCGGTCTCCGGATCGGGATCCTGCAAGGCCGCCAGCTTGGCGACCGCCCGCAGCGCCTTGCGCGTGCGCCGGGGATCGACCGCGCGCACGATCTATTCCGCCGGGTCGGCGGCAGGCCCAACGGCCTCGTCCCGGAGGCGCTCCTGATGCGTCATGAACGCGATAAACGCCGCCGAGGGCAGAAAGACCACGCCGGTCACAAGCAAGAAGAACGACACCGGATCCATGTCAGTCCCTCCTTTCATGATCAATTATAGCCGAGAAAACCAACAAGGCTACGCCGAGGCCGGTGCCGATAAAAGCGAGGCCTATCTTGATTTCCGCGCCCGTAAAGATGGGCTCTACGAACGGCGTTCCAATCACCAGGAGCGCCACGTTTCGCACGAATTCCGCAAGCCCGCCTGCAACGCGCCGCCAGTTCCAGCGTGCGCGGCGGGCGGCTGGTGCAGGCTGTGGCCGGACGCTGCGGCGGCTCCTGGGCATGCGCCCGTCAGATTTCGCCCAGCGCGTGGAGATAGAGGTCGATCATCGCCTCCTGCTCGGCGCGGTCCTTCCGGTCCATCTTGCGCAGCGACACCACCTTGCGCAGCGCCTTGGTGTCGTAGCCCAGCGCCTTGGCCTCCCCGTAGCAATCCTTGATGTCGGAGGCGACGGAGGCCTTTTCCTCCTCCAGCTTTTCGATGCGCGCCAGCATCTGTTTCAGCTTTTCGCGCGCGCTTTCGGTCAGCGCCTGGGGGGCGGCGGCGGTGTCGGTCTCGAAGGCGTCGATGCGGTGGACGTTCGCCATGATGTTCCCGGCTGTTGCGCGATTCGCGTGGTGCAGAGCCGAAAACTAGCCCGCCGGGCGGGCCGCTCCAATCGCCGAAAGCCGCCGCACCAGGGCCGCGATCACGTCCGGGCGGTGCTGATGGGGCAGGTGGCCGACGCCGGGCAGGGTGATGATTTCCGCGTCCGGCAAGGTTTCCGCGAGGCGGAAGGCGTGCAGTTTCGGGCTCACGACGGCGTCCTCGTCGCCGGTGACGATGCGCACGGGGATGTGGATGTTTTCGTACGCCCCCGCCTGGGCGGCGAATTCGCGGTTGCAGGCGGCTACCTCGCGGGCGGCGGCGCGGAAGGCGCGCGGGCGCAGCGCCAGCGACAGCGCAACGGCTTCGCCGTACCCCGGGATCGGCTCAGCGGGTTTGAAGGCGGCCCGCGCCAGCCGGCCGAGCAGAAGCGGCCCCACATTCGCCGCCGCCAGCCGCGCCAGCAGCGGCCCCAGGATCGGGTGCGCCCCAAAGCGCCAGAACCACGCGACCGGTCCCGGAAACGGGCACGCCGCCGGCGCGATCAGCACGAGCGCGCGCACCAGGCCCGGATGGTCGATCGCCACCCGCAGCGCCACCGCCGCGCCCAGCGAATGGCCCACCAGGATGGCGGGCGCAGCCCCCATCGCCTGGATCAGGGACGCGATCGCGCCCCCCTGGACGCCCAGCCGCTCCCCGCCCTTCGGGCGCGGGCTGTAGCCGGCCCCGGGCCGGTCCGGCACAATCAGGCGAAACTCCGCCTCCAGCGCCGGGGCGAGCCTTGGCAGGAATTCCCGCGCATTGCCCGCCGCCCCGTGCAGCAGCACCAGGCGCGCAGCTGCGTCCGCGGGCCCGCGCTCGATCACATGCAGTAAAGCCCCGCCCGCCTGCACGCGCCGCCCCAGCGGGGGAAAGCGCCGCTCCGCCCGCCGCGGATAGGCGAGCCCGCCCCAAAGGAGCGCGAGCGTCACAACCAAAGCCGCCAGCGCGGCGGCGGCGGCGATCACGAGCGGGGACGGCCAAGGTCCCCCGATCACGCGTCCTGGCCGGAGGTTGCGTCTTCCAGCCGTTCGGCCCCGCGTCGCGCCTGCTCCAGAAACGGGTGGATTTCGAGCGCCTCGCGGTAGGCGCGCAGCGCCGCGTCCTCGCGCCCCACGCTCTCATAGATCATTCCCAACCCAGCCCAGGCCCCGAAATGGCGCGGCTCGCGCTGCAGCGTGGCTTCGATGTCCTTGATGGCCCCGATCGGGTCGTCGGCGTCGAAGGCGAGCACGGCGCGGCGGTTGAACGCCTCCGCATAGGAGGGGAGGAGGGCGGTGGCGTCATCCAGGAACCCCCGGGCGAGCGCCTTGTCCCCGGCCGCTTCTGCGGCTTCGGCCCGTTCCAGCAGGATATCGACGGTGGCGCTGCCCGAGCGGGACCATTCCTGCCAGATCCGCGCCTCGATAACGCCGGCGCTCGCGGCGTCCGGCGCTGCGGCGAGATCGGCGAATAGGGGGTCGAGCTTCGGGTCCCCGCGGGGGGGCTGCGCGGCGGGCGCGCACGCGGCCAGCGCCACGAGAAGGGCCAAAAGAAGTGCGCGCATCGCAGCCTCCGAAAGGACGCTAGCCCAACAAGCCGGCCTCCGCGAGGGCCTCTTCGAGCCGCGCCGGCGTCGTAAACAGATGCGCGGTGAAGCCGAGCGCGGCGGCGGCGTCGATATTGGCGGCGTTGTCGTCGGTGAAGAACACGTCCTCGGCCTGCCTACCCATGCGCGACAGCGCGAGCGCGTAAATGGCGGGATCGGGCTTGGCCAGCCGCTCCGCGCCGGAAACGATCACCGGATCAAACAGGTTGAGCCGCGAGAAGGGCGCGAAACAGACCTCCTGCTTCTCCGCCGACATGTTGGTGAGCAGGGCGAGCGGGACGCCGCGCGCGGCCAGCCGGTCCAACAGCGCGATCGAGCCGGCGATCTCCCCGTCAATCATGTCGCCGAAGCGGCTGTCCCAGGCCGCGATCGGGCCGGCATAGTCGGGGTGCTGTGCGGCGAGCGCTGCGCAGGAGGCGGCGAACGGAGCGCCGGCGTCCAGCGTCAGGTGCCAGGCCGGGGTGCAGATATGAGTAAGGAAGTGCTCCATCTCCGCAGCGTCGGAGAAGAGGGAGCGGTACAGATTGCGGGGGTCCCACCGCACCAGCACGTTGCCGTAATCGAACAGCGCCGCCGCGACGGCCACGCCTCAGCCCTGCTTGGCTTTGTAGCGGGGATCGACCTTGTTGATGATGTAGACGCGCCCCTTGCGGCGCACCACGCGGCAGGCGCGGTGGCGGGTCTTGAGCGACTTCAGGGAACTCTTGACCTTCATGGCCGGGCGTCCGTCGTGGCGCGCATGCGCTGTGTTCTAAGGAGCGCGCTTGCTAGGCTGCAGCCGCTGGCGTGTCAATTGCGCGCCCGCATTGAAGCCGGGGCTTCGGGGCTTTAGCGTCGCGGCCGTCGCCCGCTCGGGCGTCGGTGCGGGGTCGGCGATGGTGCGTGCGCTTATACTCTCGGCCGCGATTGCGGCCGCCGCCACTGGCGGCCCTGGCGGCGGGGCGCAGGCGGCCCCTGGCTGCGCCGGCCCCAACAGCGCCGGCTCGATCGTGGCGGGCGCCCCCACGCTCCAGGCCGCGGCCGCCCCGCGCTGGACCTTTGCGCCTTCGAGCGACCCCGCCTTCGACGCCTGGCGCGCCGATTTCGCCCCCCGCGCGGCGGCGCAAGGGCGCGATCCCGCCACCATCCGGCGCCTGCTCGAGGGCCTCCAGCCCGAACCGCGCGCGGTGGAGCAGGATCAGAACCAGGCCGAATTCGTCCGCCCGCCCTGGGATTACGTGGTCCGGGCGGTCTCGGCCCAGCGCATCGAGGCGGGCGCGGCCAAGCGGCGCGAGCATGCCCTCCTCCTCAGCCAGATCCAAAGTCGCTACGGGGTGGACGCCGATATCATCGCCGGCATCTGGGGGGTGGAGACCAATTTCGGCGCCTTCCCGCTCAGCCATGACGCCCCCCGCGTGCTCGCCACGCTCGCCGCCGAGGGCCGCCGGCGGGCCCAGTTCGAAACCTATCTCCTGGCCCTGATCGAAATGGTCGAGAAAGGCTATGCCGGGCCCGCCGAGCTCAAAAGCTCTTGGGCCGGGGCGCTGGGCCAGCCGCAATTCATGCCCGACATCTACCTCACCACGGCGGTGGACTGGGACGGCGACGGGCGGCGCGACATCTGGACCAATGTGGGCGATGTGGCGGCCTCGATCGCCAATTATCTCGATACGCGCGGCTGGGCGGCGGGCGGCCCGGTGCTGGAGGAGGCGCGCCTGCCGGCCGGCTTCGATTATGCGCTCGCGGACGGGACCAAGCGGCGGGTCTCGGAATGGGCCGCGCTCGGGGTGGCGCGGGTGGACGGCGCGGCCTGGAGCCCGGTGCTGGCGGCCCAGAGCGCGGAGCTATTCCTGCCCGCCGGCCACCGCGGTCCGGCGCTGATTTTGTTCAACAATTTCGACGTGATCAAGCGCTATAACAATTCCGACGCCTACGCGATGTCGGTGACGCTGCTGGCGCGCGCGCTCAAGGGCGCCCCCGGCCTGCGCCAGCCCTGGCCAACCGATCTCGGGGTCTTGCCGAAGGCCGAGATGGCGGAGCTGCAGACGCTGCTGAACCGCCTGGGCTATGATTCCGGCCGCGTGGACGGCATGTTCGGCTCCGCCACCCGCCGGGCGGTGCGCCAATTCCAGCAGGCCGAGCGCCTGCCCGCAGACGGCTATCCCACCACCGCCCTGCTGCAAGCCGCCCGCCGCGCCGCGCCCTAGGTGGTGTGGACTCTAGGGATTCCCACCTGAGCTGGGCTGTGATTCAAGACTGCTTTTGGAGGCGGTCTTGGGTGTGATGGATCGACGGGTTCTGGATGACGCGGCTTGGGAGCGGATCGCGCCGCTGATCATCGGTCGCCCGGATCAAAAAGGCTCGACGGGGCGCGACAACCGGATGTTCGTCGAGGGCGTGCTTTGGATCGTGCGGACAGGCTCGCCCTGGCGTGATCTTCCCGAGGTGTTTGGCGACTGGAACAGCGTCTTTCGCCGGTTCAGTCGGTGGAGCCGAAAGGGCGTCTGGCGGCGCATCTTCGAGGCGATGTCGGACGATCCGGACTTCGAATACCTGATCGTGGACTCCACCATCATCCGCGCCCACCAGCACTCGGCGGGGGCCAAAAAAGGGGGTCTGAAGATCAGGCCATCGGCCGTTCGCGCGGAGGCCTGAGCACCAAGATCCATATGGCCGTCAGGGGCTTGGGCAATCCGGTGCGCTTCACCCTGACCGCCGGACACAAGAGCGACGCCCCCGAAGCCGGCCGGCTCATCGAGGGTCTGGCCGCCAAGGTCGTCATGGCCGACGCCGCCTATGACGCCGGACACCTGCGTCGCGCCATCGCCGACAAAGGCGCGGTCGCGGTCATTCCCAACAACCCCTCGCGCGCCAGCAAATACCCGGTCGACAAAGGCCTCTATACCCAGCGCCACCTGGTCGAATGCTGCTTCTCCAAGCTCAAGCAGTTCCGGCGCGTGGCGACCCGCTTCGAAAAAACCGCCAGGAACTACCTCGCCGTCGTCACACTCGCGGCCATCGTCCTGTGGCTCCGTTAAGTGTCCACACGACCTAG
>JANNOI010000047.1:0-11693 GCA_031398975.1 Alphaproteobacteria bacterium | reverse complement strand
ATCAGCCAGTCCACGATCTCGCTCACCGCCCAGGGGTTCGGCGCAAGGCTCAGCGCAAGCGAGACGCCGGCGCTGGCGATCACGTTGAGGATGGCCCCCGCCAGGATGAAGGTGGTGAGGGTCGAGCCCGTCCCCGCCAGGATCAAGAGCGCCCCCACGCCCAGCAGGGCGCCTAGGATCGCCGCGCCCGGAAGCGCCCAGGGGCTCCAGCCGGTCGCGCCGTAATAGAGCGCCAGCACCGCCCCCAGCGCCGCCATCGACGACACGCCCAGCACGCCGGGATCGGCCAGCGGATTGCGCGTATAGCCCTGCAGGGCCGCCCCCGACAGCCCGAGCGCGGCCCCGACCAGGATCGCCAAGGCGGTGCGCGGGACGCGCAGCTCGAACACGATCGCCCAGCGCGGGTCGGCCCCGCCCGAAACCCAGGCGCTCCACGGCGCCCACACCTTGCCCGCCATCAGGCTCAACAGGGCGAGCGCGAGCACCCCCGCCAGCAAACCCCCATAGAGCGCCGCAGGGCGCACCGGCTTCATGTCCGCGCGCCCAGCGCCGCGCGCCGCGCCGCCGCCAGGGCCGCCGCGCTCTGGATCAGCACCGGACCCGCGCAAAACAGGAGCCGCTCGGGAAACGCCCCACGGTGCATGCGCCCCCCGAGCCGTGCGAGCGCGGGGTGCGCCATCAGCCGCTCGGCCCGGCTGGGCGCGCCGGGATGGGCCTGTCCCGCCAGCAGCAGGTCGGGCGGGTCGGCCAGAAGGCGTTCCAGCGGCACGGGCATGGACCGGGTAAGCCCATAGCAGTGGGCGGCGTTCTCGAGCCCCGTTCGCCGCATCAGATCGTCCATCAGTGTTCCGGGCGCCGAAGCGAAGCCTCCCGGCATGAACACCAGCGCCGAGAGCGTCCGCTCCCCGGGAACCGGCGCAGCCTGGCGCAGCGCCTCGCCGATCCGGCGCGCGAGGTCCTCCCCCCGTTCGGGGCGCCCCACCAGACGCGCGACCGCGCGCACCTGGGTGAGGCTCGCCTCAACCGTCTCCGGCACCTCGAACTGCGCCATGGGCACGTTGAGCCGCTCGAGCGCCTGGCGGGTGGCCAGCGCGCTGGGCCTGCCGCTCAGCACGAGGTCCGGGGCGCGCGCGATCACTTCCTCGGCGGAGCCGTAGGTGATCGGCATGGTCGCGGCGAGCGCGGCGATGGTGGAACTGTGGGGCTTGCGGGCGTAATGGCTGAGCGCTGCGATCTGGTCCCGGTCTGCGACCTGCACCAGGATCGCGTCCAGGCACGGATTGAGCGACACGACCCGCCGGGGCGGGGCGGGGCCCGCGGCGCCGGCGGCGCCCGCGAGCCCCGCGCGCAGGAGCGCCCGGCGCAACACAAGCCCGCCCGCGTCCCCGCGCCCGCCCATCTCAGAACCGCGCCCGCGCGCCGAGAAAGCCCCCGCGGCCGGCTGTTCCGTAATTGCGCGTCGTCTCGTAGCGCTCATCCCCCAGATTTTCGATGCGGCCATAAAGCTCCAAAGTCTCGCTCAAGGGATAGGCGGCGCGCAGGTCGAGCAGCGTGTACTCGGCGAGGCGCGTCGTATTGGCGGCGTTGTCGAAGCTCTCGCCCGTATAGCGCAGCGCCAAGGTGGTGGAGAGCGCAAACCGCCAGACATAGGTCGCGGTGAGATTGGCCTGGTGGGCGGGCCGGCGCGCCAATTGCTTTCCGCGGTTTGCCCCGGGCGCGTCGTTCTCGGCATCGGTCCAGGTGTAATTGGCCTCGAGAGTGACTTGGCCGAGACGCGCCGCGGCCGCGGCCTCGACGCCGCGTGCGGTGGTGCGCGCTAGATTCTCGTAATAGCCGAAGCGCCGCACGCCGTTCAGCACGCAGAGCGGATCGGCGCTGGCGCTTGTGCAGGAGGCGAAGTCGATCTGGTTTTCCGTGTCGCGGCTGAAATAGGTCGCCGACACCACCAGCCGGTCCCCGTCCACGCGCTGCTCGACGCCGAAATCGTAGGAGCTCGCCTCTTCCGGGCGCAGCGCCAGATTGCCGTAGGAACTGTAGAGTTGATAAAGGCTGGGCGCCTTGAAGCCCTCGCCGAAGCTCGCGCGCAGAACCGTCGCGCCGCCATTGAGCGTCCAGGCGGCCGCGGCCTGGCCCAAAGTCTGACCGCCGAAGGCGTCATGCTCGTCCCGCCGTACGCCAAAAGTTAGCGCAAGCCCCGGCGTCACGTCCGCCTGCAGCTGCGCGTACGCGCCGTTGAGCCCGATATCGGCCTTGGACGGCGCAGGATTGGGGGTCGACGAACTTGGAGAGGCGGTGCGGAACGAACTCTCCTCATGCTCGGCCCCGAAGGTTGCGGTCCAGCCCTTCCGCAGCGCCGCCACGCCCTGATACTCGAAACGTTTGTTGACGCCGCGCGCCTCGAAGGTGAGGGCCGTCACGGCCTGATCGGGATCAAAGTTGCGCCGCTCCGTCTCGGTGTGGTTGTAAGCGATGCGGTTGCGCAGGCGCGCGTCGAACAGGTCGAGGGTGAGCCCCGCATAGCCGATGAAATCGTCGGTCTCGCCATACTCGCGGGTGTCCGCGAAGGTGTAGGATGGGGCGGGGAAGCCGTCGAACTCCACCCGGGCGTCGGAATAGAGCGCGCGAACATCAAGCCCGATCGCGTCCGTCAGGCGGGCGCCGGCGCGCGCGCTGAGGCCGATATTGTCGTAGCCGTCCTTTTCGTCCCCGGCGCGGGCTGCGGAGAAGCCCTCGGTCGTGAAGCTCGACCCTGCGAGGCGCCAGACAAGCCGCTCGCTCGCCCCGCTGAGGCCTGCGCGTACCGAGCCCGTCCCACGCGCGCCGCCCTCGAACTGCACGCTGGCCTCCACCGGCGCGCTGGGCTCCGTGGTGGTGATGTTGACGATGCCGCCGATGGCCTGGCTGCCCCACAGGGTCGATTGCGCCCCGCGCAGCACCTCGATCCGGGCGATGTCTCCCACCAGGAGGTTGCCGAAATTATACCCCCCCCCGGTGGAGGAGGGGTCGTTCAGCTTGACGCCGTCGATGACAGCGAGAGTCTGGTCGGCCTCCGCCCCGCGAATGCGCAAGGACGTGACCGATCCCGGCCCGCCATTGCTGGAAACGCTGACGCCCGGCGTCCGGACCAGCAGATCCGATACCAGAGACGCCTGACTTGCGGCGATTTCCTCCCGATCCAGCACCGTCACCTGTTGCCCTACCCGGCTGGCCGCCTGGGGCGAGCGGTTGGCGGTGACGACAATCTCTTCGCTCCGGGCAAGGCCCGGCGTGACGCCCGCGGCGCCAAACAAAAGCAAAGTCAGCCATGCACGTTTCTTCATCGGTCCATACTCCCGCGCGACCACAAAGGGGCGGACGCAAGAGACCGCGACCGGACAGACGCGCCCGATCCCGGCCGCGTGCTACCGCGACCTGACAGACGTCGTCATTCGGGAAAGACCCGTTTCGCTCGGCGCACCCCGTCCGGGCGAAGGACGACCACGACAGGCAGGTCTCCTGGCTCGCGGGTCAACGCCTTGTGCGCACCGCCTTCCCAGGACCGTTGGCTTTCGCCGTCGGGGCCCAGTGGCTTTTGGTGCGCAGGCTCGCCGCTTACAGTTGCGGGGGCAGCCCAGGCCTTACACCTGAGTTCCCTTTTCATCCCCATCGCTGAGGAACCTGTCGCGGGGTGAGACTTAAGCCAAGATTTCGCGCCGTGCAATGGCGTTTGATCGGCGGCGTGGCGCCTCGGGCTAGGCTGCGTCTGCTTGCACACGCCGGGGCTGGCGGACGCCGTGCGCTTCGAGGATCGGCAACACCGCGTCGCGGATGAGGGGAAACTCTTCCGCGTAATCGACGCAGGCGAACGTGGCGCCGGCGAAGCCCGCCTGGTGCAGGCTGAGGATGCCTTGGGCGACTTGTTCGGGCGTGCCGATCAACGGATAGCCGCCATGGCCCATGCCCATCCGGTCCCGGATCAGCGCCAGCAGATCGTGGGGAAAGGATTGGGCGTGCGCGAATTGCAGGCGCACCAGATTGTCCAAGGCCGGTTCGTCGATGCTTTCGCCGGTGAAATAGGCCGCGAAGTCTTTGGCTTCCTGTTCCGTCGGCCGGCAGACAATGAAGGCGTAAGTCAGCACCTCGATCTCCCGCCCGAGAGAGGCGGCCTTCGTCTTGATGGTGGAGACCTCCCCCGCGGAGCGGGCGAGGTCGATCGTCGGAGTGAACAGGAAGTCTGCATTGCGCGCCGCGAAGTCACGGCCCTCGCCGGAGCCCGCCGCATTGATGATGGGCGGGCGGCCCAGGACGGGCTTCGGCTCGCTTTCGGCGCCCTTCAGCTTGAAGTGGGGGCTTTGCCAGTCGAAGGAGCCCTTGCGCGTCCAGAGCGCCTCGACGATGTCGAGCCATTCCTGGGCGTGGGCGTACCGGGTCACGTGGTCCTGCGGGAGCGTGAGGCCGAGGGCTTGGTATTCCGGCTCGTTCCAGCCGGCCACGATGTTAAGCCCCGCGCGGCCGTGGCTGATCTGGTCGATCGTGGCCATCTGCTTGGCGATCACAACCGGGTGGTTGGCGGCGGTATGGATCGTGGCGAAAACATTGATGTCTTGCGTCGCCGCCAGCAGACCTGCGGCCCAAGTCATGGTCTCGAGCACCGAGCCGTGGAAATTGGTCTCCCCGCCATAGCCGATCCAGCGTGCGATCGGCAGCATGAAATCGATCCCGGCCGCGTCCAGCATCTTGGCCAGGCGCAGGTTGTCGTCCCAGCTCGCCGACCAGCGCTCCGGGATTTTGGTCACCGACATGCCGCTCGAGCAATTGCTGGCGAACGTGCCGAGCTTGAAATGCCCCGGGCGCGCCATGCTGCGGGTCAGGTCCATCGATATTCCCTCGCCGTACTGGGGGATCAGAGTCTGGTCAGAAGCGGAACGCCGCACGTACGCCATAGGTCAGGGGCGCGCCGAAATATTGGGCGATCAAGGTGTCGTCGGCCCGGAGCTGGACGCCGACGCGATACAGCTCGTCGCTCAGATTGCGGCCATACGCGGTCAGCGCGAAGCGCTCGCCCGCGCTGTCCCAGCGCACCGAGGCGTTGAACAGGTGATAGCTTTCCTGGTCGGTATATTCACGCCCGCTGGGCCCGGTGACGCCGAACTGGCTGAATTGGGCGCGCGAGCGATAGGACCAGTCGCCGCGCAGCGTCAGGCGGCTTTCGCCCGGCAGGGAGAACGCGTACTGCGCCCCGCTCGACAGCGTCAGCACCGGGGCGCGGGTCATGCGGTTTCCGCTCACATCCACTTCGACATTGCCCCGAAGCGGATCGCGCGTGATGTAATTCTCATACTCCGCCGTCGGCAGCCATCCGACCGCGGCGTCCAGCGTAAGCCCCGGGAGCACAAGCCAGCTTGCGTCGAGATCGGCGCCAATGATGTTAGCGCCCCCGGCGTTCTCCACAACCAGCGTCGAGGCGGCCGTCGGACTGGGGATCTCCACCTGCAGGTTGGAATAGTCGTAATAGAAGACCGAGGCGTTCACCCGCACCGACCCACCCGCCGATTGCCATTTCGAGCCGGCTTCGTAGGACCAGACTTCCTCGGGATCAAAAGGCTGGTCGCTGTCGGACGCGTTAAAGCCGCCGCTCTTGAAGCCGTTTGTCGCGGCCGTATAAAGCAGCCAACGGTCATAGACTTGATATTCCAGGCCGACCTTGGGGACCAAAGAAGACCAGCTTTCCGAGCCGGAGAAGGGCTGGATATAGGGCGCGGCGCCGGCGTTATCGAAGGATTTCTCTTCGCTCGCATAGCGCAGGCCCAGCGTGAGCCCGACTTTGTCCGTGATCGCATAGGTCCCTTGCGCGAACACCGCGAACGCCTCGTTCGAGAAATCGATGTCGCCATAGCGGAACACGAAAGTCGGGTCCGGGGAGCCGGGCTTCAGATTGACCAGCTCGATCACCTCTTCGTTGAAGTAATCCCCGCCGATCAGCCATTTGAGCCGGCCCGTCTCTCCGTCGAGCAGTAGTGATTGCGAAAGCGCCACGCTTTCGTCATTGGACCGGATATAGCTGTAATTGACGTCGGTGCCGTCGATGTCGGAGGCGTCGTCCACGTCGCTCTGGCGATAGGCGCTCAGCGCCGTCAGCGACAGGTTCTGGGCGATGTCCCAGGCGAGCTTCACCGAGACGCCCCCGCTCTCCTGGGTGAGTTCGGGGGTGTAGTCGATATAGACTTCGCGGGGATCGGAGGAGGTGCGCCCGCCGAAGACGTCGCGCGCGGTCGCGGGGGCGCGTTCGTCCAGTTTGGCGACCGTTCCGTTCTGTTGGTTCGAGAAATAATCGCCGATGATGGTCACGGTGAAGTCTTCGGCCGGGCGCAGCAGGAACGAGGCGCGCATCTGCACCGCGTCCTGGTCGTCGAGGTCGTTGTCGTCCCCGGTATTGGCCAGATTCTCGGTATAGCCCTCATGCCTCAAGACTTGGCCGGCGAGCCGCACGAGGAAAGTGTCCGAGACCACCGGGACGTTGAGCACGCCCTTGACCTCGACGGTGTCATAATTGCCATACCCCGCCTCGAACGAGCCTTCGAAACGGTCGGTCGGCGCCGCGGACACGACATTGATCGCGCCTCCGGTGGCGTTGCGGCCATAGAGGGTGCCTTGCGGGCCCTTCAGCACCTCCACCCGACTTATGTCCAGGAACTCAATGCCGAGTTCGCGCGCGCGGCTGCGATAGACCCCGTCCACGAAGGTCGCGACGCTGTTGTCGGAGCCGAGCGTGAGGATTTGCGAGCCGATGCCGCGGAGGAAGAATTGCGTCGCGTTGCTGGTGCGCGCGAGATTGAGGCCGGGCGTCTTGAACTCGAGGTCGCGGGTCGAGTTGATGCCGGCGATCTCGAGCGTCTCGCCCGAAAAGGCGCTGACGGCGACCGGAACCTTCTGCAGCGATTCCTCGCGGCGCGTGGCGGTGATGATGATGTCCCCGAACCCCTGCTGCAGCGCGGCCTCTTCCTGAGCTGGGGCATCGTCCGCGGGCGCGGTCTGCGCGCCTGAAGCCTCTGCGCCGGCGATCACGATGGCGACCGTCGTCAGCAACAGCCGCAGACGCTGGCGCGTCGTCTCTTTTCCTTTAGCCGCCATGACCATCGTCCCCTCCGCTGAACCCGCTTAAAGTCTGAAACCCCGCGCGAAGCGGCCGGTGAATTCCCGCCACGGCCGCCCCGAAGCATGTCAGTTTATGTTTGAAGCATTACTGCGCTAGCCCCGAAGCGCTGAACTATCCCTTGTGCGCATCGCGCCCGTAGCAATCGCGTTCCGTCGCAAAGACAAATGCAAAGTGCGCGCTGCGACTGCATCTGCAGACTGCAATAGAAGATCGCGCGTCCCTGACAAAACCTGACATTATGCTTTCGCTTTGATCACCAAAACCCCAGGCCACGCCTAATAAACAGACATCGCAGCCGTCTCAGCCGAGGCGCGCGGATCGACAGAGACACGCTATAAGACAACGAGGATGTCCGAGAGCGCGCCGTCGCAATTGATCAGGTCCACGCGCTTCAGGGCGATGGAGAAGCGCCCGTCCCGCGGACGCAGCGTCCACGTTGTGCGGCTGTGATAATGCTGCAGCGCCTCGCGGGCGTATTCCGCAACCAGCACGCTGGCGGTCGCGCGCACCGTTTCGTCTTCGGGCGTTTCCGTGATCAGGAGATTGGAGAGGTGGCGCACTGTGCGGGGCGCCTGTTGCAGCGACAGCGCCGCCGCATTGCGCCAGCGCCGGACGCGCAGCGTGCGCAGAATGTGGCTCTCGTAGGCAAGGGAGACGTGGCCGTGCGGATCGGTCTGGCCTGGCGCGGC
Source organism: Alphaproteobacteria bacterium (assembly GCA_031398975.1). Taxonomy (GTDB): domain Bacteria; phylum Pseudomonadota; class Alphaproteobacteria; order Caulobacterales; family Aquidulcibacteraceae; genus JAKFWI01. The sequence goes on along the minus strand of JANNOI010000047.1, from coordinate 3,869 downwards.
GGGAATCCAATAGAGCCCGTCCGGATCAAACAGAGCGAGCCATTCCTCCAGCGCCTGGCGGTCCAGCAGATCGGCCTCGTGGGCGAGGAAGCGCGTGACGGCGCTTTCGAGCGTGCTCACGCCGCCTCCATATAGTCGCGCCACGCCGCGAACATGGTGCGGTGCACAAGGTCGCTGGAGCCAGGCCCCGCGCGTGCGCCTTCCGCATCGGGGGCCTCCTTGCCGGGGTGACGCGCCAGCCACACCCAATCCGAGGCCTGCGCGGCGAGGCCCGATTGCAGCCGCTGATAGGCCTCGTGATCGTCCGGCCCGACAAGGCCGGCGCAGGAATTGACAAGGGTGGAATAGTGGAGGTTGCGCGCAAGCAAGGCGTCGGGCGCGCCCTTGAGCCTAAAGTGCCACGTTTCGATCACGGTTTCGTCGACCGCGACGGGCTTGACGACGCGCACCAAAGACACCGGCGCCTTGAACATGATGGAAGGATAAAGCACCGAATTGCTGCGGCTGACGGCCAGGATCTCTTTCGCGCGGTCCTGCCCGTAGGCCTCGACCATGCTGGCCCAATATTCCTTGTCCAGATCATAGCCCGAATGCATACTCAGCCGGTTGCCGACTTCGCCGTGCCCGAAGGGCGCGCCGCGCTGGCCCATGTCTTCGAAGAAGTCATAGCTCGCCTCGAACGGCAAAAGCATCGCGATTGCGCGCGCGTCGGCTTCGCTGAGGTCGGGGTGTTCGGCGTTCAGCGCGGCCGCGGGGCGGGTGGCGGATTGGTGCACCACCATCGGATGGAGAAGATCGAGCGTGTTCTCGACGAAGAACTTCCAATTGGCCTTGTGGCGATAGCGGAACACGCCCCCCGCCACCTCCACCGCGCCCGCGGGCGCGCGATCGACGAAATTATCGAGCGAGGATCGCAGCGGGCCAAGCCAGTGCGCAAGGCTCGGGCCCTCTTTGTGCAGGCGTGCAAACAGAAAGCCGCGATACGCCTCGACGCGGGCGCCCTGGTCGAGGCCGAAATCCCCGTGCCCGGCGCGTACCGGCGCCCCTTTATACCCCGCCGCTGCGGGGAAGGCGCGCAATGCTCCGTCCAGCCCGTAAAGCCAGCCATGATAGCCGCACCGGAACGAAGACGTGCGCCCGCGTGCGCCGTCCGGGGCGATCTGCATGCCCTTGTGCCGGCAGCGATTGGCCAGCGCCCGCACTCCGCCGTCCCGCTGGCGCACGATCAGGACCGGCTCGGACCCCAGGCGCGTGGCGAAATAATCCCCGGGCTCGGGGATCTGGCTGTCATGGCCGACATAGAGCCAGGCGCGCCGGAAAACGCGCTCCATTTCCAGCGTGAACAGGTGCGGATCGGTGTACACGCGCCGGTGCACCCGATCGGGCAGAATCAGCTCCTCAAGGTCGGGGTCGCGCATGGAACGCTCGGACAGGGCCAAGAGACAAACACACTCCGCCGGCCGCCCATCGGCCGCATGGAAAGCTTGACATGCTCTTCCTGATCTGGCGAGTACAATAATGTGTTATCCTCGGGGATGAACGTATCGCGCCTCGGGGGCGGTCGCCCGTCGGTGGCTTAGGGGTGTGGGCTGATCGCTGCAGATGCGCCACGGGTCCGTGTCCGACGTCGCCCCTTTGGCGCATGATCCTTCGCCCGGCGACGTCTCGCCCAGCGACGTCTCGCCCAACGACGTTTCTCCAAGCGCGCTTTTTGCGGCGGCGCTGACCCGCTGGGCGGAGAAACACTTCCTGCATCTGCCGGATGAGGCCGCGCGTCATTACGGCATGCAGGCGCTCACCATGACGTACGCGCAGGCGGCGCCGGCGGTAGACGCGCTCGCCGCGCGCTACGCCGCGCGGGGGTTTGGTCCTGGCGGCCGCCTCGCCTTGATGATGGAGAACAGGCCGCACTTCTTTCTCCATTTTCTGGCGCTGAACCGGCTAGGCGTCGCGGTGGTCCCGCTGGCGGCGCAGGCGGCGGCGGAGCTGGCGGGCCTGATCGCGCGCGCGCGCGTCGGGGCGGTGATCGCGGCGGCCCCGCTTCTGCCGCTGGCGCGCGAGGCGGCGGGGGCGGCGGGCGTCACGGCCGTGCCGGAGGACGATCTTGAAAGTTTGCCAGCGCAGGCCCCCGGCGCGCGCTCCGAGATCGGGCCCGACAGTCTCGCGGCCCTCTTGTTCACCTCCGGCACGACCGGGCGGCCCAAGGCCTGCCGGCTGACGAACGCCTATTTCCACCGTCTCGGGCGCCGCTATGTGGGCATGGGGGGCCTCGCCGCGGTCCGGCCCGGCGCGGAGCGCATCCTCACGCCGCTCCCGGTGAACCATATGAACGCGCTCGCGGCGAGCTTCACGGGCGCGCTGATGGCCGGCGCGTGTCTGATCCAACTCGACCGGTTCCACCCGCGGCAGTGGTGGGACACGGTGCGCGCGAGCGAGGCCACGCTGCTGCACTATCTGGGGGTGATGCCGGCGCTGTTGTTGAGACTGCCGGAGACCGCCGCCGACGCCGATATCGGCGCGCAGGTCCGGTTCGGGTTCGGGGCGGGCGTCGATCCGCGCCACCATGGCGCGTTCGAGGCGCGGTTCGGGTTTCCCCTGATCGAGGCGTGGGCCATGACCGAAACCGGGGGCGCGGGCTTCATCGCCGCCGCCGCCGAGCCGCGCCATGTCGGGCGGCGCTGCTTCGGCCGTGCGCCGCCCGATCTTGCCTACCGGCTTGTCGACGAGCAGGGCCACGACGTGTCGGATGGCGCGCCGGGCGAACTCTGGGTGCGCACCGCCGGTCCCGACCCCCGACGCTATTTCTTTGACGGCTATGACGGAGACGACGCCGCCACCGAAGAGGCCTGGGCGGGCGGCTGGTTCCACACCGGGGACGTGGTGCGCGCCGATGCCGAGGGCCTTCTGTTTTTCGTCGATCGAAACAAGAACATCGTGCGCCGCTCGGGGGAGAATATCGCGGCCGTCGAGGTCGAGGGTGTGCTCGCGCAGCATCCGGGCGTCGTTGCGGTGGCGGTGGCCCCAATCCCCGACGAGATCCGCGGCGAGGAGGTGAAGGCCTATGTGCAGCTGGTCGACGGAGCGAGGCCCGAGCTGGTGCCGCCCGAAGAACTCGTCGCCTTCTGTGCGGACAAGCTCGCGGCCTTCAAGGTGCCGCGCTATGTCGAGTATCGCCTGACCGATTTCCCGCGCACGCCGTCGATGCGCATCCAGAAGGAAATGCTCAAGCGCGAGCGCGAGAATCTCGTCGCCGGCGTCTGGGATCGCGAGACGGCGATGGGGACGAAGCTGCGCTAGCAGGAGGATCGAGAGATGGTGGAGCACAAGCCAGGCGCCGCGCCCGAATCATGCGACGTGCTGATCACCAATGGCTACGTGATCACGATGGACGCGGCGCGCAGCGTGCATCAATCGGGCGCCGTCGCCGTCACGGGTGCGCGCATCGTGGCGGTCGGCCCCGAGCGCGATCTCGCCGCGAGGTTCCGCTCGAAGCGAGTCATCGATGCCGGCGGCGGGCCCGTTCATCCCGGCATGATCGACGCGCATCTCCATTCGTCGATCCATCTCTCGCGCACGGCCTTCACCGATGATCCCCGGGTCAACAGCTTCGAGCTGTTCGCCGGCTGGATCAACGGACTGCAGGACGAGGACGAGTTCGCCAATGCGCTGACCGCCTGCACGGAGATGATCCGCAACGGCTTCACCTGCGCGATGGAGCCGGGCACCGTGTTCGAACCGGACGTCCTCGCCGCCGCCGCGGAGGCGGTCGGCGTGCGCATCACCCTCTCGGATCCGTATCTCTGGGACACGCTCGAGGGCGGCAATCCGCTGGCCGCCCATGTCAAGCGCGCGCCGCCCGATGGCAAGCG
>JANNOI010000035.1:0-22205 GCA_031398975.1 Alphaproteobacteria bacterium | reverse complement strand
TCGGGGTTTTTCGTACTATACAGGTTCTTACTTAATGTGTTGCGCGTTTCTTTTTTGTTTTTATAAAATCAAATCGAGAACCGCTCTAGGCCGTGCGCGTCTCGCCATAGGCCTTCAGCGCCAGCGCCCAGAGATCGTCTTCAAGCCCCCCGGCCCAGCCTGCGCCGAACGCGTCCTGCGCCTGCGCCAGCAGGAGGGAGGCCCCCTCCCGCGACGACGGCGCGCCCGCAGACCCGCCCTCCCCGGCCAGCCGCTCCAGCACCGCTGCGGGCGTGCGCGCCGCGCCGTCTTCGGCGTAGAAGATCGAACGGTTGGCGGCCGCGGCCTGGGGAAGCAAGGCGGCCGCGCTCGCCGCCCCGCTGGCGGCGCCCTCGATCAGCCGCACCGCCCCTTCCGGTCCCAGTACATGGGCGGCGTACACCTCCCCGACGGTGGGCGCGCGCGAAAGCCTGCGCTCCAGCGCGGCGGTGTTCTCCTTCGTCAGCTCCCCCGCCATCCGGGCGGCGGGTTCCGGTTCGAAGCGCAGCGCGAGGATCGCGGCGCGTTCGCGGGGGTCGCTCACATGGGGTTTGCCGTCGCGCAGCGTGATCCGCGCGGCGGCGTCGGCCATGCCGTGGGCGGCCCCGTGGCGGGCCACCATGTCGAGCCAGGTGGACTCGATAAACTGAAACAGCCCGCGCGCGGAGGAGGTGGCGGCGGCGGCGTCGGGCTTAAGCCCGCTTTCACGCCGTGCGGTCTCCAGGAGCTGGGTGAAATCGGCGCCCGTCGCGTCCGCGGCGTGCGCGATCATGACCTGCACGGCTTGGCCCGAAGCGTCGGGGGGACGGTCGACTCGCATGGCGCTAGGAGACGGCGCCCGCCTTGACGCGCGGTTAACCGAACCGGGCCGGGGAAAAGGCCTGCGCCAGCGGCGAGACCGCCCGCCCGTAGGCATAATCGGCCACGATGGCGGCGGTGGCGGGGGCCAGCAGCCAGCCATTGCGCGAATGCCCGCAGGCCACGAGGACGCCGGCCTCCCCGTCCGGCCCGATCAGCGGGGCCCAGTCCGGCGACATCGCCCTAACGCCCGCGGCGGCGGTGACGCGCGCGCCCGCTAGGGCCGGGACGGCCCGGGCCGCCGCCGCCGCTAGCGCCGCCGCGATCGCGGGCTCGGGCGTGAGATCGCTCCGGCCCGGCTGCATGGAGGCGCCCGCCTGGGCCGGCCCCTCGCGATGGGTCACGACGTAGACGTCGCGGGCGCGCACGATCTCGCCGCGCCCGGGCGGGGAAGGGGCGCGCGCCGCCAGCGCCACGATGACGCCCTTCATGGGAAACACATGGGCCAAGACGGGCGCGGCCGCCCGCAAGCCCTCCCCCGCCCACGCGCCGGGGCAGAGCAAGGCGGCGTCGAAGGCCACGCGCTCGCCGCTGTCGAGGACCGCATGGCGGGTTTCCAGCGCGCGCACGCGCGCCGTCCGTCGCCTTCCCCCCGCTTCGCGCAGCGCCAGCGTGAGGCGCGCCAGCACCCCCGGCGCGGACACCGCCCGCTCGTCCCCTAGCAGCAGCGCCTCCTCCTCCCAGGCCGCCTGGAGGCCGGCGCGTTCGGCGTGGGCGCGCGCGCGCGCCTGGACCTGCCGCCAGCCCGCATCGCCCGCCGCGAGCCGCGTTCCGCGCGCGGAAAAGCCCTCCTCGCCCAGGAAGTCCTTCCACAGGCCCAAGCTCTCAATGCCCAATTCCAGCAGAAGCGGGTGGGCGTGGGGCGGCTCGAGCGCGGCCTCCGAGATCGGAGCCAGCATGCCGGCGGCCACCGCCGAGGCGGGCGGACGGGCGGGGTCTGCGGCGTCGATAAGGCGCACCTGCGCCCCGCGCCGGGCGAGCGTCAGCGCACAAAACAGCCCGACAACGCCCCCCCCGACCACGATGATGTTCAAAGCGACCTCGTCACGCCTCCGCCCCGCCTGCTCCGCCAACGCGCCAATCGCGGCCCAGGCGCGCGCGCCGGCCTCATTCTCCCGAAGCCCAGCCGGGAAGGTCGAAGGCGGGGGCGGGGTATCTGGCGTGGGCGAAGCGGGGGCCCGCGGCCTCGCCGATCTCGAGCAGCAGCTTCATGTTGGCGGGCCTGCCATTGGCGAGATCGTCCAGCTGGTCGATCACGGCGGCGTCCAGCTCGCGGCCCACGAGCTCTTCGACGAAGGTCAGGATCGGGGGCTCGCCCCGGCGGCGGCGCATTTTCAGCTTGCGGTCGAGGCGCACGTCGATGCGTTGGAAATCGAGCAGCGGTTCGGGCGAGATGCGCTGGCCGGCCATGTCCCCGATCTCCATGTTGATGCGCCACGGCAGGGCCGGCTCACTCAGCGCCTGCAGCAGCACGATGCCTTGCACCTGGGTGTCGTAGATCATCGAGCGCAGCGCATGCACCCCGCGCAGCGCCGGGGGCAGGCCCGCGAAATCCTGGCCGTCTATCTCGGGCCGGCGCACGCCGGTGCCGAGCGAGGTCATCATCAGGTTGGAGGCGCCCGAACGCCACGAAAAGCCGTAGCCCGGCAAGAGCGCCAGGATCAGCATGGACATGGACGGGTTGTTGTGCCCCCCCACCGCGCCATCGACGAAATAGCCTCGCTTCACCGGGCGGTCCCGCTCGTCATAGGCGATGTTGATCATCACCTCGTCGAAGAAGGTGGGCGCGGCCGCGCTCGCCTGGACCACGTCCATGAGGCGGTACTTCTTGTTCGCCACGATGCCTTCGTCGGGGTTTTCGGGATCGAAGAATTTGGAGCGCGGATTGTTGGTCAGCACCCAGGCCGAGCCGGTGTCGATCCGCTTGGCGTGGAGGGCGAGGCCGGTCTTTATGTCGGGCGAACCCAATGTCTTGCGGCCGAGCACGCCTTCCAGCGCCTTGCGCAGGGCTTTGGCGTCAAAGCGTGGGCCGAACAGATTGCCGTCCCCGATCTGGCGGCCGAACACTTTGGGGCCGAGATCCAGATAGAGCGTGATCAGCGCATCGACGGAGAGGCCGGTGGCGAGACCCGCCGCGATGATCGCCCCGGTCGAGGTGCCCCCGATCAGGTCGTAATAATCGCTCAGCACGAAGTCGGGATCGCCGGACCGGCGGCGCAGCTCCGCCTCCAGCGCCTTCAGCAGGCCGAGCGTAAGGACCCCCTTCACCCCGCCCCCGTCCAGCGCGAGGATGCGTTTGGGCCCGGTCTCCGGGTCAAAGCGTTCTTGCAGCGTGCGCGCCATGGTCGGTTCCCCCTGCCACGGGCAAGCTTTACCCAAGCCCATGCGCGCGCGCGAGCCTTGAGGGCGCCCGGGGGCGGCGCTCAATCCTGCGCGGCGTAGGGGTTCCTGTTCTGGCGTACATGCAGGCGGATCGGGGCGGAGCCGAGTTCGAAGGCCTCGCGGATGCCGTTCACGAGGTAGCGCTTATAGCTTTCCGGAAGCTCGGAGGCGCGCGAGCACAGGAGCACGAAGGTCGGCGGGCGGGCCTTGATCTGGGCGATGTAGCGGGGCTTGACGCGCCGGCCCTGCACCGCGGGCGGGGGATGCTTCTCCACCGCGTGCTTCAGCCAGGTGTTGAGATCGCCGGTCTTTACGCGGGCGTTCCAATCGCCGTGCACCTGGACCACCGCCTCCATCAGCCCATCGAGCCCCCGCCCCGACAGCGCCGAGACCCGCACCAGCGGCGTAGCTTGCATCTGGGGCGGCAGATCGAGCGCATCGGCCTTGAGGGCGGCCAAGCGCGCCGGGCCATCCTCGGCCTGATCCCATTTCGCCAGGACGAACACGAGCGCGCGGCCCTCGCGCAGGACAAGGTCGGCGATCGCCACATCCTGCCGCTCAAACGCCTCGCTCTGATCCATCACGAGGGCGCAGACGTCGGCGAAGCGGATCGCGCGCAGCGTGTCCGATACCGAAAGATGCTCGAGCTTTCCCTCCACGCGCGCCTTGCGGCGCATGCCGGCGGTATCGAACAGGCGAAAGCTCTGCTCCCGCCAGACCCAGTCCACGCTGATGGAATCGCGGGTAATGCCGGCCTCGGGGCCGGTGAGCATGCGGTCCTCGCCCAGGAGGGCGTTGACGAGGGTGGATTTGCCCGCGTTTGGGCGCCCGATCACCGCGAGCCGGATCGGGCGGAGCCCCGCCTCGGCGGCCTCTTCCGCGTCGCGCCCCTCCTGGACGGCGACCAGGGCCGCATAGAGATCGGACATGCCGTCCCCCTCCGCGCCCGAGAGCGCCAGCGGCTCGCCCAGGCCCAGCGCATAGGCCTCGAGCCAACCCGCCTCGCCCGCTTTGCCCTCGCATTTGTTGGCGGCCAGGATCACCGGCTTGTCCGCGCGGCGCAGCACTTCGGCGAAGGTTTCGTCGAGCGGCGTCACCCCCGCGCGCGCGTCGATCAGGAACAGCACGACTTCCGCCTCGGCGATGGCGGCCTCGGTCTGGCGGCGCATGCGCGCGGCGAGGCTCTCGTCGGTCAGGTCCTCGAAGCCCGCGGTGTCGATCAGATCGAGGTCGAGCCCGGCGAGGCGCCCGGCCGCGTGGCGGCGATCGCGGGTCACGCCGGGCGTATCGTCCACGATGGCGAGCTTCTTGCCGGCCAGGCGGTTGAACAGGGTCGACTTGCCGACATTCGGGCGCCCGACGATGGCGAGCTTGAGCGGCATGAGCGGCCTGGTTCTTTCAGCGCAGCGCGATGATGCGGCCCTCATCGGTGATCACGTACACCATGCCCCCCGCCGCGATCGGGGGCACAAATACCGGCCCGCCCAGCTTCAACGACCGCGTCTGCTCGCCGGTGTCGGCCGCCATGAGCACGAGATCGCCCTCGGAGGAGGCCAGCACAAGATGGCCGCCCGCAAGAATGGGGCCCGACCAGGAGATGCGGCCCCTTTTGTCGTCCTCTTCGGTGTAGCGGCGCAATTGCTTGACCCAGAACACCGAGCCGGTGGTCTTTTCGAGCGCCGCGAGCTCGCCGTCTACGCTCAGGATGAACAGCGTGTCGCCCGCCACCCACGGCGTCTGCGTGGAGGAGACCCCGCGCGCCCAGACCCGCTGGCCGGTGCGCTGGTCGATCGCGGCGAGCACGCCCGAATGGCTGACGGCGTACACCACCCCGTCCGACACGACGGGGCGCCCGGCGATGTCGTTGATGGCCGAAAGCGAGGTAAGGCGCCCGGCCCGCGTCAGCGCGTCCACCCAGAGGCGGCGGCCATTGGCGGTCAGCAGCGCCACCACTTCGCCGGAGGCGAACGGGGCGATCACCATGTCGCCGACCACGGCGGGGCTGGAGGCGGCGAGGATCCGCGCAGGCTCGGCGATCGCCTGGTGGGTCCACAGCACCTGGCCGTTGGCGGCGTCGAAGGCGATCAGCTCGCTGTCATTGGTCACCGCAAACACCCGCCCGCCGGAGAAGGTGGGCGCGGCGTGGAAGGGCGCGGGGAGATCGGCGCGCCAGGCCTCCGCGCCGGTGACGGCGTCGAACGCGACGATCGAACCGTACCCGCTGGTGGCGAACACCTTGCCGTCCCCGGTCGCGACGCCCCCGCCGATCGCGGCGCCGTCGCGGGCCTTGCGCGCGCGCAGCGGCTTGGACCAAAGGGTGCGTCCGCTGCCGGCGTCGTAGGCGTGGACCTCGAGCTCGGCGTCCATCACGAAAAGCTTGCCGCCGGCCACCACCGGCGGGGCGGCGGCGCGCTGGCGTTTGCTGGCGCCGGGGCCGGCCTTTTCGCGCCAGGCGATCTTCGGGTCTGCGGAAAACGCGCCGTGGAGGGGGGAATTGTCCGCCTCCCCGCCCGGCTGGCTCCAATCGGGCGCCTCGGCGGGCGCGGGGATGGCGGGGACCCGGCCGGCGAGCTTTGGATCGGTCTCCAGGCGCTGCTCGAATGTCAGGATCGAGATGCGGCCCTCGGCGTCCGCCTGGCGGGCGGCCTTTTTCGGGGCGTCGTCGAAGGGATTGATCGCCCGAACCGTGGAGCAGGCCGAAAGCGTCGCCGCGGCCGCCAAAGCCGCCAGCACCCGGGATGAATTCATTGCGTCCTGTCTCCCGTCTGCGGCGCGGTCTCGGGCTCAGCGGCTTGCCCTTCAGGCTGGGGCTGTGAAGCGGGCGTTTCCGGGCCCGGGCTCTGGCCTTCGGGACCGAGCACGGCGAGCGCAAGCCCGGCGCGTTCGCGCACCCCCTCCGGCGCTTCGAGCGCAAGGTCCAGATAATTGAATTCCCGGCGCGCCCGCTGCACATCTCCCGCCTCATAGGCCTTTACGCCCAGAAGCTCGCGCGCCTGATAGCTGAACGCCCCGCCGGCGTCGATCATCGGCTTCAGCCGCGTCTCCAGGGCCTGAACGCTGGCGGTGTCGGCGGCGGCGTAGGCGGCCTTCAGGGTGGCGAGGTCCTTGAATACGGGATCGGGCGCGGCCTTGGCGGCGGCTTCGAACGCGGCGACGGCGCCGGCGGCGTCGCCCTGGGCGAGCAGCGCGCCGCCCCGCTGCAGCTGCGAAAGCGCCTTGTATCCCCCCCCGGAGCGGTCTGCGAGGGCGGCGAAATGGCGTTCGGCCTCCTCAATCTGGCCCGCGGCCAAAAGCTTCGCGCCGGCGTCGAACTCCGCGGAGGCGACCTCCGCGCGCCCGCGGCTCCAATATCTGTAGCCCTCATAGGCCAGCAAACCGCCCAGCAGCACCCCCACCGCCGCCACCGCCCATATCCAGTAACGCCGCGCCCAATCGGCATAGCGCTCGCGCCGGAGCGTCTCCTCGACTTCGTTGAACAGGTCGGTCACGGGAAGGCGGCCTCTTGGTGGCGCCGGGCGGGGCGGGGCGCGAAAGCGGGCGCACGCTAGCGGCGCTCGTCCTCCTCGGCAACGCGCCGTTTCGGCGACGGGCCCAACACATAGGTCTCGGCTGCGGCGGGAAAACGGCGGTCGCGGACGTCTTGGGCGTAGGCGGCGGCGGCCCCCGAGATCAAAGCGCGCAGATCGCCGTAGCGGCGCACGAATTTAGGGGTCCAGTCGAACAGGCCTAGCATGTCGTCCACCACCAGGATCTGGCCGTCGCAGGCCGCGCCCGCGCCGATGCCGATGGTCGGGACAGAAATCGCCGCCGTCACCGCTTCGGCAAGGTCGGCCGCCACCCCCTCCACCACGATCGCGAACGCCCCGGCGGCGGCGGCGGCGCGGGCCTCTTCCAGCACGCGGGCGCGCTCGCCCGCGTCGCGGCCCTTGGCGCGGAAGCCGCCCTCGGCGTGCACGGCCTGGGGCCGCAGGCCCACATGGCCCATCACCGGCACCCCCCGCGCCGTCAGATAGCCGATCGTGGCCGCGACCTCGGGGCCCGCCTCCACCTTCACCGCCTGGCAGCCGGTTTCCTTCAGGAGGCGCGCGGCGTTGGCGAACGCAAGCTCGGGGCTCGCCTCATAGCTGGCGAACGGCATGTCCACGACCACGAGCGCCCGGGCCGCGCCGCGCATCACGGCCTTGGCGTGCAGGATCATCATCTCCATCGTCACGCCCACCGTGTCGGGCAGGCCGTGGACGACCATGCCCACCGAATCCCCCACCAGCAGCACGTCACAATGGGGATCGAGAAGCGCGGCCATCGGCGCGCTATAGGCGGTCAGGCATACGATCGGGGCGTCGCCTTTGCGGGCGCGGATCGCCGGGGCCGTCATACGCGGGGCCGCCTTCGCCTGTGCCGACATCAAAACGCCTCCGCCCCGCATTCGGGCTACCTAGCACGCTTCACCCCGGCGCGGCAGCGGGGGGATAGGGCCGCCAGACGCCATCCCTACCCCGCACGGCGGAGCCCTCCACCTCGCTCGCCGCCGACAGCGCCTTGGAGACCCCGCCGGGGATGTCGAGCACATAGGTGGGCTGGCACAAGCCCGACAACGTGTCCCGCAGCGCCTGCGCCAGCGCGCGCCCCTCCTCCAGGCCGACGCGGAAATGGCCGGTGCCGGGGGCGAGGTCGGGGTGGTGGAGGTAATAGGGTTTCACCCCGGTCTCGACGAAGCCGCGCATCAGCGCCGAAAGCGTCTCGAGATCGTCGTTGACGCCCTTCAGCAGCACCGTCTGGCTCACCAAAGTCGCGCCCGCGCCGATCAGCCGGCGGCAGGCGGCGCGCGCCGCCTGGCTCAGCTCGCGCGGGTGGTTGGCGTGCACGGCGACGTAAACCGCCTTGCCCGGCGCGGCCAAAGCCTCGGCATAGGCGGCGTCGACGCGCCCGGGATCAGCTACCGGCATGCGGGTGTGCCAGCGGATCACCCGCACGTGCGCGATCGCGGCCAGGCGCTGCGTCAGGGCGCGGGCCTTGGCGGCCGGCAGCATAAACGGGTCCCCCCCGGTGAGGATCACCTCCCAGATTTCCGGGCGGCCGGCGATGTAGGCCAGAGCGGCGTCCAGCTCGGCCGGGCTCAGGGCGCCGGCCCCCACCGTCTCGCGCCGGAAACAGAAGCGGCAATAGAGCGGGCATACCTGCACCACCTTCAACAGCGCGCGGTCGCCATGGCGGTGCACCACGCCCGGAACCGGCGAATGGGCGCCGTCGCCGGTCGGATCGGCGAGCTCTTCCGGCGCGATTGTGCGCTCCAGCGCGCTCGGCACGATCTGGCGCGCGATCGGGTCGTTCGGGTCCTCGCGGTCGATCAGGGCCACCAGCGCCTCGGGCAGGGCGGCCGGATAGGTCCCGGTCACGGCGCGCACGGTCTCGAGGTCCGCCGCGGCGATCAGTCCGGCTTCGAGCAGCTGCTCGGCGGTGCGCAGGGGTTGGGCGGCCATGGCGCTAGATCGGCCCTGATAGGATGGGCGGCGGCGGGGCGGGCGTCCAGATCACGTCGTCGATATGGGCCGCCCCGCACGCGAGCATGACCAACCGGTCGAGCCCAAGCGCCGCCCCGCAGGCGTCTGGCATCGTCGCGAGCGCCTCGAGGAAATCCTCATCGATCGGGTAGCGCTCGCCATAGAGGCGGGCTTTCTCCGCCATCTCCGCCTCGAAGCGGGCGCGCTGCTCTCCCGGGTCGGTCAGTTCGGCGAAGCCATTGGCCAGCTCTACCCCGCAGGCGTAAAGCTCGAACCGCTCCGCGACGCGGGGGTCTTTTGGGGAACGCCTAGCCAGGGCCGCTTCGGGAATCGGGTAATCGTGCAGGAGGCACGCCCGCTCAAGGCCCAGGAACGGCTCCACGCGCTGCACCAGGATTCGGCTGAACAGGTCCGACCAGGTGTCCCCCTCCCCCACCCGCACCCCGGCCCCGCGCGCCTGGCCCGCGAGCGCCGCGCGGTCCACGCCGGCGGCGTCGAAGGTCTCGAACAGGGCCACCCCTGCGAGGCGCGCAAACGCGTCCGCCACGGTCAGCCGCTCGGGGTCAAGGCCCGGGTCGCAGGTCCGGCCGCGATGCTCCAGCACGCCCCGCCCGGCGTGGGCGGCCGCGCGCGCGAGCGCCATCGCATCCTCCATCACAGCCGCGAGCGGCGCCTCGGCCCGGTACCATTCCAGCAGCGTGAACTCAGGCGCGTGCAGGGGCCCGCGCTCGCCATTGCGGTAGACGCGCGCGACGTCGAAGATCGCCCGCTCCCCGGCGGCCAGGAGCTTCTTGCAGGCGAATTCGGGCGAGGTGTGCAGATAGAGCCGGTCCCGCCGGCCGGCCTCGTCGCGCCGCTCGGTGGCGAAGGCGTGCAGATGCGCCTCGTTCCCGGGCGAGACCTGCAGCGCCCCGCACTCCACCTCGATAAAGCCCTGCCCCTCGAAATAGCTGCGCGCCGCGCGCGTGATCGCGGCCCGCGCCAGCAGAAGCGGGCGCCGGTCGGCGTGGATGTCGGGTCGCCACCAGGGGGAAGCTGCGCGGAGGGGGATGGGCGGGCGTCCGGGGCGAGGCTTGGCCCGGCGGGCCGATGCGGGTATGACCTCGCGCTGATTTGGTTTAGCCCGCAAGCACGAAGGCGTCAGCATTGGTCAAGGTCATCGCCAGCGAAGTACGCAAGGGCAACGTGCTCGAGCACGAAGACGGCAAGCTTTACGTGGTGCTGAGCGCGGAGAGCTTCCGCCCCGGCAAGGGCACCCCCACCACCACGATCACCATGCGCCGCATCGTCGACGGGGTGAAAACCCAGACCACCTACAAGACCACGGACGGGGTGGAAAAGGCGTTCGTCGAAGAAACCAAGCACACCTACCTCTACGAGGACGGGGACCAGGGCTTCGTCTTCATGAACCCCGACACCTACGATCAGGTCACCGTAACCAAAGACATGATGGGCGCCGACGCCGCCTATCTGGCGCCCGAGATGGAGGTGTCGCTCACCCTGTTCGACGGCCAGGCGCTGGCGGTGGATCTGCCGGCGCGGGTGGCGCTCGAAATCGTGGAGACCGAGCCGGTCGTGCGCGGCCAGACGGCGTCCTCCTCCTACAAGCCCGCGCGCCTCTCCAACGGCGTGCGCACCATGGTGCCGCCCCATATCGAGGCGGGGACGCGCGTCGTCGTCTCCACCGAGGACGGCTCCTATGTCGAGCGGGCCAAGGATTGAGGCGCCCGCTTGTGAGGATTTAGGCTTAACGCTCCGGCAACCGGGCGGGGTGTGGGATAGTGGGGTAGCGATTCTGCCTGTAGGGGCCCATGCCCGCCCTCGCCCATGCGTTGTTCTATTTCTCCTACGCCGTGATCTCGATGGCGGTGGGCATTGCGCTGGCGCGCGTCGGCGGGGCCGATTCCGCGGGCGCGAGCCTGGGCGGGATTGCGCTGTTCTCCGCCTGCGCCATCACCCATGCCGGGCTGACGATCGCGGCCGGGGCGGAAGCGGTCAAATCCGTGGAGAAGCGGCTCGAGAGGCGCATCTTCAGCGAGATCGAGCGGATGCGCGCCCACCAACGCGAATTCGCCGCAGACCTTGACGCCATGGGCGCCAATCTCTCTCGCCTGGAGCACGCCGCCGAGGCCCACGCCGAACGCCGGCCCGAGCCCCAGCGCGTAGAGGCTCAATTGATCGACCAATTGGTCGACAAGCTGGGCCAGGCCATGGACGCCCGCATCGAGGAGGTGCGCCGCGTGGCGGGGCCCCAATCGCTGCGCGAGCGCGGCCCCATCGATATCGTGCGCGAGGCGCTGGCGGAGAACCGCATCGAGTTGCACCTGCAGCCGATCGTGTCGCTGCCGCAGCGGCGCACGGTCTTTTACGAAGGCTTCACCCGGCTGAAGGACGTCACCGGCCGCGTGGTCCTGCCCAATGAATTCATGCCCGCCGCGGACGCCGCGGGGCTGATGCGCACGATCGACAACACGCTTCTGTTCCGGTGCGTGCAATTGGTGCGCCGGCTCGCCAAGCAGGATCGGCGCGTGGGCATCTTCTGCAACCTCTCGCCGCGCTCGCTCTCCGACGACGGCTTCTTCCCGCATTTCCTCGCCTTCATGCACGAGAACCGCGACCTCGCGGGCGCGCTCATTTTCGAGATCAGCCAAGCGGCTTTCGACGCGCGCGGCGCGGCCGAGGCGCGCGCCATGGGCCGGCTGGCCGAACTCGGCTTCCGGTTTTCGATCGACAAGGTCGCCGACATGGGCGTCGACCTCGTGGACCTCGAGCGCGCGGGGGTGAAATTCCTCAAAGCCCAGGCGCGGGTGCTGATCGAGCAATTGATCCGCGACGGCGTGCGTCCCCGCTCCAACATCATGCGCGAGATCAGCCACCGCGACGTCGTGGCCGTGCTGGCCCGCCACGGCGTCGATCTCATCGCAGAGCGCATCGAGGACGAGGCGGCGGTGTTGGAGATCCTGGAGATCGAGGCGCCCTTCGCGCAGGGCCACCTGTTCGGGGCGCCGCGCGCGATCAAGGAAAGCTTGATGGAAGAGACCGCGCCCCCGCCCGGCTTCAGCCTGCACGCCGCCGCGCCAGGCTAAATCGATCACCCGCTTGACGCAGGCCTCCGCGCCGCGCGATGCCGGGGGCATGGCCTTCCTCATCGGCATTGCAGGCGGCTCCGGGGCGGGGAAAACCACCCTGGCGCGCGCCGTGTCCGGCGCGTTTCCCGCCACGATGGTGATCGAGGAGGACGATTATTATCATTGCGCGAGCGTCTATCCCCGCTTCGACGCCGCCACCCACAATTTCGACACCCCCGACGCTAAGGACCATGCGGCCCTGCTCGCCGATCTCGCCCGCGCGCGCGCCGGGCTGCCCTTCGAGAAACCGCTCTATGATTTCACCACCCATACACGCCGCCCTGAACGCCAAGCCGCGGCCCCCGCGCCGGTGGTGATCGTGGAGGGCCTGTTCACGCTGGCCTCCCCGGCGCTGCGCGCGGCGTTCGACCTGCGCGTGTTTGTGGAGGCCCCGGAAAACGTGCGCCTGGCGCGCCGCCTCGCCCGGGACGTCGCCGAGCGCGGCCGGACGCCCGAAAGCGTGCGCGCGCAATTCAACACCACCACCGCGCCGATGCACGAGCGTTACGTCGCGCCGCAAAAGCCGTTCGCCGACCTTGTGTTCAACGCCGAAAAGGCGGGCCCGGCCGAGATCGAGGCGTTCACCGCTCTGGTGCGCGCGCGCCTGCCCGCCGCTGCGAAGGCCTGAACCATGCCGGAGCTTGCGCCCGATCTCGCCACGCTGCTCGACGGGTACGACGCCGTGTTCTGCGACATCTGGGGCGTGCTCCACGATGGGCGCGCGGCCTTTCCCCCGGCGGTGGCGGCGCTGAAGGCCGCGCGCGCGGCGGGCAAGATCGTGGTGCTGGTCTCGAACGTGCCCAAGCCGAACGATCCGATCCCCGGCCAGCTCGAGCGCCTGGGCGCCCCGCGCGCCTGCTGGGACGCTATCGCCACCTCCGGGGACGCCATCCGCACCGAACTCGCCGCCCGCGCCCCCGGCCCGATGTACAAGATCGGCCCGCCCGAGGACGGCGCGCTGTGGGAGGGCCTTGCGCTGACGCGCAGCGAGGATCTGGCGGCGGCGCGCTTCGTGGCCGTGTCCGGGCTTACCCATGAGGGGGCAGAGACGCCGGAGGATTATGCCGATCTGCTGGGCGCGGCGCGTGCACGCGACCTCGAGCTCGTATGCGCCAATCCCGACATCGTGGTGCGCGTGGGGGACCGTCTGGTCTGGTGCGCGGGGGCGCTGGCGCGTGACTATGCGGCGCTCGGCGGCCGGGTGGTGATGGCGGGCAAGCCCTATCCCCCGATCTACCGCCTGGCCTACGCGGCTGCGGACCGGGCGGCCGGGCGTCCGCTCGCCCGCGCTCGCATCCTCGCCATCGGCGACGGCATCGGCACCGACGTGGCGGGGGCCCAGGCCGAAGGGCTCGATTGCCTGTTCATCGCCGCCGGCATGCACGGCCAAGCCCTGCTCACCGCCGGCGCGCCGGACGCGGAGAAGGTGGCCGCGGCCCTAGCCGTAGAGGGCGTCGCTGCGCGCTATATGATGGCCACTTTGGCGTAAGCGCGCACTGCGATAGGGCTTTTGACGCCTGTCCGAAGCCCACCTAAAACGTACGGCCTGCGTGGTCCTGGGCGTTGGAAGGAAAAACAAGTCCGATGTGTTTGCGGATGGCGCTGCAGGCCCTGTGTTTCACGCTGCTGGCGAGCTGCGCCGCGGGCGGGCCCCGCCCCTCGGCCCCCGCGCCTTCGCTAAACCCCGCAAGCCCGGCCCCGATGAGCCCGCCCGCGCTCAAGGCCCATATCGAGACCCTCGCGTCTGACGCGTTCGAAGGGCGCGAGCCCGCCTCGCCGGGGGAAGAAAAGACGCTGGCCTATGTGACGGGCGCCTTCGCGGCGGCAGGCCTGAAGCCCGGCGTCAACGGCGGATGGCTGCAGCCCACGCCGCTCGTCCAGGCCGAGCTGCGCGGCGCGCCCGCGCTGACGGTCGCCGGAGCCGACGGCGCGAAGGCGTACGCGTACAAGGATCAGCACGTGGTGTTCACGCGCCGCATGCAGGCGCAGGTGACGCTGCAAAACGCTCCGCTCGTCTTCGTAGGCTACGGGATCGTCGCGCCCGAAAAGGGCTGGAACGATTACGAGGGCGCAGACATCAAGGGCAAGATCGCCGTCATCCTTGTCAACGACCCCGATTTCGACGGCGCGCCCCATGCCCTGTTCGACGGCAAGGCGATGACCTATTACGGCCGCTGGACCTACAAGTTCGAGGAGGCCGCCCGCCAGGGCGCCGCCGGCGCGCTGGTGATCCACGAGCCCGCGCCCGCGGCCTATCCGTGGGCGGTAGTGCAAAGCTCCTGGACGGGCCCGCAATTCGACATGGTGCGGCCCGACCGGGGCGGCTCGCGCGTGGCGGTGGAGGGCTGGATCTCCACGCCGATGGCGGCGGACCTGTTCGCCCGCGCCCGCCTGGATTTCGCCGATCTCAAAGCGCGCGCGCAGCAACCCGGCTTCAAGGCCCGCGCGATGAATCTAAAGGCCTCCGTCACGCTCGATCTCGTCTTCAAGGAGACGACGTCCAACAATGTGCTGGGGATCGTGCAGGGCGCGCAGGCGGGCGAGGAGGTCGTGCTCTACATGGCCCACTGGGACCATCTGGGGCGCTGCGGCGCGGTGGACGGGGACGATATATGCAACGGCGCGCTCGACAACGCGACCGGGATTGCGGGGCTGATCGAGCTTGCGCGCGCCTTCGCCGCCGGGCCCCCGCCGCGCCGGACCGTGGCGTTTCTGGCGCTGACCGCCGAAGAGCAGGGCCTGCTGGGCTCCGCCTATTATGCCGAGCAGCCGGTATTTCCCCTCGCCAAGACGGTGGCGGCCTTGAACATGGACGGGCTGCCGATTTTCGGGCCCACGCTCGACGTGGCGGTGGTGGGGTTCGGCAAGTCCGAGCTTGAGGACGTATTGCGCGTGGAGGCCGCCAAGCAGGGCCGCCGGGTCGAGCAGGAGGCCTTCCCCGAGCGCGGCTCCTATTTCCGGTCCGACCATTTCAGCCTCGCCAAGGTCGGCGTGCCGGCGCTGTTCGCCTCGGGCGGCGTCGATCTGGTCAGCGGCGGAAGCGCGCGCGGCAAAGCGCTCGAGGACGATTACGTCGCCAAGCATTATCACAAGCCGGCCGACGAATTCGATCCACGATGGGATCTGAGCGGGGCGACGCAGGACTTGGAACTCCTCTATGGGGTGGGGCGTACGCTCGCGGACGGGGACCTTTGGCCGAACTGGCGCGCGGGAGCGGAATTCCGGCAGATCAGGGACGCCTCCCGGGCCCAGCGCTAGGCGCCTGTGTCCGGCTGAGGCGAGCATCGGGGAACAGGGATGGGCCGCGCTTTCATCTTTGCCGCCTTGGCGGCGCTCGCCGCGTGCGCGCCGGAGGCCGCCGCCCCGCCCCTGCCCGCCCCCGCCGCCGCTCCCGCCTCCGCGCGCGAGATCGAACGGTTGACCGACACCGCCGAACTCGTCGCGCTCAGCAACGCCCTTGACGACGCGCGCGACCGCCAGGCCTGGGCCGAGGCGCGCGCCCTGTTCGCCAACCAGCTCGACGTGGACGTCTCCGCGGAGAAGAACCGCCCGATCCGCTATTCCGCCGACGCCCTGATCGCGCAGTGGCGGCGCGCGCTGGGACCCGAGGGGCAAAGCTTCCACCTGCGCGGGAGCCATGTGGTGCGCCTGGAGGGGGATGTGGCGGTGGTGCGGTCGCAAGTCTATTCCTGGGTCCGGGCCTCCGCGCGCGAGGGGGCGGGCGAACCGCGCGAGACGTGGGCGAGCGAAGAGCATCGTCTCGCCCGCACCGCCGCCGGCTGGCGGATCACCGCGCTCTCGATCCAGGAAAAGCAGAAAAGCGCCGCCCCCAAAGAGGACGAGCCGCAGCGCTGAGAAAGCCTCACTCGCGCCGCAGCACCTTGTCCACCAGGATGTTCGCCCACCATTCGGAGAGGAATTTCGCCTTGAGTGCGGCGGGATCGTAATCCTCCTCCACCCAGGCCAGCAGCGGCTTTTCTCCCCCGTTCGTCTCGGCCAGATAGGTTTCGAAGAAGAAGTCGATCACCCCGGTCTTGCCCTGGCGCACGTGCAGGTATTTCAGCGAGAGCTGCTCCATCGCCTCCGCCACGGGCAGGCCCAGGCGGAAATGGGCGTAGAGCACGCTCATCAGCCCCGCCCGGTCCGCGCCGGACTTGCAATGCATCAGCGCGGGATAGGCGATCGTCTCGAACAAGGTCTTGGCCCCGGAGACGTGGCGCTTGGCCGGCGCATCGCGCGACTTCACGGGGAAATCCACCATCGCGATCCCGGCCGCCGCGCACGCCTCCTTCTCCAGGAGGTAGGGGCCGTTATCGTTCTCCCCCCGCAGATTGAGGATCGTCCGGATCCCCGCTTTCGCGTAGCGCGCGATGTGCTCCGGCGCGGGCTGATTGGCGCGCGCCATTTCCGGCGAGATCCAGTGCAGGTTCTGGAACATCACCCGCAGGAAGCCGTGGTCGGTCCACATCAAATCGTGGCGCGCGCGCCGGCGTCCAGCGGGCGTGGCGATCTCGAAACGCGGGGATTGGGTCAAGCGGGCGCCTAGTCGGGGAAAGCGTGGCAGCCTATAGGGAGAAACCGCGCCCGGGTGAAGCCGTGGCTCCCCCTTCATGGCCATGCTCAAGCGCCTTTTGCGATCTCCGCGCGTCCAGCTTCTGATCGGGGTAGCGCTTGGCTTCTATCTGCGGGCCGTGGGCGCGACGACGCGCTGGACGCATGTGGGCCGGGCCCATGTGGAGCGGATCTGGCGCGAGGGGGGCGGGGTGATCGTGTGCATCTGGCATGGCCGCATCCTGCTGGTGCGCGAGGGCTGGGCGGTGGGCCGGGGGGGCCAGGATCCGCGCATACTGATTTCGCGGTCGCCCGAGGGCGGGGTGGTGGCGCATGTCTCGCGCACCCTAGGCGCGCCGGTGATCCGGGGCTCCACCGCCAAGGGCGCCAAGCGCAAGGGCGGCTTCGAGGCGATGCGCGCCATGCTGGCGCATCTGAGCGCCGGGGGCGCGGTGTGCATCACGCCGGACGGGCCGCGGGGGCCGCGCATGCGCGCCAGCGCCGGGGCGGTGCAGCTCGCCCGCCTTTCGGGGGCGCCGATCGTGTGCATGGCGTGGTCCGTCCGGCCGCGCGCGCTTTCGGGCGGCTGGGACCGGATGGTGGCGCCGTTCCCGTTCGGGCGCGGCGCCTATGTGTGGGGCGCGCCGATGCATGTGGGCCGCGAGGACGATCTCGAGGCCGCGCGCGGCGCGCTCGAGGCCGAACTCAACCGCCTGACCGCGGAGGCGGACGCGCGGACGGGCCACGCCCCCATCGCGCCGGCGCCGGCGGCGCCGCGCGACCCCGCGGCCCCGGCCGCACCATGAGCCTCCCGCCCGCTTTGACGCTCTACCGTTTGGCGGGGCGCGCCGTGCGGCCGCTGGCGGGGGCGGCGCTGGCGGTGCGCGCGCACGCCGGCAAGGAGGATCGCGCGCGCCTGCCGGAGCGTTTCGGGCGCGCCAGCGCGCCGCGCCCGCCCGGGCCCCTGCTGTGGCTGCACGGGGCGAGCGTGGGGGAGGCGATGGTGCTGCTGCAGGTGCGTGAGGCGCTGGCGGCGCGCCGGGGCGGGCTCGCCTTCGTGATCACCACCGGCACCCGCACCTCCGCGGCGCTGCTGGCGCGGGCGGCCCCGCCCCGCACGCTCCACCAATTCGCCCCGATCGACGCCATCGGCCCCGCGCGGCGCTTCATCGCCCATTGGCGCCCCGATCTCGCCGTGTTCGCCGAAAGCGAGCTTTGGCCCAACCTGCTGCTGACCGCGGCCGATTCCGGCGCGCCGCTCGCGCTCGTGAACGCCCGGATGAACGCGGCGAGCCTTTCGGCATGGGCGCGCGCCCCGGCGAGCGCGGCGCGTCTTCTGTCGCGCTTTTCCGTGATCCTCGCGGCCGACCAGGCGACCGCGGCGGGGCTTTCCACGCTCGCCCGCACGCGCGTGCCCGCGATCGGCAATCTGAAGCTCGCCGCCGGCGCGCCGACGCCGGACCCGGCTCTGCTGGCGGCCTGGCGCGCCGCCGCAGCCGGGCGCCCCACTTGGCTCGCCGCCAGCACCCATAAGGGCGAGGACGAGATCGTGCTCGCCGCGCACGCCCGCCTGCGCGAGACGCATCCCCACGCGCTGCTGGTTCTCGCGCCGCGCCACCCCGAACGCGGGGCGGGCGTGGCCGCGCTTGCGGGAGGCGCGCCGCGGCGCGCGCTGGGCCAGGCGATGGCCGGCGATACGAGCGTCTATGTGCTGGACACGCTGGGCGAGCTCGGCGCGGCGTTTGCGCTTGCGCCGGTCACGCTGATGGGCGGAAGCCTGCTGCCCACGCTGAAAGGCCACAACCCGGTCGAGCCCGCTCGCGCAAGCTCGGCCGTGCTGTCCGGCCCCTACACCGAGAGCTTCGCCGACGTGTTCGCCCAGCTCGAAAGCGCCCAAGGCATGGCGACCGTGCGCGACGCCGAAGGGATCGTCGCCGCCGTCCAAGCCTTGTGGAGCGCGGCGCCCGCGCGTGCGCGGATGGTCGCGGCCGCAACCGGCGCGCTCCGCGGCGCCGAGGACGCGCTGACGCAGACCGTAGAAGCCCTCCTCGCCCTGCTGCCGCCGGAATCCGATGCGGCCGCCTGAATTCTGGAGCCGGACCGAGGGCCGGGATGCCGCGCCGGTGATCCGCGCGCTGCTTACCCCTTTAGGATGGGCGTACGCCGCCGCAGGGGAGCACCGCCTGCGCAGCGGCCGGGCTGTTTCTGTCAGCGTGCCGGTGGTGTGCATCGGCAATGTGACGTTGGGCGGGGTGGGCAAAACGCCGGTGGCGCGTGCAGTGGCGGCTTGGCTCGAGCGCCGCGGCTGGGCCGCGCACATTCTGCTGCGCGGATATGGCGGGCGTGCGCGGGGACCGCTGCGCGTCGATCCTGCAGCCCATGACGCGTCCGATGTCGGCGACGAGGCGCTGCTGCACGCCCGCGACCGCCCCACCTGGGTGGCGCGCGACCGCGGCGCCGGCGCGCTCGCCGCGATCGCCGCCGGCGCCGACATTCTGGTGATGGATGACGGGTTCCAGAACCCTTCGCTGCGCAAGGACGCCTCGCTTCTGGTGTTCGACGCCGAGACCGGGCTCGGCAATGGCCGTGTGTTTCCCGCGGGGCCCTTGCGGGAGCGGCTGCGGGGGGCGCTGGCGCGCGCGCAGGGGGCGGTCCTGATGCTGCCGTCGCTGGCCTCGCCGCTGGAGGCGGCGTTTCTGGAGGGGTTCGCGCCGGTGCTGCGCGCTGCGCTCGAGCCGCTCGCCCCGCCCCCGGAGGGGCCGCTGGTGGCGTTTGCGGGCATCGGCCGGCCGGCGAAATTCGTGGCCGCGCTCGAGCGGGCAGGCGCCCGGATCGTCGAGACCGTCCCCTTCCCCGATCACCACCCTTTCACCCTGCGCGACCTCGCCTTCCTCGATCGGCTGGCGCAGGAACGGGGCGCGCGCCTCATCACGACGGAGAAGGACCATGTCCGCCTGCCCGCCCCCTGGCGGGAGAAGGTCGCGCAGGCGCCGGTGGCGGCGCGGTTCGCCGACGAGGCTCAGCTGGACGAGGTGATGACGCGCCTTCTGCCGCCGCTCGCGCGGCCCCGCGAAGCGGGCTAGATCCCGGCCATGGCGGTTTCGGCGAAAATCACGCTCGCATTTCGGCTGGAGGCGTTCGCCTTCGACCGCCTGCTCAAGCATTTCAACGCCATGCCGATCGACCGCGCCTCCGATGCGGGCGCCGATTGGCTGGCGCGGCTGGGCCCCCTCGCGCCCGCGCACCGCACGGTGCTGAACAATCTGCGCCTCGCCTATCCGGAGGAGAGCGAGGCGTGGCGGCGCGCGCTCGCGATCGCCCATTGGGCCCAGCTTGGCCGGGTGGCGGGGGAGTTTCCCAATCTGGAGGCGATCGATTTCCGCGCCGGGGACGGGCGCGCCGAGCTGGTGGGCGGGGAGATCCTCGACCAGGTGCGCGAGAGCGGCAAGGGCGCGGTGTTCATCTCCGGCCATTTCGCGACCTTCGAGGTGATGGCGCGCGCCATCATCCAGCGGGGCCTGCCCTGCGTGATCACCTACCGCCCGGCCAACAACCCCCTCGTCAACGCCCGCATCCTCGAGATCCGGCGCGGCTACGGCGTGAAGGTTTTGTCCGCCAAGGGCCGGGAGGGGGGCATGGGGCTTATGCGGGCCTTGATGCGCGGCGAGACGGTGGCGCTGATGAACGACCAGAAATACAATGAGGGCGTGGCCGCCCCGTTTTTCGGCCACACCGCCATGACCGCCGACGGGCCCACCCGTCTGGCGCTCCGGTTCGGGGTTCCGCTGATCCCCTTGTCCGTGCGCCGCCTGCCCGGGGGCGCGCGCTTCCGCGTCACCGTGCACGAGCCGATTGCGATCGACCGCAAGGCCCCGGCCGATCAGGCGGTACCGGGCGCGGTTGTCGCGATCAACCGCTTCATCGAGGCGCGCGTGCGCGAGGCGCCGGAGCAATGGTTCTGGGTGCACCGCCGCTGGCCGAAAGAGGCGTGGGCGAAAACGGCCTGAGGCGGTTTTCGCCGCTAGCGTCCGCCCGCGCCGCGGGCGGGCTGGAGCGCCGCGAGGGGAACGAGGGAGGGATCGAGGTTGCGGTCCCGCCATTTGAGGCGCCAGCACAGGTGCGGCCCGGTCGCGCGCCCGGTCTGGCCCACTTCGCCGAGCGTCTGGCCCTGCACCACGAGATCGCCCGCCTTCACGCTCACCCGGCTCATGTGCAGATAGAGCGAAACGAGCCCCTGCCCGTGATCAACCATCACGAGCCCGCCCTCGAAATGCAGGTCCGGCTCGGCCAGCGCGACGATGCCGGAGGCCGGGGCCCGGATGGGCGCGCCGGCGGGGGCGGCGATATCGATGCCGTAATGGGGGGTGGCGGCTTCGCCGTTCAGGACGCGCTGGGCGCCCCAGGGGCTCGAGACGATCCCGTCCACCGGCCAGGCCCAGGGCTCGCGGAAGCCGGTGGCGACAGCGCGGCTGGCGAAGGCCTTCGCTTTCAGCGCGCTCTCCCGCTCGATCCGGGCGAGGAGCGCTGCGCCCCTGGGCGTCACCGTCTGTTGCGGCAGGCCGGTGACGGTTTGCACCCGGAACGCCCGTGGGGCGATGGCGGCGTCAAACCCCACGCGCAGGCGGCCCCCTGCTTCGCGCACCTCGATCCGGGCGGTAGGCTTGGCGTCGCGGTCGAACCCGATCGTGACATAGCCCAGCGCATCCGCCCGCCCCACGGCCGCGGTGTCCACCATCACTTCCGCCCCGGGCTGGGTGCGGCAAATGACGAAGCCCCCTTGGGTGAAATGGCCGAAGCAATCGAGGGGCGTGGGCGCCTGGGGCGTCGGGCTGGTCTGCGCCGCCGCACTTCCTGCGCACAGCCAAGCCAGGCCCGCCGCAATCAACCTCCGCATCGCCATCTAGCTGTTGCGCTCCCGCCAGCGCGCCAGCGCCTCTTCGGGGCCGCGATAGGCCTCCTGCAGATCGGCGTTCCAATAGCGCAGATCGTCGAGCGGGATGGCGGCGCCGGTCACCGCGCAGCGCACGAACCGGCCGGGACGCACGATCACGTAATCATGGTCCCCGTAGCGGAGCACCGCCTCTTCGCCGAAATGCATCGTCCGGTCGAGCATCAGAACGCCTGCGCAGCCTGTTTCGGGCGCAGTATCGGCGTTTTCCGCGTGAAGCGCATCCTCAAAACAGCGAGCCCTGCGGCCCCTCGGGCCCGGGCTTGCGCCGGGCGGGGCCGCCCCCTTCCCCGATCACCGCGCCCGCCTCGCCGTCGGCGAAGCGCAGCCGCACCCGCTCGCCCACGCTCAGATCGTCGGCCCGGCGCACCAGCGCGCCGTTCTTACGCTCCACCAGCGCAAAGCCGCGCGCCAGCGCGCTCTTGTGGGACAAGGTCTCGAGCACCCGCCCCGCCGCCGCCGCCGCGCGGCCCCGCGCCTCGAGCAGCCGGGCAGCGCTTGAGGAAAGACGCTGGCCCAATTCCTCGGCCCGCATGCGCCGGCGCGCGATGTCCTGGCGCAGGGCGTCGGGGCGCAGCCGCTCGCCGAGGCGGGCGAATTTCGCTTCCGCCGCGCGGGTATTGGCCAACAGCCCCCGGCCGAGATTTTCCCCGGCGCGGTCGAAGCGCTGCTGAATGAGCCCGAGGAGCGCCTCCGGCCGCGGCAGGCGCGCGCCCGCCGCGCGCAGCTCCGTGCGCCGCCGGTCGAGCCCGCCCGGACCAAAACGCCCCGCGTCCACGTGTAGCCGCGCTTGATCCCATGCTCCCTCACGGAAAACTC
>JANNOI010000023.1:0-20874 GCA_031398975.1 Alphaproteobacteria bacterium | reverse complement strand
CCGGCCGCTCGAGGCGCGCATGGCCAGCGCGGCGGCGATGACGCGCGGCGCGCGCATGGTGGTGAGCGACCTCGAGACCCGCTGGGGGCTGCGCTACACCGCCGATACGCTCTTGGCGGTGAAGGCGCGGTTTGCGGGGGTGCGCTTCGTCTGGGTGATGGGGGCGGACAATCTGAGCCAGTTCCACCGCTGGCGGCGCTGGGGAGCGGTGTTCCACGCCGCGCCCGTGGCGGTGTTCCCCCGCCCGGGGGCGCGCGCGCGCGCCAGCGCCTCCATGGCCTGCCAGCGCTTCGCCGGCGCCCGGCGGGCGGGCGGGCCCGCCGACCCCTGCCTCGTCCACGCCAACCCCCCCGCCTGGGTCGTGCTCACCGCCCCGCTTGTCGGCGCCTCGAGCACGGCGCTGCGGGCCCGGGGGGTGGAAGCCTGAAACCCGGCGCCGCAGCGGGGGGAGCGGATCGGCTTTCGCGGCGGCCTGCGGCGTGCTAGTATCTTTCTCTAACAGCAGCAGAAGGGATACGTGCTGTCGGTCTACCCTGAGCGCTTGCCCGAGCCGCGCAGCAGCGCGGAAGCGCCTCCACCCGGGCCGGAAACCGCCTCTCCCGTTGGCGACGCGGCCGACAAGGCCGCCGACTTGATCCTCGCCTCCCTCGACGAAGATAAAGCCGAAGACATCGTGGCCATCGACATCCGGGGCAAATCCTCGGTCGCCGACGTGCTGGTGGTGGCCTCCGGCCGCTCGCAGCGGCACGTGGGGGCCCTGGCGGACCATCTGATGCGCAAACTTAAAGAGGCCGGCCACAGCAAGGTGCGGGTCGAGGGGCTGCCCCATTGCGACTGGGTGCTGCTCGATGCGGGGGACGTGATCGTCCACCTGTTCCGCCCGGAAGTGCGCAGCTTCTACAATATCGAAAAGATCTGGACGCCCGCGCCCGCCAGCGCCGCCCCGATCTGACCGCCCCTCCCCATGCGCATCCGCGTGGCCGCGATCGGGCGCTTTAGGCCGGGCCCGGAGGCCGATCTCGCGGAGACCTATCGGGAGCGGGCGAGCCTCGCCGGCCGCGCGCTTGCGCTTTCGCCCGTGGAGATTGTCGAGGCCGAGGCCCGCCAGGCGGGCGACAAGGCGGGCGAAGCCGCCCTGCTGCTTAAGGCCGCGCCCGAAGGGGCGCGGCGCATCCTGCTGGACGAGCGGGGCGACCAATGGAGCTCTCGCGGGCTCGCGGAGCGGCTGGCCCGCTGGCGCGACGCCGGCGCCCCCGCGCTCTGTTTCTGGATCGCAGGCCCCGACGGCGCGGACCGTGTGCTGAAGGAGGCCGCCCACGACCTCCTGGCCTTCGGCCCCCAGACCTGGCCCCACAAGCTGGTGCGGGTCATGATCCTGGAGCAGATTTACCGGGCCGTGACCATTTTGAGCGGTAATCCCTACCATCGGGACTAAAGCGTCCCGCGCAGACCGAAGGTCGGTTAGGGTTATGGGCCATGGATGGAGGATCGGCGCGGGCTTCGCTTTGGCCGCATGCATGCTGCAGGACGCGCGCGCCGCGCCCGCCCAGCCCAGCGCCGCAAGCCTCGAACGCCGCCACGCCGAAGCCGCCCGCCGCGCCCAGGCGCTGAACGCCGAAGCCGCGCGCGCGGGGGCGCAGGTCCGCGCCCAGGAAACGGCCATAAAGGAAGCCGAGGCCGGCCGCGTGGCCGCCCGCGCCGCCCGCACGGCGGCGGAAGCGGAGGTGGCGGCGCTGGCGCTGCGGGAAATGGCGCTCACGACCCAGGAGGCGCGCGAGCGGCGCGATCTGGAGCGCCTGCTCGCGACCCTGATCCAGGCCGACCGGGCGGCGGCGACCCCGTTTGCCCCGGGCGCGTTCAGGGCCGCCGCGGTCGGGCGCGCCGCGTTCCCCGTGCTGGCGGCCGAGGCCGAGCGGACCCGCGCCGAACTTCAGGCGGCAGACACCGGGCGGACCCGCCTCAACGCCCATACGGCGACGCTCGCCGCCGCCGAGGAGGCGCTCGCCGGGCGAAGGGCGCAGGCCGAGGCGCGCCGCGCCGAGGCCGCCCGCCGCAGCGCCGCGCTCGCGGGCGACGCGCGCAAGGCCGAAGCGCTCGCCGCCACCCTCGCCCGCGAGGCGCGCAGCCTGCGCGATTTGGCCGCGCGGCTGGCCACAGCCCGGACCGCGAGCGCGGAGGCGCGCACGCCGGCCGGCAAGCGGCGCCGGCCTGTGGATGGAAATGTGCGAAACCTCTATGGCGCTGCAGCACCCGGGGGCGGGCGGGCGCAGGGCGTGACGATCAGAACCGCCAGCGGCGCCAAAGTGATAGCGCCTGCGGCGGCAACCGTCGGCTATGCCGGAACGTTCCGCGGCTACGGTAAAATCTTGATCCTGGATCAGGGCGATGGTTACGCTGTGATCTTGACGGGGTTAAGCAGCGTGTTCACCTCTCCAGGCAAACGCGTTTCAGCGGGCGACGTGATCGGAGAAATGGCCCAGTCCGCCGCGCCCGCGCCCGATTTGTACTTTGAAGTGCGCCAAGCCGGGCGGGCGGTGGATCCCGAACGGTGGCTGGCGGCATCGAACGGAAGCTGAGCGCGCCCGCCGCGCGGCGCGCGGTTCGATGCAGCGCCCTGGATTGTGATGGAATGGAAGGCGCGCCGGGAAACCCGCCCCGGAAACCCGCCACGAGGAGATGCGAAGATGCGAATGGGATGGTTCATCGCGCCGGTCATCGGCGTCACGGCGTGTGTCGGGGCGCTGGCGTGGTCGGCGCAGGACGATGATTCCACCGCGCGCAACAACACCTATCGCCAGCTCGAAGTTTTCGCCGACGTGCTCGTGCGGGTGCAGTCCGAATACGTGACCGAGGTGGAGGACGAAAAGGTCATCCAATCGGCGATCCAGGGCATGCTGACCTCGCTCGATCCCCATTCCT
Organism: Alphaproteobacteria bacterium; assembly: GCA_031398975.1. Classification (GTDB taxonomy): domain Bacteria; phylum Pseudomonadota; class Alphaproteobacteria; order Caulobacterales; family Aquidulcibacteraceae; genus JAKFWI01. Next base: position 17,955 of record JANNOI010000023.1, on the reverse strand, counting down.
CCTATCTCGCGCCGGAGGATTTCAAGGACATGCAGGTCCAGACCCGCGGCGAATATGGCGGGCTGGGCATCGAGGTCACCGCCGAGGACGGCCTCGTCAAGGTGGTGTCCCCCATCGACGATACGCCCGCGAGCCGCGCCGGCATCCAGGGCGGCGATTACCTCACCGCGATCGATGGCGAGAGCATCATCGGCTACAATCTGAACGAGGCGGTCAGCCGCATGCGCGGCGCGGTGGGCACCTCCATCCTGATCACCGTGGCGCGGGAGAATTCCGAGCCGTTCGACGTGAACCTCGTGCGCGAGATCATCGCCCCCCGCTCTGTGACGATGCGGGTGGAGAAGGATATCGGCGTGCTGCGCATCTCGGCCTTCAACGAAAAGACCGGCGACGCGCTCGAAGAAGCGGTGCGCGATCTGCGCCGGCAGGGCGGCGCCAAGCTCAAGGGCGTGGTGATCGATCTGCGCACCAATCCGGGCGGGCTGCTCGATCAGGCGATCGAAGTGTCGGACGCCTTCCTCGACGGGGGCGAGGTCGTCTCCACCCGCGGGCGCCGGCCGGACGCGATCGAGCGCTACAACGCCCGCCGGGGGGACATGCTGTCCGGCTTGCCGATCGTGGTGCTGATCAACGGCTCCTCCGCTTCGGCCTCCGAGATCGTGGCGGGCGCCTTGCAGGACCGCGGGCGGGCCCTGGTGATCGGCACCACCTCCTTCGGGAAGGGATCGGTGCAGACCGTCATTCCGCTGAAGGGCGGGCGCGCGGGCGCGCTGCGCCTGACGACGGCGCGGTATTACACGCCCTCCGGCCGCTCCATCCAGGGGGCCGGCATAGAGCCCGACATCGAAGTGGCCCAGCAGCGGGTCAACGCGGACAAGCTGAAGCGCCTGGGCCTTTCGGAAGCCGATCTGCGCGGGGCGCTGAAAAACGACGCCGGCGTCAAGCGCCGCGGGCCCCACGTGCCGGAGGATCAACCCCCCGCGAACTGGGACCAGAAGCAGGATTACCAGATGAAGCGCGCGATGGACTTCCTGCAGCAGGGGCTGGTGGCGGAGCGGCTGCGCGCCAAGGCGGGCTGACGCGAGCCGGCCGCCCGGCCGGCGTTACGTTCCGTTCACCTCTGGCGGCCAGTTTCACCCTGGCGTGATTCTCTTCGAGGTCACGCCAGGGACATTGGACGTCATGAGCTTCCTCGTGCGCGCGCGGCCAGGGCCGCCCTCTTTCGCCGCAAGAATAGCGCAGCAGGCCAAGCCCGGCGGGCGCACCCCACCCCCGACGCGGGCGGGCCTCTTGCCCTCCACGATCGCGCTCGATCTCGGCGCGCTGCACCCGGCGGTGCTGAGCCTGGGCGCATTCGCGGGCCTTAGCGCGGCCGCGATCGCTGCGATCAACCTGTTCGGGGACCCGCAGGACGCTAGCCCGCGCTACGTCGTGGCGCTGAACGGGTCCGCCTTCGCCGACGACGGGCCCTTTCGCGCCGCCCTCAGCGAGGTGGTGCTGCAACCGGGCGGGACCGATCTCGAGGCGGAAATCGCGCTGGACGCCGAGGCGGCGCCGCCCCTGGCCGCCGACCAGCCCATCCCCCACGCGCCCGCCCCGCCCGATACGCCCAAACCCCTGCCCAAAGCTCCAATCGCCAAGCTCACCGCGCCGGGGCCGATGGGGCCGCTGCCCGTCATCGCCCCGGACGGATCGACCGCGCTCCAGGCCTATCGCCGCCCGTTCGCGGGCGATGCGGGCAAGCCGCGCGTCGCGATTGTCGTGGGCGGGCTCGGCTTCAACGCCGCCGTCACCCAGGCCGCGATCGAGGACCTGCCGCCGGAAGTCACGCTGTCCTTCGTGCCGTACGCGCAGGACCTGCAGCGATGGATCGACGCCGCCCGCGCGCGCGGCCACGAAGTGCTGATCGAGCTGCCGATGGAGCCGTTCGACCCCGCAACCACCGACACCGGACCCCAGACGCTGCTCGCCGCCGCCCCCGCCAAGGACAATATCGCCAAGCTAGAGAACCTGTTGTCCCGCGCGAGCGGATATTTCGCCGTCTCCAATTACCAGGGCGGGCGGTTTGCGCTTTCGGGGGCGGCCTCCGCGCCGGTGGTGAAGGCGCTGCAGGAACGGGGCCTCGGTTTTGTGTCCAACGGCATCGGCCAGCGGGCGCCGCTGGGCGCGGAGGCCCAGCGCGCGGGCCTGCCCTTCGCCGCCGCCGACCGCGTGCTCGACGCACGCCGCGAGGCCGAGGCGATCGACGACCAGCTCATGAACCTCGAGACGCTGGCCAAGCGCTCCGGCGCGGCGATGGGCGCGGGCTTCGCCTATCCGGTCACGATCGAGCAGATCAGCTTCTGGGCCCAAAGCGTGGAGAGCCGTGGGCTGGTGCTGGCGCCCGCCTCCACCATGCTGGGCGCGCGCGCGACGGCGCGTTGAAATTCAGCCTTTTTCAGGGCGTTTTTTGGCCGGCCGCTCGCCAAGCGGAAAAATCGGGTTAAGCTTCGCCGCATGGCCATCACCGACGCTGGGCAATACCGCGCCAATGTCGGCCTCGCCCTGTTCAACCGGGCGGGCCAGGTTTTCCTTGGCCGTCGCGTCGGCGGCCCCCGCCTGCCGGGGGGCCATGCTTGGCAGATGCCCCAGGGCGGGGTGGACGCGGGCGAAGCGCTCCAGGATGCGGCGCTGCGCGAGCTCGAGGAGGAGATCGGGGTGTCCCCCAACCTGGTCGCGGTGCTGGACCAGAGCCCGGACTGGCTCACCTATGATTTCCCCGGCGAAGTGCGCGCCGCCCTGGGCCACCGCAACAAATATCGCGGCCAGCGACAGAAATGGTTCGCGCTGCGCTTCCTCGGCGCCGACGAGGACATCCGCCTGGACCGCCACACCCCGGAATTCGACCTCTGGCGCTGGGCCTCGCTGGCGGAGACGCCCAAGCTGATCATCCCGTTCAAGCGCGCCGTCTATGAGGAAGTGGCCCGCCGGTTTGCGCGCTTCGCCACGCCTGACGCCTCGTAGGCCCGCCCGACTCTGCGTACGCTCGCGCCCGTGCGCCCGGTCCGGACGATCCGCTGGGGCCGATCCGGGTCGTGTGGAATGGGCTCGCCTTGGCGGTCTTTATCTGGGAGGGTCTTTGTCGGGGGCTTCAGCGGCGGGGCGCGTGGCTGCGCCGCCGCGAGGAAGCAGGGCATGGGCGCTGAGGCCAGCGCGATCGGGATATTCTCAAACGTTCAGGGGCTGATGATTTGACGACGCCGATGGTGTTCGTGCACGGCGCTTTTTGCGGCGGCTGGGCGTTCGACGGTTTTCGCGCGCCTTTCGAGGCCGCGGGCTTCGAGACCCATGCGCCGAACCTTCCCGGCCACGAGCGCGGGGCCGATCTCGAGGTTCTGGCGCAGACCGGGGTGCGCGATTATGCGGCCGCGCTCAGCGAGTATGTGGCCGATCTCGCGGCGCCGCCGGTGCTCGTAGGCCATTCGATGGGCGGGCTGATCGTCCAGCTCGCGGCGGCGCGCACGCCGGTGGCCGCCCTTGTCCTTTTGGCCCCCTCCGCTCCCTGGGGGGTGATGGCGACGACGCTGGACGAGCACGCCAACGCCTTCGGCGTCTCCCTGCTGGGCGATTTCCGCCGCCGGCCCGTCGCGCCCGACTTTCCGGTGGCCCGGCGCACCACGCTCGACCGAATGTCGCGCGAGGATGCGCGGCGGGCGTTCGCGCGGTTCGTGCCGGAATCGGGGCGCGCCATCTTCGAGACGGTGCAATGGTGGCTGGACCCCAACATGAATTCCGCCGCCCCCGCGTTCAAGATTTCCGCGCCCGTGCTGGCGCTCGCTGGCGGGCGGGACCGCGTCAACCCTCCCGGCACCGTGCGCCGGATCGCCACCCGCTTCCCCGACGGCAAAGCCCAGTTTCACGAATTCGAGGCGATGAGCCATTGGCTGGTGGGCGAGCCCGAATGGCCGGAAGTGGCGCAGCTGACGCTCGACTGGCTGGAGGCGCAGGGGCTCAAACCCAGCCTGGAGCGCAAGCCCAAGCGGCGCGCCGTGCGGCTCAGCCTGCTGCCCTGGCGTGCGGCGGCGGGCTAGGCCAGCCCCTCGCGCGGTCGCGGGTTTTGAGCCCCGCTCTCAGCAATATCGGCGCAATCATTGCGAGGCCCCGCGAAACCGGCTAATGCCCGCCGCTGTCGCCGAGGGCCGGCTTGGCGCGCGGCCCGCTGCGCAAGGATGGATCGATCATGGCGGAGGCCGGAGCGCCGCAGCCCGGCGGCCCCATTCCCCGACATCCCGGCGTCGGCGCAGCCCCCGGCGCGCCGGGGGCCTCCCATCTCGGGCGCAGCGGCTTTTGGAGGCTCACGCTGGGCTCCGTCGGCGTCGTCTACGGCGATATCGGCACCAGCCCGCTCTATGCGCTGAAAGAAAGCCTGCTGCACGTGGCCGACGGCGCGCCCCCGACGCGGGCGGAGGTGATCGGCGTGGTGTCGCTGATCTTCTGGGCGCTGATCCTGATCGTGACGATCAAATACGTGCTGTTCCTCATGCGCCTGGACAATAAGGGCGAGGGCGGCACGGTTTCGCTGATGGCGCTGGCGGAGAAGGCGATCGGGCGGCGCACCGGCTACGTATTCCTACTGGGCGCGCTGGGGGCGGCGCTGTTTTACGGCGACGCGCTGATCACGCCGGCCATCTCGGTGCTTTCAGCGGTGGAGGGCTTGGGCTCCGTGGACGGGCTGAAGGGCCGGATCGACCCCTGGATCCTGCCGATCGGGGTGGGCGTGCTGCTGGGGCTGTTTGCAGTGCAGAGCCGGGGCACGGGCGTGATGGGGGCCTGGTTCGGGCCGATCACACTGGTCTGGTTTCTGGTGATCGGGCTTTTGGGCCTGTACCATATCAGCGACGATCCGGGCATTCTCAGCGCGATTTCGCCGGTCCCGGCGGTAGCCTTCCTGATGCAGCACGCGGGCCTGGGCTTTGTGGTGCTGGGCTCGGTGTTTCTGGCTGTGACGGGGGCGGAGGCGCTTTACGCGGACATGGGCCATTTCGGGCGCAAGCCTATCAACGCGGCCTGGCTCGCTTTGGTGCTGCCCTGCCTGACGCTGAATTATTTCGGCCAGGGCGCGCTCGTGCTTGCCCATCCCGAGGCGATCGCCAACCCGTTCTTCCTGATGGCGCCGGACATGCTGCGCCTGCCGCTGGTGCTGCTGGCGGCGGTGGCCACCGTGATTGCCAGCCAGGCGGTGATCACGGGCGCGTTCTCGCTGACGCAGCAGGCGATCCAGCTGGGCCTGCTGCCGCGGCTGGAGATCCGGCGCACATCGGAGACCCAGGCCGGCCAGATTTTCATGCCTCAGGTGAACCTCGCCCTCCTGGCCGGAGTGCTGATCCTGACGCTCGCGTTCGGATCCTCGAGCCGCCTGGCCGGGGCCTATGGCATCGCCGTGACCGGGACGATGATCGTTTCAACGCTGCTCGCATTCGTGTGCATCTGGCGGCTGTGGCGCCAGCCGCTGTGGCTCGCCATCCTGGTGTGCTCGCCTTTCGTGCTGATCGAGGGGATTTTCCTCGCCTCCAACCTGCTGAAAGTGTGGAGCGGGGGGTTCGTGCCGCTGCTGCTGGCGGCGGGGCTCGTGATCGTGATGTGGACGTGGGCGCGCGGCACCCGCATCCTGTCCGAAACGACCCGGCGGGACGAGCCGCTCAGCAAGCTGTTCGAGACCCTCGCCGTCCACCCCCCCACCCGGGTGCGGGGCACCGCGATCTTCCTCACCTCCGACCCCGAGGCCGCCCCCGCCGCGCTGCTGCACAATCTGAAGCACAACCAGGTGCTGCACGACCAGATCATCATTCTGACGGTCAAGACCGCCCAGACGCCGCGGGTGCCGGAGGCCGAGCGGGTCAAGATCGAGGATTACCTGCCCGACGTGAAGCGCGTGACGCTCCGGTTTGGCTTTATGGAGACCCCCAACGTCGTCAAGGCGCTGACCGCGAGCCGCAAGCAGGGCCTGAAGTTCGACATCATGAAGACGAGCTTCTTCCTCAGCCGGCGCACCGTTGTGCCGAGCGAAAAGTCCGGCATGCCGCTCTGGCAGGACCATCTGTTCATCTTCCTGGCCCGCAACAGCACCAACGCCACCGACTTCTTCCACATCCCCTCGGGGCGCGCGGTCGAGCTGGGCAATCAGGTGGTGGTCTGACTTCAGGCCACCGCGCCGAGGGGGGCGGGGCCGGCGCTGGGGCGGCGGGCCTCGCCCGGGCCGCCGGCGGCCGTCGCCAGCCGCGCCATGGCCGAGCAGAGCGCGTCCCGCCCGGCGGGCTTTTGCAGAAACAGCGCCGCTCCTTCGGCCGCGGCGCGCGCGCGGTGTTCGCCTACGCTTAGCACGATCACCGGCGTATCGGCGAGCGCCGGATCACGGCGCACCCGCTTGAGCAGCGCCCAGCCCTCCCCGTCCGGGAATACGATATCGAGCACGATCAGCGCGGGCTTCAGCATGCAGGCCGCCGCCCAGCCCTGCTCCATCGTCGCCGCGCCCTGGCTGGTGAGGCCGATGCGCTCGGCCGCGCGCGCGACCAGTTCGAGGGTGGCGCTGTCATCGTCGATGACCAGCACGTCGACCGCCTGGGTCGCGGGGTCCTGGGTCGCCGGGTCCTCAGCGGGCTCCACGAAGCGGCGCGTCGGCGCGCGCAGCGTGAACGTCGATCCCGCGCCCGGCGCGCTGTCCACGAGCACCTCCCCGCCCAGCAATTGGATCAGCTTGCGAGTGACCGCGAGGCCGAGGCCCGCGCCCGCATTCGCGCGGGTGTGGGAGGGGTCGACCTGGGCGAACGGGCGGAACAGGTCCGCCGTCTGAGCCTTGGTCATGCCGGGCCCGGTATCGGTCACGCTGATGGCGAGCCACGCCTGCCCGCCTTCCGCGGTCCGGCGCGCGCGCACGACGATCTCGCCCGTGGCGGTGAATTTGCAGGCGTTGGTCAGCAGGTGCAGCAGGCAGGTGCGCAGCTTTATGACGTCCGTCGAGATCGTTCCCAACGCGCTGAGCGCCTCATAGCGAAGCGCCACGCCCTTGGCGCTCGCGGCAGGGGCGGCCTGGGCCATCGCCTCCTCGATCAGGAGCGCTGCGTCCACCTCGCCCACGTCCAGCGCCATTTCCCCGGACTCGATCTTCGACAGGTCGAGCACCTGGTCGATCAGCCCCAACAGGTTGCGCGCGGCCGCCTGGATTTTCAGCGCGTCCTTGGCGGAGCGGTCGCGGCCCTCATGCTCGAGATCCTCCTGCAGGATTTCGGCATAGCCGATCACCGCGTTCAGCGGGGTGCGCAATTCGTGGCTCATCGTGGCCAGAAAGTGCGATTTGGCGCGCCCGGCCGCCTCCGCCTCCAGCCGTCGCGCTTCGGCCTCGGCGCGGCCCTGCTCGGCGGCTGCGCGCGCCTCGAGCGCCTCCGTACGCTGGCGCGTCACCGCGGCCAGGGTTTTCCACACGGTGAACACGAAACTGACGACCGCCACACAAAATGCTGCGTAGTCAATAGGTTGAAGCGGCCCCTGCGCGCCCTGGAGCAGCGGCAACGCAATCAGGACGACCACATACGGTCCCGCCCGCAAGCTCAGCAGCAGCCGATCCTCCGAATGGAGGATCACCGTGTTGATCACCGCGCTCGCCACGATCAGCGCCGCCGCCATCTGGCCTTCCCCGCCGCCCAGAGCCGCGATCGCGAGCGGCCACAGATTGAGCACCATGGCGGTCGCCACGCTGGCTTGCACGAAGCCCGTCCGCGCGCGGGCCCGCTCGGGGCCCGGCTGGGTAGCGATGTAGCGGTCGGCCCGGTGGCGCTCGAACCGGATGCAAGCGAACAGGAACGCAAGCCAGATCGCCGCCATGAGCGCGGATTGAAGAGCCAGCGCCCCCGCAAGGCCGAACAGGCCGGCCTGCCAAGCCCGCCAGACCGAACTCTTGGCGCGCGAGCGGGCCGCGGCCGCGGTCAGGGCGTCATTGAATCGGGGCAGGCGCATCCGGGAAATCCGTTCCTAGCCGCCACCTTAGAACACCGCGCGTTGCGCGAGCCTTAACCCGCACGCCGTGCTGCCGGCCGGCCATCCCTTGAACCGCCGATTGACGCGCCCTGTTCGCCGGACTAGCAAAAACAACGCTCCCCTGTGGAAGCAATCGCTTCGACTTGGCCCCTCCAGCCGCCGCAAGGGCGGCGCGGGCCGGCGAAGCCCCCCGCCCGACGCTGTCGTCCGGCGGGGCTTAATGCGTTATGGCTCCGGCGGGTATGGCGCGGAGACGGAGATAGGCCATGTTCGAAGCGCTCACCGAGCGCCTGAGCGGCGTGTTCGACCAGCTGACCGGGCGCGGCGCGCTTTCGGCCGCCGACGTCGAGGCGGGCCTGCGCGAGATCCGGGTGGCGCTGCTGGAGGCGGACGTGGCGCTGCCGGTGGTGAAGGATTTCATCGCCAAGGTGAAGGAAGAGGCGGTCGGCGAGGCGGTGATCCGGTCGGTGAAGCCCGGCCAGATGATCGTCAAGATCGTGCACGACCATCTGGTGGAGATGCTGGGCGGGGACGGCCCGCCCGAGGGCCTGCGCATCGAGGGCGAACCCCCGAACGTGATCGTAATGGCGGGCCTGCAGGGCTCGGGCAAGACCACCACCACCGCCAAGCTCGCCCTGCGCCTGCGTACGCTGGAAAAAAAGCGCGTGCTGCTGGCCTCGCTCGACGTGCGCCGGCCGGCGGCGATGGAGCAGCTCGCCGTGCTGGGCAAGGCCGCGGGGGTGGACGTGCTGCCCATCGTCCCGGGCCAGACCCCGCCCGATATCGCCCGGCGCGCCCTGCAGGCGGCCCGCCTCGGCGGCCAGGATGTGCTGATCCTCGATACCGCCGGGCGCACCACGATCGATGAGCAGATGATGGCGGAGGCGGGCGAGATCACCGCCATCGCCCGGCCGCGCGAAGTGCTCCTGGTGGCCGACAGCCTGACCGGCCAAGACGCGGTCGAGACCGCCAAACGCTTCCATGCGCGTCTGCCCCTGACCGGCCTGGTGCTGACCCGCGCCGACGGCGACGGGCGCGGGGGGGCGGCCCTTTCCATGCGCGCGGTGACAGGGCTCGCGATCAAATTCCTGGGCGTGTCCGAAAAGATCGAGGGGCTGGAGCCGTTCGACGCGCGCCGCGTGGCGGGGCGCATCCTCGGCCAGGGCGACGTCGTGGGGCTGGTGGAGCGCGCTTCCCAGGCCGTGGATCAGGCGGACGCCGAAAAGATGGCCGCCAAGCTGGCCAAGGGCCAGTTCGACCTCGACGACATGGCCGGCCAGCTTTCCCAATTGCTCTCCATGGGCGGGCTGAAGGGCGTGATGGGCATGCTGCCGGGCGTGCAAAAGATGAAAAAAGAGATGGCGGACGCCAATCTCGACGATCTCCAGGTGCGCCGCCAGATCGCCGTGATCCGCGCCATGACCAAGGCCGAGCGCAAAAAGCCCGACATCCTGAACGCGTCCCGCCGCAAGCGCATCGCTTTAGGCGCGGGCGTGCAGGTGCAGGAAGTGAACAAGGTGCTGAAAATGCATCGCGGCATGGCCGACATGGTCAAGCAGATCGGCAAGGGCAAAATGGGCGGGCTAATGGCCGCCCTCGGCGGGGGCGGCGGGGGCTTTCGCGGCCTGCCCAACGGCCCCGCCCCGAAAGCGCTGGCCGCGGGCCAGGGCCTGCCAGGTCTGCCGGGCCTGCCCAAATCGCCAATGCCTGGCGCAGGCGCCCTGCCGGGCCTGCCCGGCGGGCAACGGAAGAAATAACCCGCCAAAGCGCGTCAGCGCTCCACCCATCTTTTGACTGAAGAAGGAAGAAACCAGTGTCTTTGAAAATCCGGCTCGCCCGCGGCGGGGCCAAGAAGAAGCCGTTCTACCAGATCGTGATCGCCGACGGCCGCTCCCCCCGGGACGGGCGGTTCATCGAAAAGGTGGGCAGCTACAATCCGATCTTGCCGAGCGAGGATCCCAAGCGCGTGATCTTGAAGGTGGAGCGCATCCAGGACTGGCTGTCCAAGGGCGCCCAGCCGACGGACCGGGTGCTGCGTTTCCTGGACCAGGCCGGCCTTAAGACGCGGGCCGCCCGCTCCAACCCCGCCAAGGCTGCCCCCGGCAAGAAAATGACCGAGCGTGCGGCCGCCAAGGCCGCCGCCGCGCCGGCGACCGAATAAGCTGGCCAAGCCGCCGCCGGATACCGTGCGCGGCCTGGTGCTGGTGGCCGCCGCGCTGGGCGCGCACGGCGTGCGCGGCGAGGTGGCGGTGCGCAGCTTCACAGGGGAGCCAGAAGACGCGTTCCGCTACGGCCCGCTGCTGGACGAAAACGGCCGAATCCTGCTGACGCCCCGGCGCTGGCGGCCGCTGAAGGCGGGCTTCGCCCTCACGGCGCCGGAAAGCACCGACCGCACCCACGCCGAAGCGCTGCGCGGAGCAGGCCTCTACGCGCCGCGGGACGCCTTCCCGGCCCCGGCGGAGGACGAATTCTACGTCGTGGACCTGATCGGGTGCCGGGTGGAGGGGCCGGACGGGGCGCTGCTCGGGGAGATCGCCGCGGTGCACGATTTCGGCGCGGGAGACATCCTGGAGGTGCGTGCGCCCGACGGCGAAAGCCTCCATCTTCCCTTCACCAAAGCCGTCATTCCCGAGGTCGACCTCCCCGCTCGCATCGTCCGCGCCATCCCGCCCCGCCTTGACCAAACCGACTAGTCAGACTAGTTTCTTCCGATGAGCACTTGGCAATTGCAAACCGCAAAGGCGCGCCTCAGCGAAGTCCTGCGGCGCGCCAAATCCGACGGCCCCCAAACCATCACCCTGCACGGCCACGCCGAAGCAATGGTGCTTTCGGTGGCCGATTACCGCGCCTTGAAGGGCGAGGCTGAGCCGCCGAAAACCGCTTTGGACATTTTCAGGCCGATCTGGGGCCTTGGCCTCGACCTCGATATCGGCCCCCGGCACCCGAGCGGCGGCCGGGACGTGGATTTTGAAGGCGGTAGCGAGCCGGACCGAGAAGAGTGAAATATCTTCTCGACACCATGGTCGTTTCGGAGGGGGTGAAAATCCGCCCGTCGGAGCGGGTGCGGGTTTGGCTCCAAGCGCGATCCGTCGAAGACGTTTCGATTAGCGTCATCACATTGGGCGAAATCTGGAAAGGCGCGCAGCGGGCGGTGAGCTCGGAGAAGCGCCGCTTCTATGAGCATTGGTCATTGACCCAATTGCCGGCGCAATTCGCGGGACGGGTGCTGCCAATCAACGCCGCGATCGCTCGCGCCTGGGGCGCGATGGAAGCCGCCGCGAGGTGCACTTTGCCGGCCGCCGATACGCTGATCGCCGCGACGGCGCTGACGCATGACCTGATCGTGGCCACCCGCAATGAGCGGGACTTCGCGCCGCTGGGCGTCAAGGTGGTGAACCCGTGGGCGTGAGTTTCAAGGCCGCGGTGCTGACGCTGTTTCCCGAGGCGTTTCCCGGGCCGCTCGATCTTTCAGTGCTGGGGCGAGCGCGTGCGGAGGGGATCTGGGCGCTGGAGACGGTGGACATCCGCGCCTTCGGGCTGGGCCCCCACCGCACCGTGGACGATACCCCCGCCGGCGGGGGTCCCGGCATGGTGATGCGCGCCGACGTGGCGGCCGCCGCGATCGACCAGGTGGCGCGGCTGGGCCGGCCGCTGCTTTACCCCTCCCCGCGCGGCAGGCCCCTTACCCAGGCGCGGGCTAGGCGGTGGGCGCAAGGCCCGGGGCTGATCGTGTTCTGCGGCCGGTTCGAGGGGCTGGACGAGCGGGTGATCGAGGCGCGGGGGCTGGAGGAGATTTGCGTGGGCGACGCGGTGCTGGCGGGGGGCGAGATCGCGGCCATGGCGATCCTCGAGGCGACGCTGCGGCTCCTGCCCGGCGTACTCGGCAACGAAACCTCGCTGGCGGAGGAAAGCTTCGAGCACGGCCGCCTGGAGGCGCCCCATTACACCCGCCCCCGGGTCTGGGAAGGCCGCGAAATCCCCGAGCCGCTCCTCTCCGGCGATCACGCGCGGATCAAGGCCTGGCGCGAAAGGCGCTCCCTGGAGCTCACGCAAAGCCGCCGCCCCGACCTCGGCGCCTCCTGAATTCGGCTCGACAGGGCGCCCGCCATCCCGTATACGCCCCGCTTTCCGATGTTCCCGCCTTCCGATGCTCCAAGACGGGCGCCGGTCGCTCACGTATTTCGTTTAGGCCCACGCCCCATGAACCTGCTCCAGACGCTCGAACACGAAGAGGTAGCCCGCGTCACCGCCGGCAAGACGATCCCCGAATTCCAGCCGGGGGACACGCTGCGGGTGAACGTGAAGATCAAGGAAGGCGAGCGCGAGCGCGTGCAGGCCTATGAGGGCGTATGCATCGCCCGGTCGGGCGGCGGGCTGAACGCGAATTTCACCGTGCGGAAGATTTCGTTCGGCGAGGGGGTCGAGCGGGTGTTCCCGGTGGTGTCGCCCTCGCTCGATTCGATCGAAGTGGTGCGCCGGGGCAAGGTGCGCCGCGCGAAGCTTTATTATCTGCGCGGCCGGCGCGGCAAATCGGCCCGGATCGTGGAGCGCACCGGCGGCCCCCGCGGCGGCGGCGACGCCTGAGGCTCCCTGCCGCGGCTTGACGCGGGCCTGCGCCGCGCGCACCTGAGTTGCGCCCATGACCGCCCAAGCCTCTCTGCGCCCTGCGTGCGGCCCGCCGGTAGAGCTCGTCACCTTGGGCTGCCGCCTCAACGCCGCCGAAAGCGAGACCATGCGCGCGCTGGCGGGCGAGGCGGGCCTGGGCGCGGCGGTGATCGTCAACACCTGCGCGGTGACCCACGAAGCGGTGCGCCAGTCCCGCCAAGCGGTGCGCAAGGCCGCGCGCGCTCATCCGGGCGCCACGCTGATCGTCACCGGCTGCGCTGCCCAGCTCGAGCCCGAAAGCTTCGCCGCCATGGCCGAAGTGAGCCGAGTGCTGGGCAATGGCGAGAAGTTGCAGGCCCGGAGCTTCGCCCCCGCCGCGCCGCGCGTGCAGGTAGGCGACGTGATGGCCGCACGCGGACCTGACGCGCATCCGATCAGCGGGCCCAATCCAAGCGACGCCGGCGTGCGGTCGCGCGCGCCGGTGGAGGTGCAAACCGGGTGCGACCACCGCTGCACCTTCTGCATCATCCCGTACGGGCGGGGCCCGTCACGCTCCCAGCCGGCCGGAGCGGTGGTGGAGCGGGTGCGCGCGCTGGCGGCGGCGGGCGCGCAGGAAGTGGTGCTGACGGGGGTGGACCTGACCGCCTGGGGCGGGGATCTGCCGGGCGCGCCGAGCCTCGGCGCCCTGGTGCGGCGGATCCTGAAGCTCGCGCCGGGGCTGAAGCGGCTGCGCCTTTCCTCTCTGGACGTGATCGAGATGGACGAGACGCTGTTTTCCCTCGTCACGCAGGAGGAACGGGTGGCCCCGCACCTGCATCTTTCGCTTCAGCACGGCCACGATCTGATCCTGAAGCGGATGAAGCGCCGCCATTCCCGCGCCGAGGCGGTGGATTTGTGCGCGCGCCTGAAGGCCGCACGGCCCGGGATCGCGCTGGGCGCCGATCTAATCGCCGGCTTCCCGACCGAGACGGCGGAGCATTTCGAAGCGCTTTCGAGCCTGGTGGAGGCCTGCGGGCTCGCCTATCTGCACGTCTTCCCGTTCAGCGCGCGCGCGGGCACGCCCGCCGCCCGCATGCCCCAGACCCCGCCGGAGGTGATCAAGGCCCGTGCGGCGGCCTTGCGCGCGCGCGGCGCCGAGGCGCTCACCCGCCACCTGCAGCGCTGGGTGGGGCGCGCGGGCGAAGCGCTGGTGGAGCGGCCGGGCTTCGCGAGGCTGCCGGATTTCACCGGTGTGCGTTTCACGGGCGGCGTCGAGGGCGTGCACGCACGCCTGCGCTTCACCGGCCATGACGGGAAGACGCTGCTGGGGGCGCTCGCATGATCTGGGGTTTCGGCAAGAAGCCACCCCCATCGCCGCCAGAAAAGACGGTGGAAAGCGCCCCCGCGCCCGCCCCGCCAGAAGCCAGCCTGTTCAACCGCCTGCTCGGGGGCCTGCGCAAATCCTCCGAGCGGCTGGCGGAGGGGGTGGGCGTTTCCGTGCGGCGCAAGCTGGACGAGGCCGCGCTCCAGGAGCTCGAAGACCTGCTGATCACCTCCGACATGGGCGCCCCCGCGGCCGCCAAGATCATCGCCGGCCTCGCCCAGGAGCGGTTCGGCAAGGAAAGCTCCGAAGTCGACATCCGCGCCAGCCTCGCCGCGCAGGTGGAGGCCATCGTCAAGCCGCGCGAGCGCCCGCTTGACCTCGCAGAGGGGCCGAAGCCCAAAATCGTGCTGGTGATTGGGGTGAACGGCTCGGGCAAGACCACCACGATCGGCAAATTGTGCGCGCTGCTGGGGGCCGCGGGGGCGAAGGTGGTGGTGGGGGCCGCCGACACCTTCCGCGCCGCCGCGATCGAGCAATTGCAGGTTTGGGCGCAGCGCTCGGGCGCGGAGATCGTGGCGCGCGGGCAAGGCGCGGACGCCGCCGGGGTCGCCTATGAGGCCGCCGCCCGCGGCAAGGCCTCCGGCGCCGACGTGGTGCTGATCGACACCGCCGGGCGGCTGCAGAACAAGACCGAATTGATGGCCGAACTCGTCAAGATCATCCGCGCCGTCCAGAAGCTGGACGAGGACGCCCCCCACGGAGTGCTGCTGGTGCTGGACGCCACCGTCGGCCAGAACGCGCTGTCGCAGATGGAAAGCTTCCGCTCCGCCGCGCCGCTGACGGGCCTCGTGATGACCAAGCTGGACGGCACCGCCAAGGGCGGGGTGCTGGTGGCGATCGCCGAGCGGCACGCTTTGCCCATCCATTTCATCGGCGTGGGCGAGGGCGCGGGGGACCTTCAGCCCTTCTCCGCGCGCAGCTTCGCGCGCGCGCTGGTGGGCCTTACGGCCTGAGCGCCCGGGAGTGGACAGATATGACAGAAGCGGCCCCGCCCCAAAACGCTTCCCAGAACGCCGCGACGCAGCGCCTGCTGGTGGATTTAGGCCCCGTGATCGCCTTCATGATCGCCTACAATCTGGCCAACCGCTTCGCGGCGGCGGGCCAGGCGATCTATTGGGGGACGGGGGTGTTTGTCGCCGCCACGCTCGCCGCGTTGGGCTATGCTTGGCTGAAGGAGCGCCGCCTGCCGCCCATGCTGCTGGTCACCGGCGTCGTCGTGCTGACGTTCGGCGGGCTCACTCTGTGGCTGCGGGACCCGGTGTTCATCAAGATGAAGCCCACGATCGTGAACCTGCTTTATGCGAGCGCGATCTTCGGCGGGCTGCTGGTGGGGCAGAATGTCTGGCGGCTTCTGTTTGAGGGGGCTTTTCCCGGCCTGCCGGACGCGACCTGGCGAAGTTTGGCGGTGCGCTGGGGCGTTTTTTTCGTGTTTCTGGCCGGGCTCAACGAGTTTGTCTGGCGCACCTTCTCCGAGACGTTCTGGGCGAACTTCAAAGTCTTCGGCGTGCTGCCCATCACCTTCCTGTTCGCGCTGGGAAACATTCCGTTGTTGATGCAGGCTCGCGCCGAACCGCCCGCGCAGCCGGAAAGCTAACGTCCGTCATCGCCGCGTCACGCGCCCGTCGCAGCGCCGCGAAAATCGCCGCGCAAAGACCCTATCAGGACGATGAGCGCCCGGGGCGGCCCGGAATGGACTTGCACCGCGTTGGAAAGAGGCTAGTTTCCGCGCAGATCGTCCGCGCAAGGATGAATGGGGTCCAGGCCTATGAGCGAGGAGAATGGTTTCGCGTTGGCGCGTTCGCCCAGCCACCTGCTCCACCGCGCCCAACAGATGGCGGCCGATCATTTCGCCGCCGTGCTGGGCGGCGAGGAGGTGACGCTGCGCCAGTTCGCCGTGCTCGCCGCCGCCGCGCGCAGCGCCGGCCAGACCCAGACCGCGCTGGTCAACGCCACCGGCATAGACCGCTCCACCCTGGCCGACATGGTGCTCCGGATGGAGGATCGCGGGCTCCTGGAGCGCGGGCGCGCCGCCAATGACGGGCGGGCCAAGGCCGTGACGTTGACCGCCAAGGGCCGCGCCGCGCTGAACCAGGCCGCGCCCCGCGCGCGCGCCGCCGACGAGGCGCTGATGTCGGCCCTGCCGCTGAAAAAACGCACCGCCTTCCTCGAGACGCTGCGCCTCCTGGCCGAGGCCGGCGATACCCAGGCGGCTGCCGCGCCCCCGCCCCGGGCCGCGCGGGCGCGCACGCCGGCCAAGAACGGCCGCAAAATCGCCAAGCCGCCCGTGGCCGGCGCGCCGAAAAAGGCCCCCGCCCGCGGCGGCGCTGCAAAGCCGGTCCATGCAGTCAGGAAGGCGAAGAAGGCGGGCGCGAAGGCGCGGCGCTAAGTAGCCTGGCCACCCGGTCCGCCTCCTGCCGGGTGAGCGGGCCGCGCACGATCGCCGCGATCTTGCCGTCCGCCCCGATCACGAACGTCTCGGGCACGCCGGTGAGGCCGAACTCGAGCCCCAGCCGGCCGGCGGGGTCTAGCCCGGTCGCGGCGAAAGGATCGCCCAGGTCCGCCAGCAAAGCGGCGGCGGCGGCCGGATCGTCCTTATAGGCGACGCCCAGGATCGGCGCGCCCGCGGCGGCCAGGCGCTGCAGCTCGGGATGCTCCACGCGGCAGGGCCCGCACCAGGAGGCGAAGAAGTTCACCGCATAAGCGCGGCCGGCAAAGTCCGCCGGGGTGGCCTCGCCCGTCCCGTCCAGCCGCTTGACCGCATAGCCCGGCGCAGGCGCGCCTAAGAGGCCCTCGGGCGCCGCGCCGCGCCCGCCCGTGAGCGACACGGCCAAAGCAGCGCCCAGGGCTGCGAACGCGATCAGGGGCGCAAAGCGCCACACCGCCTTCATGCCTCCGGCCCCGAAAGCCGCGACAGGGGGGCTGCGATCTCGGCGGTTTCGCTGCGTTCGGGGATCGCGCGCGGGGACCAGCGGCGAAGACGGAAATAGGCCCGCCAGGCGAGCGCGGCGAACACCAGGACGGTGGCCGCATAGGACGCCCAGACATAGACGAGCGCGTCTTCCATCATCGCCCCCAGCCTGCATGCGCGCGCGCCTCGGCGGCCAGCGCCCGGCGGCGCAGGATCTCGGCCCGCATGCCCACCAGCAGCAGCGCCGTAAACGCCGCCCCATAGCCCAGCGCGCTCACCAGCAGCGGCCAGAGCATGGCCGGATGGATCGCCGAGCCGCCCGCGCGCAAGAGGCTCGCCGGCTGGTGCAGCGTGCTCCACCAATCGACGGAGAATTTCACGATCGGCAGATTTATAAGGCCCGCCAGGCACAGGATGGCCGCCAGGCGCGCCGCTTTGGCCTCCTCCTCCACCGCCGCCCAGAGCGCCAGATAGCCGAGATAGGTGAGGAACAGCACGAGCATCGAGGTGAGCCGGGCGTCCC
This sequence comes from Alphaproteobacteria bacterium, assembly GCA_031398975.1. Classification (GTDB taxonomy): domain Bacteria; phylum Pseudomonadota; class Alphaproteobacteria; order Caulobacterales; family Aquidulcibacteraceae; genus JAKFWI01. Next base: position 546 of record JANNOI010000023.1, on the reverse strand, counting down.
AGACCCAGAACGTCCCCCAGGTGGGGGCGCCCCAGAGCGCGCCGGTAAAGAGGCACAAGCCCGCATAGGCGGCCCCGATGGGCGCGGCCGCGCGCGCCGCCACGTCCGCGAGCGCATGGCGCCAAACCAGGGAGACGAAGCTCGCTGCGCCCATGAAGGCGAAAATCGCCAGCGCCCACCAGGCGGCCGGCACGTGCACATAGAGGATGCGCACCGCCTCGCCCTGCACCGCGTCCGCAGGGGAAAGCGCGAGCCCCCAGAAGAGCCCCGCCGCCAGCAGCGCGGCCGCCAGCGCCCCGGTCCCGGAGGACAAGGCCTCCGCGAGGCGCAGGAAACGATGGGGATTGGCGAAGGCGGCGAGCATGGGCGCTATCGGGGTTAGGCCAAGGGCGGGCGGCCCGCAATGCGGCTTATTCCGCCTGCAGGCGCGCGGCGGCGGCGGCCGCGATCGGCGCGAGCGCGCCCGCCAGCACCGCGCACCCCGCCAGCAGCAGCAGCGCCGGCGCCGGATCGGCCCCGCGCGCGGCGGCGGCGGTGGCGGCGGCG
>JANNOI010000036.1:0-58737 GCA_031398975.1 Alphaproteobacteria bacterium | reverse complement strand
CGCGGCGAGCCCGCCCGCGACCGCGCCCACGCCAAGCCCGCCGCCCGCGGCCCCCGCAGCCGCCGCCGCGGGGGCGGCGTTGACGGCGACGCCGGCGAACGGCGAAGCGATCGCCTGCGGCTGCGCGGCCAGCGTCAGCGGCCCGTCGGCGGCGGCCCCCGCCGTCTCCATCAGCGCGAGCTGTTCGCCCTCGCCCGTCAGGAATAGCTCCCGCGGCTTCAGGCCGTCATAATAATTCTCAAGCCGCAGCGTCTCGCCCTCCGCCGTGACGAGCACGAGATCGGCCCCCTCGCGGGTCATCGAAGCGATATTGGCGGCGTCGAGATTGAGATAGACGCGCTCGGCGCCAGTAACATTGACGGCGCCGGCGACATTGACCGGCGCAGCCGCCGCCTCACCGGCAGATGCGAGAATGGCCTCGGTGCGCAGCGGGGCGATCGCGGCAGGGCTCGACATGCTTCATCCCCATAGGCTCATGGGGATGCGGCGCACCCCCACAACGGCTCGTCGCCGACGGCGCGCTGCGCCGATTCGGACAGTACCGATGAGGAGATCTGTGGGTCGTCGCCGGAGAAGTCATCCGTGCGGTTGCTGAGTAATGCTACGGAGCTTTATTTTAACTGAGTTTAAACGATTGCGTTTCTGGCTGGTTATTTGTCGGATAAGAGATCTATGCTACGCCGCGAACGACGGTGTGTTCCACTCACTGTCGCGTGACCTGCAAATCCGGCGCCGTAGCGCGCCATGACCTGGGCTGGCGGTCGGCACAAGCGCGCGATGAACAGCCGGGACCGGCCGGATCTGTTCGAGCCTCGTGCGCGCTCCAGCACTTCCAGGTGCTGCAGACGCCCGCGAGCAAGCTCGCCCTCAATGAGCCTTGGGGCGCCAAAGCGGTGCGCGAAGACGTTCTGCGCAGGTTCGCGGCGCGTGCCGGCAAATAGGGTATGATGCTTTCGCGCAGGTGCGCGCTCATCATGCGGAGCGCTTGAAAGGCAAGTGAAGACTCGCACCGTTATCGCCTGAAGCGCGCGCCGATCTCATCTCGATCTATGATGATGTGGCCAAAGCGAAATGACGCGCAGCTTCGACAAAGGCCTCGAATAGAGGAGCGTGATCCAACTTCTCTTGGAGCTGGTTAGGACCACATCCCGCCTCAACGAGCGCATCTCCCCAGCGCGCCTAGTATAGGCCGCGCTATTCGCCACGCTGGATTGCGGCCTCACGCTCGCGTCACCCATGTCTCCGGGATGCACCAGCGCAAGTGTGGTCGGAGCGGCGGGATTCGAACCCACGACCCCCAGTCCCCCAGACTGGTGCGCTAACCGGGCTGCGCCACGCTCCGTGCCCGCGGGCGCGCGGGCGCGCCTTGGCGGAAGCGGCGTTGTAGCGGCGTGGGCGCGATTGGGCAATCGCGATGGAGGCGTCGGGGGGCGTTACTTGGCCCAGGCGCGCCGGCGCCTTTGGGGCGCGGCTCAGGCCTTGCGGCGGGCGCGGTCGAGGCGGGCTTGGGCGGTGTTGAGTTGGGCGAGCAGGCGGGCGAGGCGGGCCTGGGCGTAGGAGGCGACGGGCGCGCCGGCCGCCTCGGGCGGCGCGGGGCCGAGCTCCTCCACGACCGCCCCGAACAAGCCCGCGGCCGCGGCGCTGCGGACGGTGTTCTGGAGCGCGAGGGCCGGGTTCTGGACGTCCCCGTTCAGCGCGTGGGCCGCGGCGGGGGCGCCGCCATAGGCCTCGAGCACCGCTTTCGCGCCGGCGACCGCGATCAGGCGCTTGGCGCCCTTCAGGGTGTAGCCCTCGATATGGAGCAGGCGCTGGAGCGCGCGGGCGGCCGCCAGATCGCGCGGGCGGTAGAAGCGGCGCCCGCCCGCCCCGGTCACCGGCCGCAGCAGCGTGAATTCGGCTTCCCAAAAGCGCAGGACGTGGGGCGGCAGGCCGGTTTCGGCCGCGGCCTCCCCGATCGTGCGATAGGCTTCGGGGGATTTCGCCGGTTTGCGCCGAGGCCGTGCGTTCATCAGTCCTGACCTGCTTTTTCCACGCGCCCGCGCAGCAATTGGGACGGCCGGAAGGACACCACGCGGCGCGGCGTGATTGGCACCTCCCGCCCGGTTTTCGGGTTGCGGCCCAGACGCTCGCGTTTTTCTCGCACGACGAAATTGCCGAACCGTGAAAGCTTCACCGTATCCCCGGCCACGAGCGCGCTTTCGAGCATCTGGAGCAAATCCTCCAGGAAGCTGGCCGATTCCTGGCGCGTGCGGCCGACCTTGGCGACCAACGCCTCGACCAGTTCCGCCCGGGTTATCGTGCGATGCGGCATATGCCAGGCCCTTGAGCGATCACGCAAACGTTACGCACGCCGCACGGGCGCGTCAAACTCGCCGCAGGCCGTTGGTGAACTTCCCGGTCTCATAGGCCGATTCGCGTCACGGCGGCCCGTTAAAGCCGCAGGCCTCAAAGGCGGACCAGCGCTGCGCCCCAGGTCAAGCCCCCGCCCAGCGCCTCCATCAGCACGAGCTGGCCGGGCTTGATGCGCCCGTCGGCGATGGCGGCCTCAAGCGCCAGGGGGACCGAGGCGGCCGAGGTGTTGCCGTGCCGGGCGACGGTGGAGACGACCCGCTCCGGGGGCACGCCGAGCCGGCGGGCGACGCCGTCGAGAATGCGCTGATTGGCCTGGTGGGGCACGAACCAATCGACCTCCGACAGCGGGATTCCAGCGCGGCGGGCGGCTTCGGTCATGGCGTCGGCGATATGCTCCACCGCGTGGCGGAACACGGCGCTGCCTACCATGCGCAATTTGCCGACCGTGCCGGTCTCGGAGGGGCCGCCGTCGACATAGAGCAGATCATGGTGGCGCCCGTCGGAGCGGACATAGGTGGACAGCACGCCCCGCCCCTCGGCCCGCGCGCGCGGCTGCCCCGTCAGCACTAGCGCGCCCGCCCCGTCCCCGAAAAGGACGCAGGTGCTGCGGTCGGTCCAGTCGAGGATGCGGGAAAACGTCTCCGCCCCGATCACCAGCGCGCACTGGGCCTGGCCGCGGGCGATGAAATTGTCCGCCACCGTCAGCGCGTAGATGAAGCCCGAACAGACCGCCTGGATATCGAACGCCGCCCCGCGGGTGACGCCGAGGCCGGCCTGGACGCGCACCGCGGTGGCGGGGAAGGTGAGGTCGGGCGTGGCGGTGGCCAGCACGATCAGGTCCACGTCCTCGGCGGTAAGGCCCGCATTGGCCAGCGCCGCGCGCGCCGCCGCCAGGCCCAGATCGGAGGTCCGTTCGCCCTCGGCGGCGATGTGGCGCTGGCGGATGCCGGTGCGCTCCACGATCCAAGCGTCGGTAGTATCCACCCGCTCGGACAATTCCTGGTTGGTGAGCACGCGCTTAGGCAGATAGGCGCCGATCCCGGCGATGGTCGTGACGATGTCGTTCAAGGCTGATGGGTCTCCGTCGCGGGGGCGGTCGGCGCGGGCTCGCTGAGCCGGGCGAGGTTGCGCGCCACCTCCTCCCGGAAATGGCTCCCCGCCATCCGCGCCGCCAGATCGATCGCCACGGCGAAGCCTGCGCCGTCCGTCCCGCCATGGCTTTTCACCACCACCCCGTTCAGGCCCAGAAACACCCCGCCATTGGCGGCGCGCGGGTCCATCCGGGCGGAGAGCTTTTTCAGGGCGGGGTAGGCGATGGCCGCGCCCAACATGGAAACGGGGCCGCTTTTCAAGGCTTCCCGGAGGAAGCGGGCGATCAGGCGGGCCACGCCCTCAGCGGTCTTGATGGCGATATTGCCGGTGAAGCCGTCGGTGACGACCACGTCCACCGCGCCGCCGCTGATGTCGTCGCCCTCCACGAAGCCGCGGAAATCGAGATCGAGGCCCGCCTCGCGCAGGAGCCTGGCGGCGACCTTGAGCTCCTCGTGGCCCTTCTGGTCCTCCGCGCCGATGTTCAACAGCGCAACGGTAGGACGATCGACGCCGAACACGGCGCGGAAATAAGCCTCGCCCATGATCGCGAACTCGACCAGCTGGTCGGCGTCCGCCCCGATCGTCGCGCCGACATCGAGCACGGCCGAGCGCCCGCGCGCGGTGGGCCAGGAGGCGACCAGGGCCGGGCGGTCCACCCCCGCCATCAGGCGCAGGCGCAGCATCGAGATCGCCATCAGCGCGCCGGTATTGCCGGCAGAGACAGCCGCGTGCGCGCGCCCCTCCTCGACCGCCGCGACCGCGTTCCACATCGAGGTGCCCCGGCCCTGGCGCAACGCCTGGCTCGGCTTCATGTCCATGGGCACGCCGCGCTCGGCCTCCACGATCTCGCTGGCGGCGCGGGCGGCCGGGCGCGCGGCGAGCAGCGCGGCCAAAGGCTGGCGCGGCCCGTGCAGCAGGAATCGCGCCTCGGGCCGGGCGCGGGCCGCGATCTCGACCCCGTCGGCGACGATCGCAGGGGCGGCGTCGCCGCCCAAACCGTCAATGGAGATGACCAGCCCTTCGGGCATGTCGGTGATCCGAATAGCCGCGGTGGAGGCGAGGCGCGCGACCGCACCCCGGTCATCGGCGGGCGGACCATATAGCGCGGCGCTGGAAAAGCAAAACCGCTTTCAGGGCGATTTTCCGTCCTCCCCTGCGGCCCAGATCGGCGTCTCGAACAGCGCCTCGATCGGGGCGGCGGCGAGCGCTGCGTCGAGCGCCAGAGCGCGCCGGGCGAGGGGGAGCGCGAACGGATGGCCCGCCCCGTTCCACACATTGCGCGCCAAGGCCTCCGCCAGCGCCACCTCGTCCCCGCCCTTGAGGGCGGAATCATAGGCGCCGAGCCTGCCGTAGAAGGCGCGCGCGAGCTTCTTGATCGTCTTGGGCACCGTCAGGTCTCCCACGCCGGCTTCGCGCAGGCCGGCGTCGAGGTTGCGGAAGAAGCGGTCGGAGAAGGCCTGGGCGAGGGGGGCGAGACGCGGCTCGCGCTGCAGGCGGCGCAGCGCCAGCACGGCATGCAGCACCGCCATCTCGAAGCGACCGTCGAGCGTGTCCGGGGTGCGGTTTGGGCCGAAAAGAGAGGGCGCGCGACCGGCCTCGGCGGTGCGTGCGGCGAGCCGGGCGGCGTCGGCATGGAGGCGCGTGCGCGCCCGCCACCAGCCCCGGACGCCGCGCGTCAACCCACGCCCCAGGCTCCCCTCATCCCGCGCCTCATCCATGCGCCGCCCTCTTGCCGCCCCGATCGCAGGGCCTTAGGGAGGCAGCTAATCGTTTTCACGAGGAGAAGCCATGCATCGCGTCGCCGTCGGCGTTGTCCTCAGCCTGGCTTTGGCGTCCGCCTGCAGCCCCACGCGCGACCAGCACGGCTGGGCGCCCGACAGCAAGGAGCCGCTGGAGGTCCAGCCGGGCGTCGACACCAAGACCACCGTGCTCGCCCGCATGGGCACGCCTTCCACCACCGGCATGTTCGAGCAGACGGCCTGGTATTACATCGCCTCCACCGAGCAGCGGATCGCCTTCTACATCCCCAAGACCACCCAGCGCGAAATCACGGTGGTGCGGTTCGGGGCCGATGACGTCGTGTCCAAGGTGGACCGGTTCGGCCTCGAGAAGGGCCGGGTGATCGCCTATAACGACGACAAGACGCCCACGCGCGGGCGCGAGCTCGGCCTGCTGGAGCAATTGTTCGGCAATGTGGGCGCCGCCGCCCCGGTGCTGACCGACGACGACCAGAACCGCCGCCAGCGGCGCTAGAGCTTTCGCGTCAGGCCATCGCGGCCAGCAGCAACAGCGCCACGATATTGGTGATCTTGATCATCGGGTTCACGGCCGGGCCCGCGGTGTCCTTGTAGGGATCGCCGACCGTGTCGCCGGTGACGGCGGCCTTGTGCGCGTCCGAGCCTTTGCCGCCGAAATGGCCTTCCTCGATGTATTTCTTCGCATTGTCCCAGGCGCCCCCGCCCGAGGTCATGGAGACGGCCACGAACAGGCCCGTGACGATCACCCCCACCAGCATCGCGCCCAGCGCCGCGAACGCATCGCTCTTGCCGGCCACGGCGTAGACCGCCCCGAACACCAGCACCGGCGACAGCACCGGCAGCAGCGACGGCACGATCATCTCCCGGATCGCGGCCTTGGTGAGGATATCGACCGCGCGGCCATAATCGGGCTTGGCGGTGCGCTCCATGATGCCAGGGATTTCGCGGAACTGGCGGCGCACCTCCTCCACCACCGCGCCGGCCGCCCGCCCCACCGCCGTCATCGACCAGCCGCCGAACAGATAGGGCAGCAGGCCGCCCAGGAACAAGCCGATGATGACGTACGGGTTATTGAGCGCGAAATCGGGAAAAACGTCGGCGAAGAAGGGATGCTCGGCCGGGGTCGAGGCGTAGAATTTCACGTCCTCCACATAGGCCGCAAACAGCACCAGCGCGCCAAGGCCCGCCGAGCCGATGGCGTAGCCCTTGGTGACGGCCTTGGTGGTGTTGCCCACCGCATCGAGGGCGTCGGTGGTGACGCGCACCTCCTTGGGCAGGTCGGCCATTTCCGCGATCCCCCCGGCATTGTCCGTCACCGGGCCGAAGGCGTCGAGCGCGACCACCACCCCGGCGATGGCCAGCATGGTCGTGACCGCAACCGCGATGCCGAACAGCCCGGCCAGCCCATAGGCGCACGCGATCCCGGCGACGATCACCAGGGCCGGAAGCGCGGTGGATTCCATCGAGACGGCCAGCCCCTGGATCACGTTCGTGCCATGCCCGCTGCGCGAGGCCTCCGCGATCGAGCGGACCGGGCGGAACGCGGTGCTGGTGTAATATTCGGTGATCCAAACGATCAGCCCGGTGACGCCAAGGCCCACGAGTCCGCACCAGAACAGGTCCGCGCCGGTGATCGCGCCCCCCGCGATGATCGGGCCGAAACCATTGTTCACCACCTGGATCGCGCCCGCGAGGCCGGCGATGGACAACACGCCCGCCGCTCCCAAACCCTTATAGAGCGCGCCCATGATGTTGTTGGACGCGTCCAGCCGAACGAAGAACATGCCGAGGATGGAGGTAAGGATGCACGCCCCCCCGATCGCCAGCGGCAGCAGCATCATGGCCGAGACCGCGTTGGGATCCTCCCGGAACAGGATCGAGGCCAAAACCATGGTCGCCACCGTCGTCACCGCGTAGGTCTCGAAGAGGTCCGCGGCCATGCCGGCGCAATCGCCGACATTATCGCCCACATTGTCGGCGATCGTGGCGGGGTTGCGGGGATCGTCCTCCGGGATGCCGGCCTCGACCTTGCCGACGAGATCGCCCCCGACGTCAGCGCCCTTGGTGAAGATGCCCCCGCCCAGGCGGGCGAAGATCGAGATCAGCGAGGCGCCGAAGCCCAGCGCCACCAGCGCATCCACCACCTGCCGGTCGGACGGCGCAAGGCCGAGCCCCAGGGTGAGGATCGCGAAATAAACCGACACGCTCAGCAGCGCGAAGCCCGCCACCAGCATGCCCGTGACCGCCCCGGCGTTGAACGCCAGCGAAAGACCGGCCGCGAGGCCCGATTTGGCCGCCTCCGTGGTGCGCACATTGGCCTGCACCGACACGTTCATGCCGATGAAGCCCGCCGCGCCCGAAAGCACCGCCCCGATCACGAAGCCCACCGCCTCCAGCGGCCCCAGCAGAATAAGGATCGCCACGACCAGCGCCGCGCCGACATAGGCGATGGTGGTGTATTGGCGCTTCAGATAGGCGCGCGCGCCCTCCTGGATGGCGGCGGCGATCTCCTGCATGCGCGCGTCGCCCGGGCTCTTGGCCTGGATCGCGCGGCTTTGGAGGAACCCGTACAGCGCCGCCAGCAGGCCGGATCCGATCACCAGCCAAAGTATCGTCGCATCCATCGGCGTCTCCCCCGGGCCCTTGCGGGCTTACTTGTTATGGATCGCGGGTACGCCCCGCCTCCCCGCATGCGCGCGCCGCCGGGTCGAAAGCCGGCCGCGGTGAGCGGTGCGGACAGTGCCAAAGCCCGGGTGCGCACGCAATCGCGCTCGTGTTTGGGGCGCCTCAGCGCCGGCGCAGCGTATCCACCGAAACCACGGACACCGATTTCACGCTGCCCGCCCCCAGCGCCTCTTGCGCGGCCGCCCTATAGACCTTCAGGGCGGCGGGGGTATTGAGCTGGTCGTCGCGGGCGGGATCGGCGAGGTCGGCGCGGTGGGCGGCGCGCAGCAGGGCGTCGCGCAGGAAATGGGCCCGCTCGCGCGTTTTCATAAGGTCCGCGCCGGGGCTCAGATCCACCTGCACGGTGACGAACAGATAATTGCGGAGCCTGCCCGCGCGCACCACCGGGGTGACGACATTGGCCGCCTGCATCTGGCGCTCGGAGGCGGTGTCCGGCGGACTTGCGCCCCCGGCCGCGTGGGCGGGGCCGGCGGCGAGCAGCATGGAAAAAAGGGCCAGACGCAGCATGACGCCCGTCATGCGCGCTCCGCCTTTACGTCCCGTTAGCGCCGCCCAGCGTGTGGCGATAGCTGGAGGGCGCGGCGTCCCCGTGGGGGGTGAGGAGGCGAACGCCTGCGCCTTCGCGAACACTTCCCAGGCGGGTGAGGCGGCAGGGGGCTTGCGCTTCGATGGCGGCGCGATCGCCGGGAGCGGCGGTGAACAAGGCCTGGTAATCGTCCCCCGCCCCACTGAGCCAGGCGCGCGCGGCCCACGGGTCCGCCTGCGCCTGCACCCAGAGCGCCGCCGCGGGCGAGAGCGGCAAGCCAGCGAGCTCGAGCGTGATCGCCTTGCCCGAAGCGGCGGCGAGCTTTTCTATATCCCCCGCCAGCCCGTCGGAGACGTCCATCGAGGCGCGCGCGAAACGGGCGATCAGGGGGGCCGCTTCGAGGGGCGGATCGGGGCGGCGGTAGGCGTTGAGCAGGGCGGGATCGCGCGGAATTCCCGCCTCCCCGCGCGCCAGGCGCAAGCCAAGGCCAGCATCGCCGATGGTCCCGGTGACCCAGACGTCGTCGCCCGCCTCCGCGTCCGCGCGCGCAGGTACGCGGGCGCCATAGGGTGCGGCGATCAGGGTCACGCACAGGGTGAGCGGGCCCGGGGTGGAGACGGTGTCGCCTCCCAAGAGCGCCAGATCGTAGCGGGCGATATCGCCCTGGAGGCCGCGCGCCAGCGCCTCCATCTCCGCCGCCGGGCGGTTTTGGGGCCACGCCAGCGCCAGCGTGAACGCCATCGGGCGCCCGCCCTTGGCCGCGACATCGGACACGTTCACCCGGATCGCCTTGCAGGCGACGTCGTCCAGGGGGTCGTCCGGCAGGAAGTGCACGCCCTCCACCACCGCATCGGTGGTGACGATCAGCGGCCCGCCCGCGCCGGGGAGAGCCAACAGGCCCACATCGTCCAGCAGGCCCCGCGCGCCGGGGCTTGCCGCGAGGGGCGCAAAAAAGCGGGCGATGGCGGCGAATTCGTCCAAGGCCTCAGCCCTCGGGGCGCACGGCGCGGGCGGCTGCGTCCAGGGCGGCGTTGATAAAGCCGGGCTCGGGGCCTTCGAAGAAGCCCTTCGACACCTCCACGAATTCGCTGATCACCACCGCCTGCGGGGTGGCGGAATCACTCCACAGCTCAACCAGCCCGGCCCGCAGCACCGCGCGCGCCACCGCATCGATCCGCTCCAGGCGCCACCCCTGGGACAGCGCGCGCGCGATCGCGGTGTCCACCGCGCCCTGCTGGGCCACCGCCCCCTCGACGATGCGGGCGAACAGGTCCGAATCGACGTCGACGTCGGCGGGGCCGGTCTCGAGCGCGGGCAGGCGCCCGGCGCGGATGTCCTGCATCGCCGCTTGCGGGGTCGAGCCGGAGAGCTCCATCTGGTAAAGCGCCTGCACCGCCGCCAGGCGCGCGGCCCGGCGCGCGGAGCGCCTGGCGCTTTCAGGATTGTTGGGCGCGCCGGCTTCCGGGGAGGCGCCGGCGGGCGCGGTCACCGGACGTGGCCGGCCAGGCGGCGCTTGAGCGCAGCGATGGCGAGGGCTGCGCCCGCGGCCTCCGCGCCCTTGTTGCGCCCTCCCGCCTCGGCGCGCGCCAGGGCCTGGGCCTCGCTTTCCACCGTCAGCACGCCGAACCCGATCGCCAGCCCGCGCTGGATCGCCAAATCCATGAGCCCACGCGCGGTCTCGGCGCAGACGTAGTCATAATGGGTGGTCTCGCCCCGGATCACGCAGCCGAGCGCGACATAGGCGTCGAAGGGCGGGATGCGGCCGTGCTCGCTCGCGTTCTGGACGGCGGCGATCGCGGCGGGAAGCTCGAACGCGCCAGGCACCTCCATCCGCTCCGTCGTCGCGCCCGCCGCCGCCGCGACCGCGGCCTCGGCGCCGGCGATCAGGGCGTCCACGATGGGCGCGTAATAGCGCGCCGAAAGCAGCAGTACGCGCGCGCCTTCGAGCTGCAGAACGAGGGAGGGCTGATCGGGTGCGTGCATGGAGGCAAGCCTTAGCTGAGTTCGCGCCAGCCCTCTACGCTCAGGCCATATCCTTCAAGACCAATGATCTTTTGCGGCGCGTTCGACAACAAGATCATGCGCGCGACCCCCAAATCCCGCAGGATCTGCGCCCCGACCCCATACTCCCGCAGCATGCGCGCATCGTCGTGGTCCCCGCCGAGAGGCAGGCGCCGGGCGAGCGGGCCGGGCATGGGATCGCGCAGCAGCACCATCACCCCCCCGTCCGGATCGGCGGCGATGGCGCGCATCGCCTTCGGGATCAGCGCTTCGCGGGCGCCGTGCTCGCCCAGCAGGTCGCCGGGGAAATCGAAGCGGTGCATCCGCACCAGGACCGGCCGCTCCGGCCGGATCGCGCCCCGCACCACCGCCAGAAGCTCCGCGCCGTCGAGTTTGTTGCGGTAGACGATCGTGCGGAAGCCCTCGCCAAACGTGGTGTCGAGCGGGGTCTCGCCGACCCGCTCGACGATGTGGTCATGGTCGCGGCGATAGGCGATCAGGTCCGAGATCGCGCCGATCTTCAGGTCGTGGCGGCGGGCGAAGTCGATCAGGTCCGGCAGGCGCGCCATCGTGCCGTCATCGTTCATCACTTCGCAGATCACCGCCGCCGGGATCAGCCCCGCCAGGCGGGACACATCGACCGAGGCCTCCGTGTGGCCCGCGCGCACCAGCACGCCGCCGGGCCGGGCGATCAGGGGGAAGACGTGGCCGGGGGACACGATGTCCTCGGCGCCCTTGGTGGGATCGATCGCCACGGCCACGGTGTGGGAGCGGTCATGGGCGGAGATGCCGGTGGAGATGCCGTGCTTGGCCTCGATCGAGACGGTGAAGGCGGTCTGCAGGCGGGTCTGGTTGCGGGCGGCCATGGGCTCGAGCGCGAGCTCGTGCGCGCGTTCGGGGGTCAGCGCGAGGCAGATCAGGCCGCGCCCGTAGCGGGCCATGAAATTGATCGCCGCCGGGGTGGCGAATTGGGCGGGGATCACGAGGTCGCCCTCGTTCTCGCGCTCCTCGGCGTCGACGAGGATGTACATCCGCCCCTGGCGGGCCTCCTCGATCAGGGCCGGCGCCGGCGTGATGGCGCGGTGGATCTCCTCCAGGGTCAAAACCTCGGCCATCGGCCCTTCTCCCTCATCGTTTTTGGTTCTTGTTCCTCACGCCCGCGCCGCCAGCAGGCGCGCGACGTACCGCGCGACCGTATCGGCCTCGAGATTGACGCGGTCCCCCGCCCGCAATTCCCCGAGCGTCGTGACGGCGCCCGTGTGGGGGATAATCGCGACCTCGAACGTGTTCCCCGCCGCGTGCGCCACGGTCAAGGATACGCCGTCCACCGTGACCGAGCCTTTAAAGGCGATCAAGGGCGCAAGATCCTCTGGCGCCTCGATCGCGATGCGCCGGCCGCCGCCCTCGGGGGTCACCGCGCGCACCTGGCCTACCGCGTCCACATGGCCGGCCACCAGGTGCCCGCCCAATTCGTCCCCCGCCCGCAGGGACCGCTCCAGATTGACCCGGGTCCCCACCGCCCAGGCCCCGAGCGTCGACCGGGCGAGCGTCTCGGGCACGGCCTCGACCACATGCACCATCCCCTGCCCGGCCGGCTCGGCCTCCACCACGGTCAGGCATACCCCCGAATGGGCGATCGAGGCGCCGATGGCCACGCTCGCCGGATCGTAGCGAGAGCGCACGTGGAACCGCGTCAGCGGGCCGGAGGCCTCCTCCCGGACGCGGAGCGCGACGATCTCGCCCACATCGCTGATCAGTCCGGTAAACATCGCGCCTCACGCCCTTTCATAACTTTCCCAGACGTCCTCGCCGACCTCGCGCAGCGCCACCCGCCGGAACCGTAATGCGTGGTCCAGCCGCTCCACGCCCAGGCCCGCCGCCGCCGGGCGGCCCTCCTGGCCGATCACGATCGGCGCGCGAAACCATTCCAGCCGGTCCGCGCAGCCGGCCGCGAGGAAGGCCCCGAACAGGCCCCCGCCGCCCTCTACGAGCAGGGTCTCGACCCCATGCTCCTGCCTTAGATGGGTGAGCGCTGCGCTCAAGTCCACGCCGTCGACGTCATGGGGCAGGAGCGCCACCTGCCCGCCGGCGGCCTCGATAGCGGCCTTGGCCTCGCGATCGGCGTTGCGCCCACCCAGGATCAGCACCGGGCCAAGCGAGATGGTCTGCAACAGCCGGCTGGTCGGGGAGAGGCGAAGCTTTGTATCCACCACCACGCGCAGCGGCTGGCGGACGGGGGCGGGATCCCCGCGGGCGGTAAGCTCGGGATCGTCCAGGAGGGCGGTGCCGGAGCCGACGATGATGGCGTCATGGGCCCCGCGCAGGCGGTGGCCGGCCGCGCGCGCTTGTGCGCCCGTAATCCATTTGCTGGCGCCGTCGGCGGTAGCGATTCGCCCGTCCAGGCTGGTGGCGGTCTTGAGCGTGACGCGCGGGCGCGTTGCCGCGGCCTCAGCCACCTTTATCGGCCCCCGCGCCTTCCAAGCGGTTTTCGTCCAGAAAGCGGGCGAAATCCCCGGTCTCGCGGAAATCCTTGTAGACCGAGGCGTAGCGCACGAACGCCACCTTATCGAGGCCCGCCAGCGCCTCCATGACCATCTCCCCGATCTGGTCGGAGCTGATCTCGCTGTCGCCCAGGCTCTCGAGCTGGCGCACGATGCCAGACACCATCTGCTCGATCTTTTCAGGCTCCACCGGGCGTTTGCGCAGCGCGATCGTCACCGACCGGACCAGTTTGTCGCGCTCGAACGCCACCCGCCTGCCGGAGCGCTTCAGCACCACGAGGTCGCGCAGCTGGACCCGCTCGAACGTGGTGAACCGCCCCGCGCAGGCCCCGCACTGGCGTCGGCGGCGGATGCACGCGCCATCTTCGGTCGGGCGGGAATCTTTAACTTGAGTGTCTTCGTTCTGGCAGAAGGGGCAGCGCATGGAACCCTGGCGTGGATGTTAACGAATAGCGAATGTCGAATAGCCGACCACGTTTTACGCGCTATTGGCCACAAACCATTTCACAAATCCAGCAACTGCGGATCGTTACACAATACTTGAATAGCGACAGATTGTAAGCGATATTCGCGTCGGCTTGGCAGGGCGGTGAGAAGTGACTGAAGGTTATGTGATGCGCGAGGAACATCCCGAGAATCTATTAAGCGCCGAAGATGCGCTCCGAATGACGACCGATATCGTAGCCTCCTTCGCGGCAAACAACACGATTGCAATCGATCAACTGCCTGAGCTTATCCGATCCGTGCATCGGACTATGACGGGGTTGGCGCGCGGCGAAGAGGAAAAGATCTCCGAAAAGCCGAAACCGGCGATCGCGGTGAACAAGTCCGTGCACAATGATTATATCATTTGCCTGGAAGACGGGAAGAAGTTGAAGATGCTCAAGCGGTATTTGCGCTCGACATACGACATGTCTCCCGAGGAGTACCGCAAGCGTTGGAACCTTCCTGCGGATTACCCGATGGTGGCGCCGAGTTATGCCGCCCGCCGTTCGGAATTCGCCAAGCGCATCGGGCTAGGCCGCGGCGTGCGCCGCAAGGAGGCCTAAGCGCCCAGGAAACCTGAGCGTTGAGGAAATCTGAGCGTTGAGGAACCTGGCGCCAAGGGAACTTGAGCGTTGAGGAAACTAAGCGCTCAGGCCACCCATCCCTTCTTCGGGCCGGCTTGATGTTCGTCCGCGGTGCGGGCGGGGGCGGCGGGCTGGGGGCTCAAGGCGCAGGACTCGCCAAGCGCGCGCTGGAGCTTGCGCAGCGCCAGCGCCTCGAGATCGGCTTGGGCGGCGCCCGCGGGCGCGACGACCACCACTTCGACGCCGCTCAGGGCGTCCACGGCGGCCACGCGCACGAAATTCCCTTGGCGGATGAATTCGAACAGAACTTCGCGCCCCGGCGCCGCCATCAGGCGGCGGCGGGCGCGTAGAGGCGGCTCCAGACCGCTTTCAGCGCCACGATCAGCTGATCCATCATCGCGTCGTCATGGAAGGGTGTGGGCGTCAGCCGCAGCCGCTCCGAGCCGCGCGGCACGGTGGGGTAATTGATCGGCTGGACATAGATGGCGTGCTCCAGGAGCAGCGCGTCCGAGATCGCCCGGCAGAGCGCCGCATCCCCCACCTTCACCGGCACGATATGGGTTTCCGACGGCATCACCGGCAGGCCGGCCTCCGTCAGCAGCGCCTTCAGACGCTCGGCCCGTTCGGTGATGCGGTGGCGCATGTGCGGGCAGGCGCGCACCAGGCGCACGCTCTCCAGCGCCGCCGCCGCGATCGAGGGCGCAAGCGAGGTGGTGAAGATGAAGCCGGGCGCCGATAGGCGGATCGCGTCGATCGCCGCCGCCGGCCCCGTCACATAGCCGCCCATCGCGCCGAAGGCCTTGGCGAGCGTGCCCTCGATGAAATCGACCCGATGCATCACGCCGTCCCGCTCGGCGACGCCCCCGCCGGTCTCGCCATAGAGGCCGACCCCGTGCACCTCGTCGAGATAGGTCATGGCTCCATAGGCCTCCGCTATGTCGCAGATGGCGCCGATGGGGGCGATGTCGCCGTCCATGGAATAGACGCTCTCGAACGCGATCAGCTTGGGCGCCTCGGCCGGGGCCTCGTTGATCAGGGCTTCGAGGTGCTGGAGGTCGTTGTGGCGGAAGATGCGCTTCTGGCAGCGGGCGCGCCTGATGCCTTCGATCATCGAGGCGTGGTTCAGGGCGTCGGAGAAGATCCAGAGCTCCGGGAAGAGCCGCGCGAGCGTCGATAGCGCCGCCTCGTTGGAGACATAGCCGGAGGTGAAGAGGAGTGCGGCCTCCTTGCCGTGCAGCTGGGCGAGCTCGCGCTCCAGATCGACATGGTAGG
Organism: Alphaproteobacteria bacterium; assembly: GCA_031398975.1. Taxonomy (GTDB): domain Bacteria; phylum Pseudomonadota; class Alphaproteobacteria; order Caulobacterales; family Aquidulcibacteraceae; genus JAKFWI01. The sequence goes on along the minus strand of JANNOI010000036.1, from coordinate 43,481 downwards.
AGGTGGTGCCGGCGATGTTACGGGTGCCGCCCGAGCCCGCGCCGACGGCGTCGATCGCGGCGTGGGCGGCGGCGATCACCTCCGGGTGCTGGCCCTGGCCCAGATAATCGTTCGAGCACCAGACCACGATGTCGCGCTCGCGCCCGTCCGGCAGGCGCAGGCGCGCATGGGGGAAACGCCCGCGCGCGCGCTTGATGTCCGCGAAGACGCGGTAGCGGCCCTCTTTCGCCACGGCGGCCACCGCTGCTTCGAACGCGGCATGATCTTCTTGTCTCATCGCCGTCCCATGGCTGGCGCGCTTGAGCCGCGCCGTGGCCCTCCACGCCGTGCAGGCGGCGATTGAACGCTATATAAGCTGCGCCGCAACTTTTGTGAAAGATGTCGAAAGCGCGCGGGCGTGGCGCGTTATTTTGGGAGCCGCTCACAATGAGCCCCGCTTTTCCGGCCGCACGGCCGCGCCGGCTGCGACGCACCCCTTGGGTGCGCGATCTGGTGCGCGAGCACCGCCTTTCCGCCAGCGACCTGATCTGGGCGATCGTGGTTCATGAGGGGCCCGAGCCCGAGACCCCGATCCCGTCCATGCCGGGCGCTCCCCGGCTCTCGGTGGAGGCGGCCGCCCGCGCCGCCGAGCGCGCCTATGGCTGGGGGCTGCCCGCAATCGCGATTTTTCCCCATATCGAGCCTGCCAAGAAGGACGCCTCAGGCTCGGAGGCCGCCAATCCGGAGGGGCTTACGCCGCGGGCCCTGCGGGCCATGAAGGCCGCCGCCCCCGGTCTCGGCCTGATCGCCGACGTCGCGCTCGATCCCTATACCGATCACGGCCATGACGGGGTGCTCGTGGGGGACACGGTCGTCAACGACGAAACGCTCGCGCGCCTCACCGAACAGGCGGTGATGCTGGCCGCGGCGGGGGCCGATATCGTCGCCCCCTCCGACATGATGGACGGGCGGGTGGGCGCGATCCGCGCGGCGCTGGAGGGCGAGGGCTTTCAGGACACGCTGATCCTGTCCTACGCCGCGAAATACGCTTCCGCCTTCTACGGGCCCTACCGCGACGCGATCGGCTCGGCCGCCGCGCTCAGGGGCGACAAAAAGACCTACCAGATGGACCCCGCCAATGGCGCCGAGGCGCTGCGGGAATGCGCGCTGGACGTCGCCGAGGGGGCGGACATGGTGATGGTTAAGCCGGGGCTCGCCTATCTCGACGTGCTTTGGCGGGTGAAGCAGGCGTTCGCGCTACCCACGTTCGCGTTCCAGGTTTCGGGCGAGTACGCGATGATCAAGGCGGCCGCCGCCCAGGGCTGGCTTGACGAGGATCGGGCCATCCTCGAGACGCTAACCGCCTTCAAGCGCGCCGGCGCCGACGCCGTCGTCACCTATTTCGCGCCGCGCGCGATCGCCCTGCTCAAGGCTTCCGGTTGAGGCGGGCGAGCAGGCTCGACGTGTCCCAGCGGGCGCCGCCCATGGCCTGCACGTCGGCGTAGAATTGGTCCACCAGCGCCGTCAGCGGCAGGCTGGCGCCGGCGCCGCGCGCCTCGGCGAGGGCGAGGCCCAGATCCTTGCGCATCCAATCCACCGCGAAGCCGAACTGGTATTCCCCCGCCGCCATGCTCGCCCAGCGATTGTCCATCTGCCAGCTTTGCGCCGCGCCCTTGGAGACCGCCGCGATCACCGCCTCGATATCGAGCCCCGCGCGGTCCGCGAAATGGAGCCCCTCCGCCAGCCCCTGCACGATCCCGGCGATGCAGATCTGGTTGACCATCTTGGCCAATTGCCCCGACCCGGCGGGTCCGATCCAGGTGAGGCTGGCGGCATAGGCGCTAAGGACCGGCGTGGCGCGGGCCAGCAGATCGGCGTCCCCGCCGACCATCACGCTGAGCTTGCCGTTCCTGGCGCCCGCCTCCCCGCCCGAGACCGGGGCGTCCAGAAATCCGCAGCCGGCCGCTGCTGCGGCCTCCGCCAGGCGCCGCGCCAGGGTCGCGGAGGCGGTCGTATGGTCGATGAAGGCCGCGCCCCGCTTCATCGCCGGCAGCGCGCGCGCGAACACCGCCTCGACGTCGGGGTCCGCGCCCAGGCAGGCGAACACGAAATCGGCGCCGGTCACGGCCTCCCCAGGCGTGTCGCAGGCCTGGCCGTCATATTCCTCCGCCCACCGCGCCGCCTTTTCGACCGTGCGATTATACACGGCCACCTCATGGCCGGCCCGCCGAAGCCACCCCGCCATGGGATAGCCCATCACGCCAAGGCCCAGGAAGGCCGCCCGCGCCATGCTCACCCCGCCGGGCTGGGCGCGAGCCCGTAGCGGCCGCGGAAATAGGTCAGCCCGTCCCCGGGGGCGGCGTCAAAGCCCTGCACCTGCCCGAACAGCACCAGGTGATCGCCCACCGTCCGCCGCTCCAGCGTTCGGCAGGAAAAGCGGGCCAAGGCGCGCCGCAGCAGCGGGGTGGCGAAGGCGTCGCGCTCGATCTCTTCGGGGTCGATCAGGAGGGTGGATTGGGTGGCGAAGCGGGCCGAAAGCGCCTCCTGGTCCGGCCCGAGCACGTTCACCGCCCAGGTTTCGGCCTGGGAGAACAGCCCGTAGCGCTCGGAGCGATCGTCCAGGGACCAGAGCACGATGCGGGGGTTAAGCGACACCGAGGCGAAGGAATTGATTGTAATCGCGGCCACGCCGTCCGGCGCCGGGGTGGTGATGAGGGCCACGCCCGTGGCGAAGCAGCCCAGCGCCCGGCGATAGGCCCGGGCTTCGTCGATGATCGCTGTCTCCATGGGCCGCCCCTGCTCAATCGGATGTTAACAGCCGTCACCCATAACAGCGCTTTCCGCACTCTTGGATCGACCGGCGCATGGCGGCTGTGAACCAACCGACGATCGTGATCAAGAAGATCAAGCGGGTGAGCGGGGGCGGCCACCATGGCGGCGCCTGGAAAGTCGCCTATGCGGACTTCGTGACCGCGATGATGGCCTTCTTCCTGCTCATGTGGCTGATCAATACGACGACGCCCGAGCAGAAGCGCGGCATCGCCGATTATTTCGCCCCCGCCAGCGTCAGCCAGACCAATAGCGGCTCGGGCGGAATGTTGGCGGGCACCGCGCTGCAGGAGGACGGGGTGCGCCACGCCGCCGGCTCCCCGCTGACGGACCGGCTCTCCCCCGAAGCCTCGCTCGATCCCGCCCACCAGGCGCCGGATTCGGGCGTCGACCAGCAGAATTCCGCCGAAGACATCGCCCGCAAGGCCGATTCCGCGCGCGAGAACGCCGCCTTTGAGCGCGCCGAGCAATCGATCCGCCAAGCGATGAAGGATTTGCCCGAAATCGCCGAGCTCTCCAAGAACGTGATTATGGAGGTGACCGACGAAGGCCTGCGGATCCAGATCCTCGACCAGGAGGGCCGCTCCATGTTCCCGCCTGGCGAAGCCAAGCCCTATGAGCGCACCCAGCGCCTGATCGCCGCCATCAGCGGGGTGATCGAGGAATTGCCCAATCGCATAGCCATCAGCGGACACACCGATGGCGCGCCCCCGCGCATCGCGGGCACGAATTGGGAATTGTCCGCCGCGCGCGCCAACGCCGCCCGGGCGATCCTGCAATCGAGCGGGCTCGCTGGCAGCCGGATCTATCAGGTGTCCGGCAAAGCCGATTCCGAACCGCTTTTTCCCGATGACCCCACCCTGCCCGGCAACCGCCGCATCGCCATGACGCTGCTGCGCGAGGCGCCGGTCCTGCCGCCGGGCCATAGCTTGGCGCCCTGAACGTTCGCCGTTCTGCCCTTGACGGGGAGGCCCGCAGCGCCCGACATCATAGGGTGAAGGAACGCCGCCGCCCGTGACCCGCCATTTCACCCAAAAGCAGCTGCGTTTCTACCTGACCTCGCCGTCTCCATGCCCGTACCTCGCCAACAAGCGGGAGCGTAAGGTTTTCACAAGCCTGGAGACCGGTGACGCGCTGACGCTCAACGACGCGCTGACCCATGCGGGGTTTCGCCGCTCCCAGAACATCGCCTACCGCCCCGCCTGCCCGGCGTGCGACGCCTGCGTCTCCGCGCGCATCCCCGCCCAGATTTTCCAGCCGGACCGGAAGTGGCGCCGGATCCTCGCCGCCAATGCCGATCTGAAGCGCACCCGCCGCCCTGCCGAGGGCACGGAGGAGCAATTCTGGCTGCTGCGCCGCTATCTGACATCGCGCCACGCCGATGGCGGGATGGCGGAAATGAGCCTGCACGATTACGCCAGCATGGTGGAGGAAACGACCGTCCATACCCACATCGTGGAGTACCGCTTCACCGAGGGTCCGAATAAGGGCGAGTTGGCGGGCGCGGCGCTGGTCGATCTGCTGCGCGACGGCTTGAGCCTCGTCTATTCCTTCTTCGACACCCGCGACGCCAAGCGAAGCCTGGGCAATTTCATCATCCTCGACCACGTCGTGCAGGCCCAGATGGCGGGGCTTTCCCACGTCTATCTGGGCTATTGGGTGCAAGGCAGCGAGAAGATGGATTACAAGGCGCGCTTCCAGCCGCTCGAAGTGCTGCGCGGCGGCGTCTGGCGGCCGTTCACGCCGCCCCCGGCCGGCGGAGCTCTCGACCCTTAAGGCTTGCTTTACGACACCATGGTTAGCGTCAGGGGCTGATCTAGCCTTACGCGTTCGCCTGGAGTGCGCCGCCTATGTCTGCTTCCCCCTTGCGCGCGCTGCGCCTGGAGCCGACCCCCGACCGGCGCCGGTTCCGCCGCGCGAGCCTCTCGGTCGCCGGCAGGATCCTCGATGCGCAGGGCCGCGAGCATGATTGCCGCACAGCAGATCTTTCCCCCGGGGGCGCGCGCCTGATCGCCTCGACGCCGCCCCGCTCCGGTGAGGCGGTGGTGATCTATTTGAACGAGATCGGGCGGGTCGCGGGGGCCGTCACCCGGCTGTCCTATGGCGAGGGCGTCGGCGTGGCCTTCGAGGCGACCCCGCACAAGCGCGAAAAACTGGCCGAACAGCTCACCTGGCTGCTGAACAAGCAACGCTTCGCCGGCGAAGAGACCCGCCGGGCCCCGCGCATCCCGGCCGACGCCGCCACCCTCGTCACCCTCGACGGGGGCGGCGAGATGTATTGCGAGGTGATGGACTTCTCGCTCTATGGCGCATCCCTGCGCACCACCCAGCGGCGCCCCGAGATCGGGACATGGGTCCGCCTCGGCCGCCAGGACGGGCGCGTCTCGCGCTATCTGGACCAGGGCTTCGCGGTGGACTTCCAGCCCCGCCCCCGGCCCCGCGCAAGCTGAGACCTTCCGCAGTGCGTTAACGAAGCTTTCTCCCCGTCCCCGCAAGCTCGCGCTCCTGCTCCTGGACTGCGGCGCGTCTTTTGCTCACCGCTCCTGAAGCACGCCCGCACTCTTTCCGAGACCGGACAAGGCGGGCCTGGAGTGAAGCGACATGGCGCTCGACGGCGTGGAAGAGACGTGGTGGGTCAAGGTGGCCGGGCGCGCCTATGGCCCCTATACAAGCCTGCAGATGGCGCGCTTCGTGGCGGAGGGCCGGGTGACCGGCTCCTCGCTCGTCTCGCTGTTTTCCGACAGCGGCTGGAGCCAGGCGCGCCATTGCGCGGCGCTCCAGAACGCCCTGAACGAGGCCCATCCGCCCGCGCAAAGCGAAAAAGCCGGCGATCCGGAGGTCCGCGTAGCCAACCTGCTCGTGTACGCCGATTTCCGCTCCGGCGCCTCGCGGCGGTTCGAGTTCGAGCTGCGCCGGCTGGGCAGGGTTGCGGAGGCCGCGCCGAACCTCTGGCTCGTGCGCTCGCGCCAGACCGCCGGGGTGCTGCGCAATGCGCTGTCCCAGATGCTGGAGCGGGGGGACAAAGTGCTCGTGATCGACGCCACGCGCGACCGTCTCGCCTGGTTCAATATGGGACCGGAAGCGGAGGCGCGGCTGCGCGAGGTGTGGAATTCCGACCTGCCCGACGCCTTGGGCTGAGGGACCTCCGGCGCTAGGCGCCGCTCGCGCGCGGCCCCCCACACGCCTATCTTAACGGCGTACGGAGGGATTCGACCTTATGAGCAGCGCGCGCCACGCCGAGATCATTATCCTGGGCTCCGGCCCCGCGGGGCTGACGGCCGCCATCTACGCCGCACGCGCGATGCGCCAGCCCTTGCTGATCGCGGGTATGCAGCCGGGCGGGCAGCTCACGATCACCACCGACGTCGAGAATTATCCGGGCTTCGCCGACGTCATCCAGGGCCCGTGGCTGATGGAGCAGATGCGCGCCCAGGCCGCGCAGGTGGGGACCGCCTTCGTGGACGACGTCATCGTCTCCGCCGACCTCTCGCAGCGCCCGTTCCGGCTCAGAGGCGATGGCGGCGAGACGTATACCGCCGACGCGCTGATCGTGGCCACCGGGGCCTCCGCGAAATGGCTGGGCCTGGAGAGCGAGCGGAAATACCAGGGCTTCGGCGTCTCCGCCTGCGCGACCTGCGACGGCTTCTTCTATCGCGGCAAGGAGGTGGCGGTGGTGGGCGGGGGCAATACGGCCGTGGAGGAAGCGCTCTACCTCACCCATTTCGCCTCCAAGGTGACGCTGATCCACCGCCGCGACCATCTGCGCGCGGAAAAGATCCTGCAGGACCGCTTGTTCGCCAACCCGAAGATCGAGGTGATCTGGGACAGCGCGGTCGAGGCCGTGCTCGGCGCGGAGGATCCCTTGGGCGTCACCGGCGTGCGGCTGGTCCATGTCCGGACCGGGGGGGTGCGGGAGCTGCCCGTGCACGGCGTGTTCGTGGCCATCGGCCACGCCCCGGCGACGGAGCTCTTCCGCGGCCAGCTCGCCATGCGCGAGAACGGCTATCTCGCGGTCGAGCCCGGGACCACGAAAACCAATATCGAAGGCGTGTTCGCCGCAGGCGACGTGGCCGACGACGTCTACCGCCAGGCGGTGACGGCGGCGGGGCTCGGCTGCATGGCCGCACTCGAGGCCGAGCGCTGGCTGGCCGCGCGCGCCCCGATCGGAAAGGCCGCCTGAGGCCGGCGATGGATTGGGACAAGCTCAAGACCTTCCATTTCGCCGCCCAGACCGGCAGCCTCACGGCGGCGGCGGAGAAGCTCAGCGTCAGCCAATCGGCGGTCTCGCGCCAGATCCACGCCCTGGAAGAGGCGATCGGCGTGCCGCTGTTCCAGCGCCACGCGCGCGGCCTCATCCTCACGGGCCCCGGCCACGCCCTGAAGGAACTGACCGACGACATGGCCTCCATCGCCGCCATGGCCGAAAGCGCCCTCCATGACGCGCGCGACAGCGTGATGGGGGAGCTTAGGGTGACCGCGCCCGTCGCCTTCGGGGCCCATTGGCTCGCCCCGCGCATGCACCATTTCGCCAACGCCTACCCCGAACTGCGCACCCATCTGATCCTGGACGACCGCGAATCCGATCTCCTGAAGCTCGAGGCCGAATGCGCGCTGCGGCTGTGGACGGCGCGCCAGGCCGAGATCATCCAGCGCAAATTGTTCGAGGTGCAGGTGCATCTCTACGCCTCGCCCGTTTATCTCCAGCGCGCGGGGCTGCCCGAGAAGGCGGCCGATCTCGACGCCCACCGCATCGTCGCCTACCGCAACCCGGAAGCCATTCATCTGCGCACGCTCGACTGGGCCGTCCATGCGGGGCGCGAGGAGGAGGAGGCGCGCCCCGCCGCGCTCGAGACGAACACGCTGATCGGCGTGATGCAGGCGGTGCAGGGCGGGCTCGGCATCGGGGCCCTGCCCGATTACATGGCCCGCGGCCACCCCAACCTCATCCGCCTGATGCCGGAGGTGCACGGGCCGACCTTCGAGGTGTTCTTCGTCTATCCAAGCGATCTGAAGCGCTCGCGCCGGGTAATGGCGTTCCGCCAATTCCTGATCGAGCAGGCGCAAGGCTGGACCGACGATTAAGGGGTATGCTGGCACGGCGGTTGCTGCCCGGCTTGCGAGGCTGGCCCATTTCGGGGCGGCGCACGCAGAGGCTCGTCCCCATGGCCAACGCCATCGACCTGCATGTCGGCAAGCGCCTGCGGCGCCGGCGCCGGCTGCTAGGGCTCACCCAGCAACAGCTCGCCCAGAGTATCGGCATCCGCTTCCAGCAGATCCAGAAATACGAGTGCGGCGCCAACCGCGTCACCGCCAGCCGGCTCTACGAGCTCGCCACCGCGCTGAACGTGCCGGTGACCTACTATTTCGAGGGCCTGCAGCACGCCGCCGCCGAGGCCGGCGCCGCCATCGCCCCCGCCAATGACCGCGACCTGATCGCCGCCGACGTCCTGTCCCAGAAGGAAACGCTCGAGCTGATACGCGCCTATTACAAGCTGGGCGAGCGCCCGCGCCGGCGCCTGCTCGATCTCGCCAAGGCCCTGCAGGACGAGAATCACGACGCCGCTTGAGCGGCAGGCCTAAAGGCTGCTAACGCAGCACGATGGCTGAAGCCGGCGCGCCCACGACTGACGCCTTGCTCGCTTTCGCCGGGGTGCTGGCGGACGCCGCGCGCGCAGCGATCCTGCCGCATTTCCGCGCCGCGCCCGAGGCGATCAACAAGGCCGCCGAAGGCTTCGACCCCGTGACCGCCGCCGACCGCGGGGCCGAGATCGCCATGCGGGCGCTGCTGCGCGAGCATTTCCCCGGTCATGGCGTGATGGGCGAGGAATTCGGCGCGACGCCTGGGGCGGGCCGCTACGCCTGGCTGCTCGATCCGATCGACGGCACACGCGCCTTCCTCGCGGGCCTGCCGCTCTGGGGCACGCTGATCGCGCTGCTCGAGGAAGGGCGCCCCGTCCTGGGCGTGATCGATCAGGGCTTTCTGGACGAACGCTTTTTGGGCTGGCCCGGCGGGGCGGCGCTCGTCACGAAAGGGACGCGCACGGCCCTGCGCGCGCGCGCCTGCGCCGGGCTCTCCGAGGCCGTGCTCGCCACCACCGATCCGCTGCTGTTCGAAGGCGAGGCGGCGCACGCCTTCGCGCGCGTACGCGCCCGCGCCCGGCTCACCCGCTATGGCTGCGATTGCTACGCCTACGCCATGGCGGCGATGGGGTGCATGGACCTCGTGATCGAGAGCGGCCTAGCGCCTTGGGACGCCGCGGCCCTGATCCCGGTCGTGGAGGGCGCGGGCGGGCGCGTCACGGATTGGGCGGGCGCGCCCGCCTGGAGCGGGGAATGGTTTGCGCACGCCGAGGGGCGCGGCGCGATCGTCGCGGCGGGCGATGCGCGGACGCTGGAAGAGGCGCTCGCCGTGCTCGCCGGGCCCTGAGCCTTCAGGCCGTCACGGCCGCGAACCAGCGCCCTGCCGCCTCCACCGCCGCCTTCGCCGCGCCCGAAAGCAAAGTCATGTTGAAGAAGCCGTGGATCTGGTCGGGATAGAGTTTCAGCGTTACGGGCACGCCGCAGGCGGCCATCTTGTCCGCATAGGCCTTGCCCTCGTCATAGAGCGGATCGAACCCCGCGAGCGCCACATAGGCCGGGGGCAGGCCCGCGAGATCGTTCTCCAGAAGCGGCGAGCAGCGCACGTCATAGGCGTCCTCGCGGCGGCTTAAATATTTGTCCTTGAAGAAATCCTGCGCGGCCTGCGTCAGCAGATAGCCTTCGCGGAAGCGCAGCTGCGAGGGCGTCATCTGCACCCACTGGACGCTCGGATAGATAAGCATCTGGCCGGCCAAGGCGGGGCAGCCCTTGCGCTTGGCCTCCTGCGCCATCACCGCCGCCAGATTGCCGCCCGCGGAATCCCCGCCCACGCCGATGCGGGCGGGATCGAGCCCGAGCGCGGCGGCGTGCGCAAGGGCCCAGTCCAAAGCGGCCTGCGCATCCTCGACCGCGCAGGGGAATTTGTGCTCGGGCGCGAGCCGGTAGGTCACCGCGAGCACGCGCGCGCGCGCCGCGTCCGCGAGGCGCCGGCACACCATTTCATGGCTCGCGAGATCGCCCAGCACGAAGCCGCCGCCATGGTAGAAGATGAGGCCCCGCCCCGTGACGCCCGCAGCGTGTGGCACATAGAGGCGCGCATGCAGCGGCCCGCCAGCGCCCTCGATCACAAGCGGGCGCATCTCGAGCATTTCCGGCGCGTCCGCCTCCAGCCGGCGCGCCATCACCCAGAAGCGGCGGCGTAGTTCCTGCGCAGGGGTGCGGAAATCGAGGGCGGGCTGCCCGCCCATCTTCCCCAGCCACTCCGTGAGACGCGGATCGATCGCCATGCGCGGCGCCTTTCTGCTGCCGGCCCCCGCGCGCGCCTCAAGGCGCGGCCGGCGCCGGCGAAAGCCCGCTGAGGCTCTGGGCCAGAAACGCCTCCACCTCCTCCAGCGCGCGGATGCGGGTGGAGGCGTAGGAGAGCCTATGATCGTCCCCCGGCAGGGTCACGAGGCGCACGGGCTTGCCGGCCCGGCGCAGCGCCTCCGCCATCGCGCGCGATTGATCGACGGTGACCACCGTATCCTCAAGGCTTGCGAGCAGCAGAACGGGCGCGCGCACCCGCACGGCCTGCGCTACGGGGGAGACGGCGCGCAACGCCTCGCGATCGCGCTCGGGATCCCCGATGGAGCGGCGCCAGGCGTCCGCCGCGACGCTTTCCTCGCCGGTCTGGCGCGCCTCGAGCGCGAGCAGATCGAGCAGATCGGACACGCCGTTGATGCTCACCGCGCAGGCGTAGAGATCGGGCGTCAGCGCAGCGTCCGCCAGCGCCGCATAGCCGCATAGCTTGCGCCCACGATGCAGACGCGCTTGGGATCGACCCGCCCGCTGCGCGACAGCGCGAGGACCCCGTCGGTCAGATCGTCCTGCATGCGCTTGCCCCATTGGCCTTAGCCCGCGCGCCGCCAGGCCGCGCCATAGCCGCTCGAGCCGCGGAAACTGGGCTGCAGCACCCCATAGCCGCGCGAGGGCAGGAAGGCGGCCATGTAATGGAAGGCGAAGCTGTCGCGCGCATGCGGCCCGCCATGGGGCAGGACGACGAGCGGAAGGTTCTTCGCCTCCACCCCGCTCGGCACGGTGAGATAGGCGGGGATCGGCGTCCCGTCCCTGGCCTTGTAGGTCAGCGCCATGCGCACGCCGGCGGCGGCTTCGTCGAGCGCGGGATAGAGCGAGCTCAGGCGCAGGAAGGTTTGCGGGCGGGTGAAGAGGTAGAAGCCGGGCAGGCCCGCGCCGCGCTCGCCATAGACGATGAAGCGCTGGCGCGCCTTGTCCCAGTCGGTGGGCGTCCGGCGAGAGGGAGACGTCTCCGATCGCGGGCAGCGCGTCATAGGCGCTCGCGGGGGGCGCGGCGATCCCGAGGGCCGCGAGCGCCACTGCCGCAATCCACGCCACACGCGTTCCCATGCCCTGGTCCCCGCTTCGGGCGGTGTGTACCATGCCGGAAGGCCTCGTCCAGGCGCGCCGCGCGCGCGGGCGCGCTTGATCGCAGCGCGATGTCTCGTCACAACGTCTGGGCGCAAGGTCTGGGCGCAACGCGGGGGCGGATGAGGGACGGCGCATGAGCTCGGTGGAAGAAGCGTTGGCGGCGTTGGGCTTGACGTTGCCGCAACCCCCTGCCCCGGTCGCGTCCTATGTTCCGTTCGTCGTCACGGGATCGCTCGTGTTCGTGTCGGGCCAGGTTTCGAGCGACGCCGGGGGCGGCGTGAAAGGCAAGCTCGGCGCGGGGCTTGATCTCGCGCAGGGCCAGGCGGCGGCGCGGCTGTGCGCGCTCAACCTGCTGGCGCAAGCCAAGGCCGCGGCGGGGGGCGATCTCGCCCGGGTGCGCCGAGTGGTGCGGATCGGGGGCTTCGTGAACGTGACGCCGGATTTCGACGCCATCCCCGCCGTGGTGAACGGCTGCTCGGACCTGCTGGTTGCGGTGCTGGGCGAGGCGGGCCGGCACGCGCGCTCCGCGGTGGGCGTGGCCAATCTGCCGATGGGCTTCGCCGTGGAGGCCGACGGCGTCTTCGAGCTCGGCTGAGCCCGGTGACGCGCCCGCCGCCGAAGGCGCCGTGGCTGTTGCATCAACCGTACGCGCATCGCGGCTTGTGGCGCCCCGGCGGGGCCCCGGAAAACAGCCTTGCGGCGTTCGAGGCCGCGGCGCGGGCAGGCTTCGGGGTGGAGCTCGACGTGCGCCTCGCGGGCGACGGCGAGGCGGTCGTGTTCCACGACGATCAGTTGCAGCGCATCACCGGCGCGCGCGGTCTGTTGGCCCGGCGCAGCGCCGCCGAACTCGCGCGGCTGAAGCTCAGCGGGGCCGAGGAGGGCATCCCGACTTTGGCGGCCGCGCTCGATCTGCTCCAAGACGCCCCGGCCTTGATCGAGCTGAAGGTGGGCGCGGGACGCGAGGGGCCGCTGGAGGCGCGCGTGGCCAATGTGCTGCGCAAACACCGGGGTCCGATCGCGCTGATGAGCTTCAATCCCGCCGCGCTCGCCGCCGCCGGGCGCGAGACGGGGCTCGCCTGCGGGCGGCTGTTCCGGGGCTGGCGCGATCCAGGTGCGGGCCCGGCGGGACCGGCGCCGGACTTCCTGGCCTGCGCGGTCGAAGGCCTGACGCATGCGGGCCAGGCCGCCGCGCGGCGGCGCGCGCTGCCGCTGCTGGCCTGGACGGTGCGCAAACCGCGCCAGCTCGCCCACGCCCGGGGCCGCGCCGACCAGCTCATTTTCGAGCATCTGGGCCCAAGCGCGCTGGCGGGCGCGGGCTTTGCCCTGAAACGCCCTTGCCATCCCCACGACGCCGGCCAAATCTAGCGCCCATGGACGGCGCCGACGGCCTAACCCTTTCGATCGCACGGCGCCTGGGGGACGTGGACCGCGATACCTGGGACGCCCTCGCCAATCCCGATCCGGACACCTACGACCCGTTCATCTCCTGGGACTTTCTGCAGGCGCTGGAAGAGGCCGGCTGCACCGGGCGCAGCGCCGGCTGGATCCCCCACCATCTGCTTGCGCACGACCGGGCGGGCGCGCTCGTCGGCGCGGCGCCGCTCTATGCAAAAACCAATTCCTACGGCGAGTACGTGTTCGACCATGCATGGGCGGACGCCCTGCACCGCGCGGGGGGCGCCTATTACCCGAAGCTGCAATGCGCCGCGCCGTTCACCCCCGTCACCGGGCGCAGGCTGCTGGCCCAAGACGACGCCACGGTCGCGGCCCTCGCGCGCGGGATCATCGACGTGGCGCGCCAGCTGCAGGCCTCCTCCGCGCACATCACCTTCCTGACCGGGGCGCAGCAGGCGGGCCTGGCGGGGGACGTCTATCTGCGGCGGGAGGGGGTGCAGTTCCACTGGACCAATGCCGGCTATAAAAGCTTCCAGGACTTCCTGGCCGTGCTTTCCTCCGGCAAGCGCAAAAGCATAAGGCGCGAGCGGGAGCGGGCCTGCGAGGGGCTGGTCATCCGCCGCCTGACGGGGCCTGAGATCACCCCGGCGCTGTGGGACGTGTTCTTCGCCTGCTATATGGACACCGCCTCCCGCAAATGGGGCCAGCCCTACCTGAACCGGCGCTTCTTCAAGCTGGTGGGCGAGCGGATGGGCGATCGGGTGGTGCTGTTCCTGGCCGAAGCGGAGGGCGCCCCGATCGCCAGCGCGCTGAACTTCCTGGGCGGGAACACGCTCTATGGCCGCTATTGGGGCAGGCTCGCCGACCGCGACTTCCTGCATTTCGAGCTGTGCTATTACGCGGCGATCGAGTTCGCCATCGAGCGGGGCCTCGCGCGGGTGGAGGCGGGCGCGCAAGGGGAGCATAAATTGACGCGCGGCTACGCCCCGGTCCCCACCTTCTCCGCCCATTGGATCGCGCATGCGGGCTTGCGCGAGGCGGTGGCGCGGTATCTGGAACAGGAGCGCCCGGCGGTGGCCGAAGAGATCGAGATGCTGGGCGAGCATACGCCGTTCAAGAAGGACCTCTGACGCCGATGAGCCTCCATGGGACCTATGACGATTCCAACGTGTTCGCTAAGATCCTGCGCGGGGAGGCGGCGAGCGTCGCCGTATTCGAGGACGCATCCGCGCTCGCCTTCCTGGACGTGTTCCCCCAGAGCGAGGGGCATACGCTCGTGATCCCCAAAGCGCCGGCGCGCACCTTCCTGGAGCTGCCGCGGGCGGCGGTGGGGCTTTACATGGAAAGCGTGCACCGGGTGGCGCAGGCGGTGGAGCGGGCGTTCCGCCCCGACGGGCTGGTGCTGACGCAGTTTAACGGGGCCCCGGCCGGCCAGAGCGTGTTCCACGCCCATTTCCACATCATTCCGCGCTATGCCGGCGCAGCGCTGCAGGGGCACGGCCAGGCCGGCCCCGCCGACCCCGAGCGCCTCAAGGCGCACGCCGCCGCCATCATCGCCGCGCTCAGCCAGGATTAGACCGTTTCCCGAAAAGTGTTACGCGGTTTTCGGACGAGAAACGGTCGACCTTAAAGTGTAGAGCGGTTTTTCTCGATGGGATTGATTCAATCCAATCGAGAACCGCTCTAAAGCGCAAGCTCGCCGATCGCCGAAAACCACCGCGCGGCCAGCCCCAGCAACGTCCTCATTCCCTGCCCCTCACCCGTCCGCGCTCTGCCGTGGCGCAAGGGTGTGAGGCTCTCACGGGATCCTTAAAAAGCTGGCGCATCGACGGGGTTAGCAGCGCGTTACCGCTCCGCGCGCGTATCGAACGTCGCCACCCGGTAAGCATAGAACGCCCCCGCCACGCCCAGCAGGGCGCCGGCCACCGGATCGAGCCAGGCGATGGCCGCGCCATACCGCTCCCCGAGCCAATAGCCCGCGCCCGCCAGCGCCCAGGTCCAGGCTGCGGCGCCCACGCTGGTGAACGCCAGGAACCGCCCGAGGCGCATGCGCGCGAGCCCCGCCGGGATCGATATATAGGTCCTTACGCCCGGCATGAGCCTGCCCAACAGCACCGCCCACGCCCCGCCGCGGGCGCGGAAGAAGCCAGTGGCGGCGTCGATCTCGCGCGGGGTCAGCGTCAGCCAGCGGCCGCTGCGCGCGGCCCAGCGTTTCAGCCGCGCCTCCCCAACCTTCCGCCCGATCCAGTACCAGAAGGTCGCCCCCGCCACCGCCCCCGCCGTTCCCGCCGCCACCACGCCGGTGAAATCCATCTCTCCGCGCGCGGCCGCGAGGCCCGCCAGCGGCATGATCAGCTCGGCGGGGATCGGGGGGAACACATTCTCCAGCAGCATCAGGGCCGCCACGCCCATAAGCCCGCCCGCGGCGATGGTGGCGATGATCCATTCGGCCATAGGTCGCGCGCGCCTTCCGCTCCGCCTATGCCAACGCACACATCGGCGTGAGCGCCTACACCGCAAACAGCAGCGCGGCGCCGATGCGGGCCTGCGCCGAGAGGGCGGGGGTGACGCTCAGCACCGCGTCCCCGTAAAAGCGCGCCAGCGGCGCATAGGCGGGCGCCGCCAGCGCCCCGCGGGCCAGGAACATCCCGCCCGTCACGTCCCCCGCCATGCGCAGGAACGGGCTCGCCCCCGCCAGCACGTCCTGCCGCGCGGGCGCGGCGCGCAGCCAGGCCGCCTCCTCCGTCACCGCCTTCAGGCCCGCCTCCAGACGCTGCGCGAGGCCCTCTAGCCCCGGCGCGGCGCGGCAGGCGTCCGCGATGCCGGCGCCCTCCTCCAGCAGCGCCTCCAGCGCCCCGCCCCGCAGCTTGCGGCCCACTAGATCGATGGCCTGGATGCCGTTGGTTCCTTCGTAGATCGGCAGGATGCGCGCATCGCGGTAGAGCTGGGCTGCAATTCCTTCCACGAAGCCCGCGCCCCCGTGCACCTGCACGCCGAGCGAGGCGACTTCGCAGGCCATGTCCGTGCACCACGCCTTGACGATCGGGGTCAAGAGATCGACGCGCGCCTGGGCTGCGGCGCGCGCGGGGGCGCCTTCGGCGCGTTCGGCCTCGTCGGCGGCGATGGCGGCGGAATAGGCCATCGCGCGGCCGGCCATCGTCTTGGCCTTCATTAGCGCCAGCATGCGCGCGACGTCGGGATGGCGGGCCAGCGGGACCGCCCCCTCCACGCCCTCGGCGCGGCCTTGCACGCGGGTTTCGGCGTGGGCGAGCGCGGCTTGCGTCGCCGCCTCCGCCACGCCCACGCCCTCGAGCCCCACATTCAGGCGGGCGGAATTCATCATCGTGAACATGGCGGCCATGCCCTCGCCCTCGCCGCCGATGCGCCAGGCCTTCGCGCCCTCGAACGCCATAGTGCAGGTGGGGCTGGCGTGGAGGCCCATCTTGCGTTCAAGGCCAATGCAGCGCAGCGCGTTGCGCGCGCCGTCCGGCAGGATTTTCGGGGCCAGGAACAGCGTCAGCCCCTTGCTGCCCGCGGGCGCTCCCGGCGCGCGGGCCAACACAAGATGCACGATGTTTTCCGTCAGATCGTGCTCGCCCCAGGTGATGTAGATCTTCTGGCCGGTGATGGCGTAAGTCTCCCCATCCAGCGGCTCGGCGCGGGCGGCGAGCGCGCCGACGTCGGAGCCCGCCTGCGGCTCGGTCAAATTCATCGTGCCGGTCCATTCCCCGGAGACGAGCTTGGGGAGATAGGCCTGCCGCAGGGCGGGGCTGCCGTGCTGGAGCAGCGCCTCCACCGCCCCGAACGTCAAAAGCGGGGCGAGGCTGAAGGCGAGATTGGCCGCGTGCGCCATCTCGAACACCGCGAACGCGACCGCCTTGGGCAGCCCCTGCCCGCCCCAGGCGGGGTCCACCGCGAGGCCCTGCCAGCCGCCTGCGGCGAACGCGGCGTAGGCCTGTGGGAAACCCGGCGGGGTGCGCACCCGATCGCCCTCGAGGGTAGCCCCCGCGCGGTCGCCCACCGCGTTCAGCGGCTCGAGCACCTCCCCCGCCATCGCCGCCGCGCCGTCGAGGATCGCCTCGAGCAGCGCCGCGTCGAGCTCCGGGAAGGAGGGGCCAAGGCGGGGCAGGCCCGCCGCCTCCAACGCGAAGCGGATGTCGTTGATGGGCGCAGCGTAGGCCATGGCGGGTTCCTCAGAGTGCAAAGCTGTGGCGCGCGGGGCGCTGCGTCCAGTGCGCGTGAAAGCGGAAAAACACGGTTTCGCCGGATGGGATCGTCTGTCATGGAAGACGTGCTAGAGAAGCGCTGTTCCAATCAAGGGATTAACCGATGCTCCGAGGAATTCTGCTCGCCGCGACGCTGACGCTCGCGGGATGCGCTACCGCGGGCCCGACGCCCGACGCCGCCGCCGCCGCGCCGGCCGCTCCGCCCGCAACCTATGCCGGCATCGATGCGCCTTCGGGAACCTATGCGCTGGACGGGCGCCATGTCAGCGTCAGCTGGGGCGTGCGCCATCTGGGCCTCGCCAAATACATCGCCCGCTTCGACACCGTGTCCGGCACGCTCGCGCTGGACGCCGCCCAGCCCACCAACAGCGCGCTGAAGGCCGAGATCGACGTCAATTCCGTCTCCACCGGCCTGCTCGACAAGAACGGCGCCCGCAAGTTCGACGCTGAAGTCGCCGAGGCGCTCGGCGCGAAGGCCCATCCCAAGATCACCTTCACCTCCACCGCGCTGACCCGCACCGGCCCCGAAACGGGCGTGATGACGGGCGATCTGACGCTGAACGGCGTGACCAAGCCGGTGACGCTGACGGTGGGCTTCTACGGCGCGACCACCCATCCCATGCTGCAGAAGAAGGCGCTCGGTTTTTCCGCCAAGACGGTCCTCAAGCGCTCCGATTTCGGGGTGACGAAATGGGATATGTTCGTGGCCGATGATGTGGAAGTGAATGTGGAAGTGGAGTTCCTGCAGCAATGAACAGGCTGTTCTGTGCGGGCGCGCTGGCTTTGCTTCTCGCGGCCTGCGGCCCGCCGCCGCCGCGGCCGGGCGCGCCCCCGCCCCCGGCTGCGGCCGTCGCCGCGCCGGTGAAGGTGGACGCGCCCACCGGCGCCTACACGCTCGACAAGACCCATGCGAGCTTGACGTGGCGGGTGAACCATATGGGGCTTTCCCAATACACCGCCCGCTTCACCCGGTTCGATGCGCAGCTTTCCTTTGATGCGACGGATCCGAGCAAGTCCACGCTGACCGCCACGGTCGATCCCACCTCCGTCGAGACCGATTATCCCGGCGCAGACAAGGATTTTGACAAGGAATTGCTTGAACCAAACTTCTTCAACGCGAAAACGTTCCCCGCCATCACCTTCACTTCCACCGCCATCGCGCTGACCGGCGCCAACGCCGCCACCGTGACCGGGGACCTCGAAATGCTTGGCGTGAAGAAGCCGGTTACGCTGCAGGTGACGTTCAACGGTTCCAAGAACCCCCACCCGTTCGCGCAGGTGCCGGCGCTCGGGTTTTCCGCCATAGGCGTCGTCAAACGCTCGGAGTTTGGGATGACGCACCTGATCGGCGGGGTGGGCGACGAGGTCGAAGTGCTGATCCAGGCCGAATTCCTGCAGACAACGCCCGCCATCCAGTAGAGCGGCGAATAAACGAGGAGAGAGACCGCTCATGGCCGGCGAGACCAAACGCTACACCGCCGTCGCGATCGCGCTGCACTGGCTGATCGCGGTCGCGATCTTCTCCATGATCCCGATCGGGTGGTGGATGAGCGACGCCATCCACGAGCCCGAGACGCGCCGGCAGGCCTTCGAGACCTACCAGATTCACAAATCCGTGGGCCTGACGGTGCTGGCGCTCTCGGTGCTGCGGCTTTTGTGGCGGCTGGCGCACAAGCCGCCGCCGCTGCCGGAAAATATGGGCCCGCTGGAGAAGTTCGCCGCCAACGCCGTCCATGCGCTGCTTTATGTGGTGATGATCGGGCTGCCGCTGTCGGGCTGGGCGTATGTCTCGGCGGGCTGGTCATTCGAGCTCGGCCAGCCCTTCTCGGCGCCGACGATCTGGTTCGGCTTGTTCGAGACGCCCCACCTGCCGGGCTTCGCCGCCTTGTCCGACGGCGCCCGCGCGCTGGCGGCGCAGGTGTCGATGAGCGCGCACAGCGCGTTGGCCTGGGGGGCGATCGTGCTGGGCGGGGTGCATGTAGCCGCGGCGCTGAAGCACCATTTCCTCAATCGTGACGCAGTCCTGTCGCACATGGTTCCTTTCCTGAAGCCGCTGCGCCGCGCCACGCCCCCGCCCGCCGCCTGATCCGGAGAAGCCCGAATGTTGCGCGCCCTCAGCCTCGTCCCCGCTTTCTTTCTCGCACTGTCCGCCGCGCCCGCCGCCGCCGCGCCCCCCGCCTGGAAGGTGGACCCCGCACAAAGCACGATCGGCTTCGAAGGCGCACACGCCGGCAAGGCCTTCACCGGCCGCTTCCAGACCTGGACCGCCGACATCCGCTTCGACCCGGCTGACCTCGCGGCCTCCAAAGCCACCGTCACCATCCAGACCGCATCGGCGAAGACCGGGGACAAATTCCAGGAGACCACCCTCGCCGAGGGCGAATGGTTCGACGTCAAGGGCCACCCCCGGGCGGTGTTCACCACCACCCAGTTCAAATCCACCGGCGCCAACGCCTATGAGGCCGCTGGGACCCTGACGATCAAGGGCAAGGCCGTGCCGGTGGTGCTGCCGTTCACCCTCTCCACCACGGGCGATGTCGCAACCCTGACGGGTTCGGTGAAGCTCGACCGCGTCAAGCTGGGCCTGGGCGTGCGCTCCGACGCAAGCGGCGAATGGGTCTCGAAGATCATTCCGGTGAAGATCAAGGTCCGCGCGACCAAGTCCTGACGATGGGGGCGATCGCCCCTGCCGACGCGACGGCGATCGCGCGCGCCGCCATGCTGCTGTCGCAAGGCGAACTCGTCGTCATCCCGACCGAGACGGTCTATGGCCTCGCCGCCGACGCGACCGACCCGCGCGCCATCGCCCGGCTCTACGCCGTCAAGGGCCGCCCGTCCTTCAACCCCCTCATCGCGCACGTGCGGGGGCGGGCGGAGGCGGCGGAGCAGGCGCTGCTGCATCCGCGCGCGCTGGCGCTGATCGAGGCGTTCTGGCCTGGGCCGCTGACGATCGTGGCGCCGCGCCGGCCGGGGGCGAGCGTATGCGAGCTGGCCTGCGCGGGGCTGCCCACGGTGGCGCTGCGGGCGCCGGCGCACCCGGGCGCGCAAGCGCTGCTGGCGGCGTTCGGGGGGCCCCTGGCCGCGCCCAGCGCCAACCGGTCCGGCCGCCTCAGCCCCACCCACGCCGCCCACGCCGCCGAGGATCTGGGGGAGGCGGCCGCGCTGATCCTCGATGCGGGCCCCTGCGCGCTGGGGGTGGAATCCTCGATCGTGGCCGTCACCGGCGCGGGGGAAGCGCTTCTGCTGCGCGCGGGCGCGATCGAATCGGGGCGGCTGGAGGCGGTGGCGGGGCCGCTCGCGCGGGCCTCCGCGGGAGACCCCGTCCGCGCCCCGGGCATGCTCGCGCGCCATTACGCCCCGCGCGCGCGGCTGCGCCTCGACGCCGACCGGCCGGAGCCCGGCGAAGCCTATCTCGCCTTCGGCGCCCGCGCCGGCGATCTCAACCTCTCCCCCGCCGGCGATCCGGGCGAGGCGGCCGCCAATCTGTTCGCCCATCTGCGCGCCCTGGACGCCAGCGGCGTGCCCGCCATCGCCGTCGCCCCCATTCCCGAGGCGGGCCTGGGCGAGGCGATCAACGACCGCCTTCGCCGCGCCGCGGAAGGGCGCTAAAACGAGGGCCCAGCGCGCAGGCCGCCCGCGCGCGCCCGCAAAGGACGAACGTGCCCGCCGCCCGAACCCGCAATCCGCCTCCGCGCGCCTGGCAGCGCATGCTCTCGGGACGGCGTCTGGACCTGCTGGATCCCTCCCCGCTGGACGTCGAGATCGAAGACATCGCCCACGGCCTCGCCCGGGTGGCGCGCTGGAACGGCCAGACGCTGGGCGCGCACGCCTTTTCGGTGGCCGAGCATTCGGTGCTGGTGGAGGAGATTTGCGTCGCGCTCGAGCCGGGGCTGGAGCGCCGCTGGCGGCTGGCCGCGCTGCTGCACGACGCGCCGGAATATGTGATCGGGGACATGATCAGCCCGTTCAAGGCCGCTCTCGGACTCGACTACAAGGCGTTCGAGGCGCGCCTCGCCGGCGCCATCCATGTGCGCTTCGGCTTGCCCCCCGCGCCGCCGCCGGCGGTCACCGCGCTCGTCAAACGGGCGGACGGGATCAGCGCCTATTTGGAGGCCGTCCAGCTTGCAGGGTTCACGGAAAAGGAGGCGCGATCCTTCTTCGGCGCCCCGCCCGCCGGCGTGCAGCGCGTCCTGTCGCCCAGCCCCACCGCCCACGCGCAGCGGGACTTCCTTGCACGCTTTGCGGCGCTGGTGGATTGAAGCGCGCGCGGCGAACGGAGTGTGTGAATGGCTATTCTTGTATGTTCCCTGTCCCGCGTGCCGGCGGTGATCGCCGCGCGCCAGCCCTCCCAGGTCGTGAGCCTCCTGGATCCCGAGACGCCCTTCCCCGAAACCGGGCCGAATTATATCGACCGGCACCTGCGCCTGTCGCTGCACGACATCGTCGCCGACGAGGAGGGCGCAACCGCGCCCGCGCCCGCCCATGTCGAGGCGCTGGTGGACTTCCTGAACCAGTGGGACCCCGCCCGCGGCCCGCTCCTGATCCATTGCTACGCCGGCATCTCCCGCTCCACCGCCAGCGCCTTTATCACCGCCTGCCTGCACAATCCCGGCGTCGACGAGGACGTGATCGCGTCCGCCCTGCGGGCCGCCTCCCCCACCGCCACCCCCAACCGGCGGATCATCGCGCTGGCCGACGCGCTGATGGGCCGCCGCGGCCGCATGCGCGCCGCGATCGACCGGATCGGGCGCGGCGCCGCCTGGCACGAGATCGGCGAGGCCCAGCCGTTCGAGATCCCGGCGCGCTATTGAGGCAAGGCACGGAGCGCGCGATGCACCCCGGGCTCGTCATCGGTCTTTCCGCGGTGGTCGTCGCGGTGACGGAAGACGGCCCCGCCGTGCTGGTGACGAAGGGGCCGGGCGCGCTGACGGGGCTGCCGTTCGGCCGCTTCGACCCGGGCGGGGACCGCACGCTCGAGCTTTCGCTCCGCCGCTGGGTGAGCGAGCAGACCGGCTTCGAGATCGGCTATGTGGAGCAGCTCTACACCTTCGCCGACCGCGGCCGCGAGGCGCCGCTCCCGGAAGCCGGCGGGGGCGGCCTCGACCGGCTGATCTCGGTGGCCTATCTCGCGCTGACCCCGGAACGCGCGCCGGCGGAGGCGCCGGGCGCGCGTTGGCGGGACTGGTACTTCTACTTCCCCTGGGAGGATTGGCGCAGCGGGCGCCCCGCCCTCCTCGACCAGGAGATCGCCCCGCGCCTGGCGGCCTGGAGCGCGGAAGGCCGCACCGCGCGCGACCGCGACGCGCGCCGCGACCGCGCGCGCCTGGCGTTCGCGCTGGACGGGGCGGGCTGGAACGAGGAGCGCGCGCTCGATCGCTACGAATTGCTGTACGAGGCGGGGCTAGCGCCGGAGGCCGCCCGCGACCGCGCGCGCCTGGAAGGCCGCGACCCCGCCGAGCTTCCCCCTAGCCCCCTCGCGCCCGGGCTGGGCGAGCCCATGGGCGCCGACCATCGCCGCATCCTCGCCACCGCCATCGCCCGCCTGCGCGCCAAGATCAAATACCGCCCGGTCGTGTTCGAATTGATGGGAGAGACCTTCACGCTGCTGCAGCTGCAGCGCGTCGTGGAGGCGATCGCGGGCCTTGAACTGCACAAGCAGAATTTCCGCCGCCAGCTCGAGCGCGGCGGGCTCGTGGAGGGCGCGGGCGTGGTGGAGGCGCGCACCGGGGGCCGCCCGGCGGAATTGTTCCGCTACCGACGCGACGTGGAGCGCGAGCGCGCGGTCAGCGGGGTCAACGTGCCCGCCCCCCGTCGGGGGTGAACGCCGCTCAGCTCAGCCAGCGCAAGGTGGCCGGCGCGATCGGGTTGACGAAGTCGCGGCCCTCGGCGCGGCTTGCGGCCCATTCCTTCTTGAGCTTCAGGTACCATTTGGCCTGCACGTCGATATCGTCGATCCAGAGCATGGGCGGGGCGTATTTCAGGCCGGTGTTCTGCAGATCGACCATGCGCCCGTCCTGGTCCAGGAACTCGCGCGCGGCCGGGATCAGCAGCGGCTTCAGCGCATCGAGCCACGGGGCGTTTGACCAATAGGTGAGCTGGGTGATGCGGGTGGCTTCGGCGTTTTCGGGGGTGAGGCAGGTCAGGGTGAGGAGCCGCCGCGGCCCGTCCTCCACCACCTCCCAGCGATAGCCGGGCAAGCGAAACACGATCTCGGTGGTGACGCCGGGGCCGAACAGCCAGCGATAGGCCAGCGAATTGGAGGGCGGGGCGTGGCGCGCGATGGCCCAGCCGAGCGGGCGCGGCTCGAACTGCTTCTGCTTCAGCTTGCGGCCCGCGCTCGGCGGCCGCCACCACCATTGAGAATGGACGAACGGCACATGCGCGGGGTCCATCAGGCCGACCACGGCGTTATCGAGATGGGCCGCGAACGTCCGCTCCACCACGAATTTCGGCGCGCCGAGCGCAAGCCCGAACTCCGGCGCCGGCGGCGGCGGCGTTCCCGCGCGCGCCTCGGCCGCCACGAACACGAACACCATCCCATCGGCCTCGTGCACGGGATAGCTGCGCACGCGGATCCGCTCGGCCTCGTAGGGCTGGCCCTCGACCAGGGAGGGGATCAGCCGGCAGCGCCCGTCGACGGCGGCGAAGCGCCAGCCATGATAGGGGCATTCCACCGTCGTCTCCCCGCCCGTATCCACCTGGCGTCCGGCCGAAAGCGGCACGGCGCGGTGGGGGCAGATGTCGCGCAGCGCAAACGCCTGCCCCGCCGCCGTACGCCCCAGCAGCATCGGCTCGCCCAGCATTTCCCGCCGCACCTGCCGGCCCGGCTTCAACGCCTTGGAGCAGAGTGCGAAATACCAGTGATCGCGCAGAAACTCGCTCATTCCGCCCCGTCCGGCGCCTGCGCCACTTCAGCCGGCCAGATGATACAATAGCGCGGTGATGCCAAAAAAGCCTGCCCCGGCCGCCACGAACACGCCAAGGAAGCTCGCCACCGCGGCGGCGCCATGCGTGAGGCGCGAGCGGGCGGGGCGGTTCGGGTTCATGACCTTGCCCGCGCAGCGAAAGCCCAGCACCGTAGTGAAACACACCAGCACGACCGTGGTCACGAAGATGACGATCGCGCCGATGCTCAAGATCAAACCCGCCATGGACGCGGCGCCCTCCTTTAGCGCGCTTCGAGGGTAACGGCGAACACGGCGTTCGGATCGCCTTCGGGGTCCCAGGGGCGGTTTTGTTCAAGCCGCAAGGCGCCCGAGCCCGGGCCAAGCACGCGGAACACCAGCACCTCCCAGTGCGAACCGCCCGCGAAGCCGGGCTGAAGCTGGGCGCTGGTGGTGGGGCCGGAGCGCTGCTCTTCCAGCGCCAGGAAGGCGGGCGGGGCGGGGGCGGCCCAGACATAGCCGGCGGTGGGGATCCCGCGCAGCGCTACCGCGATGCGGGCGCCCGCGGGCGCGCGCACCGTCTTTCCGTCCTGCGCCTGGGTGATCGTGACCGCGACGTCGGCCGGGATCGGGGGGGCCACCGCGGACGGGTCCGGCGCCAGCGCGGGCGGCTTGGCGCAGGCGGCCAGCGTTGCAAGCGCCGCCGCGGCGATACTCCATCTCATGGGGTGCTCCGGTTAGCCCGCCGCCTCCGACAGAAGCTGGGCGTAGAATTTGATCATGCGATCGAGATTGGCGATCGAGACCCGCTCATTGACGCCGCGCGCGCTCGCCTCCTCCTGCGCCGTAAAGACGGCCGGCGTGAAGCGGTAGACGTCTCCCGCGACGTCCATGTAATGGCGCGCGTCGGTGGCGTAGGGATAGAGCACGGGGGCGACGTTGGCGTCCTTGGCGACGCGGCGGGCCAGCGTGGCGATCAGGTGATAGGCGTCCGATTCGTGGCTCGACACGCGCGGAGGCTTGCCGGGCTTGTCGATCCATTCCAGGCGCACCTCGGGCAGGCCCGACAGCGAAAAGCGCGCGCGGTCCAGGAAGGCGGCCGGTTCGTCCGCGGGGTGGAGCAGCACCGTGAGCCGGGCGGACGCCGCGCCCGCATCGCCCGCGCTGTCGAGGCTCGCCACCTCGACCTTGGACGCGAGCGCGGCCTCGCCCAGGGCCGAGCTGGCGAGGCGCATCTCCAGCACCGGCGCAAACAGCCAGGAATTGGCCACGAGCACCGCCTGATCGAGCGGCATGTCGCGCGCCAGCGCGCGCAGCGTGGTGATCGTGGGCTCCTTGGTGATGGAGGCGGGGTTGGGCATGGCGTCGAGCGCGAGCAGCGCCTGGGCGAGCGTGGTGACCGCCTGGGCCTTGCTGATCTCGCTCGTGGCGCCGGGGGGCGTGACGGCGGCGACCCGCAGCGACAGCGCGCGCTTTTCGGTGACGCCGATGAACGCCGTAGGCTTGCCCGTAACCGGCGCGGCGGCCGCGATCGCGCTGCCCTCCCCCAAGGCGAACCAGGCCTTCACCCCGCGCTTCTTCAGAAGCGCTGCGATCGCGGCCGCGCCCGACTTGCCCCCGGCTTCGGTATCGTGGCTAAGCGCGATCAGCACGGTGCGGCGGGGCTGGAACCCCGCGCGCGTCAGCGCCTCGCACGCCTCCATCAGCGCGATCAGCTGGCCCTTGCCCGATTGCGTCCCCCGTCCCCAGACTTGGCCCTTCATGATGTGGCCGCCGAACGGCGCGGCCTTCCACATCGGCAGACCCGCCACCTCGAAACCGGACGTGTCGAGGTGGCCGTAGAGCAGGATGGGCGGGGAAAAGCGATCGGCGCCCTTCCAGGTATAAAGGTAGGAAAGGCCGGCCACCGGTTCGCGCGGGGCGGCGGCGTGGAAGGCGGGATAGGTCGCAGCGATCCATTCGCCCAGCCGGCGGAGCGCCTCAGGGTCGCTGCGCTGGGCCCCGGCCGCGCCGGAGATGGTCTGTTGGCGGATGGCTTGGCTGAGATGGGTGGCGGCGTCCGCCATGTTGACGCGCATCTGCTGCGCGCGGGGCATCGCCACAATGACCATCGGCTGCGGGGCCAGCAATTCCCAGGTGCGCCAGCCCATATAGCCGCACGCCGGCGCGATCAGCAGCAGGACGGCCAACGACCATCGCAGCATCGTCCATCATTCCCCCGCCGAAGCCGCCCCACCTCGCGATGCTCTTCAGGGCCGCCATACGCTGCACATTCAGCATGTTGCAAGCAGGCGGGGGCTTGTCGAGCCACAATTCAGCGCAGGCCGATCAACCCGCCGCGGCCGCCATGAGCTGGGCGTAAAAGCCGATCATGCGGGCGAGATTGTCGATCGAGAGGCGCTCGTCGTCCCCGTGGATGCGCGCAAGATCCTGCTGGGCGAGCACCGTGGGCGAAAAGCGGTAGACGTTCTGCGCGAGCCCCGCGAAGTGGCGCGAGTCGGTGGCGCCCAGCACCAGCATCGGCGCGGCGGGCGTTCCGGGCGGGGCGCTCCCGCGCGCCGCCGCCGCGAGCAGGGCGTAGGCCGTCCCGTCCGTATCGGCCACCGGGGAGGCTTCGATCGGCGCGCCCTCGAGCGTCACCGTTACGCCCGGGGCGGCGGCGGCCGCGCGCACGTGCGCCAGCGCGCGCTCTGCGGTGTCGCGCGGGTGCAGCCGCAGATTGAGGATGGCGTGGGCCTCCTGGGCGAGCACGTTCTCTTTCGCGCCCGCGTTCAGCAGGGTGGGGGCGATGGTGGTGCGCAGCAGCGCGTCGCCCTCGGGCGAGGCGCCGGTCGCGCGTTCGAGGACGCCCTCCAGCGCCCAGCGATTTGCCAGCGCGAAACGCTCCGTGAAGCCGAGGTGGGGACCGAGCGCGGACAGCATCGCGCCTGCCGGCCCACCTTCCAGGCCCCCGGGGAAAGGTGCGGCGCGGATCGCGAGCACCGCGCGCGCCAGCCGCTCGATGGCGGTGTCGCGGGGCGGCGTCGAGGAATGGCCGCCCGCGCCCCGGGCGGTGACGCGCACCGTCATGTAACCCTTCTCCGCCACCCCGATCAGCGCCACGGGGGCCTTCGTCAGCGGGAAGTCGGCGATCACGACCATGCCTTCGTCAAGGACGAACCAGGGCCGCACGCCCGCCTGTTTCAGCGCCGTCGCCGCCGCCTGCGCGCCCGCGCCCAGCACTTCCTCGTCATGCCCGAATACGAAAAGGAGCGTACGTTTGGGGCGGAAGCCCGCCGCCGCCAGCGCCTCGGCCGCCTCCAGAATGGCGATCAGCGCGCCCTTGTCGTCCAGCGCGCCGCGGCCATAGACGAAGCCGTCCTGGATCGCGCCCGAGAATGGCGGCGCCGCCCACGCCGCCTCCGTGCCCGCCTCCACCGGCACGACGTCCTGGTGGGCCATCAGCAGCACCGGCGCCAGGGCCGGATCGCTGCCGGGCCATGTATACATGAGGGTGTGGTCGGCCACGATCTCGCGGCGGAGCGCGGCGTGCGCCTTTGGGTAGGACGCCGCGAGGAAGGCCCGTAGATCAGCGAAGGCTTGCGGGTTCTCGATCTGGCCGGGATGGAGCGAGATCGTCGGAAAGCGGATCGCGGCGGCCAGGCGCGCGGCGGCGGCGGGCGCATCGAAAGGCGGCGGGGCCGGAAGCGGCGCGCCCGCCCCGGCCGGGGCTACAGGCTCCAGCAGCGCCTGCGCGCGCCACCCCATGACGCCCAGCACCGCCCCCGCCAACGCCACAACGACCGCGAGGGGGATCAGAATGTGCTTCATCGTGTTCCCCGCCTGCGCCCGCGGGCGCGGAGGGCCGGGCCAAAGCGGTTACGCGCCCGGCGGGCGCGCCTCGATGACCTCCTCCACCGTGCGCAAACCGGCGCGCGGGGCCGAGACCAGCACGGCCATGTTCCCCGGGGCGTGGGCGTTGTCGAGCATCTTTTCGTGCGCGTCCGGGATCTGATCCCAGGCGAACACTTCCGACATGCACGGATCGATGCGCCGGTCGATCACCAGCTTGTTGGCCTGGGAGGCCTGCAGCAGATTGGCGAAATGGCTGCCCTGGACGCGCTTCTGGCGCATCCAGAGGAAGCGGGCGTCCATGGTCAAATTATAGCCGGTGGTGCCGGCGCAGATCACGACCATGCCCCCGCGCTTGACCAGGAAGACCGAGACCGGAAACGTCGCCTCCCCCGGATGCTCGAACACGATATCGACGTCGCGGCCCCCGGTGTGCTCCCAGATCGCCTTGCCGAGCCTGCGGCATTCTTTCAGGTAGGCGGCGAAATCGGGGCCGTTCACCTTCGGCAATTGGCCCCAGCATTTGTAATCGGTGCGGTTGAGCACGGCCCTGGCGCCCATGGACAGCACGTAATCGCGCTTGGAATCGTCTGACACCACCCCGATCGCGTTCGCGCCCGACACCGCGCAGAGCTGCACCGCAAACACGCCGAGCCCGCCCGAAGCCCCCCAGACAAGCACATTGTCCCCCGGCTGGAGCACGTGGGGCTTGTGGCCGAACAGCATGCGGTAGGCGGTGGCCAGCGTCAGCGTGTAGCAGGCGCCTTCCTCCCAGGTCAGGTGCTTGGGCCGGGCCATGAGCTGGCGCGCCTGGACCTTGCAGAATTGGGCGAAAGAGCCGTCCGAGGTTTCGTAGCCCCAGATGCGCTGGGAGGGGGAGAACATCGGGTCCCCGCCATTGCACTCCTCGTCGTCCCCGTCGTCCTGATTGCAGTGGATCACCACCTCGTCGCCCGGCTTCCAGCGCTTGACCTTGGAGCCCACCGCCCAGACCACGCCCGAGGCGTCCGATCCCGCGACGTGATAGGGCTGGCCATGACCGTCGAGCGGCGAAAGCGGCTGGCCGAGGGCCGCCCACACGCCGTTATAATTCACCCCCGCCGCCATCACGAGCACGAGCGCCTCGTCCTCGCCGACGTGCGGGGTGGGAACGATTTCGAGCTGCATCGCGATCTTGGGCCGCCCGTGACGCTCCTTGCGGATCGCCCATGCCCACATCGTTTCCGGGACATGATAGGCGGGCGGGATCTCGCCCACGGCATAGAGCGGCTTGACCGCGCTTAAACTGGCCGATCTGGACGCGGCGCTCATGGCGGCTCCAATCTCGTTCGATCTACCTATTCTGCGCCTTCTTGCTGCACCGCGCAACGCGGGCGGGGACGCGCCGCCGGCCTGGCGCAATAGCTATTTGTAATACAACATGATTAATTCATAAAGCCGACGGTCTTTCCGTGCTGCGCCGCAGCAGAACGCGTCCATCCGCTTGCGAGGGGCGACCCGCAGGTGTTTGCTCGGCCTCTGTTTCTGCGCAGCTGAGTGCGGTGGTCCATGCGTTTCCAGCACGAGCCCGACAAGCCCTGGATCTTCCGCACCTATGCCGGCCATTCAACGCCCGAGGCCAGCAACGCCCTCTACCGCGCCAATCTGGCCAAGGGCCAGACCGGGCTTTCGGTAGCGTTCGATCTGCCCACCCAGACCGGCTATGACGCAGACCATGTCCTCGCCCGCGGCGAGGTGGGCAAGGTGGGCGTCCCGATCGGCCATCTGGGGGATATGCGCGCCCTGTTCGACCAGATCCCGCTCGCGCACACCAACACGTCCATGACCATCAACGCGCCCGCCCCCTGGCTGCTGGCGCTCTACGTGGCGCTGGCCCAGGAGCAGGGCGGGGACGTCAAGGCTCTGCAAGGCACCACCCAGAACGATCTGATCAAGGAATACCTCTCCCGCGGGACCTATATCTTCCCCCCGCGCCCCAGCCTCAAGCTCACCGCCGACATGATCACCTGGTGCCTGGTGGAGGCGCCGAAATGGAACCCGACCAATATCTGCTCCTACCATTTGCAGGAGGCGGGCGCGACGCCGGAGCAAGAGCTCGCCTTTGCGATCGCCGCCGCGACCGCGGTGCTCGACGCCGTGCGCGCGCAGGGAGAGGTGCGGGAGGAGGATTTCACGCAGGTGTTCGCGCGGCTCTCCTTCTTCGTGAACGCGGGGCTGCGCTTCGTGACCGAGACCTGCAAGATGCGCGCATTCACCCTGTTGTGGGCCGAACTCGGGCGCTCCCGGTACGGCGTTACCGACGAGGCGGCGCTGCGCTTCCGCTATGGAGTGCAGGTCAATTCGCTGGGGCTTACCGAGCCGCAGGCGGAAAACAACGTCGCGCGCATTCTGCTGGAGATGCTGTCGGTGACGCTCTCCAAGAGCGCGCGGGCGCGTGCGGTGCAATTGCCGGCCTGGAACGAGGCGCTGGGCCTGCCCCGCCCCTGGGATCAGCAATGGTCGCTGCGCCTGCAGCAGGTGCTCGCCTACGAGACCGACCTGCTGGAGTTCGAGGACATATTCGACGGCTCGGCCGTGATCGCCGCCAAGGTGGACGAACTGGTGCAGAGCGCGCGCGCCGAGCTTGCGCGGGTGGAGGCGATGGGGGGCGCGGTCGCGGCGGTGGAGAACGGCTACCTAAAGGAGCGGCTGGTCGCGAGCCACGCCGCACGCCTGCGCGCGGTCGAGACGGGGGCGGCGGTGGTGGTGGGCGTGAACCGCTTCACCGGCTCCGAGCCCTCCCCGCTTACGGCGGGGGAAGGAGCGGTGGAGATCGTCGATCCGCGGCTGGAGGCCCGCCAGGTCGCCCGGCTGCAGGCCTGGCGCGCCGCCCGCGACGCCTCCGCTGTAACCGCAGCGCTCGCTGACCTCGAGCGCGCCGCGCGCGAGGGCCGCAACATCATGCCCGCCTCCCTTGCCTGCGCGAAGGCCGGGGCGACGACGGGGGAATGGGCGGGCGCGCTGCGCGCGGTGTTCGGCGAGTACCGCGCGCCGACCGGGGTGGGGGTGATCGTCTCGTCCGCGCCGGATGCGGAGGAGGAGGACCTCGCCCGCGTGCGGCGGGAGGTGGCGCGCGTTTCGGCCGTGCTGGGGCGGACGCTGACCTTCGTCGTGGGCAAGCCGGGGCTCGACGGCCATTCCAACGGCGCCGAGCAGATCGCGGGGCGCGCCCGCGCCGCCGGCATGGCCGTGGTGTATGACGGCATCCGACTCACCCCGCAGCAGATCGTGGACGCCGCCGTCCAGGCGCGCGCGCACGCGCTGGGCCTGTCCATCCTGTCAGGCTCCCACCTTGATCTCGTCCAGGACGTGGTGCGGCTGATGCGGGCGGCCGGCCTTGAGCGCGTGCCTCTCGTGGTCGGCGGCATCGTGCCGCCTGACGACGCGCTGGTGCTGAAACAGATGGGGGTCGCGGCGGTCTACACCCCAAAGGACTTCCAGATCACCGCCCTCGTCGGCGACGTCGTGCGCCTGGTGGACGAGGCCGCGGCGCATGCGGCGCCGTAATATGGTATAAGCACGCTGATGTCCCGCGATGAGATCCTCCGACGCCTGCGGGCGCTCGCGCCCCGGCTCCGAGACGCCTATGGCGTTCAACGCGTAAGGCTGTTCGGCTCCCACGCCCGCGACGAGGCCGGCCCGGACAGCGACGTCGACCTGATCGTCGATCTCACCGAGCCGCTGGGTTTTGCGTTTTTCGACATGGAGGCGGAGATCGGCCAGGCGCTGGGTCTGCGGGTCGATCTGACCACCGCCGCGGGCCTGCACCAGCTGATTCGCCGCGACGTGCTCGCGCAGGCGATCGATGTCTGAGCGCGGCGATCCATTGCGGTTCTGGGACATAGCGGATCATATCCGGTTCTTGGAACGGGAGCTCGACGGCGTGGAGCGCGAGGCTTTTCTGCAGGACCGCCTTCTGCCGAACGCC
Source organism: Alphaproteobacteria bacterium (assembly GCA_031398975.1). GTDB lineage: Bacteria > Pseudomonadota > Alphaproteobacteria > Caulobacterales > Aquidulcibacteraceae > JAKFWI01. The sequence goes on along the minus strand of JANNOI010000036.1, from coordinate 11,868 downwards.
GTGCTCTACGCGCTTCAGACAATCGGCGAGGCCGCCAACGCCCTATCCGCGGCGGCCAAGGCGCAGGTCCCCGCCGCGCCCTGGTCGGGCATGCGCGCCGTGCGCAACCGCCTCGTGCATGGCTATTTCGCCATTGATCTCGAAGAGGTCTGGCGTATCGCGCGCGTGGACGCGCAGCACCTTAAAGAGACCCTCGCCGCCGCCGGCGTGCTTCCCGATCTCGAGCCGCCGGCCTGAAGCGCCTCCCGCCCGCCCGCCTGCTTGTTCACTGTAAAAAGGCGCCTGGCCCGCTTTGGCGTATTGACGGCATTTTAACCGACCCATCACTATATGTAGGTCGTCGAAGCAGAACGTCACACCGCATCTAGCGCATCGCTGGCTAAGGTGCGGGCAAGTCGAACAGGGGCCATTTGATGTATCGGAACGAAGCCACCCACTTGGCTCAGACCCCCCAGCGCATGGATCAGCGGCGCGGCAAGCCCAAGCCCCTTAAGGCTTTGACCGCGGTCGCGGCGGTGGTGACCGATCCTGCGCGCGATGCGCTGCTCACCGAATTCGGCAAGACGACGCTGAAGGATCGCTATTTGCTGCCGGGCGAGTCCTTCCAGGACATGTTCGCGCGCGTCGCCTCCGCTTACGCCGACGACCTGCCCCACGCCCAGCGCCTTTACGATTACATGTCGAGGCTTTGGTTCATGCCGGCCACGCCGGTTCTTTCCAATGGCGGCGCCGAGCGCGGCCTGCCGATCTCGTGCTTCCTGAACAGCGTGGGCGATTCCCTCGACGATATCGTCACCACCTGGAACGAGAACGTCTGGCTCGCCTCCAATGGCGGGGGCATCGGCACCTATTGGGGCTCGGTCCGCTCGATCGGGGAGAAGGTGGGCCAGAACGGGCAGACGTCGGGCATCATCCCCTTCATCCGGGTGATGGACAGTCTGACGCTCGCGATCTCGCAGGGCTCGCTGCGGCGCGGCTCGGCCGCGGTCTATCTCGACGTGCACCACCCGGAGATCGAGGAATTCCTGGAGATCCGCAAACCGTCGGGCGATTTCAATCGGCGCAGCCTGAACCTCCATCACGGCATCAACATCACCGACGAATTCATGGAATGCGTGCGCGACGGCCTGCCCTTCGTGCTGCGCAGCCCGAAGAACAACATCCCGATCCGCACCACCGACGCGCGCAAACTCTGGGTCAAGATCCTGGAACTCCGCCTGCAGACCGGCGAGCCCTACATCATCTTCTCCGACACGGTGAACGCCCAGATGCCCGCCCACCAGCGCCGGTTAGGGCTCAAAGTGCGTCAATCCAATTTGTGTGCGGAGATTATGCTGCATACGGGCCTCGACCATCTGGGCCGGGACCGCACGGCGGTGTGCTGCCTGTCTTCGCTCAACGCGGAGAAGTTTCTGGAATGGCGCGAGGACGAGACGTTCCTGGAGGACGTGTTCCGCTTCCTCGACAACGTGCTGCAAGACTTCATCGACCGCGCCCCCGACGAGATGGAGCGCGCCAAATACGCCGCCTATCGTGAGCGGTCCGTGGGCCTTGGGCTGATGGGCTTCCATTCCTTCCTGCAGGCGATGGGCGTCCCGTTCGAATCCGCCATGGCCAAATCCTGGAACCTGAAGATGTTTCGCCATATCCGGCGCGGCGCGGACGCGGCCAGCGTCAAACTCGCCCACGAGCGCGGGCCCTGCCCGGACGCGGCGGAATCCAACATCATGGCGCGCTTCTCCCACAAGCTCGCCATCGCGCCCACGGCCTCCATCTCCATCATCTGCGGCGGGACCAGCGCCGGCATCGAGCCGATCCCGGCCAACATCTACACCCACAAGACTTTGTCCGGCTCGTTCGCGGTAAAGAACCCCTATCTGGAGCGCGTGCTCGACGCCAAGGGCATGAACACGGATGCGGTGTGGGACGACATTCTCGAGCACGAAGGCAGCGTGCAGCATCTCGCCTGTCTGGACGAACAAGAGAAAGCGATCTTCAAGACCGCGTTCGAGTTGGATCAGCGCTGGATCGTGGAATTGGCGGCCGACCGCACGCCCCTGATCTGCCAATCGCAATCGCTCAACGTCTTTCTGCCGGGCGATGTCGATAAATGGGACCTGCACATGCTGCACTGGCAGGCCTGGGAGAAGGGCGTCAAAAGCCTCTATTATTGCCGCTCCAAAAGCGTCCAGCGCACCGCCTTCGCCGGCGGCGCGGAAAAGGCTGACATCGTCATCGAGAGCAAGGCGAAGACCGATTACGAGGAATGTCTGGCCTGCCAGTAAGGCGGGCGGTCAGAGCCTCAAAATCCCATCGGCCACGATCACCGCGTCCCCGCCGATCTCCACCCCGGTCAGCGCGCCCGCCCGCACGATCATCTGCAGGTCGATGCGGGAGGGGCGGCCCATCTCCACGCCCTGCTCGATCCACAGGTCGTGATCGCCGTCGCCCGGCTTATCCTGGGCGAAGAGGTGGCCCGCGAGGGCGGCGGCGGCGCTGCCGGTCGCGGGGTCCTCGCTGATGCCGGCGCCGGGGGCGAACATGCGCGTGCGCAGGTGCGGCGATCCCGGGCTCCGCACGAACAGATAGGGCGGGGCCCCGCCAGAGAAAGCGTCCTCGAACCCCGATTGCGGTCGCGCCCGGCTCAGCGCCTCAAGGGAAGCCACCGGGACCAAGGTGAACGCCGTCCCGGCCGACCATACCGCAAGGCTCGCCCCCGCGGCGGCGACATCGCCGGGATCGAGGCCTAAGGCTGCGGCGGCCGCGCCGGGGGTGCAGCTTTCCCGCAAGAAGCGGGGCTCCATCGGCGCACGGAACCGCGCATAGGCGTGGTTTTCCCCGCGGCGCTGCGCCACGCACGCGACAATCCCCGCTTTCTCCTCGAGGCCGAAGGCCTGGCTTTCCACCCCGTCCAGCAAGGCGAGCAGCGCGGCCGCGCCCACCGTCGGGTGGCCGGCGAAGGCCATCTCCGCCACCGGGGTGAAGATGCGCAAGGCGGCGCGGTGGCGATCCTGCTCGGGCGGGCGCACGAACACCGTCTCGGACAGGTTGAACTCCTGCGCGATCGCCTGCAGGGCGTCGTCCTAGAGGCCTTCGGCGTCCAGCACCACCGCCAGCGGATTGCCCGCGAGCGCGCGGTCCGCGAATACGTCCAGGATGAAATAGCGCCGCATCGCCTTCTCCTCCATCCAAGCCCGAGCCGGATGGCACGCCCTAGGGGAGTCGAACCCCTCTTTTCAGGTTGAAAACCTGACGTCCTAACCGATAGACGAAGGGCGCTTGGCAAGCGCGCAAGGCGGTTCTCTTACCGTCGCCCCGGGGGGGAGGCAAGAGCGGGCCGCTTCGCGCAACGCGCTCAGGCCCGCGCGGCGTCGAGGATCTCGGCCTCCACGCGGGCCGCGCCCCCATAGACGTCGCGCTTCAGCTTCACCGCCACGTGAAGACGCCCCTGCTTGGCGAGCAGCGCCTCGCCCAGCGGGCTTGCGCCCGCACGGAACGCCACCGCCTTCAGCTTGCGGCCCCGCTGGTCCTGCAGCACGCAGCGCACATGGTCGCCCTTGGTGGCGCCGGCATAGGAGATGGCGATGTCGGCCAGGGCGAACACCGGCTCGGTATGGCCCGCGCCGTAAGGCCCGATCCGGTCAATCGCGTCCATAAGGGCGAGATCGCAGCTGGCGAGGCCGGCGGCGGCGTCGATCAGCAGGGTGCGCGCAGCGCCTTCCGCCGCCGCCATTTCCGCGCCGAGCGCTTCGTCCATGAAATCGCGAAACGCGTCCAGCTTGGCCCATTCCGCGGTGAGCCCCGCCGCCATCGCGTGGCCCCCGCCCGCCGCCAGGACCCCCGCGCGCGCCGCCGCCGCAACCGCCGCGCCCAGATTGACCCCGGTGACCGATCGGCCCGAGCCTTTGGCGAATTCTCCCTCCCCGCCCAGCACGATCACCGGCTTCAGCAGCTTCTCCTTCAGCCGCCCCGCCGCGATCCCGATCACGCCAGGATGCCAGTGCGGCGCCCCCACGATCACGACCGGGCGGGCCTTGGCCTCCCGTTCAGCCTGATAGAGCGCCTCCGCGAGCATCTCCGCCTCCCGCTGGCGGCGTTCGAGATTGAGCGTTTCGAGGTGGCCCGCGAGCTCTGCGGCTTCCCCTGGATCGTCGGTGGAGAGAAGACGTGCGGCGAGGGTTGCGTCGCCCACCCGGCCCCCGGCGTTGAGGCGCGGCCCCAGCACGAAGCCCAGATCGTACACCGCGCCCAGCTCCGCCCGGCCGGCCGCCACGGCGAGCGCCGCCACGCCCGGATAGGCTTTTTTGGCGAGCACTTTCAGCCCCTGGGCGACGATCGCGCGGTTGAACCCGGTCAGCGGCGCCACGTCGCACACCGTGCCCAGGGCTGCGAGATCGAGCCAGGCGCGGGGGTCCGGCAGATGGTTGGCGCCGAGAGAGCCGCGCTTGCGGGCTTCGCGATTGATCGCGGCCAGCGCCACCAGCACCACGCCGGCCGCCGTCAGGTGGCCTTGGCCGGAGCCGCAATCGGGGCGGTTCGGGTTGACGACCGCAAGCGCGGGCGGGGGCTTTTCGTGCATGAGATGATGGTCGAACACCACCACGTCGAGGCCGATGGCGGCGGCGTGCGCGAGCGGCCCGTGCGCGGCGGCCCCGCAATCAACCGTGATCACCAGCTCGATCCCTTCCGCCTTCAGCGCGGCGAACGCCTGGTCGGAGGGGCCGTACCCTTCCGCGCGCTGGGGCACATAGATGCGCAGATCCCGTCCGCGGCTGCGGAAATAGCGCACCAGCAGCGCCCCGGAGGTAGCGCCGTCGACGTCGTAATCGCAGAACACCGCGCAGCGCCGGCCGACGACGATCGCGTCCTCGATCGCGGCGGCCGCGCGGTCCATGTCCGCAAAGCTCGAGGGGTCGGGGAAAAATTCCTTCAGCGTGGGATCGAGGAAGCCCGCGGCCTGCGTCACCCCCACCCCGCGCGCGGCCAGCAGGCGCGCGGCGATCTCCGGCAGGCCGTGCGCGCGGCGCAGGGCCTCGGCGGTGTTCAGGTCCCCCGCACGCTCCCGCCACAAGCGCCCCGTAAGGGAGCGCTCGACGCCCAGAAAGGCGCCGGCGGGGGGAGGCGCGGCCTTGGCGAGGGCCGACACCCTCAGCGCTGGGGCAGCTTCGCTTTGATCCAGGCGACGAGCCCGGTCGCGGAATTCATCACCAGCGAATGGGTCTCGGTATGGGTCGCCATGACGTTCACGCCTTTCAGGAGGGAGCCGTCCGTGACCCCCGTGGCGACGAAGATGGCGTGAGTCGGGACGAGTTCGTCACGGTCATAGCGGCGCTTCAGATCGGTGACGCCGGTGCGCGCGGCGCGGGCGCGCTCCTCGTCGGTGCGGAACACGAGACGCGCCTGGAACTGGCCGCCCACGCATTTCAGCGCCGCCGCCGCCAGCACGCCCTCGGGCGCGCCCCCCTGGCCGACATAAAGATCGATGCCGGTGGCGGGATCGGTGGTGCTGATCACGCCCGCGACGTCGCCGTCCGTGATCAGGTGCACGCGCGCGCCGACGCTGCGCAGGCTGTCGATGATCGCGGCGTGGCGGGGCCGATCGAGCACGCAGACCCCGATCTCCGCCGGCGCCACGCCCTTGGCCTTGGCGAGCGCCAGCACATTCTCGCCGGCCGGCTTGTCGAGATCGACGATCCCGGGCGCAAAGCCGGGGCCGATGGCCAGCTTGTCCATATAGGTGTCCGGCGCATGTAGGAGGCCGCCCTTGGGCGCGAACGCCATCACGGCCAGCGCATTGGCCATCGCCTTTGCGGTCAGCGTGGTGCCTTCCAGGGGATCGAGCGCGATGTCGATCGCGGGGCCGTGGCCGGTTCCCACTTCCTCGCCGATGAACAGCATCGGGGCCTCGTCGCGCTCACCCTCCCCGATCACGATGCGGCCCTGCAGGGCCATTTCATTCAGCGCGGTGCGCAGGGCGTCCACGGCCGCCTTGTCGGCCGCCTTTTCGTCGCCGCGCCCGACCAGGGCGAACGCCGCCGTCGCCGCCCGCGCGGTGGCCTTGGCGGCCGCGAAGGCCAGTTCGTCCGTCATCGCGGCGTCTCGAGCGCTCATCGCTTTCCCCCGTTAGAGCGGTTCTCGATTGGATTGAATCAATCCAATCGAGAAAAACCGCTCTACACTTTAAGTCAGACCGTTTCTCGTCCGAAAACCGCGTAACACTTTTCGGGAAACGGTCTAGTGGCCGTCCTCGATCGCGATCACGCGGGGCGGACCACGCAGCACCGCGTGCAGGCTTGCGATCTCCTCCACCGCGGCGTCAAGCGCGGCGCGCGGGGTGGTTTGGGTGGTGAGCACGATCGGCACGTCGGGCGTGTCGTGGCGGGCGTCCTGGAGGAAGCTCTCGATCGAGACGCCAGCCTTGCCCAGCCGGTCGGTGACCGCCGCGATCACGCCGGGCCGATCCTCCACGAGCAGCCGCAGATAATAGCGCCCCTGCTCCGCCGGCGGGGCCTTGGCGAGCGCGCGCATTGCCGAAAGCGGGCGGCCGAAAACGGGCCGGCGCGCGCCGTGGGCGAGGTCCACGAGGTCGGCGGCGACCGCCGCGGCGGTCGGCCCCTGGCCTGCGCCTGCGCCGATGAAGGTGAGCCGGCCAGTTTCTTCCGCATCGACCACCAGGGCGTTGAGCGCCCCGCCCACCGCCGCGAGGGGGTGCTGGTAGGGCAGCAAGGCGGGGTGGACGTGCACCCGCACCCCCGCCCCCGCCCGCTCGGCTTTGGCCAAGAGCTTCAGGCGGTAGCCCAGCTTGGCGACGAGCCGGATATCGAGCAGCGCCACCCCCTCCACGCCCTCCACCGCCACATCCTGGAGCGCGGGCGCGAACCCGAAAGCCACCCCCGCCAGGATCGCGATCTTGTGGGCGGCGTCCGCGCCGGAGACGTCCATCGTCGGGTCCGCCTCGGCGTAGCCCAGGCGCTGGGCGTCGGCGAGCACGTCCGCGTAGGCGCGCCCGGAGGCCTCCATCTCGGTAAGCAGGTAATTGCAGGTGCCGTTCAGGATGCCCGACACCGCCTGAATGCGCGCCCCCGCGAGCCCCTCGCGCACCGCCTTCACCATCGGCACGCCCCCGCCCACGGCGGCCTCGAACCGCACCTGCCCGCCCTTCTCTTCGCTTAGCCGGGCGAGCGCCGCCCCGTGCACGGCCAGCAGCGCCTTATTGGCGGTGACGACATGGGCGCCCCGCGCCAGCGCGGTTTCAACCGCCCGCCGGGCGGGCCCCTCCGCGCCCCCGATCAGCTCCACCAGCACGTCCACGTCCGGGGCGGCGGCGAGCGCTACGGGATCGTCGAACCAGACATAGCCGGAAAGATCGACGCCGCGGTCGCGCCCCCGCGCGCGCGCTGAGACGCCGGCGATCACGATCCCTTCGTCCCGAAGCGGCTCCGCCCCCCGCAGCAGCTTGACGAGCCCCGCGCCGACCGTGCCAAGCCCCGCTATCCCGATCCGCACCACCCGCCCCCCAACCACTTATTCAGCCGGTTTGGACGGGTGCGTCAGCCGATCGTGCACGTATCGGATTGCGTCCGGCAAAAACACGGAGCCGATGAACCCGAACGCCAGCAGGCAGGTGGTCCAAACATCGACGCTGACGCCAAGGAACCGGGTCATTTGTCCTCCATGCCGCGGACGGCGAACCGCGCTGCAAGATGCGCCGCCAGCCCGGCGCCGCCCATAATGATACGGCTAGCCGCATCAAGCGTCATCGCCAAATCGGGGTTCAGGAAGGGCCCCGCGAGCGCGGCGATCATCAAGGCGATCGCCACGGCGTTGATCAGCGCCCCACGCAATTTGGTTTGTTCGTTGCGCGCTTCGCGGGCTGCCGGGCGCAGCCAGAATCGCATCCAGCCGCTCATGGAACCCGGGCCAAGCCCTCGTCCGGCGCGACGTTGGTATGCAGGAATTTGCGGAGATTGCGGGCGGCCTGGCGGATGCGCTGCTCGTTCTCCACAAGCCCGATGCGCACGAAGCCATCGCCGTACTCGCCGAAGCCGGCCCCCGGCGCGACCGCGATCTCAGCTTGCTGCATGAGCCGCTTGGAGAATTCCACCGAACCGAGGTGGCGGAACTTTTCCGGCAGCGGGGCCCAGCAGAACATCGAGGCGGACGGATTGGGGATCGCCCAGCCGGCTTTGCCGAACGCCTCCACCAGCACGTCGCGGCGGGATTTGTAGGTCTGGCGCATCTCCTCGACGCATTCTTGCGGGCCGTTCAGCGCGGCCGCGGCCGCCACCTGGATCGGGGTGTAGGCGCCGTAATCGAGATAGGATTTCACCCGCGCCAGGGCCGCGATCAGGCGCTCATTGCCCAGCGCGAACCCCACCCGGAACCCCGCCATCGAATAGGTCTTGGAGAGCGTGTTCACCTCCACGCAGACATCGAGCGCGCCCTCGACCTGCAGCGCCGAAGGCGGGGGCTCGCCGTCGAAATAGATTTCGGAATAGGCCATGTCCGAGAGCACGATAAGATCGTGCTTCTTCGCGAAGGCGATGGCTTCCTTGTAGAAATCGAGGGTGACGACCTGCGCGGTGGGATTGGCGGGGTAGCACACGATCATGGCGATCGGCGGCGGCACGGAATGGCGCACCGCGCGCCCGAGGCCGGAGAGGTATTGCTCGGGGCTGTGGGCCTCCACATGGCGGATGACGCCGCCCGCCATGATGAAGCCGAAGGCGTGGATCGGGTAGGACGGGTTGGGCGCGAGCACGACGTCGCCCGGGGCGGTGATCGCCTGGGCAAGGTTTGCGAAGCCCTCCTTGGAGCCCAACGTGGAGACGATCTGGGTGTCCGGGTTCAGCTTCACCCCGAAGCGGCGCTCATAATAGCCGGCCATGGCGCGGCGCAGGCCCGGTATGCCGCGCGAGGCGGAATAGCGGTTGGTGCGCGGCTTGCGGGCGGTCTCGCAGAGCTTTTCGACGATGTGTTCGGGCACTGGCAGGTCCGGATTGCCCATGCCGAAATCGATGATGTCCATCCCCCCGGCCCGGAGGCGGGCTTTGACCTTGTTCACCTCCTCGAAGACGTAGGGCGGCAGGCGGCGGATCTTGTAGAAATCGGAGCTCATGGGAGGCTTTTCACGAAACGCGGGAGCAAGCGGCCCACGCGGGACCAACGGGCGGGGAGGGGACTATTCGGCCAGAGGCGCAGGATCGGCGGCGGGGATCGGCCGTTCCTGGACGGCGTCGCGGGCCTCGGCCTCGAACTCGGCGGCGGCCTGTGCGGGCGGGGCGCCCAGGGCGCGCTGGGAGCCCTCAAGCGCTGCCTGATCAGCGGCGAGGCTCTGCTCGATCGCGGCCCATTCCTCAGAGGGGCGGCTGCGCGGGCGGGGCTGGGGCACATCGGTGAGCTTCGGGAAGGAGGTGTCCTCCAGCGCCTCGGCGCGGGCCTTGAACCAGGCTGGCGCGGCGGGGTCGTTTTCGCCATAGGCGGCGCAGGCGCCGGGCGCCGCGCTCAGCAGCGCCAGCGCGGCCGCTCGAAAAGCGTTCGGACGCGGCGTCAATCTCATGCGGCTCGCCCTCCTTCATCGCCGACGAATCCCGTCCTATACCAGTGCGGCGTAGTGTGTCACCTTTATGGGCAAGGGCTGAGCAGCGTCCTAGCTGCGGGGTGGCGCGCCGTTCCACAGCGCCCGCCGGGAGGCCGTCCATGACCGATCTGCGCGAGGGCGCCCCCCCGCCCCGCCCGCGCCGCAAACGGGCGGCAAAGCCCGCCGTGGCGCCCCAGGCGCTTTCTCCCGATCAGGCCCTGACAGCGCCCGCGACTCCCGCCAGGAAAAGAGCGAAGCCGAAACCGCCCGCGGAGATCGCTGCGCCCATGCCCGCCTCCGCCGCAGCGCCGCTCCCGCTCCCGCTCCCGCCCGCTCCCGCGCCTGAAGCGCCGGCGATCACGCTGGCCGACGTGCTGCTCTCCCAGACCGGCGGGGACCTCGAGAAACTCTCGCGCAATCTGGCCGAGGTGATGACGCGCACCAGCAACGTCTTCGCCACCGCCTTCTATGGCCAGACCACCGGCGCCAACCTGCCCACGCGGCTCGACCCGTTCGACGTTCAGAGCGCGCTGAACACCGTCTGGGCCGACCTCGCCCAGCGCCCCGAGACCTTGCGCGACGCCCATGGCGCCTTGTGGCTGCGCTATTCCGAGATCTGGCGCCGCGCCGCCCAGCAATGGATGGCGGGCCCCCCGCCCGAGAGCCTCGAGACCGGGCGGGACAAGCGCTTCAAGGACGCCGAATGGCGCGCCACGCCCTTCTTCAGCCTGATGCGGGAAACCTATCTCGCGACGGCGGACTGGATCACCGGCCTCGTCGAGCAGACCGAGGGCGTCGATGCGGACACCAAACGCAAGGCCGCCTTCTTCATCAAGCAGGCGGTGGATGCGGCCTCCCCCTCCAACTTCCTGATGACGAACCCGGTCGCGCTGCGCGAGACGCTGCGCTCGCGCGGGGAGAATCTGCGCCAGGGCCTGGAAAACCTGTCCGAGGATCTGGCGCGCGGCAAAGGCCTGCTGGCCATCACCCAGACCGATACGGACGCCTTCCGCCTGGGGGACAATATCGCCACGACCCCCGGCAAGGTGATCCACCGCGGACGGCTGATCGAGCTGATCCAGTACGCGCCAACCACGCAGACGGTGTACGCCTCGCCCCTGCTGATCTTCCCGCCCTGGATCAACAAATTCTACATTTTGGATCTCCAGGCGCGCAATTCCTTCATCCGCTGGCTGGTTGCGCAAGGCCATACGGTGTTCGTCGCCTCCTGGGTCAATCCCGACGCGCGCCTCGCGGAGGCGACGTTCGAGGATTACATGGTGGAGGGGGTGTTCGAGGCGGTCGATGTCGTGCGCGAAGCCGCGGGCGAGGCTTCGATCAACGCGGTGGGCTATTGCATCGGCGGCACGCTGCTGGCCTCCACGCTCGCCTACATGGCCCGGATCGGCGACGCCCGCATCCAGAGCGCCACGTTCTTCGCCGCACAGATGGATTTCGAGCTCGCCGGCGAACTGAAAGTCTTCACCGACGACGCCGCGATCCGCTATCTCGAGGAGCGCATCAACGCCAAGGGCGGCTTCCTGGACAGCCAGGCCATGGCCGACACCTTCAACGCCCTGCGCTCGAACGACCTGTTCTGGAATTACGTCGTCGACAATTATTATCTCGGCAAGCGCCCGGCGCCGTTCGATCTCCTGTTCTGGAACGCCGACCAGACGCGCATGCCGCGCGCGCTGCATCTCTTTTATCTCAAGCGCTTCTATCACGACAACGCCCTTGCCAAGGGGGAGCTTGTGTTGGGGGGAGAGCGGCTTGACTTGGGCGAAGTCACGATACCGGTCTATATGCAGGCCGCGCGGGAGGATCACATCGCGCCGGCGGCCTCGGTCTATCGCAGCGCGAGGCTGTTCGGCGGACCGGTGCGGTACATGCTGGCGGGCTCGGGCCATATTGCCGGCGTGATCAACCATCCGGATGCGAACAAATACCAGCATTGGCGCAACGACGCCCTGCCCGCCACGCTTGAAGAATGGCGCAGGGAGGCGGTGGAGACGCCGGGCTCGTGGTGGGTGGACTGGCAGGCCTGGCTCGCGCAGCGCTCGGGGCCGCAGGTTCCCGCGCGCGCGCCGGGGCAAGCGGGCGTGCCCGCGCTGGGCGACGCGCCCGGGGATTATGTCAGAGTGCGATCCTAGATGTCGTTTCCGAGTCCGTTGTTCAGCGTTTGAGCGCGAGCGCGTCGGCTGGTGATTTGCCGGCGAGGCTAGCATGGGGCCGTTTGCGATTGTAGCGGTCGATGAAGGCCGGGAGGGCGGCGTTGCGGCGGCGCG
>JANNOI010000010.1:0-16664 GCA_031398975.1 Alphaproteobacteria bacterium | reverse complement strand
TCCCCACGGCCCGCAGCGTCCCATCGCGCCCCGCCCAGCCGCGGGCGCAGATAGGCGCGTCGCCTCGCCAGCGTCAACGCTGTTCTTAGGACGCCTTGCTCCGGGAACGCCTTAAGGTTGATTGCCAAAACCTGTGCTTGGCTTCATGGAGACGGAACAGAGCGTGGTTCGGGACGTATCATGCCTGGAGCGAGCGAAGGGCGAAACTTCGCGAAGGAGGAAGCATGCGCAAAACTTTATGGGTCCTGGCCGCCTTGGCCGCGACTGCAACGGTCTCGGCCGCGCCGAGCGTGGCGGAAGCCGCCCCGGGCTTCTCCGTTGCGCGCGTCAATGTGCGCGCCGGCCCCGGCACACAGTTTCCCGCCGTAGGCTCCTTGCCCCGCGGCACGCGCATCGATGTGCGCGGCTGCGTGGACGGCTATGAATGGTGCGACGTGGCGTTCCGCGGGGGCCGCGGCTGGGTCAGCGCCCGCTTCCTCGAGGTCCTGGCCGATGGGCGGCGCGGGCGTCTGGGCGATCCCCGGTTCCGGGCGCCGCTGCCGATCCTGCCCTGGGACCTGAACGGCTATTGGGGCGAGAATTACCGCAATCGCGGCTTTTACCGGGATGCTGACCGCTATCGCGGCTACGGCCCGCGCGGCATCCCCGGCCCGGGCGTCGGCCCCGGCCCCGGCGGTCCCCCGCCCGGCCCGGGCGGTCCTGGTCCTGGCCCCGGCGCTGGCCCTGGCGGCCCCGGCGGGCCGGGCTATGGTTCGGGTCCAAACCCGGGTCCGGGCCCAGCTGCAGGACCTGGGCCTCGCCCCGGCCCCGGCGCAGGCCCCGGCGGCCCGCCGTGCCCCCCCGGCACGCCCCCGGGCGCGCCCTGCCCCCCGCCGCCGCCGCCGCGCTAAGCAACGGCAGCAATAAAACCGAGCGGCGCGTCCAGACCTGGGCGCGCCGCTTTGTTTTTGGGAAAACTTGGGGTTTTGCGGCTCAGCCGGGCCGGGTGGCGAGGAGCGCGGGGCGCGCGCCGGCTTCCGCCACCCACGCGCCCAGCCGGTCCCGCCCCGCGAGCGGCGCAACGATCCCGCGGAACGTGAGCCATTCCACCGCGCACACGACCGCTAGCGCGCCGAGGTCGAACGCCGGGGCGCCCGCGCCCGCATGGGCCTCCAGCCAGTCCAGCGTCTGGTCGATCTTGCGGCTTTGCGCCGCCACCCAGGCGGGGGAGCGCTCGGCCTCGGGCCGCAGGCCCTCCAGCCGGATCAACACGCCCGCATCCATGATCCCGTCCGCCAGCGCCTCCAGCGACAGCGCCCGCCAGCGCGCGGGCCCCGCCGCGGGGATCAGCGCCTCCCCGCCGGCGCGTTCCTGGAGGTAGGCGCAGATCACCGGCGAATCGACCAAGAGCCCCTCCCCGCTTAGCGCGAGCGCTGGCACTTTCAGCAGCGGGTTGACGGCGGCGAAGGTGGGGTGGGCGGTGAAGGGCGTCAGCCCGTCCACGATCTCGAGCGTCAGGTCCTGCTCGAGCCCAAGCTCGATCGCGGCGGCGCGCACCTTGCGGGCGAACGGGGAGGCGGGCGTGTAATAGAGCTTCATCGGCCGCGGGCCTTCAGGCCGCAGGCGCGGGCGCCGGCGCGAACGCCGCGTGCACCACCGCTCCGCCGCGCGTCAGCGCTGCGCCCTTGATGATCTCGTCGTCCCAGGCCGGGGCGAAGGCGTTGGTCGCCTTGTCGGTCAGCAGCGGCAGGAGGGCGAGCAGGTTCTTGGCGTAAAGCGACGAGGCGTCCCCCGGCAGGCGGGTGGGCAGATTGGCGAAGCCCGCGATCCGCACGCCATTGGCTTCCACGACCTCTTCCGCGCGGGTCAACGGGCAATTGCCCCCCTGGCCCGCCGCCAGATCCACGATCACCGAGCCCGGTTTCATCGAAGCCGCCGCCGCCGCGCTCACCAGCACCGGTGCGGGCCGCCCGGGGATCAGCGCGGTGGTGATGACGATGTCCTGCTTGGCGATATGGGCGGCGGTCAGCTCGGCCTGTTTGGCCTGGTAGGCGGCGCTCATGGGCTTGGCGTAGCCGGCCGCGGTCTCGGCCTGGCGGAACTCCTCATCCTCCACCGCCACGAATTTCGCCCCGAGGGACGCCACCTGCTCCTTCGCCGCCGGGCGGACGTCGGTAGCGGTGACGATCGCGCCCAGCCGGCGGGCGGTGGCGATCGCCTGCAAGCCGGCCACCCCCGCCCCCATCACGAACACCTTGGCCGCCGCCACCGTGCCCGCCGCCGTCATCATCATCGGAAAGCCGCGGCCATAAAGGTGGGCGGCCTCGATCACCGCGCGGTAGCCGGCGAGGTTCGACTGCGAGGACAGCGCGTCCATGCTTTGCGCGCGGGTGATGCGGGGAATGAATTCCATCGCCAGCGCCACGATCCCGCGCGCGGCGTACGCCTGGGCGCCGGCCTGGTCCCCGTAGGGCTCCAGCAATCCGACGAGGCCCTGGCCGGGCGTAAAGCCCGCGCGCTCGGCCTCGCTCGGCGCGCGCACTTTCAACACCAGATCGGCCCCGGCCATCGCCGCGCCGGCGCTCTCCGCGATCACGGCGCCCGCGTCGGCATAGAGCGCGTCGGGCGCGCTGGCGGGCGCCCCCGCGCCCTGCTCCACGGCCACGCTATGGCCCAGGGCGATCAGCTTGCGCACGCTTTCCGGGGTCGCGGCGACCCGCGTCTCGCCCGGGCGCGTCTCTTTCAGCACTGCAAGTTTCACGTCTCAGCCCTTCCCGCCCGATCGTTCGTTCTAGCCCGCAAGCCGCTCAGAGAAGCGACACGAGCAGGCCGCCGATGCTCAGCACCAAGATCAGCCCCGCGAGCGTGGCCCACCACGCGCCGCCCATCCGCAGGATCATTCCCGCGCCGACGCCCACGCCCGCGAACGCGCCCACGCCGGCCCACCAGCCCAGCCCCATCGCGAACGCCGCCGTCAGCAGCGCCACCGCCATCGCGATCAGCACGACGGCCCATTCGCTCACCTTCAGGAACCCCTGAAAGGTCGAGCGCTGATCCTTGATGTCCATCCCGCCACGCTCAGCCGACATCGTTCCCGCCATCGACAGCTCCTTGAAATCGAAGCGGTGCATGTAGCGCGCCTTGCCCGCACGCCGCAACGGGGCGCCCTTTCGCGGGCGGGCTTGACAGGGGCGGCCTCGGCCAAGCTTTTACCGGGGCGGAAGCGCGGCGGCGGCGGACTTTCCATGCTCCATACGGGGATTATCGCGGGGCTGCATTTCGGCGCGCTGGCGCTGTCTGCGATCGCGCCAGAGCTGGGCGAGGCGGCCTTCACCCTTGCGCTTTCGGCGTCCGGCCTGTTGACGCTGGCGCTGCCCGGAACGCGCGCCGCGCTGCTGGACGTGCTGGCCCGGTTTTGGCCGGCGGCCTTGTGCTATGGGGCGCTGGTGGCGGTGGTCGCGGCGCAGGCCGCCCTGCCGGGGAGCGCCTTCGGCGCGCGCCATCCGTTCGCTGCCGCCTCGGAAACCTTTGACCTGATCGCCCTCGCGCTAGGGTGCCTCGCGGTGGCGGGCGTGGCCACCCATCATGGGCGGCGCGCGATGGAGACGATGCTGCTCACCGCGGCGCTGGGCCTTGCCGCGCTCGCGGCGGCGCGCGCGGCCCAGAGCGACGGCGCGCAGGCGCTCAGTCTGGGGGCGGGGCAGGCGGGCGTCGTGTTTGCGCTGTTCGCGGGACTGGCGGCGGGGTGCCTCCACCAGGAATTGCGCAGCCCGCAAGCGGCCGGCGCCCGGCCCCGGCGCCCGCGGGCGCACCGGGCGATGACGCCGGCGCTGGCCCTTGTCGGGACGCTGCTGGGCGCGCTGCTGACGAGCGCGGCCGCTGCGGCGGGCGCTGCGGTTCTGGGCGCGGCCGTGCTCGCGGCGCTGCTGGCGGCGCGCCGCCGGAGGCGCAGGGGGAGCGTCGCGCTGCTGGCGCTTGCGGTGACGCTGGCGTTCGGGGGCGGGGTGGCGCTGCTGGCGAAGATCGGCCAGGCGGACGCGTATGCGCGGCTAGAGGCGCTGACGCAGAGCTTCCAGGCGGGCCTCGCCGGAGCGGCGGGGCTGGGCTCGGGCGCGCCGGGCGGGGTGATCCAGACTTGGCCGCGTGAAGCGGGCTGGGCGGGCGCGCTGCTGCTTGGGGCCTCGATCGGGCTGTTCGTGGCCTCGCTGATCCAGGCGAAGGACCGCGGCCGGCGGCCCTCGCGGGGCGCGGCGCTTGCGGCGTGCGGGGTTGTTATCGTCGCCATCGCGGGGCTTGGCGGGTCGGGGCCGGCGGCCTCGGCGACGCTCGCGCTGCTGCTGGGGCTCGCGGCGAGCTACCGCGACGATCTCCATCCCGCCATCGTGCGCGCCCGCGGCGTGCCCCACGCTTTGGGCAGCGACGGCGAGGACTGAGCCCTCAAAACAGTCGCTCTCCGATGCGCACCGTGTCCCCCGGCTTAAGCGGGAGGCTCGGAGTGAGCTTGTAGCGGCGCTCCTTGTCCTCGCCCTGATGCTTGATATGCACCCGGCTTTTATTGGCGCGGTAGGTGAAGCCCCCGGCAGAGGCGACGGCGTTGTTCACCGTCATGCCCGCCGAGAACGGGTATTCCCCCGCCCGGTTGACCTCGCCCAGGATGTAGAACGCGCCCTTGACGATCCGGATCGTATCCCCGGGCCCTACGACGACGGCGCCCTCCAGCAGGCTCATATCCGTCTCGGTTGTTTCCCCGGCCCGGCGGATCAGCGCCCGCGTCTGGTTGGCCAGCGCGGTGAAGCCCCCGGCGGTGGCCACCGCGTTGAACACGGTAAGCCCCGACGTGTACGGGTATTCGCCCGGGCGCGAGACCTCGCCCAGGATGTAGAAAGGCCGGTAGTTCAACACCTCGACGCTGACGCGGGGGTCGTTCAGATAGCCCTGCCGAAGGATCGCCTCGACGTCCCGCTCGAACGCGCGCACGGATTTGTTGAGCGCCTGGATCTCGCCCACGAGCGGAAGCGCGATGCGCCCGATCCCGTCCACCACGAATTCCCCGGACAGGTTCGGCTCCCCGAACACGATCATCCGGATCCGGTCCCGCGCGCCGAGGATGTAGCCATCCTTGGCGGCGTCATTGGCCGCACTGGACGCAGGGGCGGCCCCCCGGGCGCCCCCCGGGGCCCGCGCCGGCGGGGGCGCCACCGGCGGGGGCGGGGGCGTGGGGGCGGGCGGCGGGGCGGGGGCGGCGGCGGACGCGGCCGCGGCGGAAACGGGCTGGACGGCTGAGGGCTCGATCAGGGCGGGCTCGGAGGGGGCGGGCGCCTGGGCGAACGCGCCCGGCGCGGCGAAACCGGCGAACAGGGCGGCGGCCCCGGCGGCGAACACCGCGCGCCACCGTTTCAGGGAGAACTTCATGCCGGCGCCTTTAGCAACGTCCGTGCCCGTGAGCGGCGGTTGGTTGAGCCTTTGTTCCCCGGCGTCGTCAAGGGCCCCTCCCTCAGGTGGACAGAACCAACGTGGACGCCCCGTCCAGCCGCACCGCAGACAACCGCCCCGTCGCATAAGCGCCGGTATCGATCGAAATGCGCCGCCCGTCCTGCACCACCTCTTGGACCGGAGTGTGGCCATGGACGACCACAAACGGCCATTTTTTCTTGGACTTCAGGAACGGATCGCGGATCTCAAGAAGGTCCTGCTCGGTCTGGGCGGGGAGCGCGCGCCCGGGACGCAGGCCCGCATGCACGAACAGATAATCCCCGCGCTGGGCCAGCAGATCGAGCTGGGAGAAGAAGTGAAGGTGCGCCTGCGGCAGCGCCGCGCGCAGCGCCCGGGCGCAGGCGCGCAGCGCCTCGGGCGAGGCCCCGGGCGCCGGCACGCGCACGCCGTAGGAATAAAGCGTCTCCGCGCCGCCGAGGGCGAACCAGCCTGGCCCGGTTTCGGGACGATCGAGGAAGTTCAGCATCGCCACCTCGTGGTTGCCACGCAGGAAGATCGGCGCATAGCCCTCCTGGCCCACCCGCAATAAACGCTCCACAACCTCCCGGGAAAAGAGGCCGCGGTCGATGTAATCGCCCACAAATATCAAGACGGGCGCGCCCGCGCCCTCCCACCCCGCAAGATCGGCCGCAATCCGATCGAGCAATTGGGCGAGCAGATCGGCCCGGCCATGGACATCGCCAATGGCATAGATGCGTTCGCCCGGCGGCGTCAGCGGCGCGCGGGCGCCGAGCCGGAGGGCGCGCATGCTCACCTGCTTAAGCCCCGCGGCCAGCGGAAAGTCTGCGCCGCGTCCGGCGCGCCCCTGGCATGTCCCCTCGACCGCACCTCATACTCGCTTCCCTTACACATAACTACACTAACTCTTCACACGCGTAATCGGACCGAAGTTTATGCGCGCCCCGCATGCGCCGCGTGCGGCGGGCGCGAATCGGCCCGCCGGACGTAATTCGCGCGCCGGATGCAACGGTTTATTCAGCTTCGCGCAGTGAAAATGCCGTCAGCATCTTGTCAGGACGGCCGATGGCGTACGACGCTCCGCAAAAGACAGGCCACCGTCGGACAGGCGCGGGGAGGATCGTACGGTTGTCGAAGCGGCGTAGAGCACGCGTGCAGAGGCATGACTGGCGCGCGGAGGCGCCCACTCAGCGCCGGGGGCTTTCACGGCGGGCGGTGACGCTCGGGGTGATCTGCTATTGCGTCGCGGCCTGGGCCGGCGTGTACAAGCTCGTGGATTGGGGCGTTCAGGCCTGGAGCGCGGGCCCCCAGCAATACGCACGCCAGGAACAGCTTCCCACCCCCGTCGCCCGGCCTACGGCGCTGGATTGAGCGCGGCGCGCGCCGCTGCGGCCTCCAATTCCTCGAGCACCGCCTGGCGGGCGGCGGCCCCCCATCGCGCATTCGAGAGCGCGAACGCCAACGTGGCCCGCAAATAGCCGATCTTGTCCCCGCAATCGTAGACTTTGCCTGCATATTCAAGGGCGTAGAAGGGCTGCTCCCGCATCAGGGCGGCCATGGAATCGGTGAGCTGGATCTCGCCGCCCGCGCCCGGCTTTTGACGCTCGAGCAGCGCGAAAATCTCGGGCTGGAGGATATAGCGGCCATTGATGAAGAGGTTCGAGGGCGCGCTTTCGCGCTTGGGCTTCTCCACCATCGCCCGGATCTTGAAGAGCGGCCGGTCCTCGGTCTCGGGATCTACGACGCCGTAGAGCTCGGGCTGGCCCGTGCGCTCGACCGCGATCACATTGCCGCCTACCCGCCCATAGGCGGCGTTCATCTGCGCGAGGCAGCTCGGTTCGGCCATCACCATCATGTCCGGCAGCAGCAGAGCGAACGGCTCCTCGCCCACCACGTCGCGCGCGCACCAGACGGCGTGGCCTAGGCCCAGCGGCGATTGCTGGCGCACGAAGCTGAGCGCGCCGGCCTTCGGCAATTGCGCCTCGAGCTCGGCGAGCAGCTCCGTCTTGCCCTTTGTGCGCAGGGTGTCTTCAAGCTCGTAGGCGCGATCGAAATAGTCCTCGATCGCGTGCTTGTTGCGCCCGGTGACGAACACGATGTGCTCGATCCCCGCCGCCAGCGCCTCGTCCACCACATAATGCAGGGCCGGGCGATCGAAGACGGGCAGCATCTCCTTGGGGATCGATTTCGTCGCCGGCAGCACCCGCGTCCCGAGCCCCGCCACCGGCAGCACCGCCTTGCGCACCCTCTTGAACACCGCCCGTTCCCCCTGCCGGCTGAAGCTTTTCCGGCGCCATGAATACCGGTTAATCGTGCGAAAATGCGACCAAACAAACATTGAGCCCGATCAGGTCTATCGGATCGGAACAGGCGCTAGAAAGTCACCGTTACCGTGACGTTGTCGCTGTAGGTCCCTGGCGCGACGTTCTGCCCTGCCGGAATGCGGCCGTATACCGGGAAATTGTCGGTGCGGTTGAACAGGACGGACAAGGAATAGCTGGCCCCGCGCGTCACCGTTCCCTCTTGGCCATTACCCCAGACGGACGTACGGGCGGCCGTGGAATAGAGCTGGTAGCTGAGCGCGCCCGCCCCGCTCGCGAGGCGCCGCCCCGCATAGGTCGTGGCGCCCCCGTCCGAGAGGGCCACCTCATAGCTCACGCTGATCGCGGCCAGCCCGCTGCAGGTCACGCTGACATTGCCGGTCGCGTCCGTGGCGGTGAGCGCCAGCGTGTCATAGGTCCCGAAGGCGAGCGCGGTCGCGTCCACGGAGCAGGCGCAACCGAGCCCGGTGCAAGCCGCCGCGGCTTGGCTCGCCCACCCGCCCAGCGCCCACGCGCCCGCGGCCCCGGCCGCGATCAAGACCTGACGCATCGCCCATCGCCCTCCGCGTCCAGTTCGACCACGCACGCGATCCCGCCCATCACCGCGCTGAACCGGCCCGTCCCGCCCGGCGCGGACAGCCACGCAAGCCCCCCCTCGCCGACGAAGAACCTGACCCCGTCTTCCGCGCGCGTCAGCAGCGCGCCCTCCGGGGCGGGCGCGCCGTCGGGCCCCGAAAGCGCCACCCAGCGCCCTTTCTCCTCCACCATCGCGAAGCGGACCCGCACGCCGGAGCGCGGCGGCGCCAGGACGATCTGCTCCTCCACTTCCAGGCGGGCCTGGAGCGGGGCTTGGGCGGGGTCGATGCTGAGGCGCTGGGGGGTGTAGGGCGCGAGCCCGGAAACGACGACGCGTCCGCGCCGATTGGCCTGGCCAATGGGGCGGTTCTCGCGCGCGATCGTCATGCCCGGGGCGGCCTCCACCAGGGCGAAGCCCTCGCGCAGGCTGCGCGCGGCCAGGCCCTGGCGCCCCGCCACGCCCAACGCGCCCGCCGCCTGTAGCCGGACCCCGGTCGCGCCGTCCGCCTCCGCCGCCTCCGCCTGCGCGAGAAGGGCGGGACCGAGCCAGGAGGCCCCGGCGCTGGCGCGCGGTTCCGGCCCGGCCTCAGCCTCCACTCGCCATCCGAAGCCCCCGCTATCGTCGGGCGTGCGCTGGGCCCGGTACTGGACCGACACCCCATCCTCGGAACTCTCGCCCTGCACGCCGGCCCGCACGCGGGCCCCCAGGGGGGCGCTGAGGCTTACCGAGACGGAGAAGGCGTCGTTGGGGACCGGGGCGTGGAAGGCGGTCAGCGCCAAAGTCGCGCGCTTGCCCACCGGGCCGCTCCAGCGCGCGTTCCAGCTGCGCACGTCGCTTTCGCCGCGGAAATCGGCTTGGGAGACCCCCAGATTGACGGCCCCCGCCCCGGTCTGGAAGCCGGTGGAGGCGGTGGTTCTGAAGCGGGCGGCGCGGGCGTCCTGTTCGTCGCCCAGGCGGGCGAAACCGGCGCTCGCGGCCTCCCCCGTCAGGCTCAGGGTCAGCGCGCGCGCATCCCGCGTCCAGCCCAGCTTCGCCAGCGTCCCCGGACCCTTGACGCCGCTGCTGAGGGCCAGCGTCCCCTCCGCGTGGCCAAGCTTCGTATGGGCGGCGGCGGCGGAAAATCCCGCCGCCGCATGGCCGCGCCCGCCCTCGGCGCGCCCCTCGAGCGTTGCGCCGCTGCGCTGGCCCCGCCGCCAGGACGCGGCCGCAAGCGGCCCGCCATAGCGCCAGCTCTCCTCGCCATAAGCTTGCCGTTCGGCCCCGATATCGAGGGAGAAATCGCTCAACCCGGGCTTTAGCAACGAGCGGCTGGCGTAAAACGGGGCCGCCACGCTCTGCTGGCGCCCCAGCGCGTCGGTGACCACCACGGTGGCCACCCCGGCCCCGGCGACCAGCGGAGGATCGTCGATCGCGAACGGCCCCGCCGGGGTCGAGGCGGAATAGCGGCGCACGCCGTCCACATAGACGTCCACCACCGCGGGCGCTGCGGCCGCACCGGTCAGGACCGGGGTGGGGAAGGTGATGAAACTGGGCGAGAGGCTGAAATCGGTGGCGAGCTTCACCCCCGCGAACCGGACCGCGCTGCCCCACGCCCCCGTCCCGGATAGCCCGTCGCCGACCCGCAGCCGCGTGCGCCGGTCCGGAAAATCGCGGGTGAGGGCCGTC
This sequence comes from Alphaproteobacteria bacterium, assembly GCA_031398975.1. Taxonomy (GTDB): domain Bacteria; phylum Pseudomonadota; class Alphaproteobacteria; order Caulobacterales; family Aquidulcibacteraceae; genus JAKFWI01. The sequence continues at coordinate 6,671 of JANNOI010000010.1, read as the reverse complement.
TCCAGCCGGAGCGCGGCCCGCCCGTCCTGGAGCACCAGATCGTTCTCCAACAGCCCCGCCGGGGCGAAGACCGCCGCGTCGAGATAGGCCCCGGCTTGGGTGCGCCCCTCCTCCGCGGTGAAGGAGAGGTCGTAATCAACGCTCACCCCGCTGAGACGCTCCACGCCCGCGCTTTGGCTCACGGCCGGGAAGCGTGCGGGGGAGAGGCGTGTTTCGGGGAAGCAGGCCGGCGTGCAGACGATCCGCACCACCCCCAAGGCCTCGTCGATCGTATAGGACAGGCCCGGTATGGCCGCGAGCGGCGTCCGCCCCGGCCCTTGCGCGGCAAGCTTGAGGCCGAGCGCCGCAAGCAGATCGGCCTCCACGCTGAGCGCATCGCCCGCCCGGCAGGCCCATCCGGACGCGGTCTTTCCCCCGGCGACCTCGAATGCGAGGACGGCCGCCCCGGAGGGCTCAGGGGCCGGCGGCGTCGGCGGGGCGCAGAACAAGGGGATAGGTCTGCGCCAGCGGCTCCTGGGCGCCGGCTGGGGTGTAGGTCAGGCGCACCTGGCCTGCGGCGTTCAGCTCCGGCCCGACCGCCCGCTCGAGATCTGCGCCGGCGAGGAGGTAGCGCGGCAAGGCCGGGCCGCCCGCGCCCTCGAGCCCGCCCAGCCGGAGGTGGCGTTTGGCGCGGTTGTGGATGCGCAGGACCCCCGGCGCTGCGAGCACGACGGCCGGCGCGGGCGGCGGCTCCGTTTGGGGCGGCGCCACGAACACCGGCAGCGAAATCTCCAGCCGCACGTTCAGCCCCCGCTCCGGCGCGCCCCCGCCCGTCCCGGACAGGTCGAGCTTGGTTTCCCGCAGCAACAGCCGGTAGGCGCGTTCGGACTGGATCGGGTGCGGCGCGGACGCGCCCACCCGGACCACCTGGGTAGCGCCCGGGCCGATCACGAACGCCGGGGGCGAGACCACGAGGTCCCCCGCGGGGCTCAAACGATCGGCGCCGTTTTCCTGCGCCCAGGCCATCGCCGAAGCGTGGAACGCGGCGGGCGCGTCAGAGGCGTTCTTGACCCGGAGCGAGGCGATCCGCCGCTCGCCCTCGATCTCGATCAGCACGGGGGAGACCTGCACCCGCGGCGCAGCCGCCGCCGGCCGCACGCCCGCCCCCGCCATCGCCAGCATCGCCAGCGCGAACCCGACGCCGGCGGCCAGGCTCAAAAGGTCACCGTCACGGTGATGACGTCCGCGTAATTCCCCGGCGGCACGATCTGGCCAGCGGGCGCGCGCCCGTAGACGGTGAGGCTTTGGGTGGTTCCCGCCCCGGTTCCCGAGACGGTGTTGGAGCCGCTGGTCTGGCCCCAGAGATTGGTGCGGGCGGCGTCCCGGTAGAGGCTGTAGGACAGCAGATTGCCGCCATTGGTCATCCTCCGCGTCGCCACCGTCGCGCCCGACCCCTGCCCCGCATCGAGGGCCACCGTGTAGGAGGTGCCGCTCGTGCAAACCACAGAAAGGGTGGCGGAGGCGTCGTCGTCGGCGCCGGCCAGGGGATCGTAATCGCCGAAGGCCAAATCGTTCGCGGTCACGTTGCAGGACGCAATGACGGTGGCCGTCACATCGAAGGAATCCGAATCGGTGGCCGCGTGCGCGCTGCCGCTATACCCTGCAATCGCGAAAGCCGCGCTGACGGCGGCGACGCGGAAAGCTCCGATTTTTCCAAGCGTAAGTCGCATGCTCACCAAAGCTCCCCACCCTTGGTTGAGCTGGTATCACGCTGCTACTTTCCGACCTGTTAACGCGGCGCGGCGCCGGCTCGCGGGGCGGCGCCGATGGCGACCAGAACGGTGTAGGAGGCGGTCAGCACGTCCCGCTCGGCCTGGGCGACGGCCAGCGCCGCGTCCCGCTCCGACTGGATCTGGGTCAGCAATTCGAGCTGAGTGCGCAGCCCCTCGCGCCGCTCGAGCTCGGCGCCGCGGGTGGCGAAGGAGGCCGATTCCAATTGCGTGGCGCTCGTGTCGCGCCGCCGCAGCGCGGCCTCGAGATCGGCCCAGGCCTGGGTGGTCTCTTCCTCGACGGCGCGCACGGCGTCATCGAGATCGTAGCGCGCCCCGCGCTCGCTGGCGCGGGCGCCGGCCAGCGCCGCGCTGGTGCGCCCCCCGGTCCAGAGCGGGATCGATAGCGAGGCGCTGAACGAGCTGGAATCACGGTCGAAATTGTCGAACCCGTCCTCGCCGCGGCGGGTTGCGCCCGCGCTGAGGCTCACGGTCGGCCAGTAATCGGAAGCGGCGGCGCGCCGGCGGGCCCGGGCCGCATCGGCGGCGGCGGCGGCGGCCTGCACGTCGGGGGAGCGTTGGCGGGCGGCGTCGAGCGCCTGTTCCAGCGCGGGGACCGTCGGGGGCGCCGGCCGCTCCAGAGTGCCCGGCGCCGCGCCCACGCGGCGGCGATAGGTGGCTCGGACGCTGGCGAGATCGGCCTGGGCGGTGGCGAGCGCGGAGCGCCCGTCGGCGAGTTCGGCCTCGGCGGTATAAAGGTCCGTGCGGGTCGAGGCGCCGACCTCGAAGCGGACGATCCCCGCCTCCACCTCCTGGGCCAGCCGCTCCACCTCCTGGCGGCGGATCACCACCTCCTGTTCCCCGTAGAGGATGCTCGCATAGGCCCCCACCACGGTGAGCACGAGATCATCCTCCAGCGCCTGCACGGTGGCGCGGACGCGCGCCTCCTCCGCCTTCGCCGCCGCCAAATTGGCCGACACGCGCCCGCCCGTATAGACCGTCTGCGACACGTCGAGGCCGGCCGAGCCGCTCTCGGTGGTGTAGGAGCCGGCCTCGGAAAACACCGTATCGGGGATCCCGTCGCCGTCGGTATCGACCGAGCTCTGCGCGTCGCTCTCATCCCGCGAGGCGGAATAGGAGACCGAGGCGCTCAAGGACGGCAGGAATTCCGCGCGCGCGGCGCGGACATCAGCGCGGGCGGCCTCAAGGTCCGAACGGGCGCTCGCGAGCGAAGGATCGCCCGCCAGCGCCCGCGCGATCGCATCGTCCAGCGTTTCCGCGGACGCCGCCGGCGCGGCCGCCAGCACCCCGAACGCCGCCAGAACATAGCGCGCGCTCACCGGCTCGGCCCCGCAGCCAAACGTCCAGGACGGGGGGTTCTCCCGATAAGGCTCATTTCGGCGCGCCGGGCGGACGGGCGTTGACGGCTTCGAATTCCGCGCGCGAGAGGCCCCCGCTCTTGTCGGCGTCGGCGGCGGTAAAGCGCTGGGTGAAATCGGCCTTCATTTCGGCGAAGCTTACCGAGCCGTTCTTGTCGGCGTCGAGCGTCGCGAGCATCCCTTCCCTGCCGGCGGGGGGCCCGCCGCCAGGCGCGCCCTCGGGGGCGCTGGGCGCGGGATCGGCCTTGTCGATCTTGCCGTCGGCGTTAGCGTCCAGGCGCTTGAACGTCTCGGCGGCGCCGGCTTCGGCTTCCGTGAGGCTCAGCGTTCCGTTCGCGTCCTTATCAAAGGCCTCAAAACGCGGCGGCCCGCCCTGGGCCAAAGCCGCGCCCGCGCTGATCACCAGGGCCGCAGCCGCAAGGGTTGTTCTGAACACCGTCGCTCTCCTGTTTCAGCTCCTGCGCCGCCGGCGCGAAAGGAAGGCGGCAGCGAACACGGGCGCCGTTGCGGCGCGATGGCGGTTCGGCTTCCGAACATTGCAGCGTGTTTCACCCATGAAGTCGCACCGAAACCTTTACATATTACACTGAGGTTATGGATCTGATGACAGCGTCCGCGCAAACCATCCTGATCGTCGATGACGATCCAGAGCTCTTGCGCCTGATGGGCGAGTTTCTGGGCCGCCACGGCTTCGAGGTGGCGCTGGCCGCGAACGCCGCGGACATGGACCAGGCGCTGAGCGATCGCCGCGTTGATCTGGTGGTGCTGGACCTGATGATGCCGGGCGAGGACGGGTTGAGCGTCTGCCGGCGCCTGGCGGCGCAGGGGCGCATTCCCGTGGTGATGCTCTCGGCCGCCGGCGAGGAGACGGACCGGATCGTGGGCCTCGAGGTCGGCGCCGACGATTACCTCGCCAAGCCCTGCAGCCCGCGCGAGCTGCTGGCGCGCATCCGCGCCGTCCTGCGCCGCTCCATCGAGCGCGAGGAGCCCGCCCCGGATCGCGGCGAGCGGGAAATCTACGATTTCGCCGGCTGGCGCCTCGATATGGTGCGCCGGGAATTGCGCGCGCCCGATGGGGTTCTCGTAAACCTCTCCACCGGGGAATTCGCGCTGCTGCGCGCGTTCCTGGAGCACCCCCAGCGGGTGCTCACGCGGGACCAATTGCTCGATTACGCCCGCGGCCGCGACGCCTTCGCCTATGACCGGGCGGTGGACGTGCAGGTGAGCCGCCTGCGGCGCAAGCTCGAAGCCGCGCCCGGCGGGGGCGATCTCGTGAAAACCATCCGCAACGAGGGCTACGTCTTCGCCGCGGCGGTCCGGCGGGCCTGAGCCATGCGCGCGCCCGACGCCCCGCTTGAAGCCGCGCTCGCCCCGCAGACGCAGACGCAACCACAAAGCGCAGCGGAGGGGGGGCGGCGCGGGGGCGGCATCATCAAGGGCCTGTCGATCTGGCAGCAGGTGCTCGCCCTGATGGCCGCCACCCTGATCGTGGCCCATGTCACAACCGTGGCCCTGATCGCCGCCATGCCGCGCCCGCCCCAGCGCTGGATCGAACTCGGCGAGGTGGCCGACCGGATGGGCGCCCTGGCGCGCGCCCTGAACCGCCCGGGCGCGACCTCCCGCGCCGTGCTGGCCCAGCGCGCCGGGGACGACCGCCTGCGTTTCACCCTCGAGCCGAACTGGTCCTATCCCCTGCCCCGGACCGGCCCGCCCGGCGGGGGGCCGGGCGCGATCGACCCCGCGGTGCCGCGGGCGGTGGAGGCGATGGCGGCGGCGCGCATCGGGGGCCCCGACCCGGAGGTGCGGCTGGGCATGCAGATGCGGTTTCCGTTTGCGGCCGCCGCGGCGCGCCAGCTCGCCGGCCTGCCGCGACGCTCGGTGGCCAATGCGCCGCTCGGCAACGCCATGATCCTGGGCGTACGCCTGGACGACAATACCTGGCTGATCGCGCGGCCGGAGCGGCGCCAGGGGGAATTGCTATGGCTCGCGCATATGAGCCTTTGGTTTCTGGTCACCGCCATGTTGCTCGCCCCCCTGGCGCTCCTGTTTTCCCGCCGGCTCGCAGCCCCGATCGGGGCGTTCGCGGTGGCGGCGGAGCGGCTGGGCCGGGGCCCCGAGGCGCTCGCCCTGCGCGAGGAAGGCCCGCGCGAGGTGCGCGCCGCCACGCGCGCCTTCAACACGATGCACGGCCGCATCCAGCGTTTTGTGGCCGATCGCACCTTGATGCTGGCCGCCATCAGCCATGATCTGCGCACCCCCCTCCAGCGGCTGCGCTTCCGCATCGACAGCCTACCCGACGACACCCGCGCCGCGCTCCTGGCCGATATCGAGGAGATGGAGGCGATGCTTTCCTCCACCCTCGCCTTCGCTCGCGACGACGCCCAGCGCCCGCCCCGCCAGCCCCTCGATCTCGGCGCGCTGGTGGCGAGCGTGTGCGACGACGCCGCCGATTCCGGGGGCAAGGCCCAATGCGCCGTGGACGGACGCATCGTGGTGACCGCCGATCCGATCGGCCTGAAGCGCGCGATCGCCAATCTCGTCGCGAACGCGATCAAATATGCCGGCGCGGCGGAGGTGCAGGTGCGCCGCGAGGGCGCCCAGGTGCTGGTCGAGGTGGCGGACCGCGGGCCCGGCATCCCGCAGGCGCTCCACGAGGCGGTGTTCCAGCCGTTCCGCCGTCTCGAGCCGTCCCGCTCGCGGGCCACGGGCGGGACCGGCCTTGGCCTTTCCATCGCCCGCACGATCGCGCGCGGCCATGGCGGAGACGTGGCGCTGGCGGCGCGGCCGGGCGGCGGGCTTGTGGCGGCCTTGGCTTTGCCGGCATGATCGCACCGCAACATGCCGCAAATCCATCGACACATCCGTGTCATGCTGGGCCCTCATGGAGGGCGCATTGGGGAGTATCCATGGATTCGAAGTCGCGCGCCTCCGCCCCCGCCGTCACGCTTGCGCTGTCGCTGAGCCTGATCGCGGGCGCGTGCGCCTCCGGGCGCCCGGACGCGCGCGGACCCGGGCCCGGCGGGCCCGCGGCGCGGCCGCCGCTTTTGTTCATCAGCCCCGCGGGCGAAGCGTTCCGCGGCGCGCCGGGGGGCCCGCCCCCCATCACCCTCTGGCTGGCGCAGGCGGATTCGGACAAGGATGGGCGCCTGTCGCGCGATGAATTTCTGGCCGATGCGCGCGCCTTCATGGCCCGCCTGGACGCCGACCGGGACGGCTCGGTGACCCCGTTCGAAACCCAAACCTATCAGATGGCCAATGCGCGCGAGACGCTGAGCGGGTTCGGACGCGGCGAGCCGATCCGCTCGGAGCCCCCGCCTCCCTCCGGCAAGGGCCGCAATCCGCGCGGCGGCGGCCCCGGCTCCGGGCGACCGACCCGTTACAGGCCGCGTCCTCATGGAATCGCGGTGCGTTCAATGACGTCCTGGATCACCGCGTCGGTCGTCAGCCCGTGGCTGGCGGCGTGCGGTCCCAGCCACAGGCGGTGGGCCAGCACGTAGGTGGCGAGGTCCTGGATGTCTTCCGGGTAGACCTCGTCGCGGCGGCG
>JANNOI010000009.1:0-8851 GCA_031398975.1 Alphaproteobacteria bacterium | reverse complement strand
AGCGCTGCGCGCTCGGCCGGGCTTGGCGGGCGGAAGCGCTTGGCTGGGCGTACGACGTCGTCGTAATAGGCCAGCGCATAGCCGCACAGACGGTCCAGCAGCGGGTTGTTGGCGGGCGTGACGCCCGGGGCGTATTTGGCGATATAGGCCCAGAGCTGCTGCTTGCTGGGGGCGCCTGCGGCGCTGACGAGGTTTGACAAGAGCGAGAACGAGATGGGCGAGGCAGCCTGGGGCGGGGCGCCGGCGTGCACGTGCCAGACCGCGTTCTCCAGCCGCTGGGCGGCGTTCTGTTCGGGATAGGCTTCGAGCAGGGCGAGATATTCGTCCACCGCCTTCGGGATCACGTCGAAAAAGAGCCGCTTGGCGGTCTTGGGCTTCTGGAACATGTAGAGCGAAAGGCTCTCCGGCGCCGCGTACCGCAGCCACTCCTCCACCCCCAAGCCGTTGCCGCGGGACTTCGAGATTTTCTCCCCGTTCTCGTCCAGGAACAGCTCGTAATTGAAGCCCTCGGGGGGCGGCGCGCCCAGCACCCGGCAAATCTGGGAGGACACGCGCACGCTGTCGATCAGATCCTTGCCCGCCATCTCGTAATCGACGCCGAGCGCGGCCCAGCGCAACGCCCAGTCGGGCTTCCATTGCAGCTTCACGCGCCCGCCCGTGACCGGCGTCTCGATCTTCTCGCCGTCCTCGTCCTCGAACACGATCGTTCCGCGCGCGGGGCGGCGTTCGAGCGTGGCGGTCTGCAGCACCCGGCCGGTCTTGGGGCTGATCGGCAGGAACGGGGAATAGGTTTCGCGCCGCTCCCCGCCCAGCGTCGGCAGCATCACGGCCATCACGTCCTCGAAGCGCTCCAGCACCCGCAGGAGCATCGCGTCGAAGGCGCCGCTCTGATACCGCTCGGTGGAGGACAGGAATTCGTAGTCGAAGCCGAACCCGTCCAGAAAGGCGCGCAGGCGGGCGTTGTTATGGTGGGCGAAGCTTTCGTGGGTTCCGAACGGATCGGGCACTTGCGTCAGCGGCTTGCCCAGATGGGCGGCGAGCATGTCCTGGTTCGGTAAATTGGCGGGCACTTTGCGCAGCCCGTCCATGTCGTCGGAGAAGGCGATCAGCCGGGTGGGGACCGCCCCGCCCGTCAGCGTCTCGAAGGCGCGCCGGACCATGGTGGTGCGCACCACCTCTCCGAACGTTCCGATATGGGGCAGGCCCGAGGGTCCGTAGCCGGTCTCGAACACAACCGGGCCATCTTTCGGGGCGCGCGCGAGCCGCGCCGCCAGGAGGCGCGCCTGCTCGAACGGCCACGCCTTGGCGGCCCCGGCCAGCACCTGCAGATCCGACATGGGCGATTACTCTCCTTGTCCGTCAGCCTTAAGCCGCGCCGCCGCGTGCGAAAAGCCGTCCCGTGGGGCGCGGGGGGCGTTTACGTGGAGGCCGGCGTTGGGCAGAAGCGCGCGCATGGACATGCTGATCCTGATGCGTCACGCCAAAGCGGTGCGCGAGCACGAAGCCCCGAGCGACATGGCGCGCGCCCTCACCGAGCGCGGCCAGGAGGACGCCGCCGAGGCGGGCCGGGCGCTGGCGCGCGCGGGCCTCATCCCGGACCGGGTGATCGTGTCCACCGCGCTGCGCACCCGCGAAACCTTCCTGGCCGCCGCGGTCGCGCTTAACCATCCCCATGTGCGCCTGCTCGATCGCCTCTACGCCGCCGAGCCCGGGGTTATCTGGGGGGAGGCGGTGCGTGCGGGCGGTGCGCGGGTGCTGGTGGTGGGCCACAATCCGGGCCTGCAGGCTTTGGCCGCCGCGCTGGTGGGCCACGCCCATGACCGCTCGGCCCCCGCCCGGCGGCTCAGCGAGCACCTGCCGACCGCCGCCTTCGCCGCCTTCACGCTCACCGGCTCGACGCTGGAAGCCCCGGGTCCCGCGCTGGTCGCCGCCTGGGCGCCGGCGCGGGAGGAGGATCTGTGAACCGCGCTTTTCGCGTGGCCTGACGATGGCGCGCAATTCGGCGCTGGCGTTTTGCGCGCGTCCGGTCTCTCGTGGCGGGCATGGACGGGGGTTCAGGGCGAAGGCCGGCGGGCGAGGGGGTCGCTGCGCGTGCGCTCGCGGTGGCGCGCGAGGCGCTGTTCTTGCTGCGCCCGGAATGCTCAGCGCGGCGGCGCTTTACCTGGGCGCAGGTGATCGTGTTCGCAGCCTTGGGCGCGGGGGCCTTCCGCTTTGCGCAGCACGAGCCTCACCTGGCGCTGGCGGCCGCGCAAGGGCTCGCATTCGCGCTCTTCGCCGTGCTGATCCTGTGGCGGCTCCTGGCCGCGGCGGGGAGCCTCGTCCCGCGTGCTGGCCCGCGCGTGCGCTGGGCGGGGCCGCTGCCGGTGTCTACACCGTGCTCGCGCCGCTTTACCGCGAGGCGGGGGTCGTCGGCGATCTCGTGGCGCGCTTGCGCCGGCTGGATTACCCGCGGGACCTTCTCGATGTGAAGCTCGTGCTGGAGGCCGATGACGCGGCCACCATCGAAGCCGCCCGCCGCGCCGATCTCGGCGACAATTTTGAAATCCTGATCGCGCCCGCCGGCAAGCCGCGCACCAAGCCCAAGGCGCTCAATTTCGCGCTCTCCTTCGCGCGGGGGGAATTCGTGGCCGTCTATGACGCCGAGGACGCGCCCCATCCCCGCCAATTGCGCGCCGCGCTCGACGCGTTCGCGGCCGGGGGCCCCGATCTCGGCGTCGTCCAGGCGCCGCTGCGGATCGACAATGGCCGCCAGAGCTGGATCGCGATGCAATTCGCCGTGGAATACGCGATCCAGTTCCAGGAGGTGCTGCCGCTCGCCGCCCGCCTGCGCGCGCCCCTGATGCTGGGCGGCACCAGCAATCATTTCCGCGCCGTGGCGCTGTGCGGGGCAGGCGCGTGGGATCCCTACAACGTCACCGAGGACGCCGATATCGGCTACCGGCTCGCCCGGGACGGCTGGCGCGCGGCCATGATCGCCGAGCCCACCTGGGAGGAGGCGCCGCTCAGGTTCGGCGGCTGGCTTCGCCAGCGCACGCGCTGGATCAAGGGCCACCTCCAGACGTGGCTCGTGCTGATGCGCAATCCCTTGCGCACGGGGCGCGAGCTGGGCTGGGGCGGGTTTGCGATGATGCACCTGATGCTCGGCGGCGCGTTGGCGGCGGCGGCGATGCACGGGGCCATCTTCGTGGCGTTGGCGGCGGCGGCGTTCCTGCCCGGCGTGACGCTCAGCTGGCACGGCTGGGCGCTGGCGCTGTTCGGCTATTGCACCGCCGCCTATGGCGCGCTGACGGCGGCCGCGACCCTCGGCGACCCGCGCCTCGCGCTTGCCGCGCTCACCATGCCGCTCTATTGGCCCCTGCACACGATCGCGGCGGTTCGCGCCGTGCTTGAACTTCTGATCCGGCCTCATTACTGGGCCAAGACTGAGCACGGGCTTTCCCGGCGCGAGGACCCGCCATCCTGATCCCTGCCGCCGCCCCGGTCCCTGAAACGCCATGACGCTGCCCGTCACGCTGGCGGCGCTCGCCGGCTTCGTTGCGCTGTTCGCCTATTGCTCCTGGCGCGCGGGACGCCCGGCCGATCTGCTGCGCCCGAGGCTGTTGCCGTGGCGCACCCTGGTGCTTGTCGCCGGCGTCGCGGCGCTCCTGATGGCGGTGCATCTGGTGAACCTGCTCGGCGTGCGCACCGGCTCGCTCTAGGCGCCGCCATCGGGCGGGCTTTTGGCGGCTGCGCTTTTACGCTAGGAGGGGCGGCGCTGCGCGGCGGGTGTGATGTAGTGGTAGCCTGTCAGCTTCCCAAGCTGATCGTGCGGGTTCGATTCCCGCCACCCGCTCCAGCGCCCGGCGATCGCGTGGCGTTTCAACGGCGCGCGAATCGTCGTCCTGTGTGGCGTGCCGGTTTGGGGGGGCTTAAGATGCGTAAGGCGCTTTGGGCGATGACGGCTGTGGCGGCGCTGGCGGCGCCGGGCGCGGCCTCGGCGATCGAGCTTGATTATGTCGGCGCGACCGCCGGCACGATGGGCTTTGGCGGGGAGGTGGGCGTGTCGATCGTGCCCGGGCTCACCGTGCGCGCGGTGCTGAGCGGCCTCGATTACGATTACGAAACCGATGTCGAGAGCGTGACCTATGACGGCTCGCTGAAGCTCGGCGGGTTCGGGCTGATCCTGGACGTGAAACCGCTTCCGGGCGTGCCGTTTTACGTCGCCGGCGGAGCCTATCTGAACCGCAACGAATTCACCGGAACCGCAAGGCCCACCAGCGCGGTCACGATCGGGGACACCACCTACCAGCCCTCCGAGATCGGCGAATTGCGCACCGAGACCACCTGGGACGAAGTCGCTCCCTATCTCGGCGTAGGCGCGCGCTTTACGGTGGTGAAGGTGCAGTTCAGCCTCGAGGCGGGCGCGCTCTTTCAAGGCGATAACGAAACGCGCGTAACCTCGACCGGCTTGGTCAGCGCCGACGATCTCGCCCGCGAAGCCGCGGCCGTGGCCGACGAGTTCGACCAGCTGGACATCTACCCCGTCGTGTCGGCCGGCCTGCGCTGGAAGTTCTGAGGCCGGCGGGGGCTGCTTCATTGCGCCTGGGCGAGGGGCGCTTACGTTCAAGATGGAGCGCTTGCGCGTCAGGCGCGCCGCCTACCAGTGCGGGCTCATGACCCCCTCCCTCGCGACGTTTCCCTTACTCAAAGACGCCAGCGCCGAAGTGCTGCGCGCCGCGGAGGCGGAGGCGGAATGGTTTTCCCTGCCGGGCGGGTGGCCGCTGTTCGAGGCGGGCGAGGACTCTGACGGGCTCTATTTCGTGCTGTCGGGCGCCATGGCCGCGTTCCGCCGGGACGCCGAGGGCGCCCAGCGCCTGGTAGGCTATATCCGGGCCGGCGAACCGCTGGGCGAGATGGCGCTGATCGCCGAGGAGCCCCATTCCGCGGCCGCCTACGCGATCCGCGATTGCGAATTGGTGCGCCTGTCGCCCGCGGCGTTTGACCGGCTGGCGCGCGGCCATCCCGCCTTGATGCAGGCGCTGGCGCGCGTGATCCTCGATCGCACCCGCCAGGAACGCCGCCAGCGTCCCCGCACCGACCCGAAAATCTTCGCCCTGATCGCGAGTTCGCCCACGATCGATCTGCGCTTGCGCGCGCGCACCCTGCAGGCGGGCCTCGCCAAGCTGGGCAAGCGCGCCTGCATTGTCGCCGAGGAGGGGCAGACCATGCGCTCGGCGGCGTTTGATGCGCTGGAGCGCGACTACGACCTCGTTCTGCTGATCAGCCCGATCGCGGACACGGTCTGGTTTCGCATGTGCCTGCGCCAGGCGGACCGGCTCTGGGTGCTCGCGCGCGCCGACGCGCGCCCCTCCCTCCCGCTGCTGCCGGACGATCCCTCGCCCGCGCGGCAGTTTCAGCTCGTGGACGTCGTGCTGCTGCACCATGGCGGGCAGCGGCGCGCCGCGGGCCAGGAATGGCGCATGGCCGCCAACGCCGCGCGGCTGTTCCACTGGAACGGGCTCGATGATTCCGACGGCGCGCGTCTGGCGCGGATCATGGCCGGCGTTTCGGTGGGGCTTGTTCTGTCGGGCGGGGGCGCGCGCGCCTACGCGCATCTGGGCGTGGTGCGGGCGCTGCGGGAGGCCAACGTCCCGATCGACCTCGTGGGCGGCGCCAGCATGGGCGCGATCGTGGCCGCGTGCGTGGCGATGGGCTGGAGCGATCAGGAGATCGAGGACCGGATACGGCGCGCCTTCGTGGCCTCCAATCCGCTGGGCGATTACGTGCTGCCGGTGGTGGCGCTTTCGGCCGGGGAGCGGGTGGGCGAGCGGCTGCAGGAGCATTTCGGCGAGGTGCTGATCGAGGATCTGGCCGCGCCGTTCTTCTGCGTCTCCACCGATCTGATCGCCGGCGCCCAATACACCCACCGCGCCGGGCGGCTGCGCGAAGCGCTGCGCGCCACCATCTCGCTGCCGGGCATCCTGCCCCCCGTCGTGGCGGGCGCCAACCGCCTGCTGGTGGACGGCGCGGTGCTCAACAATTTCCCGGTCGACATCATGCGCGAGACCCATAGCGGGGCGATCCTCGGGGTGGACGTGGCGCGCCGCGAAGGCATCGACATCGCCGATTTCATCGATCCGCCCAAATTCCTGCGCTGGGTGTCCCTGCACGGCTGGCAGACCGCCCCGCCCATCGCCTCCCTGCTGATGCGCGCGGCCACCTTGACGGTCGATCCCTGGCGCGGACGCGAACGCACCGACCTGCTGATCGCCCCCGAAATGCCCGCCATCGACCTGCGGGACTGGAAGCGGTTCGACGCCGCCGTGGGCGCAGGCTACGAGGCGGCGGTGGCGGCCCTGAAGGCCCATCCCGCGTTCGGCGCGCTTGCTTCCAACCGGGCGGCTCCCACGCCCGCCTGGCCCGCGCGAGAGGCCCTGCCGCTCGACGCCGGCGAATAGCGCCCCGCGCGCAACCGCAAGCGAAACTATTCCCCAGACAAGCGCGTTGCTAGAACGTAGCGGCACGCGGGAAAGAGGGAGGGCATCCATGCGCCTGTTCGTGATCTGGTTGATCGGGCTCGTTATCGGAGTGGTCGGGGGCTTTGTCCTGGCGCACAATTTCGCCCGCTCGACCGGGGCCGCCTCGCCCGCGGGCGCCTTCTCCGCCGGCGCTTTCTCCGAATGCGCGGATCGGATCGAGCGTGCGGTGGCCTTCACCGCGCCCGAAGCCCAGGACGTGCTGATCATCCAGTCCTCCGGCCCGTCCTGCGCCAATGTCGTGGCCACCGTCACACTGCGCAGCGCCGACGGGCGGATCCTGTTCGCGCACGCCCAGCGCATCGACGCCCTGATGGACCCGAAGCTCAACCCCGTGGCCGTGAACGGAATCCGCGCCGTGCTCAACGATTACGCCGCGCTGGCCGAGGGCGGCGCCAAGACCGCGCTGCCCGACTGGGCCGACAATGCCGGCGAGCCCGCCGCGCCTGCGCCCTATGCGGCGTTCACGCCCACCTCGAGCAATCTCCTCTACCGCCGCGTGCGCGAGGCCAACGCCCCGATCCTGCGCCTGCGCGAGGGCCGCGACAGCGGGGCCTTCTTCGCCTACCTGCCGGAGATCGACGAGGTCGAGCAGCTCGGCCGCTACTCTCTGTGAAGTTCAGCGGGACCGGAAGCTAACGAGACGGCGCGGCCTCGCGCAGCGCCGCCTCCAGCGCCAGCGCCCGCAGGGCGGTTTCGTGCAAGAGGCAATCGGCGGCGATCACCCGCCCCAGGGTCGCGCCCTCGAAGGCGGAGGCTTCATAGCGGCACCCCGCGTCGCGATAGGCGATCCAACTAGCCTGGGCCGCGCGCAGCAGGTCCAGCCGGCCCGGCTGCAGGGCAGGCTCGAGCTGGGTGAGCGTCTGGTCCATCCGCGCGCGCCAGACCGTGCGCTCGCGCTCCGCGCAGGACACCGATCCCGCGATGGTCTCCGCGCCCGGCTCGTCCTGGCACGGGCGCATCACCCGGCCGATACAGGCGGAGGGATCGTCGCTGGCCGCCGCCACGCACTGGCCCACCGCGTCGAGATCCCCGCGCTGCGCCTCCCCGCCGCCGGAGGCCTGGGCGGTTGCGCAAAGGGGCGCCCAAACCGCAGCCAGCGCGAGCGCTGCGGCTGCGAAAAATCCCTCCCGGCGGACCCGTTTCAAGCAAAGCCCCTTTACGCGCCGTCGCGGCGACTTACTTTGACTACCATGTTCAACATTCAGAAAGGAGGTGATCCAGTGTCTCATTGTCATTGCCCGCAAGCGTGCACGCAGACCTGGACCTCCGCCCGTGGGGCGGGCGCCTGAGGGCGCTGCGACAGGTCTGACGGACCGCCCTGCGGTTCAGACAATGGAGAGGCCGCCCCGGACCGGGCGGCCTTTCGCTTTTCAAGCAGGCGAACGGCTCATGAAGCAGGCGAACGGCCCATCAAGAGGCGACGGCTCAGCGCGCGGCGTGCTTAAGCAGGTGGTAGAACGCCATCAGCACCGCGAGGCCCCCAGGCGCGGCCATGAGAACGAGGCCCGCCCCGTCTATGCTCACGCCCAGCGCCACCAGCACCAGCCCCGCCAGGCCCAGCCCCGCAAACCCCGCGCCGTCTTCAACGCCGAACGCTGCGCGCCGGGCGGGGAAAGCAGGGTCGCGGCGCGCGCGCAGCAGGGCGGAGGCGCCAGGGACCGGCTCGCGCCAGAACAGGGCCTGTTCGGCGGTGCGCCGCCGCACCAGCGCCTCCAGCGGGGCGGCCTCGGCCTGCGCGCCCAGCCGCCATCCCGCGATCGCTTGGCCGGCGGCCAGCATGTCCCCCGCCTGGGCGTTGGCCAGCACGTCTGATTTCGCAAACGCCTCCCGCCCGATCGAAAACGCAAACGCCGTCAACGCGTCGATTTGGTTGGGGGGCAGCGGGATGGGGATCGCGGCGCGCACAGCGGCGGCGGTCCGCGCGAGATCGGTATTGAGCTGGGCCTCGGCCTCCTCGGGATCGAGGCGTCGCGGCTCGGCGGCGACGTGGCCGTACCCCATCAGCCAGCGCCCGTCGGGCAGGCGCACGGGCTCGGGGCAATAGGCCTCGAAGCTTTTCACGAGCGCGAGAAGGACCGGGGACGGGGGCTCGGCCATCGGAAGAGTATGCGCCGCCTTGCGCCAAAACGGCCACAGCAGGGCCACGACCCCGGGCATGTTGCAAAAGCCGCGCCGCCGGGCGTGCGCGTGAGGCCTAGATGTCGTTTCCGAGTCCGTTGTTCAGCGTTTGAGCGCGAGCGCGTCGGCTGGTGATTTGCCGGCGAGGCTAGCATGGGGCCGTTTGCGATTGTAGCGGTCGATGAAGGCCGGGAGGGCGGCGTTGCGGCGGCGCG
>JANNOI010000002.1:0-48564 GCA_031398975.1 Alphaproteobacteria bacterium | reverse complement strand
CGGCGCGCCCGATCACCGAGAACCCGTGCGGCTTGTCGAGTTCGGAGGCGGTCTTGGCGAGGAATTTGTTGAAGGAGAGCCCGATCGACACGCTGATCCCGATCTCGGCGGCGATCGCGTTTTGCAGGCCCACCAGGCTCTGGGCGGGAGAACGGCCGTGCAGCGCCTCGAGGCCCGAAAGGTCCAGGAACGCCTCGTCGATCGACAGCGGCTGCACGAGCGGGGTGAGCGCCTGCATCAGCGCCCGCACGCGCGCGCCCTCTGCGGCGTATTTGGCGATGTTGGGACGCAACACCACGGCGTGGGGGCAGAGCTTCAACGCCTTGAACATCGGCATGGCGCTGCGCACCCCGAAGGCGCGCGCGATGTAGCAGGCGGTCGCCACCACCCCGCGCTTGCCCCCGCCCACGATCAGGGGCTGGCCCGCGAGCCGGGGATCATCCCGTTTCTCCACCGCCGCATAGAAGGCGTCGCAATCGACATGGGCGATCGTGAGAGCGTGCAGTTCGGGGTGGGCGAGCACGCGGTCGCCGCCGCAGGCCGGGCAGCGCGGGCCGCCCGCCCGGCTCCCGCAGGCGCGGCAGAGGTTAGGCCCCATTGCCCTAGGCCCCATGACCCTAGGCCCCATGGCCCTAGGCCCCGTGACTGGGCGCGGGGTGTGGGCGCTTGCGCCCCGCCGAACCCAGACGCTGGCGGACGTCGGCGGCCTTGAGCTGGTGGCTGACCCCGGCGCGGAACAGGCGGGCGGCGAACATCAGCACCAGGGCGAGCGTAATCACCAGCGCCAGGATCGGCCCCGCGATCTCGCCCGGCGTCAGGCCCGCGGGCGCGCGCAGCATCAAAAGGAAGGGCGTCGCGGGGGGAAACCAGGAGGCCGCCGCCACGATCGGGGCGTTCGGGTTTTCGAACGCGGGCCCGATCAGCAGAATGGGGATCGTCAGCACAAAGAAGACCGGGCCCACCAGCGTCTGCGCCTCCTGGATGGAATCGCACAAGGCTCCAAGCGCCAGGAACATCGCCCCGTACATGAGATAGCCGGCTGCAAAGCACAGCGCGAACGCCGCCGCGAGGCTGGGCATCAGCAGCGCGCCGGCGAAGTCGGCGAACTGGCCCGACGGCGCGAGCGCCGCCGTCTGCGCCAGCCCCCCCGCCCCCAGCACCCCCCAGATCAGAAACAGCGTGGCGCTGACGCAGGCCACGCCCAGCAATTTGCCGATCAGGATCTGCAGCGGGGTTACAGACGTCAAAAGCGCATCGAGGATCTTGTTAGATTTCTCTTCCAGCACGCTGGTGAGCAGCATGTTGGACACCCCGAACACCGATCCCCACAGCACGAAGGTGAGCGCGATGGCGGCGAAGAAGGGCGCGGAATCGCGGCGCGTCACCTCCCGGCCGGCCGGGGTGCGGGGATCGTATTGCACGAAGGCCGGCGCGAGCCCCTCGATGCGCGCCACCTCCGGGGCGGAAAGGCCGCGCGCGGCGAGCGCCTGCGTGCGCATGCGGTCGGCCAGCGCGGTGCGCGCGCGCGCCGCGGGCGCCTGGTCGGTCAGATTGGCGCTCCAATATTCAAGCCGGGTGGCCTCTCCGCTCCCGATCACCCGCAGCACCGCAAACAGGGGCGCCCCCTCCACCTCTTTGGCCCCGGTCAGGTAGGGGGCGAGCGCCTCGGCGTCGCGGGCGGGGGCGGGCGTAATGCGGTAGCGGGCGACGGGCGCCTGGAACGGCGGGCCGCCCAACTCCAGCGCGGCCAAAGCGGCGCGGCGGGCGGCGTCAAGGTCGGCGCGGGCGTCGAAGGCGGCGAGCGCGGCCGGCGCGCTCTTGGGGTCTACGGTTTCGGCATGGGCGGCGAGCGCTGCGCGCAGGCGCTCGCGCTCCTGGGCCTCGAACGCGGCGCGCACGGCCGCGCCTGCGCCCGCATCGTCGGCGATTATGGCGATCTGGCGCGTGGGCTCAGCCCGGCTCAGAAGCGCGGGGGTGAAGATCATCACCGCCAGCAGGAGCGGGGTGGTGATCAGCGAGACCCAAAACCCCCACGCCCCGACATAAGCGAGGTATTCCCGCCGCGCGATCAGATAGACGCCGCGTAAGAGCCTCATGGCGGCGCGTCGGCGAGGAGGCGCACGAACGCGTCGTGCAGCGTGGCGCGGGCCGGTTCGAACAGGGTGAGCGGGGCGCCCGCGGCCACGCACGCGGCCAAAAGGCGCCGCGCGCCGTCCTGCGGCGGGAGCGCGGCCCGCCAGCGCCGCCCGGCGTCGGTCCCGCCCAATGCCTCGATCGCGAGCCCTGCCGGCGCGAGCGCGGCGGCGAGGTCATAGCCCCCTTCGGTCTCCAACAGCGCGCTGCGGGGGGCGAGCGCGAGCGCCTGCTCCACCCGCCCGTCGAACGCGCTTTTGCCGTTGGCGATCAGCACGATGCGGTCGCACATCCGCTCGGCGTGCTCCATCACGTGGGTGGAGAACAGCACCGTGCGCCCGGCCGCCGCGGCGGTCCGGATCAAGGCTTCCACCGCCTGCTGGTTCACCGGGTCGAGCCCGGAGAACGGCTCGTCCAGCAACACGAATTCCGGCTCGTGGGCGAGCGCGGCGAGGATCTGGACCTTCTGGGCCATGCCTTTGGACAGCGTCTTGATTTTGCGCCGCCCCCACGCGCCGAGGCCATGGGCCTCCAAGAGCGCGTCCGCGCGCTGGCGCGCGGTGCGCGCGCGCAGGCCTTTCAGGCGGGCGAAATAGGTGATGATCGCGCGCGGCGTCATGGAGCGGTAGAGCCCGCGCTCCTCCGGCAGATAGCCGACGCGCGCGAGCGTGCGCTGGTCCGGCGTCCCGCCCAGCAGCGTCACCCGCCCGGCGTCCGGCTTTATGATCCCCACGACGATGCGCATCGTGGTGGATTTGCCCGCCCCGTTCGGACCCAGGACGCCGAAAATGGAGCCTGCGGGGGCCGAAAAGCTCAAACCGTCCACGGCGCGATGCGCGCCGTAGCTTTTCCGGAGCCCCTCGACGATCAAAGCCGGGCTTGCGCGCATGGCCGGGAGCATGCGGAAAACGCGCGCGGGGTCAATCGCTTCCGGCACGGTTTGCGGGGCCCGGCGCGGGCGCCCGAGGGTGACTACGCCAGCGCTGTGCGCGCCGCGCCCGGCTGGTCGCAGAACACCCCGTCCACGCCCAACGCCCGGAACAGCTGCAATTCGCCTTTCAGATCCCCGGGCATGCGCAGGAAGTCGGGGGAGGCGGGGTCCCCCAGGCGCAATTCGGCCGGCAGGAAGAAGTTTTCGGCCCGGAAGGTCCAGGTATGCACCAGGAGCCCCTGTTCGTGGGCGTCGGCCACCAGATCGGTGGGCGCGCCGACGCGGTCATCGCTGGTCCGGGGGATGATCAGCGCCTTGTCGGGACCCACGCCGTTGGCGTAGGCGGCGATCCCCCGCAGCCCTCTGGGCGTGATCATGGCGGCGTAATCGGGCCCGCCGGGGAAGTTTTTCTGCCCGATCAGCTGAATGAGGCGCACCTCGCTCGCTTCCCGCAGGGCGCGGAGGTTGGAGCTCTCGAAGGATTGGATGAAGACCGGCGCGTCCGCGCGGCGCCAATCGGCCTCCTTCAGCGTGCGCAGCAGCGGTCCGGCATGGCCAAGGCCCAGGCGCTCGAAATAGGAGGGATGCTTGGTTTCGGGATAGATGCCGATCGTGCGGCCGAGGCGGGCGCTTTCGGCCTTCACCAGCGCGATCAGCTCGCGCAGCGTAGGGATCGCCTGCTGCCCGTCATAGGCGAGGCTCTCCGGGCGCAATTGGGGCAGACGCTCCTTGGCGCGCAGCGTGCGCAATTCGGCGAGCGTGAAATCCTCCGTGAACCAGCCGGTGACCTCCGCCCCATCGATGGTTTTGGTGACCCGGCGGGCGGCGAATTCGGGATGGGCGGCGACGTCCGTAGTTTCGGAGATCTCGTTCTCGTGGCGGCACACGAGCTCGCCGTCCTTGGTGAGCACGAGGTCCGGCTCGACATAGTCCGCCCCCTGGGCGATGGCGAGCGCGTAGGCGGCCAAGGTGTGCTCGGGCCGTTCTCCGCTCGCGCCGCGATAGGCGATGATCAGCGGGCGCGGCGGCAGGTCCGCGCTGTTGGAGGCGCACGCCGTCAAAACGCCGGCGCCCAAGGCCTGAAGCATCGTCCGCCGCCGCATGACGCATCTCTCCCCAACCCCGTCTGGACGCTACCACGCCAAGCGGCGCCGCGGCAGCCTGTTTTGCGGTTACGCCCCCGCCC
Organism: Alphaproteobacteria bacterium; assembly: GCA_031398975.1. GTDB lineage: Bacteria > Pseudomonadota > Alphaproteobacteria > Caulobacterales > Aquidulcibacteraceae > JAKFWI01. The sequence goes on along the minus strand of JANNOI010000002.1, from coordinate 44,314 downwards.
ATTGACATTTCGCCCGTTCCGAATGCAGTGGCTGGACCGTGCAGGAGAAAGCCGTGGCGAAGCCCGATCTCCAGAGCCCGCCTAAGCCCGCCTCCGGCCGGGGAGAAGGCCTCTATTCCCGGCGCGGGGCGATCGTCGGCGGGCTTGCGGCAGCCGCCTCGCCCTTCTGGCGGGCCCCCACGGCAGAAGGCGACGCGCTCGTGATCGTCAACGGGTGGGTGCTGCGCCGCGAGGATCTCGGCTGATCGTTTCGCCCACGCCCGCCGCCGGGGCGGCCACGAAAGCCAGCGCGACGTCATAGAGCCCGTCGGCGACGAGGGTGGAATGGCCCCCGCCCGGAAATGCGTGAAACCGCTTGGGCGGGTTGGCGCGAGCGTACAATTCCCGCCCCATGGCGAACGGCACGGTGGCGTCGGCGTCCCCGTGGGCGATCAGCACCGGCATGCGCACGCGCGTGATCCAGTCGCGCGACATCATCTTGTCCCGCATCAGCAAGCTGATCGGGGCGTAGGGGTAGCGGTCCTCGGCCAGCTCCAGCGCGGAGGTGAAGGGCGCCTCGAGCACCAGCGCGCGGGCCGGCGCGTGCGCGGCCAGGCGCACCGCCACGGCCGAGCCCAGCGAAAACCCGTGGATCACGATCTCGTCGGCGCGGTAGCGCGCCCGCAGCCAGCGATAGCCGGCCGCCGCGTCCCGGGCGGCGCCTGCTTCGCTGGGGGTTCCCGTGGAGCCGGAAAAACCGCGCAGCGCCACCGCCAGCAGCCCGACGCCCTCCGGCGCCAGCCGCCGGAAGCGCTTGGCCTGCGCCTTCAGCGATGCGCCCTGCCCGCTAAAAAACAAAAACACCGGCTGGCCGGGGCGCGGCGCCATCCAGAAGGCGCGCAGCGTCTCCCCGTCCGCCGTCGGGATGGGGCGCTCCTCCACCCCCTCCAGCCCCAGCGAGGCCGGCGAGGCCACTTCCGGATTGGGCCGGAACAGCAGCTCGGACTGGTTGAAGTAGAGCCACCCATAGAGCGCCGCGAGCGCCGCCGCCGCGACGCCTACCAGCCCGATTAAAAACCGCCGCATTGCCGCCTCCCGCCCGCGCCGCGATCTAGCCCATGGCGGGGACCGGGTCTGCCCCCTCAACGCAGAAGAGCCGCCCCGGCGCCGCGGCTTGACATCCGCCTCTATTATGCTCAATCTGAGCATAATAGAGGCGCTCGCCGCCCGGAGGGGCCATGCCGGATCCGCACCGCCCGTTCCGCTCGCTCTACCGGCACGGCTTCGTGCGCGCAGCCGCGTGCGCGCCGCGCATCTTCCCGGCCGACCCCGCCCGCAACGCCGCCGAGACGATCGCGCTCGCCCGCGAGGCGCACGAGGCCCATGCCGCGCTGGTCGTATTCCCCGAGCTTGGCCTCACCGGCTATGCGAACGACGACTTGCTGATGCAGGACGCGCTGCTCGAGGCCGCCACCGCTGCGATCGGGGCGATCGCGGCAGCCTCGCGCACGCTGTTCCCCACCCTGATCGTGGGGGCGCCCCTGCGCAATGACGGGGACGTCTATAATAGCGCGGTGGTGATCCATCGCGGGCGGGTGCTGGGGGTCGTCCCCAAGAGCTTCCTGCCGAATTATCGCGAATTCTACGAAAAGCGCATTTTCGCCGCCGCGCGCCATGCGCGGCGGATTACGATCGGGCTGCTGGGCGAGGAGGCGCCGTTCGGGACGGACCTCGTGTTCGAGGCGCGCGATTATGAGGGGTACGCGTTCGGCGTGGAGATCTGCGAGGACCTCTGGGCGCCGGAGCCGCCCTCGACGCGCCTGGCGCTCGCGGGCGCGCGGATCATCGCCAACCTCTCGGCCTCCAACATCGTCATCGCCAAGGCCGAGGAGCGCAACATCCTCTCGGATTCCCAGTCGCGGCGCGCGGCCTGCGCCTACCTTTATTCCGCGGCCGGGCACGGGGAGAGCACCACCGATCTAGCCTGGGACGGGCACCTGGCGGCGTTCGAGCTGGGCGTGAAGCTCGCGGAATCGGAGCGTTTCGCCACCGCCTCCACGCTCTTGTCCGCCGACATCGACCTCGAGCGCATCGGCGCCGAGCGCACGCGCTGGGGCACGTTCCGCGACGCCGCCGCCGCCCATCCGGGGGACCTCGCGGCCCTGCGGCGCATCGGCTTTACGCTAGACCCGCCCGGGGACGAGGCCGTGCGCCTGACGCGCGCGATCGATCGGTTTCCCTTCGTGCCGGGCGATCCCGCCCGCCTCGATCGCGATTGCTACGAGGCCTATAACATCCAGGTTTCCGGGCTGATGACGCGCCTGGAGGCGGCGGGGCTGAAGCGGGTGGTGATCGGGGTGTCGGGCGGGCTCGATTCGACCCAGGCGCTGCTTGTCGCCTGCCGCGCGTTCGACCGGATGGGCTTGCCCCGCACGCAGGTGATCGGGGTGACGATGCCGGGCTTCGCGACAAGCCCCGCCACCCGCGCCCAGGCGCACGCTTTGATGGCCGCGCTTGGCGTGGACGCGCGCGAGGTGGATATCAAGCCGCTGGCGCGCCAGCTCCTTTCCGATCTCGCCCACCCCTTCGCGCGCGGAGAGCCGGTGCACGACGTGACGTTCGAGAACGTCCAGGCCGGCGCGCGCACCGATTACCTCTTCCGCCTCGCCAACCAGGAAAACGGGCTCGTGGTCGGCACAGGAGATCTGTCGGAGCTGGCGCTGGGCTGGGCCACCTATGGCGTGGGCGACCACATGAGCCATTACGGCGTCAACGCCGGGGTGGCCAAAACGCTGATGCAGCACCTGATCCGCTGGGTCGCGCGCACGGAGGTGTTCGGCCCGGCGGCGAGCGCGGCGCTTACCCAGGTCCTGGCCACCGAAATCTCCCCCGAACTCATCCCCGCTGATGCGAGCGGGGCGATCCAGAGTACGGAGGCGCTGATCGGGCCCTACGCGCTGCACGATTTCGCGCTGCATTATACGGTGCGCTGGGGGTTTCGCCCGTCGAAGATCGCGTTCCTGGCGCTGGAGGCCTGGGGGGATTCCGAACGCGGCCGCTGGCCGCCGGACATGGCCGCGCGCCCGGCCTACGACCTGCCCGCCATCAAGCATTGGCTCGCGGTGTTCCTGCAGCGTTTCTTCGCCACAAGCCAGTTCAAGCGCAGCGCGCTGCCGAACGGCCCGAAGATCAGCTCCGCGGGCGCGCTGTCCCCGCGCGGGGATTGGCGCGCGCCGAGCGATGCGAGCGCGGCGCCCTGGCTGGAAGAGCTGCGCGCCAATACGCCTTGACCTAGCGCATCTAATGCGCCTTCGCCGGCCCGCCTGCGCCGCGCTTGCCGGGGAACACGACCTGGCGGACCGCGAAGAACATCGCCACCACGATCACGAAGCCCACGAACAGCGCGATGGCGTAGTTCCAGAACGCCGATGTCAGGATCGGGGGCAGTTTCAGCGCGGCGCCCTTCGTCACGATCGGAACCACCGTATCGACGAGCACATGCACCACGCTGGCGCCGGCCGCGACCGCGAACAGCTGCGCCCAGCGGCGCATCAGGACGGTGGCGAACAGCGCGATGATCAGCCCCTGCGCGGCGTTCACCTGGTCGAAACCGGTCTGGAGGAATTCCAACGTCGGTCGAAGGATCGATCCTAAGCTTTCCATGGCGCTCCCCTAAGCTCGCTCGCCCCTGTACGGGGCGGGGCCGCGCGCGTCCACCGCGCAGCGCTGTGCTCAGGGCGGAAGGTCGCGCCAGGCGCGCACATCGCCCAAGGCTTGCGCCGCATACACACCGCGCGCCACCGCACGCGCCACGCAATCGGCCGCCAGCGCCCCGATCCGCGCCACCGCCAGCGCCTCGGGCTGCGCAAGCGGGACCCGGGCGGTGGACAGCGCGAACACCACGTCCCCGTCAAACGGGGCGAACACGGGCCGGATCGCCTGCGCAAGGCCTGCCGAGGCCATCTGCGCCACGCGCTTGGCTTGTGCGGGGGTGAGCGCGGCGTCGGTGGCGACCAGTACGAGCGTGGTGTTGGCGCGCCCTGCACCGCCCGAAAGCTTCGAGAGGCCCCATTCCCCGAGATCGAGCGCGAGGTCTGCGGGCGGGCGCACGCCCCCATATTCGCCCCCCTGCTCAAGCGCCCACGCCCAGAAAGCCCGCCCGCCCGGGATCACGGGGGAGCCGAAGCAATTCACCGCCGCCAGCGCCGCCACACTCACCCCGTCCGCCGCCACGCTGGCGCTGCCCTGGCCGCCCTTCAGCGCGCCCGCGAGCGCCCCATAGCCCGCCCCTGCATTGCCGAGGGGAACCTCTTGCCCAAGGGCTGCAAACGCGGCCGCGCCCAGCGCCGCATAAGGCGGTGCGAGGCCCCAATCCTTCTCCCCGCCATTGGCGAGGTCATAGAGGATCGCGGCCGGGACCACGGGGGAGACGGGCGGCCCCGCGCGAAGCGCAAAGCCCCGCCCCTGCGTCCCAAGCGCCGCGACCACTGCATCCGCCGCCGCCAGGCCATAAACGGAGCCCCCCGCGAACACCAAAGCGTCCACCGCGTCCACCAGCGTCTCGGGCGCGAGCGCATCGGTCTCGCGCGTGCCGGGCCCGCCGCCGCGCACATCCACCGCGCACACCGCCCGCGCATCCGGCACAATCACGGTGACGCCGGTGCGCACGCGCGCATCCTGCGCACAACCGATGGATAGCCCCGCCACATCGGTGATCGTATTGAGGGGGCCGGGCCTGGCCATGGATGCTCCGTTGCGAGGCCCTTCGCTAACAGAGGCCGCTCCATGCGTCGACGCGCTATCCTTCCCCTGCTGGCGGCCCTGTGGGTGTGCGCGTGCGCCACCGCGCCCCGGACGGCGCAAGCCCCCGCGCGCGGGCAGGCGATGGTGGCCGCCGCCGATCCCCGCGCCGCCGAGGCGGGCCTTCTCATGCTGGCGGCCGGCGGGAGCGCGGTCGATGCAAGCATAGCCACGATGATGGTGCTGGGTCTGGTGGAGCCGCAGAGCGCGGGCCTCGGCGGGGGCGGCTTCCTGTTGCGGTACGATGCGCGCGCGCGCGCCGTGGCCGCCTATGACGGGCGCGAGATCGCCCCGGCCGGGGCGCGGCCCGACATGTTCCTTACCCCCGAGGGTGCGCCCCTGCCCTTCCCGCAGGCGGCCGCCAGCGGGCTCTCGATCGGGGCCCCGAACCTTGTGCAGATGCTGAAGCTCGCCCACGAGGAGGGGGGGCGGCTGCCCTGGGCGGATTTGTTCGCGCCGGCGATCGCGCTGGCGGAGAACGGGTTCGAGATCTCCCCGCGCATGCACAAAGTGATCGCCAGCGTGCTCGCGCGCCAGGGTCTCGCTGACGATCCCGCGGCGCGCGCCTATCTGCTGACGCCGGAGGGCGCGGCCAAGCCCGCGGGCGCGCTGCTGCGCAACCCCGCCTATGCCGAGACCTTGCGCGCTATCGCCCGGGAAGGCCCGCAAGCCCTGACGCAGGGGCCGCGCGCGCAGGCGATCGTGGCCGCAGCGCAGGCCTTCCCGCGCCCGGGAACGCTGAACCTCGCCGATCTCGCCGCCGCCGCGCCGCGCAAGCGGGCGGCCTTGTGCGGCGCCTATCGGAGCCTGCGCGTCTGCTCCATGCCGCCGCCGAGTTCCGGGGGCGTGGCGGTGATCGACATCCTCGGATTGTACGAGCGGCTGCGCCCCGTCCCGCAGGGCCCGCTCAGCGGGACGGATTGGGCGGCCTTCCTGTGGGCGAGCCGGCTCGCCTATTCCGACCGCGACCATTATCTCGCCGACGACGCGTTTGCGCCCGTGCCGAGCGCCGAGCTTGTAGACCCCCGCTACCTGGACGCCCGCGTCAAAGCCGCCGACCTCGCCCGCGCGGCCCCCGCCATCGTGGCGCCGGGCGATCCGGCCGCGGTGCTGGGCGGGCCAACCTTGCGAGACCGGTGGGGGCGGGTGGAGACCAGGGAAGGCGGCACGACGCACCTTTCGGTGATCGATCCGTTCGGGGACGTCGTGGCGATGACGGCCACGATCGAGGCGCCGTTCGGCGCGCAGCGGATGGCGGCCGGCTTTTTCCTCAATAACGAGCTTACCGATTTCGCCCTGCGCCCGACGCTGAACGGCAAGCCTGTGGCGAACGCGATCGCGCCGGGAAAGCGCCCGCGCTCCTCCATGGCGCCGACGCTGATCTTCGAGGCCGACGGGGATTTCCACGCCGCCATCGGCTCCCCCGGCGGGGGCTCGATCATCGCCTACGTGGCCAAGACGATCGTCGCCGCCACCGATTGGGGCCTCACCCTGCAACAGGCCATCGAGCTGCCCAACGTGATCGCCTCGGGCGAGGTGGTGCGCGTGGAGGCCCAGCGCATGGACCCGGCGGTGCGCGAGGCGCTGACGGGCCTGGGCTGGAAACTCGCCGACAGCGCGGGCGAGGAAAGCGGGCTGTACGGCTTCCGCCTTACGCCGCAAGGCCTGGAAGGGGGCGCCGACCCCCGCCGGCCGGGTGTGGCGGCGGCCGCGCCGTAGCGCGTACCTTGCTCACAAAACTTACTTAATTTTCCGCAACCAACAGCCGTGCTGCGTTTGCCTCCGAACCTTCCCGGGCTACATGCCGTTTCACTGGCCAAAGGCGGGCGAGCCGTGAGCGGGGCGATTGCATGGGTGCAGCGGCGAGAGACATGGTCGGGCGCGTCATTTTGGCGTGCGCGGAATGGGGGCTTTTGGTCTTTGCGATCGGGTGGGGTCTGGAGCATTTCATAACCGGCGGCTCCGCCGCTGCGAAACCGCAGTTCGGCTGGGATCTGGACGTTTACATCGCCGCCGCGCGCGCGCTCGCCGCGGGCCTCGACCCGTATGACAGCGCCGTCCTGCACGCCATGGGCGTGGAACCCGTGCTGCATTTCACCTCTCCGCCCCTGATCGCGTGGATATTGGGCCTGTTCGGGCGCGTCGCGCCGTGGCTTATGGGGCCGCTTTTGTCCACCTTGACGCTGGTGGCGTTGACGGCGACGCCGATGCTGCTGGCGCGGCTTTTCTATCCCCGCCTGCCGGCGGCGGGCGTGGTTGCGATCGGGGCGTCGTTTGCGGGCTTCCATTGCGCGGGCGTTACGGCGCTGTTCGCGGTGAACATGGGCACACTGCTCTATCTGCCGATCATCGCGACCCTGGCCGACGGGCTGCTGCGCCGGCGCTGGACCGCGTTCCATATCGCCGTCGCCATCGCCACCGTGTTCAAGCCCTTCTACGCCGCCTTCTGGCTGGCGCCGGTTCTGGCGCACGGCTTCAATTTCCGCCAGGCGCGGGTGGGCGCGATCGCGGCCTGCGCCTCCGCGGCCGGCTATCTGCTGCCGGCGCTGCTAACGCCGACGCAGTTCAACGCCTGGCTCGATCGGCTGAGCCTGCAGACGCTCGGTTCCGCCGATGTCGGCGAGAGCGCGTTCGGGGCCGCCTTCACCACCCATTGGCCGGCCGACCACCCGCTCGCGCCCTACCTCGTCCACCTTCTGTTCGCCGCCGCCCTGGTGGGCCTCGCCGCCACCATCCGGCGCCCGCACGTGCGCTGGGCGGCGCTGCTCGTGGGGGTGATCCTGATCAATCCGCGCATGAAGGAATACGATCAGGCGATCGCGGCGGTGCCGCTCGTCTATCTCGGGGGATTGCTGTTCTCCGATCTCATGGGGCCGCGCGCGCGGCTGTGCCTTAGCGCATGGTTCGTGTGCGCCTTGCTCTATCTGGGCGATCCCGACGATATCTTGGCGGCGTGGGCTTACCCCGTGCTGGCGCTGGCGCTGACGGCGGGGGCGGCGGCGATGGCGCAGCGGCGCGACATCGCGGTGCTGGTGGGGGAAAGCGCGGCGCCGAAACCGGCCCGGGCGCCTGTCCACGCAACGCCCTTGCTTTAGCGGGGCCTTGCTTAAGCAAGGGGCGGGCGCGCTAAGGTGGGGCCCATGACCCCACGCGCCCGCGCCGCCCCGCTCGCCTCGCCGGAAATCGAGCGCCTGATCGGGCTCCTGGCCAAGCTGCCGGGCCTTGGTCCCCGCTCCGCGCGCCGCGCCGCGCTCCACCTCCTGAAAAAGCGCGACGCCCTCATGACCCCCCTGGCCGACGCCCTCGCCGAGGCCGCCGCGCGGGTGAAGACGTGCAGCGAATGCGGCGCGCTGGACGGGGTGGATCCGTGCGCGCTGTGCGTCGCGCCCGGGCGCGACGACGGCTTATTGTGCGTGGTGGCGGAGGTGGGAGACGTCTGGGCGCTGGAGCGCGCGGAAGCGTTCCGCGGGCGCTACCACGTGCTGGGCGGGGTGCTTTCAGCGCTGGACGGGGTGCGGCCGCAGGATCTGCGTATCGCCAAACTGGTCGAGCGGGCGGGCCGCGACGGAGTGCGCGAGGTGATCCTGGCGCTGGCCGCCACGGTCGATGGGCAAGCCACCGCCCATTACCTCACCGAGCGCCTGCAGGGCCTCGGCGTCACCGTGAGCCGCCTCGCCCACGGCGTGCCGGTCGGAGGGGAGCTTGAGCTCCTGGACGACGGCACCCTGCTGGCCGCCCTCTCCAGCCGCCGCCCCTTCTGACGCCCAAACCGCGCGAGCGGAATTCAGGGCGCGTTCTTGCGCCGGACGTGGGCGCTGAAATCCGCCAGGAGCTGCTCGGTGATCTGGGCGGGCTTGTAATAAATGCCCCCGATCTCGGCGACGGGCGTGATCTCGGCGGCGGAGCCGGTCAGGAACACCTCGTCGAATTGAGCGAGTTCGTTCGGCCAGATCGCCCGCTCCACGACCTCAAGCCCACGCGCGCGCGCCAGCGCAATCACCGTCTGGCGGGTCAGGCCGTTCAGGAAGCAATCGGGGGTGGGCGTGTGGATCACGCCGTCCCGGACGAAGAACACGTTCGCGCCGGTGGCTTCCGCGATTTGGCCGCGCCAATCCATCATCAGCGCATCCTGGAAGCCCGCATTCTCTGCGGCGTGCTTGGACAGGGTGCAGATCATGTAAAGCCCTGCGGCCTTGGCGTTGCAGGGGGCGGTATCGGGCGCGGGCCGCCGCCAGGGCGCGATCGTCAGGCGGACGCCTTTCATCTTGTCGGTGAAATAATCGCCCCAATGCCAGGCCGCCACGGCCACATTGATCCGGTTCTCCTTGGCCGACACGCCCATCTTTTCCGAACCCCGCCACGCGATGGCGCGCACATAGGCGTTGGCCAGCCCGCTTTTGGCCAGCGTTTCGGCCTTGGCGCGCTCCAATTCATCGATCGTGTAGGGCAGCTCGAAGCCCAGCAGGCGGGCCGAGTTCTGCAGCCGCTCGGAATGCCGCCGCGACAGGAAGATCGCCCCGTCATAGGCGCGTTCCCCCTCGAATACTGCAGACGCGTAATGCAGGGCGTGCGTCAGCACATGCACATTGGCGTCCCGCCAGGGGACGAAGGCCCCGTTAAACCAGATCCACCCGTCGCGATCGTGATAGGCCGGCTCGGCCATCGGCGCACTCCTGAGCGCGCCGGCGTTTGCGCCGGACGCGTCGTGTTTATACACTTCTCGGGCGACCAAACGCGATCCGCGGAATGCCTGTCAACCAGCCCAAATCCGCCCCCCTCAAAAGACCTGCGCCGGACCCGACCGGCCCCGAAGCGCGCCTTTACCTCAAGGAGGAAGAGCTCGACCGTGCGGTGGAGCTTGTGCTGCTGGCCCAGCGCCGGTTTCTCACCGCCGCAGATCCCGTCCTGGAGGCGCGGGGGCTGGGGCCTGCCCATTACCGCGCGCTCGCGGCGATCCGGCGGGGCGCGAGCGAGGGCCGGCGCGGGGACGGCGAAGGCTTGACCGTATCGGCCCTGCAGGGCGTGCTCGCGGTGCGCAAGCAAAGCCTGGCGCGGGTGCTCGGGGAGCTTGAGGCCGCAGGCCTGATCGCGCGCGCCCCGGGCGCCGCCGACCGCCGCCAGCGCCGCCTGCAGCTGACCGAGGCCGGGCGCGCGGCCGAGCGGGAGGCCAGCGGCGCGCTGCGCGAGCGCTTGGGCCAGGTGTTCCGCCAGGCCGGCGCAGAGGCGGTGGCCGGCGCGCGCACGGTGCTTTCAGCGCTGGCGATGGAGGATGGCGGATGAGTACGCCCGACGCGGCGATCGACGCCCTGGTGCGCCCCGCCCACATCCTGATCGTCGACGACGACGACCGCATCCGCGAATTGCTGAAGAAATTCCTCGCCCAGCGGGGGGCCCGCGCCAGCGGCGCCCCCGATGCGGACGCCGCGCGCAAGCTGATGGCCAATTTCGATTTCGACCTGCTGATCATCGACGTGATGATGCCCAAAGAGGACGGCTTCTCGCTGGCCGAGAGCGTGCGCAAAGCCTCCGACGTGCCCATCATCCTGCTGACCGCCCGCGGCCAGCCGGAGGATCGCATCAAGGGCCTGAGCACGGGCGCCGACGATTACGTGCCCAAGCCCTTCGAGCCGGAAGAACTCGCGCTGCGCATAAACGCCATCCTGCGCCGCACCCGCGAACGCCGCGGCGACCCCGCAGGCGAGGTCACGTTCGGGCCGAACGCGTTCAACGTCTCCCGCGGGGAGCTGACGCGCGACGGCAAGCCCGTGCGCCTCACCGAAGCGGAGGCGACGCTGCTCAAAGTGCTAGCCGGGCGCGGGGGCGCCCCGATCGCGCGCGACGAATTGGCGAGGCGCACCTCCTCGGGCCTGGAGCGCAGCGTGGACGTGCAGGTCACGAGGCTGCGGCGCAAGATCGAGGACGATCCGCGCGAGCCGCTGTTCCTGCAAACCGTGCGCGGCGTCGGCTACCGGCTGGCGGTGGACTGAGCCGCGCTTGCGCGCGGGCCGGCGCGGTGCATCTTAGCGCTTCGCACCTGCAGCATGAGGGAGGCGCGCCGATGAGCCCATACGCCGAGAGCGCGCCCGCTTCCGCTCTGCTCAAGCTGTTCACGCAGGGCGTGGCGGCGATGGAGGACTATGCGGGCCAGGCGCGCGCGGTGGTGGCGGGGCGGGCGGCGCCGGGCGGGACGATAGATCCAGCGCTGCTCAAGGCCCACCAGCATGCGGCGCACGGCTTTGCGTGGGTGGCCACGTACGCGCAGACGCTGCGCCAGGTGGCGGCGTGGGGCGAGCATCTGTCCGCGGCGGGACACTTTGGCGAGATCGAGCAGCTATTGGCGACGGTGCTGTTCGGGGAATATCTGGCCCAGGCGGAAGGCGGCCTGCCGATGAGCCAGGGCGAGATGGCGCGCCCCGCCGATTTCGGCCTCGCTGCGGCCGCGCGCGCGATGTTCGCCCCGCTCGAGAACCTGATCGAGGCTGGCCTCGCCCCGGCCACGCGCGCGCGGCTCGCCGCGCTGTTGCGGGAGCGGCGGGGGGCGGCCACGTTCGAGGAGATCGGGCTCGATGCCGACCTCACCCTGGTGCGCGACCAGTTCCGCCGCTTCGCGGACGCCGAAATTGCTCCGTACGCGCATCAATGGCACCTGCAGAACGCCTATGTGCCGCTGGCTTTGGTGTCTCAGATGGCCGAGCTCGGCGTGTTCGGCTTGACGATCCCGGAGGCGTTCGGCGGCGCGGGCCTCGGCAAGACGGCGATGTGCGTGGTGTCGGAGGAATTGTCGCGCGCCTATATCGGGGTGGGCAGCCTCGCCACCCGTTCCGAGATCGCCGCGGAATTGATCCTGCTGGCGGGCGCGCCGGCGCAACAGGCCCATTACCTGCCCCGCATCGCCAGCGGCGAAATATTGCCCACCGCCGTCTTCACTGAGCCTGACACGGGATCAGACTTGGGCGCGCTACGCACAAAGGCGGTACGCGCGGGGGAGGTCTACCGCGTGAGCGGCGCCAAGACTTGGATCACGCACGCCGCGCGCGCCGATCTCATGACGCTGCTGGTCCGCACCGATCCTCAGTCCACCGATCATCGCGGCCTGTCCATGCTGCTGGCGGAAAAGACGCGCGGGGACGATGGCGATCCGTTTCCCGATGCGGGCCTGACCGGGGGCGAGATCGAGGTGCTGGGCTATCGCGGCATGAAGGAATACGAGATCGCGTTCGATGATTTCGAGGTCCCGGCCGCAAACCTTCTGGGCGGGGCGGAAGGGCGCGGCTTCAAGCAATTGATGGCCACCTTCGAATCCGCCCGCATCCAGACCGCCGCGCGCGCCGTGGGCGTCGCGCAGTCCGCGCTCGACTTCGCTTTGGACTATGCGCTGTCCCGGCGCCAGTTCGGAGAGGCGATCTACGGGTTTCCGCGCGTGTCGGACAAGATCGTGATGATGGCGGCGGAAGTGATGGCGGCGCGCCAGATCACCTATTTCGCCGCCCGGCGCAAGGATTCCGGGGAGCGCTGCGACCTCGAAGCCGGCATGGCGAAACTGCTGGCCGCGCGCGTCGCCTGGGCGGGGGCTGACAACGCGCTCCAGATCCATGGCGGCAACGGCTTCGCGCTCGAATACCCGATCAGTCGGGTGCTGTGCGACGCGCGAATCCTCAACATCTTCGAGGGCGCGGGCGAAATCCAGGCCAACGTAATCGCCCGCCGGCTGCTGGAAACCCCCGCCTGACGTCAGCGGTAGAGTTCGGGACGTCGGTCGCGGAAGAAGCCCCAGGCGGCGCGGTGGCGGTCCAGGAAATCCAAGTCGAAGCGGTGCGTCAGCACGCCCTCCTCCTCGCGGTCGAAGCTTTCCACCAAATCCCCGCGATGGTCGGCGATGAAGGAGGAGCCATAGAAGGCCTGCCCGCTCGCCTCGCGCCCGATCCGGTTGGCCGCGACCACCGGGATCACGTTGGACACGGCGTGGCCCTGCATGGCGCGCCGCCAGGGGTCGCGCGTGTCGAGGCTCTGATCGTGCGGCTCCGAGCCGATTGCGGTGGGGTAGAGCAGCGCGTCCGCGCCCATCAGCGCCATCGCGCGCGCGGCCTCGGGAAACCATTGGTCCCAGCAGATCCCCACGCCCAGGCGCCCGTGCCGGGTGTCCCAGACTTTGAAGCCGGTATCGCCGGGCCGGAAATAATATTTCTCCTGATAGCCCGGCCCGTCGGGGATGTGGGTTTTGCGGTAGGTCCCAAGCACGCTTCCATCGGCGTCCAGCATGACTACGGAATTGAAATAGAGCGGGCCCTCGCGCTCAAAGATCGAGACCGGGATCACGACGGAGAGTTCGCGCGCGAGCGGCTGCAGCGCGGTGACGCACGGGTGGCTAAGGGCGGGATAGGCGGTCTCGAACCAGCGCTCTTCTTGCGTGGTGCAGAAATACGGTCCCTGGAACAGCTCGGACGGCAGCACCACCTGCGCCCCGCGCGCCGCCGCCTCCCGGATCAGCTTTTGTGTCTTGGCGATGTTGGCGGAGAGGTCCGGCCCGTAGGCGGTCTGCAGGGCGGCGAGCGTGAGCGTGCGGGCCATCAGGCGGGCTCCTGCTGGGTGATGCAGTGGAACGCGCCCCCGCCATCGAGCAGCGCGCGCGCCGACAGGCCGATCAGCCGGCGACCCGGGAACAGCGGCGCGAGCGCCTTCAGCGCGTCATCCCCGGTATCGGAATAGACAGGCACGATCACGGCCTCGTTGGCGATCACGAAATTCATGTGGCTGGCGGGGGCGGCCTCCCCGTCTGCGCCGGCGACGAAGCCCGGCGAGGGGATGGTCGTGACGTCGAGACGCCGTCCCTGGGCGTCGGTCATGGCCTCGAGCGCGCGCGCGATGGCCTCCAGCGTGGCGGCGTTGCGATCCCCCGTAACCGGGTGCTGGCACACGACGCGGCCTGGGGCGACGAAGCGGGCCAGGTTGTCGATATGGCCGTCGGTGTGGTCGTTCAGCAGGCCTTCTTCAAGCCAAAGCACTTTTTCCGCGCCGAGCGCAGCGCGCAGGGCCGCTTCCGCATCCGCTTGCTTCCAGCCGGGATTGCGGTTCGGATTGAGCAGGCATTGGCGGGTGGCGAGCAGGGTCCCCGCCCCGTCCATCTCCACCGCGCCCCCCTCGAGCACGAAATCGAACCGCTCAAGGGAAGCGCCCGCGCGCGCGGCGACACGGTCGGCGAGGTCCCCGTCCCCGGCCAACACATATTTGCCGCCCCAGCCATTGAAGCGGAAGGCGCGGGCGTGGCCCGGGCGGGTGAAGATGGGCCCGGTATCCCGCAGCCAGATGTCGCCGAAGGGCTCCCCCAGAAGCGCGCACGCGCCCCCGATCGCGACCTCGGCGGCGGCCATCGCGTCGCGCCCCTGCACCAAAACCTGCACCCGCTCCCCCGCCGCAACGAGCGCCAGCGCCAAGGCCGCCGCCTCCGCCTGCGCAGGCTGCAGCCCCTCCTCCCAGAGCGCGGCGTCGGACGGCCAGGCCGTCCACAGCGCCCGGTGGGGCGCCCATTCGGGGGGGATGGGAAGATCGGCCAAGGCGGGGCTCCTGCGGGATGGCCCAGGCGCGCGCGACCGCGGGGCTCCGCGCAGGCCATGTACGCGCACGGCGCGCAAACGAAAAGGGCGGCCCTGGCTGGGGCCGCCCTTCCGCCTTGGCGTCGCGCGTGGATCAGAAGATGTGGACGAGCTGCAGCGTCAGCGTGCGCGGCGAGCCGATCTGGAACGACGGATTGCCCGCCGCCGTGTTGGTGGAGCTGATCGAGCCCAGATAATCCTCGTCGAGGATGTTCTTACCGACGATTTTCAGCGACGAATTGGGCAGGCCCTGCTGTTCGAAGCTGATTTTCAGGTCCGCATCGACGACGACGTAGCTGTCCACTTTCAGGTCGTTGACATCGGTCGCCCAGCGTTCGCCGGTGTATTTCGCGGTTATGCCGAAATCGAACGGGCCGACTTCGTATTCGGCGCTTGTGGCGAACGTGTATTCCGGGGTTTCGACCAATTCCTTGCCCTTGGTGGCCAGGCTGGTGGTGGCGCCGGTGCGGACGTTTTCCTGCAATTCGCTCGTATTGTACGAGCCGGAGAAATAGAGCGTCAGCGCTTCGGTGGGAAGGAAGCCGATCTCGGCGTCGATCCCCCATTGATCCACCGCCCCGACGTTACGGTCGATGCTGTAGCCGGCCTCTTCGTCATAGGAGGACACAATCCGGTTTTCGAAGGTGGTCGTCCAGGCGACGATCGAACCGATGATCTTCTCTGCCTGATAACGATAGCCGACATCGATCGATTGCGTGGTCTCGGGCGCCACGGCGGACACCTGGAAGCTGTAGAGATTGTCCGTACGCGGCAGGGACGCGCCCTCGGCGTAGCTCGCATAGACGGAATGGACGTCGAAGAAGCGGTAGGAAATCCCGAGATTCGGCAGGATCTCTTCGTACGTCACCGTGTCCTTGTACGGGCGGAGATATTCGAGTCCCGACGTGCCGCCGAGCGTCACCAGCCCGTCATTGTCGGCGTCGAACGTGTTCTGGGTGGAGCATTGCACATTCGAGCTGTTCACCTGGGTGTAGCAGTACTGGTTGAGCTCTCGCTCGAAGAAGGGCGCGCGCACGCCCAAATTCACCCGCAAGGCCTCATCCAGGAAATAGCCGCGATACGCGAGAGAGACCTGGTTCAGCGCGGCGATGGAAAACCGGTCCCGGTTGCGCAGGAAGCTGCCATCGGCCGTGGTCACGCGCCGCCCGCCCACATTCGGCTTGCCGCCCCAAACGTCCTCGGGGTCGCCGCTGGCGGTGAGGAAGCCGAATTCGCCGGTCTGGCGATGGCGGCCATAATCATAGGCGTAGCTGAACTGCAGGCGTTGGCTTTCGGTGACGTCCCAGATCAGCGAACTCAGAACACCCAGGCGGTGGGTGTTGGTGTTGCTCGGCTGATAGAGACGCACCGTGTCCAGCGTGTCGCCGTCCCCGTTCAAGTCCCGCCCGGCAGCGGTGGAGGAGCCGATCAGGCGCCCGTCGCGCTCGGAGATGTTGGCGGTGCCGCCGCCATTGGCGAGGACGTATTGGAAGGACGGGTCGATCGTGAGGCGCAGATTGTCCTTCAGCGAAAACAGCGACTGTCCGCGGATATTGCCGGTGTTGGACGGATTGATCCGCAGACCCTCGAAATTGGTGCAGCTGGCGGGGTCGTTCGCGTTCAAATTCTGCGAATTGCCCGCGCCGTCATTGTCGGCCACGCCAGCGGTGGGCGCATCCCGCACGCACGTACCGATGTTGGACCAGCTGCGGCCGAACTGGTTGTATTGGGCCAGGGTGGCGCTGCGGTAGGAGGAATTGCGGTTCTCGTTCCAGTGCGCAGCCAGGCTGAGGAAATCGCCGTCGCCCAGGGGCTGATAGAGCTTGGCGTTATATTGCTTCTTCTCCAGCTCGCCGGGTCCGCGCCATTGGTCGTACTTTTGGTAGGACGTGGAAAGCCAGGCGCGCAGGCCGGACGAGTTCAGAGCCCCGGTGTCCAGCTTCAGGAACACGCGGCCGTAATTGTTCTCGCCCACGGCGCCGGCGGTGTAGAGGCCGAACTCCTCCAGCGGGACTTTGGACACATAGTTCACCGTGCCGCCGGTGGCCGAGGCGGTCGGGCTGTCGACATCGGTGGTGCCGAGATTGACGTTGACGCGCTCGATCAGCTCCTCATCGAGCTGCTGGTTGGAATAGACAGCGTAATTGCCGGTGTCGTTCAGCGGCATGCCGTCGAACGTCAGCGAGACGCGGTTGCCGTCGAAGCCGCGGATGCGGAGATTGCCGCCGCTAGAGCCGTAGGCGTCATTGTTGGTGAAGTTCACACCGGGCAGGATGTTGATCGATTCCAGCACCGATTGGCCGGGCGACTGGCGATCCAGGAATTCTGCGCTGATCGTGGAGCGGGATTTCGGCGCCTCTTCGGCCTTGATCAGGCCTCCCATCCCGCTGCGCGTGCCAACAACGACGATGTCCTGTTCTTCGATCTGGGCCGCCGTCGATTGCGCGTGCGCGTTCGAGCCAAATACCCCGCTCGCCAAGGCCGTGGTGGCCATGACGAAAAGCTTACGTGAAAACATAGTATTCCCCTGAGCCGCGCGCGCCCCTGCGCGCATGTCCAGACAAGCGAAATGGCCCCCGCCGTCCTTCTTAACGGGGGGTTAACGGAGAAAACTAACGGGGAGGTGACGGAGATATTAAAATTATATGACGTTGCGTCACCTTTAAGGGAGGTGTGGCGGCGGCGCCGCACTCGGGCTATGACGCCGACCCACGCCGCGCCCAGCGAGGCGGGGGAGCGCACGCCCGCAGGCCCGCTCGCTCAACCGAGGAAGGCGCCATGGGGCCGGCGGACGCACATACGCATGTCTTGAAGGGCTCCCGCGCGCCTTTTGGCTGGGGCGCCCATGAGGTGGGTGCGATCCTTTTGGCGCTGACGGCCCTGCGGGTCGCGGGCCTGCTTCTCTCCCCCCTCGATCTGCACGGGGACGAGGCCCAGTATTGGGCGTGGTCGCGCACCTTGGACTGGGGCTATTTCTCCAAGCCGCCGCTGGTGGCGTGGGCGATCGCTGCGACCACGGGGCTGTTCGGGAACGACGAATGGGCGGTGCGGCTGGCGGCGCCCCTCGCGCATGGGGCCGCCGCCTGGGTGCTGTTCCTGCTAGCGCGCCGGATCTACGGCCCCGCGGCGGGGGTATGGGCGGCGTTGGGCTGGGCCCTGATGCCGGGGGTGTGGCTCTCCTCGGCGGTGATCGCGACGGACGGGCTGCTTCTGCCGCTTTGGTCGCTGGCGCTGCTCTGTGCGTGGCGGTTTAGCGAAACGCGCGACGGGCGCTGGGCGGCGGCGCTGGGCGCGGCCTTGGGCGCGGGCCTGATGGCGAAATATGCGATGCTCTATTTCCTGGCCGGCCTCGCCTTGTGGTGCTGGTGGTCCCCGCCCGCGCGGCGGGCGTTTCTCTCCCGCGCGGGCCTTGCCGCGTTCGCGATCGCGGCCGCCATCATCGCCCCCAACCTCGCCTGGAACGCCGCCCACAGCTTCGCCACCCTCTCCCATACCGCCGCCAACGCCAATCTGGGCGGAGACCTGTTCCACCCCGAAGACCTCGGCGAATTCTTCCTCGACCAGGCGGGGGTGGCGGGCCCGCTGCAATTCGGGGCGCTTCTGTTCCTGCTGGTCACCGCCGCGCGCGGCTTCAAGACCCTGCCGGCGGCGGACCGGTTTTGCCTGGCCTTCGCCCTCCCCGCGCTGGCGTTCATCGCGGTGCAGGCGTTCGTGAGCCGGGCGCACGGCAATTGGGCGGCCTCGGCCTATCCTGCAGCGGTCGTGTGGATCGCCGGGCGGTTCGCGGCGGGCCCGGGGGTGAGGCTGCTGAAGGCCAACGCCGCCCTGCACGCGCTGGTGGGCGCGGCGTTCTTTGCGGCCGCGATCGCCCCCCCGGTCGCGGACGCGATGGGGCTTGCGCGCGCGCTGAAGCGCTCCCGCGCCTGGGACGAGACCGCAGCGCTGATCGCGGCCCGCGTCGAGGCCGGCGCCGCGGGGGAAGCCTATACCGCGATCCTGGTGGACAACCGGCTGGTGTTCTACTCGCTGCAGCACGCCTGGCGCGACGCCGGCCCGCCCGCGCCCCTGCGCATGTGGGTGCTGAACGCCGCCCCCGGCAACCAGGCCGAAGCCGCCGCGCCGATGCGCGCGGCCGACGGCGCGCGCACGCTGATCGTGAACGCCGCCCCCGATTACGCCGGCCTCATCGCGGGCGATTTTGCGGCCAGTACGGACCTGAAGGACCTGGCCGTGCCCCTTGGCCGCGGCCAGACCCGAACGCTTGCGCTTTCCGAGGGCCGCGTTTTCCGCCCCGTCCCGCGCGACGAAGCCTTCCAGGCCCGCCTGGACGCGGCGCGCCGCTAGACCGTTTCCCGAAAAGTGTTACGCGGTTTTCGGACGAGAAACGGTCTACCTTAAAGTGTAGAGCGGTTTTTCTCGATTGGATTGATTCAATCCAATCGAGAACCGCTCTACAGAACTTCGAGGTCGTTGCAGAGGTGCGCGACCAGCCGGTCATGGCGGATCATCAGCGCCTGCTCGTTCCACTCCGTATGCGCGCGCAGATCTTCGGTCAGGGCGCGCACCGGCGCGCGGGGCCGCTGGCCTTTCGCCCCGAAATAAAGCTCGCGCTTTTCGGGGAAGGTGCGGTTGGCGGCGTCGTCGTTCTGCTTCTGGGTGAGCAGCGCGAAATTGCCGAGGAGGTTCTTGAATTCCTCGCGCCGGGCCGCGTTCGGGAATCGCTTGATCCAGTATTCGGTGTCCGCGAGCGGGAGCACGTGCTCCACCGTCGCTTCCTTGAAGCTGCCGGAGAACACCTCCCCCTGCGGCATCGCCGCATTGGCGCGCAGCGCCAGCGTGCGCCGCAATTCGCTGCTCTTCACGTCGTTATTGATCAATTGGATCAGGCGGTTGTGCTCGTCCGGCGCGAGCGCGAGCTTCAGCGCTTTCGGGTTGTAGAGGGCTGTTTCGTCATCGAGCACTTTGACGATCTCGGCGAAGCGCTCGATCCGGCGGGTATGGTTTTTGGTCAGGCCCATTATGCCTGCGAACGTCAGCCGCTCCAGCGCCACGAAGAAGCGGCGCACGGCCGCGGGCTCGCGCGGCTTGGCCAGGAAGGCCAGCGCCGGCGCCACCCAGGATTTCTCCCGGTAGAGCTTCAGGATGCGCAGGCGCCGGTTCACCTCGCTGGTGTGCTCGCCGGCCTCGACCGTCTCGGAATCGATCCGCTTGAACGCCTCGACCTGGTCCCACAAGCCTTGGCGCAGAAAGAGCCGCGCATCGACTACGTCGATCACCGCGCGCCGGAACACCCCCACGTCGCACTGCTTCTGGTAGGCGCGCTGGGAAAAGATCACCGGCATCTGGTCCAGCAGATCCTTGAACGCCTCCTCGCCGAGCTCGTCCTCGAGCCGATCCCAGCGTTCGGCCACGAGGTTCGCCTCGGCCTCTTCGAGCCCCGCGCGTTCGAACACTTCGGTCTTGATGATCGAGGAATTGTTGAGCTGGAGGCCGGTTTCGTTGAGCACCCGGAACAGCATCGAGGCGCCGTCGCGATCCTCGGTCTCGATCAGATTGAAGGTGACCCGGCGCATCAGGAAAGCGGTGAGGCTCGCGCGCTCCTCCTCGGTCAGGCGGTCGAGGGCGTCGATAATGATGAGGGCGGTCTCGCGCATCAGCATCTGGGCGCGCAGATCGAACTTCTTCTCCCCGGTGAGCGACAGCATGCGCCCCGGCTGCTGCAGGAAGGCGCGCATCAATCCCTGGTCGGCCGGGCGAACCAGCACGCGCACCGGCGCGTGCGGCTCAAGCTTGCCGAGCCGCGGCATGGGGGCGATCATCTGCTGCAGCGCGAGCGCCAGATCCTTGCGCTTCTCGGCCAGCTTGTCGCGCAGATAGGCGAGCAGGATGGTGAGGGTGATCAGCCGCTGCTGGCCGTCCACAACCTGGACCTCCGCGGGCCCGGCGCGCACCACGACGATATGGCCCAGAAAATAATAGGGGTATTCGTAGGCGGCGGCGCTGCGGACGTCTTCGACCAGCCGCTCTACATGCTCCTCCATCCAGGAATAGGGACGCTGGAAGGCGGGGATGCGATAGGTCCAGGGCTGGTTCAGCAGGCCCGCGAGCGTGACCATGCGCGACCCGATCCCCTCCGGCGCCTGTTCGAAACTCTCCACCATCTCTGACGCGTCCGCGAGGCGCCCCCCGCCCGGGAAGCAAGCGTTATCGAGTTGACACGAGCGCGCCAAGGGCGGCGGGCCCCTGCGCGCTGCGCCGCGCCCGGAGCGCCGCCGCCACGGCGCTTGGCGTGATCATCGCGGCGGCCGGGCACGGGTCCGCGCGCGTTCAAACTCTCGCCCAGCCGGCGCACTTTCGCAAGCTGGCAGCCTGCCTAGCCCGGGGTCGCCGCGCCATAGAACGCAGCGCCGGCGCCGCTCAAGGCCGCCCACATCTGGTCCCCGTAGGAATAGTGCCACCATTCGTCGGGGTGGTTGGCGAAGCCCGCCTCCGTCATCACCCAATAGAGCAGCCGCCGGTTCGCGCGCGCTTCTTCCGCGGAGAAGGAAAAGCCGGCCCCGGCCTCCTCCCGCTCCAGCGCATCGGTATGGGCGAGCGCGGTCGCGTCATCGAACAGCGATCCCATGTAAAGCGGCTCGCCGTCCTCCCACACCAGCGTGAGGTCCACCGCCCCGCCGGTGGCGTGGGGCGCGGGACGGGCGGGATCGTCGCTCGGCGGGGACCAATAGCGCGAGACCTCCGCGTGGAGCGCTGCGCCCTCGAGGTCGGGCCGGCGACGCGCCAATTCGCGCGGCAGCCAGACATCGTGAAAATAAGCCTGCACCGCACGCGGACGCCACGCATCATAGAGGTGCAGCCGCACGCCCGCCGGCGACAGCCGCGCATTGGCCCGCGCGAGCAATTCCCCCACGCCCGGGCGCACAAGCAGCGCCTCGATCGCGCCCTCGGCCGCTTGCCAATAGGGAGGATTGCGGCTGTGGGCGTAATAGTTGCGACCCTTGACGCCATAGGCCTCAGCGGGGACAATTTGCTCGGTGCTGCGCGAATCTGAGGCGTCGATAGGCGTTTCGGCGCGGTGCGCTTTGCGTAGGCGCGCTTCCGCAAGATCAGGGAGAGGGCGCTCCCGCAATGGTTTTAAGTCGGCGAACATTCTTGTGAACGACTTCTTAACCAGAGTCATTGGAATCGTGCTTGTAGGGTAGTGACGTTCAATAGCCCACCTGGGCCTTCGGGCAATCCTCCCGGCCGCACCAGGTAACCTCGAGGTCTGAGATCATGAATCCGGTCGGCACGTCCTCCATTGCTTTCGTCACCTTGTCCGGGCTGTTCTGGGGCGGGTGGCTCGTGGGCTCGCAGAGCCCGCAAGGCCAGGAAGCTCTCGCCAAGGCCTACGCCACCTATACCGCCCAGCAGGCGGGAGACGAACAGGACCTGTTCGCCCCGAACGCGCTGCGCGCGCTCGTATGCGGGATCGGCGCGGGCCCGATGGCCGGCTCCACGGACAAGCCCTGCCTCGCCGTGGCCGCCGCGGGCCGCCTCTTTATCATCGACGCCGGCTCCGGCGCGGCGATGGCGCTGGAGCGCAAGAACGTGCCGCTGGGGCGCCTCGAATCCGTGCTGCTGACCGGCGCGGATCCCGTCCGCTCCGCCGATCTCAACGAGCTCTGGGTGAATTATCAGGGCCAGAACGCCGGGGACACCCTGCCGGTCTACGGCCCCACCGAAAGCCATGATGTCGTCCGCGCCATCAACGCGACGCTCACGGCGCAGAAGATGAAGCCGGGCCTGCAGCCCTGGGCCCCCGCGCCCGAGCCGGGCAAGCCCGTGATCGTGTTCGAAGGCGACGGCCTCACCGTCATGGCCTTCACCACCACCGCGGATGCGCATTCGGGCCGCGTCGGCTACCGCTTCGACTATCGCGGGCGCTCACTCGTGGTGGCCGGGGACGGCCGCGCCGAATGGGCCACCGCCACGAAGGACGCCGATGTCGTGCTGCACGGCGCGCGCTCCAATTCCTTCGCCCAATTGCACGAGAATCACGGCTTTGACGCCGCGACCCCGTTCGAGGTCGCCTCCGCCGCCCGCTCCGCCGGAGCCGGCATGCTCGTGCTGACGGGCGTGGACGAAAGCCCGGTGATGCAGGACATGCAGGTGCGCGAAGCCAAGCAGGCGGGCCTGAACGACGTCGTCGCCGGCCGCATGGGCATGCTGCTGGAGCTCCCCCTCGCCAATACGGACGTGAACGTCCGCCCGCTCTGAGGGCGGGGGTAGCCGATCTCGGTCAGGCGTTGCGCGGTGCGTTTTCACGACGATCGGCGTGCGCTTGGTGATAAGCGGCGATGGTGGCGGTGGGCTCGCTTGTCGTCCGCTGGGGCAGGTTACGCTTGAGCGCAGGCTTCGCGTGATGCTCTCTTCTAGGAAGCCGATCGCGCCCTTCGCGGAGACGTCTGGCGCTGGCGTTCCTGCGCGGGGCGGGTCACCGGGGCGGGTGAGCGGCCGATGCAGAACCTAATCCTCACCGCGCTCCTGGTGCGCGATTACGACGAGGCGATCGCCTTTTATGTCGGGACGCTGGGCTTCACGCTGCGCGCCGATACGTACCTGTCGCAGGAGAAGCGCTGGGTCGTGGTGGCCCCGCCCGGAGGCGCAGGCGCAGGGCTGCTGCTGGCGCGGGCCGCCAACGCCCGCCAGGCCGAGCGGGTGGGCGACCAGGCGGGAGGGCGCGTCTTCCTGTTCCTCGAGACCGACGATTTCGACCGCGACCACGGCGCCTATTCGGCGCGCGGCGTGCACTTCGTGGAAGGGCCGCGGACCGAGAGCTACGGCAAGGTGGCGGTGTTCGAGGACCTCTACGGCAATCGCTGGGACCTGATCGAGCGCCGCGCCGCTTGACACGCCGGGCCGTTCGGCCAAGCCTTAGCCCTCTAGGGACCCTCGATGCATAAAGCGCAGCTCCACGGCGAAGACCGATGACGCCCGCGCCCTTTTCGCCGGAGGCGCGCGGGTGACGCTGGCCGTGGCGGCGCCGGGCGAGGCGCTGGAATTCCTCAACGCCCATCCCGAGATCGCGTTTGTGGAGGTGCTGTTCACCCCGATGTCGGGCGTGACGCGGGGCAAGCGGCTGCGCCGGCACGAGCTGATGGGGGTGTACGAATACGGCCGCTTCCTGCCCGGCTCGGTGCTGGTGACCGACATTACCGGGCGCGATGTGGAGGAGACCGGCCTCGTCTGGCAGGACGGGGACGCCGACCGGCTGGGCCGCCCGGTTCCGGGCACGCTGACCCCTGCGCCCTGGCTGGGCCCGGACGTGGGCCAGGTGGCGCTGTCGCTGCACGAGCTCGACGGGACGGCAAGCGACCTCGATCCCCGGGCGGTGCTGTCGCGGGTGCTGGCGCGCTTTGCGGCCGATGGGCTCACGCCCGTGCTGGCGTGCGAGCTCGAATTCTACCTGCTGGACGCGACCCCCGGGCCTGACGGCGCCCCGCGCCTGGCCCCTTCGCGCTTCGGCGGGCGCCCGCCCGATCAGCACCAAGTGTATGGCCTCGCCGAGCTCGAGGACGCCGCGCCCTTCCTGCGCGATCTGTGGGCAGGAGCCGATGCGATCGGCGTCCCGCTCGAGGGGGCGATCTCGGAATATGCGCCAGGGCAATTGGAGCTGACGCTCAAACACCGGCCCGACGCCCTGCGCGCGGCCGATGACGCGGTGCTCTACAAGCGCGCCGCCAAGGGCGTGGCGCTGACCCACGGCCTGCAGGCGACCTTCATGGCCAAGCCCTTCGCCGCGCACGCGGGATCGGGCTTCCACCTCCATCTGAGCGTCAACGACAAAGACGGGCGCAATCTCTGCGCGGCCGAGGACCCCGCGGGCTCCCCGCTGCTGCGCCACGCGATCGCCGGGATGAAGGCCCTGCTGGGAGAAAGCTTCGCGCTGTTCGCGCCCAACGCCAATTCCTATCGCCGCTTCAAGGCCAATTCCTACGCCCCCGTGAGCCCCACCTGGGGGGTGAACAACCGCACCGTGAGCCTGCGTGTGCCGGCGGGGCCGCCCGCCTCGCGCCATGTGGAGCATCGCGTCGCCGGCGCGGACGCAAACCCCTATCTGGCGGTCGCCGCGGTGCTGGCCGGGGCCCATTACGGCATTGCGAGGAAGCTCGATCCGGGGCCTCCGGTGCAGGGCGACGGCTATGCCGCCGCCGCGGCCGGCGGGGAGCGCTTGCCTAGCCATTGGTTTTCCGCGGTGGAGGCTTTTGCGGGTTCCGATGTGCTCAAGGATTATCTGGGCGCGCGCTTCGTGGATGCGTATGCCGCGGTGAAGCGGGTCGAGCAGCAGCGCTTTTTCGAGACTGTCGTTGCGCTGGATTATGAGTGGTGCCTCGCTTCAGCCTGAGGCGGGGGAAGGTGGGAAAGGGCGGACATGACACAGGCCGACGACAAGACGGTGATGGATATTCTGCGCGGGCTGAAGCGGGGGGCGTCGCGGCGCTCGCTGCTGCAGGGCCTGGGCGCGACGGGGGTGGCGATCGGGTTCGGCGGCGCGCTGGCGGGCTGCGGCCCGGCCCAGCCCCCGCCCGGCGGCGGCGAAGCGCCGACGCTGAACTTCTACAATTGGGACACCTATATCGGCGAAACCACGCTGGCCGATTTCAAGGCCGCCACCGGCGTCGACGTGAACATGACGCTGTTCGCCAACAATGACGAGCTGTTCGCCAAGTTCAAGGCGGGCAACCAGGGCTATGACGTGATCGTGCCCTCCAACGAATACGTGACCCGGATGGCCGAGGCGGGCCTGCTCCTGAAGCTCGACCAGGCCAAGATCCCCAACAAGGCCAATCTGCTGCCCGAATTCCAGGACGCGACGTTCGATCCGGGCCGGGCCTATTCCATGCCCTATACTTGGCTGGTGCTGGGCATCGGCTACCGCAAGTCCAAGATGGTGGGCGGCGCCGTGCCGGACAGCTGGCGCTACCTGTTCGATTCCCGCCAATACGCCGGCAAGATCGCGCTGCTTTCCGAAAGCGCGGACCTGATCCGGCTGGGCGCCAAGTACAAGGGAAAGTCCGTGAACGGACTGACGCCGGACGATATCAAAGTGGTGGAGGAGATGTTGCTGAAGCAAAAATCCGCCATCAAGGCCTTCCACGACGATAACGGCCAGGACCTGCTCGTGTCCCGGGAAGTCGATATCGTGCTCGAATACAATGGCGATATGGCCCAGGTGATCAGCGAGGAAGGCGGCGAGGACATCGGCTTCGTGGTGCCCAAGGAGGGCAGCCTGCTGAATTCCGACTGCCTGTGCATCCCCGCCGGCGCGCCGCGGCCCGACAACGCGCACAAATTCATCAATTACATCCTGGACGGCGAAGTCGGCGCGAAGATTTCGCAGACCATCCAATACCCGACGCCCAACCGCGCCGCGCGCGACCGGATGCCGGAGAGCTACAAGAACAATCCGGTGATCTTCCCGCCCCCCGAAGTGCTGGCGAAGTGTGAGTACGGGACGTTCGAGGGCGCGGAGAAATCCCAGATGTACGAAGAGGCGATGACGCGCATCCGCGCGGCGTGAGGCCACCCGCGCACGCCCCCGGCCGTAAACGCCGGCGGGCGGGGCGGGCGCGATGACCAGCTAGGACGCGATGGAACATCATTGGAAACAGGCCAAGGGGGCGTTTGCGGCTGCGCTTGCGCCCCCAGGGCTTTGGCTCGCGCTGTTTTTCCTGCTGCCGCTCGGGGCCATGTGGCTCTATTCCTTCGGCGAGAATGCGGGGCTGACCGAGATCGCCCTGTCGGGCACGTTCGCCAATTATGCGCGCGCGCTAGAGCCGCTTTATCTGGGGATTTTCTTCAAATCTCTCGCGGTGGCGGCCTTGGTGACGGGGCTTTGCCTCCTCATCGGGTTTCCGGTGGCGCTTGCGATCACCTTTGCGCCCGACCGGTGGAAGCCTTGGCTGCTGCTGCTGATCATGCTGCCCTTCTGGACCAACCTTCTGATCCGCACCTATGCGCTGATCGCGGTGCTACGGACGGAGGGCTATCTCAATTTCACGCTGGAATGGCTCTGGAACGCGGGGTCCTGGGTCACCAGCACGCTCGGACTTGGGGCGCTCCCGCCCTTCGAGCCGCTGGCGCTGCTGCACACCACGTTCGCGGTCGTGTTCGGGCTCGTCTACGTGCACCTGCCGTTCATGGTGCTGCCGCTCTATTCCGCGCTCGACCGGATGGACCGTTCGCTGCTGGAGGCGAGCCTCGACCTCGGCGCGGGCCATCTGCGCACGATTTTCCAGGTGGTGGTTCCCCTCGCCGGGGCGGGCGTGGTGTCGGGCGTGATCTTGACTCTGATCCCGGCGCTCGGCGCCTATCTGACGCCGGACCTGCTGGGCGGGCCCGACAGCCAGATGATCGCCAACGTCATCGAGCGCCAGTTCAAGCGCGCCAATGACTGGCCCTTCGGCGCGGCGCTTTCGTTTCTGCTTATGTATCTGACCTTCATCGCCATCGCGCTGCAATCGCTCGCCGGACGGCGCACGGCGGGGAGCCGGCGATGAGCGCCCTGCCCTCCCTGCGCATCGCGAAAGCCGCCGGCGGTGCCCCGAAAGCCGCCCCGCCGGGCCCGCTCGAATATCTGCGCCGCTGGCCGCTGCAAGTGTGGCTGCTGGGGGTGACGGTGTTCCTCTACGCCCCGCTGCTGACGCTTATGGCGTTTTCCTTCAATGACAGCCGGCGCAACATCGTCTGGAACGGCTTCACGCTCAAATATTACGAGAAAGCGCTGGGCAATGAGAGCCTTATCGAGGCCTTGGGGAATTCGCTGACGATCGCGTTCGTCGCCACCCTCATCAGCGTGGTGCTGGGGGCGCTGGCGGCGGTGGCGCTGTGGCGGTTCCGGTTCCCGGGCAAGCTCGCGGCGGAGGGGGCGATGACGCTGCCGATCGTGGCGCCGGAGATTTGCATGGGGGTGGCCATGCTCGTGTTTTTCGCGCGTGTGCTACCCTGGCCTTCGGGCCTTGCCTGGCCGTTCAACCTGGGCGCGATCATCATCGCGCACGTTTCTTTCTGTTTCCCCTTCGTGGCGGTGGTGGTGCGCGCGCGGCTGGCCACCTTCAACCGCGAACTCGAAGAAGCCGCCAAGGATCTAGGCGCCAGCGAGTGGCGCACCTTCGTGGACGTGCTGATCCCGCACATGCGCCCCGCCCTGATCGCCGGCGCGCTGCTGGCCTTCACCTTGAGCCTGGACGATTTCGTCATCACCTTCTTCACGTCCGGGCCCGACACGGTGACGTTTCCGGTAAAGGTGTATTCCATGGTGCGCTTCTCGGTGACGCCGGAGGTCAACGCCGCCTCGACGCTGCTGATCGTGGTCACCGTGGCGCTCACCGCCATCGCGCTGCGCCTGCAACGATTGGAGAAGACGATTGCCTGACACCCTGGACGCGCTCACGCGGCCGAGCGTGGCGGCCACGCCCAAGACGATCATCCGGCTGGAGAACGTCACCAAGCGCTTCGGCAAGGTGGCCGCGGTCGAGGGGGTGAGCCTTTCGATCCAGGAGGGCGAATTCTTCGCCCTGCTCGGCCCCTCCGGCTGCGGCAAGACCACGCTGTTGCGCCTGCTCGCGGGGTTCGAGACGCCCACCGAAGGCAAGATCCTGATCGACGGCAAGGACGTGGCGGCGCTTCCGCCCAACAAGCGCCCGGTGAACATGGTGTTCCAATCCTACGCCGTGTTCCCCCACATGAACGTGCTGCAGAACGTGGCCTATGGCCTGCGCGTGGAGGGCGTGGGGGCGGCCGAGCGGGCCCGGCGCGCCGAGGAGGCGCTCGCGCTGGTGCAGCTCGAAGGCTATGGCGCGCGCACGCCCGACCAGCTCTCCGGCGGCCAGCGCCAGCGCGTGGCGCTCGCGCGCGCGCTCGTCAAGCGCCCCCGGGTGCTGCTGCTGGACGAGCCGCTCTCCGCGCTCGACGCCAAGCTGCGCGACCAGATGCGCACCGAACTCACCGCCCTGCAGGAGAAGGTGGGCGTGACCTTCGTGATGGTGACCCACGACCAGGACGAGGCGCTCGCCATGGCCACGCGCTGCGCGGTGATGCACCGGGGCGTGCTGCAGCAGGTGGCCGCGCCGGTCGATCTCTACGAGTTTCCCAATTCGCGCTTCGTGGCCGATTTCATCGGCTCGGTGAATTTGTTCGAGGGCAAATTGTCCGTAGACGAACAAAGCCACGCGGTGATCGAAAGCCCCGAGGCGGGCGCGCCCTTCTATCTCGATCACGGCGTGACCGGCGCTTCGGGCGCCGATGTCTGGGTCGCGCTGCGGCCGGAAAAGATCGAGCTGCGCAAGCGCAAGCCGGGCGAGGCGCTGTTCAAGATGGAGGACGCGCCGGAAGGCGCCAATGTCGTGGCCGGCGTGATCCGGGACCTCTCCTATCTGGGCTCGGAGACCGCCTATGAGGTGGAGATCGCGAGCGGGCGGCGCGTGCGGGTGCTGCGCTCCAACCTGACCCGCTGGGATCAGGAGGATTTCACCTGGGAGGACGAAGTCTGGCTGTCCTGGCACGCCTGCTCGCCCGCCGTGCTGCTGTCGTGAGGGGGCTATGAGCGCGCGTCCGGTTCTTGGCGTTTCCTGCTGCAACCGCCCGGTCGGCGCGGAACTGGGGCAGACGGTGATGAACCGCTTCGTCGCCTCCGCCATCGCCCATGCCGACACCGCCGTCCTGCTCGTGCCCTCCATGCCCGCCCTGATGCGCGCCGAGGAGGTGGTGGACCGCCTCGACGGGCTCCTGCTCACCGGCAGCCCCTCCAACGTCGCCCCCGCCCGCTACGGCCCCCCGCTCGACGACGCGCCCGGCCCGTTCGACCCCGACCGCGACGAGATGACCGCGCGCCTGATCGCCGCCATGCTCGACGCCGGCAAGCCCGTGTTCGGGGTGTGCCGGGGGTTCCAGGAGCTCAATGTCGCGTTCGGGGGCAGCCTGCGCCGTGACGTCGCCACCCATCCTGGCCTTTTGCCCCACCACGCCCCGGCCGAGGCCGCCTATGACGCCATGTTCGCCCACGGCCACAGCGTGCGCCTCGTCCCCGGCGGGGTGCTGGCGCGCGCCTATGGCAAAGAGACGCTGGAGGTGAATTCCGTGCATTTCCAGGGCGTGGACCGGCTCGCCCCGGGCCTCCGTGTGGAGGCGACCGCGCCGGACGGCGTCGTGGAGGCGGTGTCGGCGGAGGTGAACGGCGCGCCGGTGCTGGCGGTGCAATGGCATCCCGAATGGCGCCCCGAGGAAAACCCCGAAAGCCGCACCTTCTTCAGCCTCCTGGCCCGCGCCCTGCGCGGGCGACCAATCCTTTAGGCGCCGCCCCATGACACTCCGCAACCACGACATCGCGCGCCTGCGCCAGCTCGACGTGGCCCACCATCTGCCCGCCCAGGCCGATTACAAACTGCTGCAGGCGATCGGCGGCTCGCGCATCATCACCCGCGCCCAGGGCTCGACCATCTATGACGGGGACGGCGCGGCGATCCTTGACGGCATGGCCGGGCTCTGGTGCGTGAACGTGGGCTATGGCCGCGAGGAGCTGGCGCGGGCGGCCTATGAGCAGATGCTCGAACTCCCCTTCTACAACACCTTCTTCAAGACCGCGACGCCGCCCGCCGTGCTGCTGGCCGCCAAGATCGCAGAGCTTGCAGGGCCCCCGCTCTCCCACGTCTTCTTCAATTCCTCGGGCTCTGAATCGAACGATACGGTGATGCGCCTGGTGCGCCATTACTGGGCGGTGAAGGGCGAGCCCCAGCGCACCGTGTTCATCGCCCGCTGGAACGCCTATCACGGCTCGACCGTCGCGGGGGCGAGCCTCGGGGGGATGAAGGCGATGCACGCCCAGGGCGGCCTGCCGATCCCGGGGATCGAGCATGTGCTGCAGCCCTATCGCTTCGGGGAAGGCTTCGGCGAGACCGAGGCCGCCTTCTGCGACCGCGCGGTCGCCGCCGTCGAAGAGCGCATTCTGGCCGTCGGGCCCGAGAAGGTGGCGGCCTTTATCGGCGAGCCGGTGCAGGGCGCGGGCGGGGTGATCCTGGCGCCGGAGGGGTACTGGCCGCGGGTGGAGGCGCTGTGCCGCAAGCACGGGATCCTGCTCGTGAGCGACGAGGTGATCTGCGGCTTCGGGCGTCTGGGAAGCTGGTTCGGCTTCCAGCATTACGCCTACCAGCCCGACATCATCTCCATGGCCAAGGGCCTCTCCTCCGGCTACCTGCCGATCTCGGCGACCGCGGTCTCGGCGGAGATCGTGGCCGCGCTGCGCGAGAAGGGCGGCGATTTCGTCCACGGCTACACTTATTCAGGCCACCCCACCGCCGCGGCAGTGGCGCTGAAAAACATCGAGATCATGGAGCGCGAGGCGCTGGTGGCGCGGGTGCGCGAGGATATCGGCCCTTATTTCGCCGCCGCCATGGCGCCGCTACGCGCCCATCCGCTGGTGGGAGAGGTGCGCACGCTGGGCTTCCTCGGCGCGGTCGAGATCGTCGCCGCGCCCAATACCAACCAACGCTTCACCGGCAAGGAGGGCAAGGCCGGGCCCATCGTGCGCGATCTCTGCATCGCCGGCGGCCTGATGGTGCGCGCGGTGCGCGACACGATCGTGTTCTGCCCGCCCCTGATCATGACCCACGCCGAGATTGACCGGATGGTCGCCATCCTCGCGCGCGCGCTGGACGAAGCGCGCCCCGCGCTCGCAGCCCTCGTTCCCGACTGACCGCTCAGGCGAGCCCGCGCTTAAGACGGCGGCGGATCGCAGGGCCGGTTCGCCAGTTCGGCGCGCATGGCCCGGCGCAGATCGGGCGCGTGCCCGCCCTGCAGTCCCCGCACCACCGCCCGGTGCACCAGGTAATGCGCTTCCAGCGGACCCGGCGCGATGCGCGCCGCCAGCGGCTTCAACGCTTCGCCCATCGCGAGCACTTTCAGTGCTTCTTGTGTCATCGCTCGATCCTCCCGCATGGGCGCGCCATGCCATCCCCACTTGGGGCGGCGCACGCTGCCGCGCCATGGTCAATGCGTGACAATGTCTTCAGGATGGCGTCTTCAGGAGGGCGCTTGGCGGGGTTATAGCCGTGGGGCCTGCCGCCGCCGGCGCCGGAGTTCGCCCATGCTTTTACGTTCCGCTTTCGCCGCCCTCGCGCTCGCCGCAGCGCTTCAGGGGTGCGCCACGCCGACCGTTTACCAGCCCGCCGCCAAGCCCGGGGCGGTCGGCTACACCGAAACTCCGATCGAGGACACGCGCTACCGCATCGCCTTCACCACGGGCACGGGCGGGGACGCGGGCCAGGCCTTCGATTTCGCGCTGCTGCGCGCCGCCGATCTCACGCTCGAGCGCGGCTTCGAATGGTTCGTGGTGGACGACCGGTACGGCGCGCCGCCGCCCGGCGGGGGCGCTTCGCCGCGGGTCAGCGTCGGGGGCGGGGTGGGCTCGTTCGGCGGCGGCGGCGGGGTGAGCCTGGGCGTGGGGGTGAGCCGCACTCTCGGCGGCGCGGGCGCGGCCGTCACCGTCGAGATCCGCATGGGCAAGGGCGTGAAGCCGCAAGGCCCCGGCGTGTACGACGCCGCCGGCGTCCGCGCGACGATCGGCGCACGCCTCTGAGTCGAGCGCGTTAGAGCGGTTCTCGATTGGAGTGATTCAATCCAATCGAGAAAAACCGCTCTACACTTTAAGGTAGACTGGTTCTCGTCCGAAAACCGCGTAACACTTTCGGGAAACGGTCTAGCTGGTGGGCGCGCCGCGCGGGAGCAGCGTCCAGATCTCGGCCGGGGCGTTCATGCGTTCGGCCGCCGTCCCGGCCGCCGCGCCGGAGCCGAAGAACACATCGCCGCGCCGCGGCCCGCGCTTGATGGCCCCGCCCGTATCCTGCGCCACCAGCAGGCGCCGGAACGCTCCGCCCTCATAGAGCCCGTCCACGAACAGCACGGCCCCGTAAGGATGGTAGGCGGGATCTACGGCGATGGAGCCTTGGGCGGTCAACGGGATCCCTGCGGCCCCGCGCGGACCGGCGGCGGGATCGGTGATCGGCTCCTCGGCGAAAAAGATGTAGGAGGGATCGGTGTTCAGCGTCGCGCGCGCACTGGCGGGGGCGGCGTCGATCGCGGCCCGCAGGCCTGCCCAAGTGCGTGAACCCGCCGGCAAAGCCTGCAGCGCGGAATTCCACTTGTACCCGTTCTGGGCCGCATAGGCCGCGCGCACCGGCGCGCCCTCCTCGCCGAACGCCAGCCGCCCGGACCCCTGCACCTGCAGGTTATAGACGTCCGCCGGGTGGGCGTAGCCGATGATCTGGCCCTGATAGGCGGTGATGGCCTCGCGTTTGGGATAGGGGCGCACGCGGTCCCCCGCGAGCTGGCCGGTGAGCTGGCGGGACACGCCGCGCAAGGCGGGATCGTCATAGGCGGCCGCGAACGCGCCAAGCTCCACCACCACCATATCCTGCGGGCGCTTCAGCAGCGGCTCGGTGAATACCGGCGTCCAGCTGCGGCTCGCCGAGATGATGGGCTCGTAATAGCCGGTAAGGCGCGCCTCGCCCGCCCCCGTGACGCGGGCGGGCTCGAAATGGGTTTCGAAAAACTGGCGCTCCCCGCCGGGGGCGACCGCAGCGGCGGCCGCGCAGGCCGCCAGCCATTGTCCCACCTGGCCGCCATAGCGCGCGCTTGTGCTCAGGGGCGCGTCCGGGGTGCGGTTGGTCCAGACCGCGCACTGGCGGCCGAACGCGCCGAACGCGGCGCTCACATCCGCTTCCGCCCAGCCCGGCAGATCGGCGAAGCGAGCCGGCTCCAGCGTGAACGCCGGCGCCGGCGCAGCCGTCGGCGCCCGAACGGCGGGGGCGCGCACGGCCGGCGGCGGGGTGGAGGTGCTGGCGCAGGCGGCCAGGGCGGAGGCGGTGAGCGCAAAGGCGGCGGCGTGGCGCGAGGAGGTCAGGAAGGTCATGGGGCGCGCTGCTCGTTCTAGGACACCGCGCCTTAGTACCGCGTGCGGGCCCCCGCGTCTGCGGCCGTCGCAGCCCTGATCGTAGAACATGGATTTGGGTTGCGCCGGGCGCGGGCGGGCGTAAAGTGCGTTTGCTTATGCTCATTTGTAGCATAAGGGGAGCCAGGCGGGGGTGTTGCCTGGGGCCCGTTACTGCACCATCTATATGCTCCTATTGAGCATAAGGGGGCGCACTCGCCCGATGGAGGTTTCCATGGCTCGCCTGATCGACGCCCCCGCCGGAGGGCCCTGCACGCCGGAACACCGAAGCATCGCTTGGGGCGGGCTCGGCGCCGCCGCCCGCCGCGGCCTTGCCTATGACGCCGCGGTCCGGGCCGAGACGGACGCGCTCTACCCCCTTGTCGCCCACGTCATTCCCCCCTTCGAATGGCCGGCCTACGCCCCGCTCATCGCCGACATCAACCGCCTGAAGGCGGAAGCCAACGCCGTGATCCTCGCGCACAATTACATGACGAGCGACGTGTTCTTCTGCGTGGGCGATTTTCGCGGCGATTCCCTGCAGCTCGCGCGCGAGGCGGCCCGCGTGGACGCGGCCATGATCGTCCAGGCCGGCGTGCATTTCATGGCCGAGACCTCGAAAATTCTGTCTCCGGACAAAACGGTGCTGATCCCGGACCTGCGCGCGGGCTGTTCGCTCGCCGCCTCGATCACCGGCGCGGACGTGGCGCTGATCAAACAGCGCCATCCCGGCATACCGGTCGTGACGTATGTGAACACCTCCGCCGAGGTGAAGGCCGAGAGCGACATCTGCTGCACCTCCTCCAACGCCGTGCAGGTGGTAGAGGCGATCGCGGCGGAATGGGGCGTCGACCGCGTGATCATGCTGCCGGACGAATATCTGGCCCGCAACGTCGCCGCGATGACCAACATCAAAGTAATCGCCTGGCGCGGGCGCTGCGAGGTGCATGCGCGCTTCACCGCCGCGGACGTGGCCGAGCTCCGCGCCGCGCATCCGGGGGTGACCGTGCTCGCCCACCCCGAATGCCCGCCCGACGTGATGGCCGCGGCCGATTACGCCGGCTCCACCGCCGCGCTTTCAACCTATGTCGAGACCAACCGGCCCGCCAAAGTGGTGCTGCTGACGGAATGTTCGATGTCGGACAATGTGGCGGCCGCCGCGCCGGACACGGATTTCATCCGCCCCTGCAATCTGTGCCCGCACATGAAACGCATCACGCTGGAAGCGATCTATGACGCGCTGCTGCGGAAGCAGCACGAAGTGACGGTGCCCGAAACGGTGCGCGTGCGCGCGAAAAAGGCGATCGATGCGATGCTCGCGCTGCCGCGGCCGCAAAAACCGCTCGATTTTGGCGTCGGACTTGCGCCGGCCCGCGTGGAATTCGTCTAAAGCATTTTCCTCTAGCGGGCGATGGAGGGTGTGCGCATGGGCAGAGCATGGATGGGCGCAGCGGCGGCCTTGCTGATGGCGGGCGCGGCCGTGGCGGCGGAGCCTAAACGGGCGGAGGCCGCGAAGGCCGACATCGGCGGCGTCTGGAACTTCATGACCGAAGCGTACGGGCCCACCTGCCGGCTCAGCGGCACCGTGATCGTCGCCGCCCCCGCCGCGGACGGCAAGCGCCCCTGCTCGATCTCCGCCCAGGAGCGCTGCGCGGGCCTGGTGGTGGCGTCCAAGCAAGTCTGCACCGCCGAGCGCAAGGGCGATGCGCTGGCCATCAGCGCCTCAATCAAGAGCGTCGAGCCGCAGGTCTCCTACGCGCCCGACAATTTCGAGCTCACCATCGAATCGAGCGCGCGCATGAACGGCATGCTGCGCTCCTACAATTCCGCGCCGGTCCTTTTCTTCCGCGGCGAGGCCCCGGTTTCCTGACGCCGATAGAGTCTAACTTCGCACGCATGACAAAGATGGAATCGTGATGGGGGCCGAGCGCACTGCGCTGCCGGACGGGACCGTGCTGATCGTCGGCGCGGGGCTCGCGGGATTGTTCCTGGCGCTGAAACTCAGCCCACGGAGGACCTGCGTGCTGTCGCCCGCTCCGCTCGGGGAAAGTGCGGCCTCCGCCTGGGCGCAAGGGGGCCTCGCGGCCGCCCTCTCCCCGGAAGACAGCCCCGCCCTGCATGCCCAGGACACCGTCAGCGCCGGCGCCGGGCTCGTCGATCCCGCCGTGGCCGCCCTGATCGCGCACGAGGGGCCGGCGCGCGTATTGGATCTTCTGGCGCTGGGCGTGCCGTTCGATCGCTCCGTGGACGGAAGTCTGCGCCAAAGTCTGGAGGCGGCGCATTCGCGCCCGCGCGTGGCGCGCGTGGCGGGGGACCTGGCGGGCAAGGCGATCATGGACGCGCTGATCGCCGCCGTTTCGGCAAGCGCCACGATCGACATCCTGGAGGGCTGGACCGCGCGTGCGCTGCTGCAGGATGGGAACGGCCGCGTGCGCGGGGTGCTCGCGCGCCGCGCCTGCGGCGCGATGGCCGCGATCGGGGCTGGGGAGACCGTGCTGGCGGTCGGCGGAGCGGGGGGCTTGTGGCGGGTGACCACCAATCCCGCGTCCGCCTTGGGGGAGGGCCTCGCCATGGCGGGGCGCGCGGGCGCGCTGATCGCCGATCCCGAATTCATGCAATTCCATCCCACCGCCATCGATGTGGGACGCGATCCCGCGCCCTTGGCGAGCGAGGCGCTGCGGGGGGAGGGCGCGGCGCTGGTGGACGCCGCCGGCGCGCCCTTCATGCAGGCCTATGACGCGCGCGGAGACCTGGCGCCCCGCGACGTGGTGGCGCGCGCCATCCACCGCCAGCGCCGCACCGGGGCCGGCGCCTTTCTCGACGCCCGCGCCGCGATCGGCGAAGCCTTCCCGACCCACTTCCCCACCGTGTTCGCCGCGTGCATGCAGGCGGGCCTCGACCCGCGCATTGCGCCTATCCCCGTGGCCCCGGCGGCGCATTACCACATGGGCGGGGCGGTGAGCGATCTGTGGGGGCGGACCACGCTGGAGGGTTTGTCCGTGGTCGGAGAATGCGCGTCGACCGGGGTGCACGGGGCCAACAGGCTTGCGTCCAATTCCTTGCTCGAGTCCGTCGTGTTCGCGCACCGCACGGGGCAGCGGCTGCGCGAGAGCGAGGGGCCTGTCCCCGAAAGTCAGGGTCATGGCGAGGCGCCTCCCGAGCTTCCAGAGCCCGCACGCCGCGCCCTGCGCGCGACGATAGACGCCCATCTCGGCGTGGAGCGCACAGAGGCCGACCGCGCCGCAGCGCTCGCCGACATCGCGGCCCTGATCGGCGCGCACGGATTGAGCAATGAAGCGCTGGCCGCAGCCTTCATCGCCGAGGCCGCCGCCCGGCGCCTGGAAAGCCGCGGCGCCCATTTCTGCCCCGACCATCCCGAGCCTGCGCCCCACCCCGCCCACACCTTCTTGACCGTGGACGACCTCACGCTCGTCAGCGCCGCCAAGCCCCCACGCCGGGCGGCGCGGGAGCCGCTCGCCTCATGAGCGCGGGCCTGCCCGATCTGCTGATCCAACCGCTGGTGGCGCGCGCGCTGGAGGAAGATCTGGGCCGCGCCGGGGATGTGACGGCGGCGGCGTGTGCGCTGCCCGGCGAGCGGCTGCGCGCGCGCTTCACCGCCCGCCGG
The DNA here is from genome assembly GCA_031398975.1 of Alphaproteobacteria bacterium. Taxonomy (GTDB): domain Bacteria; phylum Pseudomonadota; class Alphaproteobacteria; order Caulobacterales; family Aquidulcibacteraceae; genus JAKFWI01. The sequence continues at coordinate 7,356 of JANNOI010000002.1, read as the reverse complement.
GCGGGCGTGGCGGCCGGGCTGCAGCCTGCGCGCCTGGCGTGCGCCCTGCTGGACCCGGCGCTTGCCTTTCGCGAAATAGTCAAGGACGGCGCCAGCGTCGCCGCCGGCGCCGTCCTTGCGGAGATCGAGGGCCCGGCGGCCAGCGTGCTGACGGCCGAGCGCACCGCGCTCAACTTCCTCACCCACCTCTCCGGGGTCGCCACGCTGACGCGGGCCTATGTGGAGGCGGTTTCAGGCTGCAGGGCGCGCATCGCGGCCACCCGCAAGACCCTGCCCGGCCTTCGCGCGCTACAGAAGCACGCCGTGCTGCTGGGCGGAGGCTGGCCGCACCGCTACGGCCTCGACGACGCCATCCTTATCAAGGACAACCACATCGCCGCCGCCGGGGGAGTGGCCGAGGCGCTCACCCGCGCGCGCGCCTATGCCGGGCACATGGTGGTGATCGAGGTGGAGGTCGATACGCTCGCCCAGCTCGAGGCGGCCCTGCCGTTCAAGCCCCACGCCCTGCTGCTCGACAATTTCGCCCTGCCGGACCTGCGCGAGGCGGTTCGCCTCGCCCGGGACGCCACGATCCTCGAGGCCTCCGGCGGAGTGACGCTCGAGACGGTGCGCGCCATCGCCGAGACGGGCGTGGACGTGATCAGCGTGGGCGCACTGACGCACTCGGCCCCCGCTCTCGATATCGGGCTGGACGTATAGCCTGGCGCGCGCAGGCAAGCGGGGTTCAGGCGAACGGGATTCAGGCGAACGGGATTCAGGCGAGCGGGGTGGCGTCCGGGACGGCGGCGATCGGGGGCGGGACGTAAGCGGCGTTCACGTCGATCACAGGCGCGCTCGCGTCGCGCAGATGCGCCTCCCGCTGGTGCGTCTCGGGCTGGGCGACGTCCTGCGCGCGGGCCTCGTGCAGGGCGGTCGCGACCAGGTCGCGGCGCTCGGCGCGCGTGGGGAAGCGGTAGAAGACGTGTGCGCCGATGCGCGTCGTCTCCACCAGGCTCGCCGACCAGACCGGGGCTACGGCTTGGGTGTGGTAATGGGTGGCCTTGTGGGTGATCGGGCGGGCGAAGCCCATCATCACCTGGGCGGCGATCATCTGGGCGCGGTCCCACGCCTCCCCGCGCGGGCGGCGCGTGAGCGAGCCGTCGCAGGTGAAGGTGAATTGGCAGCCGGTGGAGCGGTGCGCGCCCTGGTATACGACGCCGCAGAACGTGGACGGGTAATGGCCCGAGCGCACGCGGTTCACCACCACTTCCGCCACCGCCATCTGGCCGGGAAGTCCTTCGCTGCGGGCCTCGTAATAGATCGCCTCGGCGAGGCAATTGGTTTCCTTGGTGGTGCGCGAGGCGGTGCGCAGGCTCGCGGGCTGGAACGGGCGGAGCGCCGCCAGCGCCGAGCTGTCGCGCAGGGCCGCGTTCACGATCATCGCCGGCGCCTCCTCGGCGTCCTCGGCCAGCATGCCGTTGGCGCGGGCGCGCAAGCCCTCCGCGGAGGGCGCCACCGCAAGCGTCAGGCGCGCCGCCGGCTGCGCGCCGCCAAGCTTGCCGGCGGAGAGAGAGTGCTGGAACGCCAAGGCGCGCTCGCCCCATTCGGCGTCAGCCCGCTGCTCGGCGGCGCGTTCGCCCATCGCGGGCATCGCGGCCGCGGCGGCGGCGAAGCACAGAACGGCCGCCGTCCCCTGCCGGATCGCCTGCGGGTTGCGCTCGAGTTCATCCATCAGCCCGGACCTAACGCTTCCCAAGAGGTTAGCAAAACAACGTAAGAACATACGAGCTTCCTTAATTACACCTTAACGTGCTGCGTCCCGCGACCTGGGCTCCGGGCAGGTCACGGCGAGGAATGCCCGGCGGAACCTGCCGGGACGATGGAACTCGCCTTCGCCCGTACACGCCGCGCTCAAAGGTTGCGATTCACTTTTTCTTAACGTTGGGCTCTCCGCAAAAACTTTGGACCAGACCCCGGGCCGGCGCCGGAACGCCGCGTTTCCCAAGCCAGCCTTGGCTTTTCCGTAAACGCGCGATGCAAAAGGGGGGCCGCAGCGCCTGTGGCGCCGGCGCCACAGGCGTGGGAGAAGTAACGCGCTGTTTACAAAGGCGGGCCTGCGACGGCCCACTCGGAGCCTCCGGCGGGCGGTTTGCAGGCCTTAAGAATTTTTCGTGACGGGGCGTGGGTGGGCCGAAACGGGACGCCCGGCGCCTGCAGCGCGTGCGCGCGCTTTGGGAACGAACCCTCTTCCGGCGTCTTGATTAAGGATAAGAAGCGGTGGCGGGGCGGCGCCCGCTGGGGCAGCAGGAGAGAATCCCGCCGGATGCCGATCGGGGTGCAAACCAAGACCTTCCTGTTCACCAGCGCCCTGCTGGCGATCATGGGCGTGACGGCGGTGACCACTGCGCCGAAGCCCCCGCCCCCGGCGCTGGGGATCGATTCCTTCGCCGCGGACGCGCGCGCCAGGGCCCGGCAGGCTCCCGCCCCGACCCCCGTGACCCTTAAGGCCGCCGCCCCGCTGCGGATCCCGGTGGAGGGGGTGGCGCCGGGCGATCTGGCGGACACCTGGGGCGCCCCGCGCGAAGGCGGGCGGGTGCACAGGGGGATGGACATCCTCGCCCCGACCGGCGCGCCGGTTCTGGCCGCGGCGGACGGGCCGGTCGTCAAGCTCGTCACCAGCGCGCGCGGGGGCCGGAGCATCTATCAGCGCGACGCGAGCGGGGCGCTGATGCTGTTCTACGCCCACCTCGACGCCTACGCCCCCGGGCTCGCGGAGGGCCGCATGCTGCGCCAGGGCGAGGTGATCGGCGCCGTGGGCGCCACCGGCAACGCCACCACCCCGCACCTCCATTTCGAGATCATCCGCGCCGACCCCGGCGGCGCCTATTGGCGCGGAGAGCGCGTCAACCCCTACCCGCTCCTGGCCCAGCAGGACTAAAATATCCGTCTTGATCAAACGGATATTCCAGGCTGGGGTTTCAGCGTCTTGCGCTCACGTCTTGGCGGGTCCGCGCCGGATGGAGAGCACGCCGGTGCGGCTCACCTCCACAAGCCCCAGGGGGCGCATCAATTCCAGGAACCCGTCGATCTTCTCCGAGGCCCCCGTCAGCTCGAAGATGAAGCTTTCCAGCGTGGTGTCGATCACCTTGGCGCGGAAGATGTCGCCCACACGCAGCGCCTCGATGCGGTCCCCGCCCTGGCCGCGCACCTTCACGAGCGCGAGCTCCCGCTCCACCCCCGCCGGATCCTGGGTCACGTCGATTACCTGGTGCACCGGCACGATGCGATCGAGCTGGGCCTTGATCTGATCGAGGATGGCCGCGACCCCGGAGGTGACGATGGTGACGCGCGAAGTATGGGCGGCGCGGTCCGTCTCGGCGACGGTGAGGCTTTCGATATTGTAGCCGCGCGCCGAAAACATGCCGACCACGCGCGCCAGCACGCCGGGCTCGTTGTCGACGATAACCGAAAGCGTGCGCCGTTCCACGGCCTGATCGGTCTGGGGGGGCATGTCGTACCTGCTGAAAGCTAATGCGCCGGGGCGCGGTCGCCGGCTTCGGCGCGGGCGACGTTGCGGGCCCAACCGTCGTCGCCGCGCCGGCGCAACAGGCCGGGGTGGCGGGCCTCGAGGGCGAGGGCGAGCTTCAAACTGTCCTCATAGCTTTCCAGCCGGTCCGCGCGGCGCGCGCGCCCAAGGCGGCGGACCTCCTCGGCGCGGCGGCGGGGATCGAGGATCTGCTGCAATTCCGACACGAACTCCCGCCGACACCGGATGAAGTACCGGCACGATTCGAGATCCGGTTCCTGGGTCACGTGGTCCAGGGCGTCAAGCGCATAGAGGGCGAACACGATCGGGTTGAGAAGGAACGGCCGGCCCCCGCGATAGGCGCGCTCCTTGTACGCGCTGGTCCCGTCGGCGCGGACATTGGGGAAAAACAGCCGGCCCTTGTCCACCGCCGCCGACAGGAGCGGCATGGTGCGGTGCTTGTTCTGCTGGAACTCGAGCGCGGAGAGCGCCACGCCCCGGCTTTCCGCAAGCCAGGCCGCCTGGGTCAGGAGATCGATCACGCCATTGCTCCAGGCGATGATATCGGCGTCGAGCTGGGCCTTCAGGCTTTCGTATTGCATCGCGGTTTGCCGCCGCACCACGCGCCAATTGAGGAGGAAGGACGCAAGCGCCAGGAGCGCGGAGCCGATCGCCACCCATTCGTTGAAGCCGAGCTTGAGATCGCCCCAGAGCGCGGCGACGCTATCCACCATTGGCGCTCTCCGACCAGCGTCCCCCGCCCCTCTTAGCGCAGCTTTTCGTAGCGGCGAAAGGACCAGTACCGGTCGCCCCCGTCGTGCACGCATACCCAGCCCTGGCGGGCCAGAACCGGGCGCATCATGCGGTTGAACCAGCCGTGCGCGGCCAACAGCACCGTCTCGCCGGCGAGCGCGTGCGCGGTGAGGACGGCGACGGCCGCCTCCGCGCGGCGCTCGGCTTGCGCCCGGCTTTCCCCGCCCGCCGCACGGCCGAGCCACCAGGCGCAGCGCGCCCATACCCCCCACGCCCGCGGCGTGCGCCGGCCCGCGATCGGGGGGGGCGGCAGCGGCGCCTCGACGAACACCGGATAGCGGCGCACGGGGCGCCCGCGCGCGGCGGCCTCGGCGGTTTCGATCGCGCGCTTCAGGGTGGAGGTGTAGATCACATCGGCCTCGCGGGCGGCGGCCAGCAGGTCCGCGGGCGGCTCCTGGCCGGGGGCCAGGCCGTCGCGGTCATAGGCGGCCCACCATTCGATGTATTCGCGCCACGTGATCTTGACCGTGCGGTCCCCCAGGGGCTGGCCGTGGCGCGCGATGATGAGGGCGCCCGGCGCGGGCGGCGCTGCGTCCTGCGCGGGGGCGCGGGATAGGCGTTGGGATGCGTCGCGCTGCGCCACGGCCTGATCCATCCCCTTCCCGTCCCGCTTAACGCCTCCCCGCTGAGGCGGCCCCGGCGCGCCTTACCCGGCCCGCCCCCGCGCCAGCCCCTCGACGAAGGCGGGCGCGGCGCGGCTCAGCGCGGCCAAGTCGTAGCCGCCTTCCAGCGCCGAGACAATTCGCCCCTTACCGCTCCCCCGCGCGGCGCGCGCCAGCGCCTGGCCCGCCCAGAAATAATCCGCTTCGCTGAGCAGAAGGCCCGCGAGGGGATCGTCGCGGTGGGCGTCGAACCCTGCGGATACGAACAAAAACTCCGGCGCGAAAGCGGCCAGAGCGGGCAGCACCTGCCCCTCCATCGTCGCGCGCCAGGCCGCCCCGTCCGCCCCCGCCGGCAGCGGCGCGTTGAGGATATTGCCGTGGCGGCCCCGCTCGTGGGAGAGCCCGGTTCCGGGATAGAGCGGCGCCTGGTGCGTGGAGGCGAAAAAGAGCCGCGGCTCGCGCTCCGCCGCCGCCTGCGTGCCGTTGCCGTGATGCACATCGAAATCCACCACCGCCACCCGCGCCAAGCCGTGCGCGTGGAGCGCGTGCGCCGCGCTGATGGCGATCGAATTGAACAGGCAAAAGCCCATCGCCCGCCCGGGCTCCGCATGGTGGCCCGGCGGGCGCACGGCGCAGAAGGCGTGCTCGCTTTCCCCGGCCATCACCGCATCGGTCGCGGCGACCACCGCCCCGGCGGCGCGATAGGCCGCCTCGCGCGAGCCGGGGGAAAGGAAGGTGTCGGGGTCGAGCGCGACGCAATCCTCGGCCGGGAACGCCGCCTCCAGCGCCTCGACATGGGCGGGGGTATGGAAGCGCTCGATCGCCTCCCGCGACGCCAACGGGGCTTCACGTGTCTCCAGCCCTAAGGGCGCCAGCCCCGCCAGCACCGCCGAAAGCCGCCCCGCATGCTCGGGATGGCCGTCCGGCGGCATGTGCGCCAGCATGGCGGGATGGGTGTAGACGATCATCCGCGCACGGGCGCCAGCGTGACCCCCGGGGGCGGGACGGCCCAGTCCGGCACGAAGAAATCGGGCATCAAGTGGGACGTCGGATCCACGCGGTAGCGATCAAAATCACGCTCGCCTTCCTCATAGAGGAGGATGTCGTCGATGAAGAAAGCGCCGGTGGTGGTGCGGGCGGGGCGGTTGAAGATGGCGTAGGCCGCATCGGCCACGATCTCGACGCTGCGGCACTGGCGCAGGCCCTCCTGGCCCGCAAGCGCGAACTCGATCGCGGCGGTGGCGATGGCGGTGCGGGGCCAGAGCGCGTTGAAGGCCACCCCGTCGGCGCGGAATTCCTCGGCCATGCCGAGCACGCACAGGCTCATGCCGTACTTGGCTGCGGTGTAGGCGACATGGTTGGCGAACCATTTGGGGGATAGGTCGAGCGGGGGCGAAAGCATCAGGACGTGGGGATTGGGCGCGCGCTTCAGGTGCGGGATGCAGGCCTTGGAGACCAGGAAGGACCCCCGGGCGTTGACCTGATGCATCAGGTCGTAGCGCTTCATCTCGGTATCGAGCGTGCCGGTGAGCTGGATGGCGGAGGCGTTGTTGACGCAGATGTCGATGCCTCCGAACGCCGCCTCGGCTTGCGCCACCGCGTCCAGCACCTCCGCCTCCTCGCGCACGTCCACGATCAGCGGCAGCGCCTTGCCGCCCGCCTGCTCCACCGCCTCAGCGGCCGAATAGATGGTGCCCGGCAGGCGCTTATGGGCTTGCGCCGTCTTGGCGGCGATCACGATGTTTGCGCCGTCGCGCGCGGCGCGCAGCGCAATCGCAAGGCCGATGCCGCGGCTGGCGCCGGTGATGAAAAGCGTCTTGCCTTTGAGGCTCATGAGCGTTTCCTCCGCCCAGAGTGTACGCGCGCGGCCTCGCAATCGCCCCGAAAGTCAGCCGTGGAAAAGACTGGGGCGCCGGAGCAATCGTCGCTTGAAATGTGAGCCTGGCCCCTTTAGTCTATGTTTAGCCTACGCCCGGGGGATAGCCCGGAGTTTTTGCTCAAACAAGCCGACGTTGCGCTTTACCAAGCCAAGGCACCGGGGAGCAACCAGGTTCGCGTAGCCGCGCAAACTGGCGAAACCGGGGGTACGCCAGACGAACAATGAGCATTGACGGCTGCCTGGCGAGCAGGTCGCCAAGACGCCTGGACGAGGAGCAAAAGACATGAACGCAGAACAACGTGAAGAGCTTTTCGGGATTTTGAATGCCCGATTCGAGAAGAACATGAACCGTCACGAAGGTCTTGAATGGCCTGACGTTCAAGCAAGACTGGCTTCCAATCCCGAGAAACTGCGGTCGCTCAATGAGATGGAGAGAACTGGGGGCGAACCGGATGTTGTTGGTTATGACAAAGGGACCGGCGAATACGTTTTCTTTGATTGTTCGGCAGAAAGTCCGGGAGGCCGCAGAAGTGTTTGTTACGACCGCGCGGGCCAGG